>JAUNTZ010000001.1 GCA_030538425.1 Paracoccus sp. (in: a-proteobacteria) | reverse complement strand
TGCAGTTCACGGTGATGCCACGGCTTGCCACCTCATAGGCGAGGCTTTTGGACATCCCGACCAGACCGGCCTTGGCGGCGGCATAATTGCCCTGCCCCGGATTGCCGGTCGTCCCCACCACCGAGGTAATATTCACGATCCGCCCCCAACGCGCCTTCATCATCGAGCGCAGCACCGCGCGGCAGAGCCGAAAGGATGAGGTCAGGTTGACGTCGATCACCTGCGCCCATTCCTCATCCGACATGCGCATGAAAAGATTGTCGCGCGTGATGCCGGCATTGTTGACCAGAATATCGACCGGCCCGCCCATCGCCTCACCGGCGGCTTTGGGCAGCGCCTCGACCGCCTCGGCATCGCCCAGATTGGCGGTCACGACATGGGCACGCGCGCCCAAAGACGCGGCCAGCTCGCTCAGAGGCGCCTCACGCGTGCCCGAGAGCGCAACCGTGGCCCCCGCCTGATACAGCGCCTGCGCCACCGCGCCACCAATCCCGCCCGAAGCGCCGGTCACAAGGGCGCGCTTGCCCGAAAGATCAAACATCCTGCTCTCCTGTCAAGTTTGGGCGCATGTAACGCCTTGGGACGGCGCGGGGCAACGGCAAAGGCGGGTGGAGGCCCTTATGTCTTTTGTCCGCAAATATCCCGGGGGACGTCCCGCAGGGACGGGGGGCAGCGCCCCCTGCCCGCTTTTAACCGCGCTCGGCGGTCTCCAGCCGCTCCATCGCCTCGACCCAAAGCGCCTCGGCGCGGGTCATTGCCTCGCTGGCCTCGGCATGTTTGCGGCCCCATTTCTCCACCTCGGCGGGGTCATCGTAAAGCGCGGGGTCGGCCATCTTCACGGCTAGCTTGTCCAGCATCTCGGTCAGCTTTTCGACGCGGTCCTCGGCCCGGCGGGCCTCGGCGCGCAGCTCAAGGATCTGGTCGCGGCTGGCGCGTTTGGGGGCGGGCGCAGCCTGACGGGCAGGTTTGTCCTCGGGCGCACTCAGCAGCATCTGGCGGTAATCATCCAGATCGCCCTGCCACGGGCTGACCCCGCCCTGATCGACCAGCCAAAGCCGGTCCGCCACAAGGCCCAGCAGGTGCATGTCATGGCTGACCAGAACCACCGCGCCCGAATAATCGTTCAGCGCCTCGGTCAGCGCCTCGCGGCTTTCGATGTCCAGATGGTTGGTCGGCTCGTCAAGGATCAGCAGATGCGGCGCGTCGATGGTGGCCAGCAACAGCGACAGCCGCGCCTTCTGCCCGCCCGAAAGCTGACCCACGCGGGTTTCGGCCTGCGCCTCCATCAGCCCGAACCCCGCCAGACGCGCCCGCAGCCGCGCGTGGGCCTCATCCGGACGAAGATGCCGCACATGGTCAAGCGGGGTCTCGTCCAGCACAAGCTCATCCACCTGATGCTGCGCGAAATAACCGATGCGCAGCTTGCCGGACCGCACCAACTGCCCCTCCATCGGCTGAAGCCTGCCCGCCAGCAGTTTCGAGAGCGTCGATTTCCCCTGCCCGTTGCGGCCCAGAAGCGCGATGCGGTCGTCCTGATCTATGCGCAGGTTCAGCCGGTGCAGCACCGCGCGCGCGCCGTAACCCACCGACACACCGTCAAGCGAGATGATGGGCGGGGAAAGCTGTTCCGGCTCGGGGAAGGTGAAGCGATGGAATTTGGCCTCTTCGGGCGCGGTGATCGGCTCCATCTTGGCCAGCATCTTGACGCGGGCCTGCGCCTGTTTCGCCTTGCTGGCCTTGGCCCGAAAACGGTCCACGAAGCTTTGCAGATGGGCGCGGCGGGCGTCCTGTTTCTTGGCCTCGGCGGCTTGCAGGGCGCGCTTTTCCGCGCGCAGCCGCGCGAAATCGTCATAGCCGCCGGTATAAAGCGTCAGCGCGCGGTTTTCGAGATGCAGGATATGGCCGACCGCGCGGTTCAAAAGCCCGCGATCATGGCTGATGACAATGACCGTATGCGGGTAACGCGCCAGATAGGTTTCCAGCCACAGCGCGCCCTCAAGGTCCAGATAGTTCGTCGGCTCATCCAGCAGCAGCAGGTCGGGCTGCGCGAACAGCACACCGGCAAGCGCCACCCGCATCCGCCAGCCGCCCGAGAAATCGCCCGAGGGCCGCGCCTGATCGGCATCGGAAAAGCCAAGCCCCTTGAGGATGGTTGCCGCCCGCGCCTCGGCCGACCAGGCATCCATATCGGCAAGCCGGGTCTGGATCTCGGCGATCTGGTGGGGGTCGGTCTCAATCTCGGCCCGCGCCATCAGCGCGGCGCGTTCGACATCCGCGTCAAGCACCGTGTCCAGAACGCTGCGATCGGTGCCCGGCGCCTCTTGCGCGACGCCGCCGATACGGGCGCGGGCCGGATAGGTGATGCTGCCCGCGTCCGGCTGCGCCTCACCGCGGATCAGCCGGAACAGCGTCGTCTTTCCCGCGCCATTGGGGCCGACAAGCCCGACCTTATGGCCTTGTGGAATAACCGCCGAGGCGCCTTCAAACAAAGGGCGCCCGGCAATGGAATAGTTCAGATCGTCAATGCGCAGCATGGGCGATGGGGTCGCATAGCCGCCTTGTTGCGTCAATGGTCCATCGTCGCTATAGCGGGCCATCATTCACGGGGTCGGGCCAGAGCGTCATGTCGGAACCTGATCGGCAGATCACGAAAACCCGGTTTCTCATCGTCACCGAACCGCGCAGCGGCTCTTATCATCTGGCGTCCTTGCTTGATTCGGCAGGTGACGTGACCTGCCTTGGTGAGCTGTTCAAGGCCCGCCGGATTGAGCTGTCGGACGAATGGCAGGCGCGCAGCGGTTATGCGACAGGTGACATGGCGCGGCGCGATGCCGATCCGGGCGCGTTTCTGGACCGGCTGGTGCGCGTGGCCGGGACGCCGGTTTTCGGCTTCAAGGAGTTCAGCACAAGGCTGGTGGCCGCGCCGCTCAACGCGCTTTTGCTGCAAGACAGCGGCTGGAAAAAGCTGTTTCTGACCCGCAACCCGATCCGGCGCTATATCTCGATGCAGCGCGCCGCGGAAACCGGGCGCTTTGTCTCGCATGAGGCGGCGACGCACCGGCTGGATAATGCGGTGATCCGCTTCGATCCGGCGCGGTTTCGGCGCGTGTTCAATGCCGACAAGGCGCTGCGCAAGCTGGCCTTGCGGCTGGAGAGGGCGCAGCCCGGGCAGGTGATGTCGGTCGATTATCGCGATCTGGGCAGTCCTGAGCATCTGGCCCGGATGCTCCGCTTTGTCGGATCGGATGCGGTGCCTGAGGCGCTCAGCAGCCGCTTTCACCGCCAGAACGATGCGGGCCTTGCCGAGAGCCTTGCCGATTTCGACCTGATGCGGCGCTTCATGCAGGACGAAGGCCATGAGGCGCTGTTGCAGGACGCGCTGCCCGAGGGACGGTGACGGGCGCAGCCCCGCGCTTGTTGCTTTCCATCCTTCAGGCAAAGTGTTAACGGGGCGCGGCAATCGCGGCTGACGCGACATCGAAAGGATATATCATGGCGACCGAACGCACGCTTTCCATCATCAAACCCGACGCGACCAAGCGCAACCTGACCGGCAAGATCGTAGCCAAATTCGAGGATGCCGGCCTGCGCGTCGTGGCCTCCAAACGCATCCAGCTGTCCGAAGCGCAAGCCGGCGCCTTTTATGCCGAACATTCGGAACGCCCCTTCTATGGCGAGTTGGTGGAGTTCATGGTCTCCGAACCCGTTGTCGTGCAGGTTCTGGAAGGCGAAGGCGCCATTGCCAAGAACCGCGAAGTGATGGGCGCGACCGATCCGGCAGAGGCCGCAGAGGGCACCATCCGCAAGGAATTCGCGCTGTCGAAGGGCGAAAACTCGGTCCATGGCTCGGACAGCGCCGCCTCGGCCGAGCGTGAGATCGCGTTCTTCTTCTCGGGTCTGGAACTGGTCGGCTAAGCCCGGCTTGCAGGACTGCGAAAGGGGGCCTTTGCGGCCCCTTTTCTTTTGCGCCCCCTTCACTTGCACCCGGCCCCGCGCTATCCCTTATGGGCAATTCAGATCGAGGGGACCGTGATGCGGGCATTCGTTTTTCCGGGGCAAGGGGCGCAGACGATTGGCATGGGGCGCGAGCTGGCCGATGCCTACCCGGCAGCCCACGACGTGTTCAACGAGGTCGATGAGGCGCTTGGCGAAAAGCTCTCCGCGCTGATTTGGGACGGCCATGCCGATGAGCTGACCCTGACCCGCAATGCGCAGCCCGCGCTGATGGCCACCTCGATGGCGGCGTTCCGGGCGATGGAAAGCGAAGGCATCAACATCGCTGAGGCCAGCTTCGTGGCCGGTCACTCGCTTGGCGAATATTCGGCGCTTTGCGCGGCGGGGGCGCTGTCATTGGCCGATACCGCACGGCTGCTGCGCCTGCGCGGTCAGGCCATGCAAGAGGCGGTTCCGGTCGGCCAGGGCGCGATGGCCGCGATTCTGGGCCTTGATTTCGACGCCGTGGCCGAGATTGCCCGTGAGGCGGCAGGCGATGAGGTCTGTCAGGCCGCCAATGACAACGACCCCGCGCAGGTGGTGATTTCGGGCCATGCGGCAGCGGTCGAACGCGCCGCCGGTCTGGCGCGCGAACGGGGCGCGAAACGGGCGCTGATGCTGCCGGTCTCGGCGCCGTTTCACTGCGCGCTGATGCAGCCTGCGGCGGGCGCGATGGCCGATGCCCTGGCAGGTGTCGATATTCAGCCGCCCGCCGTGCCGCTGATCGCCAATGTCCGCGCCGAACCCGTGATTGAGCCGGGCGCCATCCGCCGCCTGTTGGTCGAACAGGTCACCGGATCGGTCCGGTGGCGCGAATCGGTGGAGTTTCTGGCTGGTGCGGGCGTCACTGAATATTGGGAGATCGGCGCGGGCAAGGCGCTGTCGGGCATGATCAAGCGCATCCAGAAAGACGCCCAGACCCGCGCCATCGGCACGCCCGGCGATATCGCGCTTCTTAAAGAATGACGGTGCGAGCCGTGGCGCGGATGCCGCGCATCGCCGAAAAGATGCGCAAGGCGCGGGGGGGCGGCTTGCCGGGGCGGCCAAATCGCCGCACAGTCAGGCAAAGCGCGCGTCAGCCGCCCAAATCCATTTGGAACCCCAAGATGTTCAAGGACCATGCCATGAAATATGCCATCGCGCTGATCGCGCTGACCGCCTTGCCCGCCGCCCTGCCCGCCTCTGCGCAGGATGCTTTTGGGCTGATGCCAAGCGGCACGATCGGCATTGGCATCGGCGTCAAGCATGAGCCGCGCTATCCCGGCTCTGACCGGATGAGCGCCTCGCCCTGGATCACGATCCGCAATGATGAGGCCCGCGCGCAGGGCTTTTCCATCGCCCCCAGCCTTGGCTATGTTGGCCCGCGCAAGCCGTCGGATCACACCGATCTGGAAGGTCTGGACAATATCAGCCGAGCATTCGAGGTCGGCGGGCGGGTCAGCTACACTTTGGGCGATGTGACCGCCTATGCCACCGCGCGGCAGGGTCTGGGCGGCCATAGCGGGATCAGCGGCGAAACCGGGCTGCGCTACCGGATGGAGGCCACGCCCGAGCTGACCCTTTGGGCCGGGATTGAGGCTGATTACGGCAATGCCAGCTTTAACCGGACATATTTCGGCGTCTCAGCCGATGAGGCGGCGCGGTCGCGTTTTTCGGAACATGACCCCGGCGCCGGGTTCAACAGCGCGGGCGTCAGCCTGACCGCGCGTTACGACATGAACCCCAACTGGGCGCTGCTGGGCACGGCGAAGATCTCGCGGCTGATCGGTGATGCGGGCGACAGCCCGATTGTTCAGGAACGTGTCCAGTCCTCGGTCGGTCTGGGCGTGGTGCGCAATATCCATTTCGGGTTCTGATCCCGAACCATCGCAAAGAAGGCGGCGCGAGGCTATCCCGCGCCGCTTTTTCATGTCTCAGCCGCGCCCGTGGGGTGCATCCCAGTCGATCACCGGGTTGATCGGGATGATGCGGTTGGGATTGATCGTGTCGTGGCTATAGTAATAATGCCGCACGATATGATCGAAATGGCAGGTCTCAGCGACGCCCGGCATCTGATAGAGTTCGCGCGTCCAACCCCAAAGCGCCGGATATTCGCGCAACCACGCGCGGTTGCATTTGAAATGCGTGTGATAGACCGGATCAAAGCGCAAAGCGGTGGTAAAGGTCCGCCAATCGGCCTCTGTCAGCCGATCCCCGCAGAGATAGCGTAAGGATGACAGCCGGTCCTCCAGCCAGTCGAGCGTCTCAAACACCGCCCGCGCGCCCTCATCATAGGCGTCCTGCGAGGTGGCAAAGCCCGCGCGGTAAACGCCATTGTTGAACCCGTCATAGATGCGGTCATTCACCGCCTCGATCTCACTGCGCAGATCCTTGGGCCAGTAATCCGCGCTATTGCCGGTCACGCTGTCAAAGGCGCTGTTGAACATGCGGATGATCTCGGCGCTTTCATTGGAGACGATCCGGCCTTGCGCCTTGTCCCACAGAACCGGCACGGTGACGCGGCCTGAAATGTCGTGCGTGTCGCGGGTATAGATCTCACGCATGAAGCTTGATCCGAACAGCCCGTCCCCGGTCGCGCCCGGAAAATCGGTCGCAAATGTCCAGCCATCGTCCAGCATATCGGGATGCACCACCGAAACCCCGATATGATCCGACAGATCCTTCAGCGCGCGAAAGATCAGCGTGCGATGCGCCCATGGGCACGCATAGGACACATAAAGATGATAGCGCCCGCTTTCGGCCTGGAAGCCCCCCTCACCCGAGGGGCCAGCCGCGCCATCCGCCGTCACCCAGTTGCGAAAGCGCGAGGTGTCGCGGACGAAGGCGCCATCGGTTTCGTCCATGTCATACCATTCATCGACCCATTCGCCGTTTTTCAGATAGCCCATGCCATGCCCCCTTGCTGATCGCACCAGCCTAGCGCGGCCCCGGCCAAACGGCTACCCCGCAACCGCGCGCAACAGCCGCTTGCGGGCGGGCGGAATGGCCGCGATTTCAAGCCCGGTAAAGACGTGGAGCGTGCCAAGTTCCTCATCCACCACCGCATGGTCGCTGACCCATCCGCCCATCGCCAGATAGGACCGCAGCAGCGGCGGCATCGTGGCCATGGCGCGGCGCGGATCGGGCTTGCGCAGCCGCAGCGCGCGGGCAAAGCGGAACACCTTGGGCGCCTTGATCCGCGGCAACCACTGGCGCGGCGCCAGATAGCGTTCCTTGAGCATCGCAAAAGCGTCCTCATGGCTGGCCGTATCGGTGCCGGTAAAGGACGAACAGCCAAAGAGCAGCGCCACGTTGTTATCATCGACAAAGCGGGTCATCGCGCCCCAGGCGACCCGCACGATATCGGGGTCATGCGCCGCCGGATGAAGGCAAAACCGCCCCATCTCAACCATCGGGCCGGTAAAGCCCGCAGGGATCGACAGCCGGTAGTAGCGCGCGGAATAAGACCGCGCCAGATCGGTGCCGGCCTCAAACATGCGGAACCGAAATGTTGCGATCAGCTGATCCGACTGTCGGTCCTCAACCAGAACATGCGCGCATTCGGCGTCCAGATCGTCGGCATCAATCGCATCCGGCCCGCCCTCAGCCCCGCGCTTGCCCATGAAGCCCAGCCAACGCAACCGCTGCGCCGCGCGGATATCATCGGGCGTTTCGGCCAAACGGACCAGAAACCGCCCCTTTTCCAGCAACGGAACCGGCATGATGCACCCTTTCAGCGGCCACAGGCTCTTGTCGCGACCGACGCTAACCTTATCTTGTAACACGGGCGCAACAAGGAAAGATCCGATGACCGACAAAATTGTCAAAACCGAGGCCGAATGGCGCGCGCAACTGGGCGATGAGGCGTTTTTTGTCACCCGTCAGGCCGGGACTGAGCGGCCCTTCTCACATCCGGGCTTTCCCAAGGATCAGGGCTATTTTGCCTGCGTCTGCTGCGATGCGCCGCTGTTTGAGCAGGATGCCAAGTTCGAGAGCCATTGCGGCTGGCCCAGTTTCTCACGCCCCGGTGGTGCGATTGACGAACATCACGATGCCAGCCACGGCATGATCCGCACCGAGGTCCGCTGCCACAAATGCGACGCGCATCTGGGCCATGTCTTTCCCGACGGGCCGCCGCCCACGGGCCTGCGTTACTGCATCAACGGGGTCGCGCTGCGCTTTGTGCCCGCCGAATAAGCCCATGCCCTGAGGCTCAGGCCATCTTGCGGCCTTCCTCCTTGGGGCTGACCTCTCGGGGCGCGTCCTCACCCTTGCGCTGCTCATCGGTATCGTCCAGATCGTCGCCCAGCAGATCCTCGACATAGAAGCGCTTCACGCAGATCAGCACTACAAGCATCAGCGGCGTGGCGACCAGAATGCCGGGCAGGCCGAACAGCACGCCAAAAGCCACAACGCCCAGAACCGTCAGCACCGGCGGCAGCCGCGCGGTGTGTTTCTGGATCAGCGGGGTCAGCACATTGCCATCGAATTGCTGCACGACCAGATACAGGATTGCGGCATACATCGCGTCTTGCGGCCCTTGGGTCAGCGCAAAGAGAATCCCCGGAATGGCGGAGACGATGGGACCGACAAAGGGCACGATATTCGTGGCCGCCGCAATCACCCCCAGAACAAGCGCCAGCGGAATCCCCAGCATCCACAGCCCCAGGCCGATCAGCGTGCCCACGATGATCATGTCGATCACCTGACCGGCCAGCCAAAGCCATGTTTTCGTGCCGATTTCCTCCAGAACCTCGCCCGCGCGGGGGCGGTGGCGCTGCGGGACCAGATGCAGGAAACCCTGCACATAGGGGCGCGGATCAATGGCCAGAAAGATCGCGATGGCCAGAACGACGACAAGGTTCAGGATGCCGTTGATGATTGCATTGACCGTCCAGCTTAGCGCGCCCAGCATGTCCGGCATCCGCTCAGCCGCCGCGCGGGCGGCATCGACGCCCCGGTTGGAACTGCCGTTGGATGAGGATGAGGATGAGGATGAGGACGCGCTGTCGGAAGACGAACCGGATGAGCCGCCACCATCGAGGATCAGCGTCCCCAGATCTTCATCCACCAGCTCGCCCAGTGTCGTGTCGTCGAACCAGTCCTGCACCTTGGCCGCAGCCTCGGGGATGGAGCGGATCAGCTGCGCGAATTCCTGCCCGACGCGCGGCCCGGTCGCCATGGCCAGCCAAGTGACCGCCCCCGCCAAGGTCAGGAGTAACAGCGCAAGCGCCAGCAGACGCGGGATCGGCAAATGCCGCGCAATCATCGCCGAGGCATTGTAAAGCGCCACCGCCATCAAAATCGCGGCAAAGCCCATCAGCAGAACAAAGGACATCTTCCAGGCCGCAGCCAAGGCAATCGCCACCGCAAACACGGTCAGGATCGTGGCCAGCGGCACCGGGCGGCGCGATACCTTGAGCGCTGTATCCTCACGCTCAGTCTCGCGGCGCGGTTGGGGATATTCGCTGTTCTCACTCATGCCGGCCTCCGGTCGTAACTCACGCGACGTTGCCCCCGACAGGCGGACCAAGGCAAGGCCCGATATGAGCTTGCGCGATTGATCATTGATTTGAAACGCTTGGTCTTGGCCCGCTCAGTTCACCAGTTGATCGGCGGTGACATTGCCCAGATTGCCCATCAACTGCCGGATCAGGCTGATATTGACCACGCCCGAATCGGTCACCCGGCGCGACAGCACGACCACCCGGCCCCGCTCCAGCCCGAACCGCTCGATATTAGACACAGTGCCGTTCGGCGCAAAGCTGATTGCGACGACCTGACGGCTGACCTCACGCGGCGGGCGCGGGCCGTAATGTTCCCAACGCGAGCCCACATAATACCAGGCCGAGCCCGCCAGCAGCCCCTGCGAGCCGGGCCGCCCGATCAGGCTGTCAAGATCAGCCTGATGGGTTTGGCCCACCACGACCGAGGCCAGATCGGCTTCGGGCGGCACATAGCCGTGATGGCGATAAACCGGCGTGCAGGCGGTTACGAATAGCAGGGCGGCGGCGATCAGGGCGCGGATCGGGGTCATGCGGTTATCATCTTTCCATCCGTTTCGCGGCCGCCGGTTGACGCCGCCCGCAAGGATTAGCAAACTCGCCCCCGCGCCTCAAGTTTAACCGGAAAGCACGGATATGACCCAACAGCCCCCCATCGCGCAAAGATTGCGTGTCGCGCATCTGGCGACCGGACGCGATAACGAATTCGTGCTGAGCACCGATGCCGCGATGCGCAAGGCGGTGGCCGACTATCTGGACATTCGCGGGATAGACAATTTCGAGTTTCAGGGCGCCGTCCGCGCCACGGGTCGGCAGGACTGGCTGTTGACCGGGCGCTTGCGGGCGCGGGTGGTGCAGGATTGCGTCGTCACTCTGGACCCGGTGACGACCCGGATCGACGAAGAGGTGCGGCTGCTGTTCACGCCTGAACTCTCCACACCTGAGGCCGAAGAGGTCGAGATGGGCGATGAGAACACCGAACCGCTTGGCCAGTTCATCGACATCGGCGCGGTCGCGCTTGAGGCGCTTGCCCTTGCGCTGCCGCCCTATCCGCGGCGTGAAGATGCGGAACTCCCCGAAGCCGTGGAGGAAGAGGCCCCGGAGGAGACCCGCAAGCCCTTCGCCGGTCTGGGTGATCTGCTGAAAAACCGCGATTAGGCCGCGACCAGCCGCCCCGCCTCCAGCCGCACAACCCGATCCATCCGCGCCGCAAGCGCGTGGTTATGCGTGGCGATCAGGGCGCTGAGCCCGGTGCTGCGGACCAGATCCATCAGCACCGAAAACACCAGATCCGAGGTCTCGGGGTCCAGATTGCCGGTCGGCTCATCGGCCAGAAGCACGCTTGGCCGGTTGGCCAAAGCGCGGCAGAACGCGACGCGTTGTTGCTCCCCCCCGGACATTTCGGCGGGGCGGTGGCCGGCGCGGGCGGCAAGGCCCACCCGTTCCAGCAGTTCGGCCGCCCGCGCGCGGGCCTCACGTTCCGGCACGGCATTGGCCAGTTGCGGCAGGATGATATTCTCAGCCGCGCTGAACTCGGGCAAGAGATGGTGGAACTGATAGACAAAGCCCAGCTCACGGCGCCGCGCCTCGGTCCGGGCGCGGTCGCCCTGCCCGCTCAGATCACGCCCGGCCAGAATGACCCGCCCCGAATCGGCGGTATCCAGCAGACCCGCAATATGCAGCAGCGTCGATTTCCCCGCCCCCGAGGGCGCGATCAGGCCCACCACCTCACCCGCCCGCAAGGACAGATCAAGGCCGCGCAGCACCTCAATCGCGGCGGGGGTGCCGGCGTGATAGGATTTGGAAATGCCCTCAAGACGCAGGGTTTCACTCACATCATTCATAACGCAGCGCCTCGACCGGGTTCATCCGCGCGGCACGGCGGGCGGGGAAAATGGTGACGATAAAGCTGAGGATCAGCGACAGCCCGACCGCGCGGGCAATGTCGTAAAACCGCAGCTGCGCATTCAGATCATAAAGGCCCCTCACCGACGGATCCCAGGCATTGCCCCCGCTGATCATGTTCACAAAGCTTAACACATGGTTCACGTTCAGCGCGAATGTCACGCCCACAATGACGCCCAAGGCCGTGCCGATCACCCCGGTAAACGCCCCGCACAGGAAAAACACCCGCAGGACCGAGCCCTGCGTCAGCCCCATCGTGCGCAGGATGCCAATGTCGCGGCCCTTGTTCTTGACCAGCATCACCAGACCCGAGGTAATATTCATCGAGGCCACCAGAACCAGAACCGACAGGATCACGAACATCACGTTATCCTCCATCGTCAGCGCCGTCAGAAAGGCCGAGGACGAATCGCGCCAGGTCCAGATATAAGTGTCGCTGCCGGTCAGGGCGAGGATCTGCGCGCTCCACTGATCGACGCGTTCGGGGTCCGAGACCATCACCTCGATCTCATCCACCACGCCATCGCGGTTGAAATAGCTTTGCGCCTCAGCCAGCGGCATATAAATGCGTGTGTTATCAATGTCGTAACGACCCGCCGAAAAGATATAGACGACCTCATAGGCATTGATGCGCGGGGTGGTGCCGAAGGCGGTCTGCGCGCCCTCGGGTGAGATCAGCCGGATGCGGTCGCCGACGCCCACGCCCAGTTCGCGCGCGATGCCGCGCCCGATGGCGATGCCCTCATCGTAACGGGCCAGATCGCCCTGCCCGGTCGCGGGGTCCACGATGCGCGGCAGGCTCTCCAACCCCTCGCGGGTGATGCCAAAGACCTGCGCACCGCCCGATTGCGACCCCGAGGCCACCATGACCTGCCCCTTGACCACCGCCGCCGCCCGCGTGACGCCCGGAATCGCGGCCAGTTCCGCGGTCAGTTCGTCATAATTGTCGAACCGCCCGGGCTGAATATAGACCTCATTCGTCAGCGGATTGGTGAACTGGCTGGCCGACATATAGACGCTGCTATGGGCATTCGCGCCCAGAATCGTATCGACGAAATCCGCCCGAAAGCCCGACCGCACCGCCAGTGTCGCAATCAGCGCGGCGACGCCAAGCGCGATGCCGATCAGGCTGATCCAGGTCATGGTTGAGACCCCGCCCTCGGCCTTGCGGGCGCGCAGATAGCGCCAGGCGATGAGGAACTCGAAACGGGAAAACGGGCGCGGATTGGGCATGAAGCGTCTTTCGTGATGCGGGCCAGACCCTGCCCCCGAGCGGCTCAAAGATCAACCCGACAAGCGCGTGATCGCCCCGCGATGGCGCATGATATTGCACAGGCGGACGGGTCGTGCGACAGGGGCTTATGGCCAAACCCGTGACCGCCTTCACCTGCACCGCCTGCGGCGCCGCTCATCGCAAATGGGCCGGGCGCTGCGACGCCTGCGGCGAATGGAACAGCATCGTCGAGGAAGCGCCACTGTCCCAAGGCCCCGGTCGCGCGCTTGGCGCAGCCAAGGGGCGCAAGGTGGCGCTGTCCGCGCTGTCGGCGCAAGAGGCCCCGCCCGAACGCGCTTTGTCGGGCATGGATGAGTTCGACCGCGTTCTGGGCGGCGGTCTGGTCGCGGGATCGGCGATTCTGGTTGGCGGTGATCCGGGGATCGGGAAATCCACGCTGCTACTCCAAGCCGCCTCAGCTTTTGCCCGCAAGGGATTGTCCACCATCTATATTTCCGGCGAAGAGGCCTCGGCGCAAATCCGCATGCGGGCGCAGCGGCTGGGGCTTGGCGATGCGCCGGTGCGGCTGGGCGCGGAGACCGGGCTGCGCGATATTCTGACCACGCTTGACGCCGAAAAGCCCGATCTGGCGGTGATCGATTCGATCCAGACGCTGTGGTCCGACCAGATCGAGGCCGCGCCCGGCTCGGTCGGGCAGGTCCGCGCCTCGGCGCATGAGCTGGTGACCTTCGCCAAACGCAGCGGCACCGCTGTGATCATCGTGGGCCATGTGACCAAGGACGGCCAGATCGCAGGCCCCCGCGTGGTCGAGCACATGGTCGATACGGTGCTTTATTTCGAGGGCGAGCGCGGCCACCAGTTCCGCATCCTGCGCAGCGTCAAGAACCGCTTTGGCCCCGCAGCCGAGATCGGCGTGTTCGAGATGACCGGTGGCGGTCTGGCCGAGGTCGCGAACCCCTCGGCCCTGTTCCTGTCCGAACGTGGCGAGCCATCGCCCGGAAGCGCCGTTTTTGCAGGTATCGAAGGCACGCGCCCGGTGCTGACCGAGATTCAGGCGCTTGTCGCCCCCTCGACCCTTGCCAGCCCGCGCCGCACGGTGGTCGGTCTGGACAGCGGGCGGGTCTCGACCATCCTCGCCGTGCTTGAGGCGCGTTGCGGCATCCCCTTTGCAGGTCTCGACGTGTTTCTGAACGTCGCGGGCGGCATGCGGGTCGCCGAACCCGCCGCCGATCTGGCCATTGCCGCCGCTCTGCTCAGCGCGCGCGAAGATCACGCCCTGCCCGCCGATTGCGTGGTTTTCGGCGAAATCAGCCTGTCGGCGGCGCTGCGCCCGGTGGCTCAGGCAGAAAACAGGTTGAAAGAAGCGCAAAAACTTGGTTTTTCACACGCAATAATGCCGTCCGCGCAAAACTTGGACGGTCTTGGCGGGATGCGGCTTGACCGGATTCCTGATCTGACGGGCTTTGTCGGCGAGATCTTCGGCGCGGGCTAAACGTAGGGAAAACGCGGCAAAGGCCGCTGAACTGGGTGGTTCATGGACGGGTTTACCTTGATCGACGGCATCGTGGCCGCAATCATCATTCTGTCGGCGATTCTGGCCTATGCGCGGGGGTTCGTGCGCGAATCGCTTGGCATTCTGGGCTGGATCGGGGCGGCTGTTCTGGCCTTTCTGTTCGCGGCGGCGGTGCGCCCGCTGCTGGCACAGGTGCCGGGGCTGAACTCTTTTCTGGCCGATAGCTGCGAACTGGCCACGATTGCGGGCTTTGTGGTGGTGTTTGCGCTTGCGCTTGTCGTGTTCTCGATCCTGACGCCGCTGTTTTCGTCGGTGGTGCAGCGCTCGGCGCTTGGCGGGGTCGATCAGGGCATGGGCTTTATTTACGGCGCGGCGCGGGGCATCCTGCTGGTCGTGATCGCCTTCATCGTTTATGACCGGGTGATGGCGTCGTCGTCCTTCCCGATGGTGGATCAGTCGCGCTCGGCCTCGGTGTTTGAGCGCCTGCGCGGTCAGCTGGACAACGAAATCCCGACCGATGCGCCCGACTGGATCACGCAGCGCTATAATCAGCTTGTCTCGGGCTGCTATGTCTCGGCCCCCGCGCCTGCGACCACGCCGCCCGCCCCGGCGACGCCCACCTGATCCCCCCTCGCGTAACAGTAAAATGACGAAAAGCGCCCTGCCGCCCATTGGCGGGGCGTGACTTTTCGGGCGGCGCGACCTATCTAGGGCCAAGCCCCCTTATCAGCGGACCCGAGTTTCATGCGGCAATTCCCTTCCCATCCGTTCGACGACGACAAGCTGCGCGAGGAATGTGGCGTTTTCGGCGTGATCGGCGTGGCCGATGCGGCCAATTTCGTGGCGCTTGGCCTGCACGCATTGCAACATCGCGGCCAAGAGGCGGGCGGCATCATCGCCCATGACGGGGTGCAAGGGTTCAATTCCGCCCATCGCTTTGGCTATGTGCGCGACAATTTCACCAAGCAATCGCTGATGGAGACGCTGCCGGGGCCGTTGGCCATCGGCCATGTGCGCTATTCGACGGCGGGCCCCAAGGCCAACACCGCGATTCGCGACGTGCAACCGTTCTTTGGCGAATTCGCGATGGGCGGCTGTGCGATTGCCCATAACGGCAATATCACCAATGCCGCCGCCCTGCGCCGTGAGCTGATCGAACGCGGCTCGATCTTTCAGTCCTCATCGGATAGCGAATGTATCATTCACCTGATGGCGCGGTCGATCCAACGCAATATCCCCGAACGGATGAAGGACGCGCTACGCCGGGTCGAAGGCGCGTTCAGCGTCATCGCCATGACCCGCACCAAGCTGATCGGCGTGCGCGACCCCTTGGGCGTCCGCCCGCTTGTTCTGGGCCGCGTGGGTGAGGACGGCTTCGCGCTGTCCTCGGAAACCTGCGGTCTGGACATTATCGGCGCCGAATTCGTGCGTGAGATCGAGCCGGGCGAAATGGTCGTGATCTCCAAGGGTCAGGTGGTCAGCTCTCGCCCCTTCATCCCCACCTCGCCGCGGTTCTGCATCTTTGAGCATGTCTATTTCTCGCGCCCCGATTCGATCATCGGCGGGCGCTCGGTCTATGAAACCCGCAGTCAGATCGGCGTGGAACTTGCGCGCGAGGCGCCCGTGGATGCGGATCTGGTCTGCCCCGTCCCCGATAGCGGCACACCGGCGGCGATTGGCTATGCGCAGGAATCGGGCATCCCCTACGGCATGGGGATCATCCGCAACCAATATATGGGCCGCACCTTCATTGAGCCGACCGAACAGATCCGTAACATGGGCGTGCGGCTGAAGCTGAACGTGAACCGCGCGCTGATCGCGGGCAAGCGGGTGGTTCTGGTCGATGATTCGGTCGTGCGCGGCACGACCAGCCGCAAGATCAAGGACATGATCCTAGATGCGGGCGCGAAAGAGGTCCATTTCCGCATCGCCAGCCCGCCCACCGCTTGGCCCTGTTTCTACGGTGTGGACACGCCCGACCGTGACAAGCTGCTGGCCGCCAATATGACGCCCGAACAGATGCGCGACTGGATCGGCGTTGATTCGCTGTCTTTCGTCTCACTTGAGGGGCTGTATCGCGCGGCGGGTGAGGCTGGCGGGCGCAACAAGGCCTGCCCGCAATATTGCGATGCCTGTTTCTCCGGCGATTACCCGATTGCGCCTTTCGACCAGATGGAGCGCGGTTTCCGCATGAAGCCCGGCTCTGAAAGCGATATCAAGGCCGCCGAATAGCCCTAGCGGTCAAGCGCCTGTTCGGCGCGCTCGGCCAAAGCCTCGGCGCGGCCTGCCAGTTCGGCCATCTTGTCCTTCAGGTCTGAGGCGACCGGGCCGGGCTGCGCGCGCAGCCGGGTCAGCTCACGCTCGGCGGCGTCCAGCCGGTCCTCAAGGCTCGACATGCGGTCGGCCAGCATCAGCCCCGCGACCAGCAACAGCCGCGCCTCGGGCATCCGGCCCGCCTGTGAGATCAGCGATTGCGCTTCAGCATCCAGCATCTCGGCGGCGCGCATCAACAGCTTTTCCTCACCGTCCTGCGCGTGAAGCGTGTAATCCTTGTGACCGATGCGGAAACTCACGTCAGCCATGGCTCAACCCTTTCCCTTTTGACCCGAAAAGGCCACCACATCGCCGCTATCGGGCCTCACATCGCCCGCATAAGGCGCGTCCGAGGCGCGCGGCGCGGTCGCCATCAGCCGTTCCAGACCCGACATGATCTCATCCAATGCCGCGATCTCAGCCGCGCGGGTGGCTTTAAGCGCGTCCAGTTCCGCCCGCAAACCGCCCTCATCCGACTGGCGCAGGCGGTCGTTCAGCGCCTCATTCTCACGCCACAGGGCCTTGTTCTCAGCCAATGCGGCATCCAGCCGGGACTGTAAGCCATGATCGGGCCCGGGCGTCTTGGCGCGGCTGATGAAATAGTCGATCCGTTCCAGCGCGCTTTTCAGACGCTGTTCGCTGTCGGCAAAGTCGCTCATGCTTGTCCCTTTGGCTGTATCTCATCCGTTTTGACAGCAAGCGGAGATAAAAACAAGAACGGGCGGGGAAATCCCCCGCCCGGTCTTTGCGATCGGCTGATCCTAGCGCAGTTCGCGCCACTCACCCATCAGGCCCTTGATGATGGCCCAGACCGCGCCCAAAAGCACGATGGTAAAGGGCAAGCCGGTGGACACGGCCATCGCCTGAAGCGCGGCCAGCCCGCCGCCCAGCAACAGCGCAATCGCGACCAGACCCTCGAACGCGCACCAGAACACGCGCTGCGGCACGGGTGAGTTGACCTTGCCCCCCGCCGCGATGGTGTCGATCACCAGCGAGCCCGAATCGGATGAGGTGATGAAGAACATCAGCACTAGGCAGATCCCCAGCAGACTGGTGATGGTGGTCCAAGGCAGTTGCGACAGCATCTGGAACAGTTTCAGCTCAAGCGCCGCATCGGTGATGCCGCTAAAGCCGCCTTGGGTCAGGGTAATGGCGGTGCCGCCAAGCGCGGTCATCCACAGAACCGAGATCACCGAGGGCACGATCAGCACCGCAATCAGGAACTGGCGCACGGTCCGCCCGCGCGAAATCCGCGCGATGAACATGCCGACAAAGGGAGACCAGCTGATCCACCACGCCCAGTAGAACGCGGTCCAGCCTTGGCGATAATTGTCGTCGTCGCGGCCAAACGGGTTCGAGAGCGGGATGAACTCTTTCGCGTAAGCCCCCAGATTCTTGAAGAAACCTGTCAGGATGGCCATGGTCGGCCCGGCGATGATCACAAACAGAAGCAGGCCCATCGCAAGGATCATGTTGGCTTCGGACAGCCGCTTGACGCCCTTTTCCACGCCCGAGACCACCGACAGCGTGGCAATCAGCGTAATGACCACGATCAGAACGATTCGGGTGGTGTTATTGGCCTCAATCCCGAACAGGAAATTCAGCCCGGCGGTCGCCTGCTCCGCCCCAAAGCCAAGTGAGGTTGCAAGCCCGAAGATGGTCGCAAACACGGCCAGAATGTCGATGACATTGCCCTGCCAGCCCCAGATCCGTTCCCCCAGAACAGGATAGAAGATCGAGCGCATGGTCAGCGGCAAGCCCTTGTTAAAGCTGAACAAGGCAAGCGCCAAGGCGACCACGGCGTAAATCGCCCAAGGGTGAAGCCCCCAGTGATAGATGGTCGCGGCCATGCCCAGACGGCGCGCGGCCTCTGGATCGCCTGCCGCGCCGCCCAAGGGCGCCCAATCGGTGCGGAAACCCGGCTCACCCTGAACGCCGCCAAGTGCTGCGGCGTAATGCTCCATCGGCTCACCCACGCCGTAGAACATCAGCCCGATGCCCATGCCCGCCGCAAACAGCATCGAGAACCAGCCGCCCAGCGAAAAATCCGGCGTGGCCTCCGGCCCGCCCAGCCGCACATTGCCCAGAGGCGAGACGATCAGCCCGATGCAGAGCAGCACAAAGACATTGCCCGCCATCAGGAACAGCCAGTCCAGATTGCCGGTCAGCCAGTTGCGCATGGCCAGAAAGATCGGCTCGGCCTGCGCGGGGAAGGCCATTGTCAGCACGGTGAAAATCAGGATCGTCGCGGCCGAGATCCCGAAAACCGAGTTGTGAATATCGTAGGGCACCGGCGCGTCGCGGTCTTCGATATTGTCCTGCCCGATCTCATAATCGGTCTCGATGATCTCGGTTGGACCCTCGGGCTCTGGCAAGGCCTCGGCATTTTCCTGTTCTGTATCAGTCTGGTCTGACATCAGTTCCCTAACATTCTGGTCATTGTGAAAAGGCCGCGCCAAGCCAGGAAGGGCCTCGCGAAGGCGTGATCAAACGCGAGAATTGTTAATAGGTTGCAGTTGACGCAACGTCACTTTCGCTGGCGGGACTGTGCATTGCGCCATCCATGCCGCTTTTCATACTGGGCTCAGGCGCTTATAAAGCCCCAGTTTTCGCCAGCAGGATAGCAAGATGCGCAAGGCCACGATCACCCGCAAAACTGCCGAAACCGATATTTCGGTCAGTGTCAATCTGGACGGCACCGGGGTTTATGAAAATGACACCGGCGTGGGATTTTTCGATCACATGCTGGACCAGCTGGCGCGTCATTCGCTGATTGATCTGACGATCCGCGCCAAGGGCGACCTGCATATCGACGATCACCACACGGTTGAGGATACCGGCATCGCGCTTGGTCAGGCCATCGCGCAGGCTTTGGGCGACAAGCGCGGCATCCGGCGCTATGGCGCGTTCCATCTGGCCATGGACGAGGCGCTGATCCGCGCCGCGCTTGATCTGTCGGGGCGGCCCTTTCTGGTCTGGAACCTCAATTTCACCGCACCCAAGATCGGCAGTTTCGACACCGAACTGGTGCGAGAGTTCTTTCAGGCGCTCTCGACCCATTCGGGCATGACGCTGCATGTCGATCAGATCCACGGCATCAACAACCACCACATCGCCGAGGCCGCCTTCAAATCCGTGGCGCGTGCGCTGCGCGAAGCGGTTGAGCCGGACCCGCGTCTGGGTAATGCCCTGCCCTCGACCAAGGGCGCGCTTTGATGCGGGTGGTTCTGGTCGATTACGACAGCGGCAATCTTCATTCCGCCGAAAAGGCGCTTGCGCTTGCGGGGCGGGATGTGGGCGCGACGGTCATCGTCACTGCGGACCCCGACGCGCTGGCCCGCGCCGACCGGATCGTGCTGCCCGGCGACGGGGCCTTTCCGGCCTGCCGCGCGGCCTTCGACGCGGTGCCGGGCCTGACCGAGGCGCTGACCCAGGCGGTTCTGCACCGGGGCGTGCCCTTTCTGGGGATCTGCGTCGGCATGCAGATGTTGGCCGATATCGGCCATGAATATCGCGAGACCCCCGGCCTTGGCTGGATCGGCGGTGAGATTGAGGCGATCCGGCCCGCCGACCCTGCGCTCAAGGTGCCGCATATGGGCTGGAACGACCTGATCCTGACCCGCCCGCATCCGGTGCTGGAGGGGCTCTCCTCCGGCGATCACGCCTATTTCGTCCATAGCTGGCAGTTTCGCGTGACCGATCCCGCGCATCTGCTGGCCCAGACCGATTATGGCGGGCCGGTCACGGCGATTGTCGGGCGCGACAATATCATCGGCACCCAGTTTCACCCCGAGAAATCGCAGGCCGTCGGCTTGCGGCTGATCGGCAATTTCCTGAAATGGCGGCCCTGAGCGGGGTGTAACGCCTCACCCGCCTATCGCGAGCGCAATGCAAAATGCGCGGCAGTTTGGCCGCGCATTTCTCGCTTGATCGTCAGTTGATCCGCGCCCAGGTCTGGCTGCGGCAGATCAGCCCGCCCGCGACACAGCCCGACAGGCTCATCCGGTTGCCCGAGACCTCGGCCCGGCCATTATAGACCTTGCGGTCGGCGGGGCGCAGCACGCGGCCACGGTAATTGCCGCCGCCCTGCGGGGCCATGTCGATCACGATTTGCAACCCGATATTCTCGGACTGATATTCGCTTGTGCCCTGAAAGGTGCGGGTGATCGTGCCGCAATAGGCGCCGCCGCAGGGCGCGATGCGCACATAGGCAAAGCTGCCCTCATCGGGCTGGGTCTGCCAGGTGCCCTCGATCGGGTCTGCCGAGGCGGCCCCGGCCAACAGCACAAAGCCCGCAGCCATGGCGATTTTCTTGAACATAGCGGTTTCTCCTCCCCTGAACCGTTATGTTCATACGGGCCGCAGATGGGCGATTCGGGCAAGGGTGACGCGAGGTCGTGTGACGCAACGTCGCAGGCGCGCACCGGCCCTTGCGCCGCCCCCTTCCCCTTGGCGCGCGCCCGTGGCAATGAGCGGCAACATCACTCACGAGGCCCGCCATGATCCTTTACCCCGCCATCGACCTCAAAGACGGCCAATGCGTGCGCCTGCTGCGCGGTGACATGAATGCCGCGACCGTGTTCGGCGATGATCCGGCCGCGCAGGCCCGCGCCTTTCAGGATGCGGAGGCCGAGTGGCTGCATCTGGTGGATCTCAACGGCGCCTTTGCTGGCGCACCGGTGAATGCGGCGGCGGTTGAGGCGATTTTGGCCGCGACCGACATCCCCGCGCAACTGGGCGGCGGCATCCGCGATATGGCCACGGTTGAGGGCTGGCTGTCGCGCGGGCTGGCGCGGGTGATCCTTGGCACCGTGGCGGTGGAAAACCCCGATCTGGTGCGCGAGGCCGCCCGCGCCTTTCCGGGTCAGGTCGCGGTCGGCATCGACGCCCGCAAGGGCCGGGTCGCGACCCGTGGCTGGGCCGAGGAGACCGAGATCATGGCCATCGATCTGGCCCGCCGTTTCGAGGATGCGGGCGTGGCCGCGATCATCTACACCGACATCGACCGAGACGGCGCGATGGAAGGCCCGAACACTGCCGCGACTGAGGCGCTTGCCCGCGCGGTCTCGATCCCCGTCATCGCCTCGGGCGGGGTCTCGACGCTTGACGATCTGCTGGCGCTCAAACGCGGCGGCGTGGTGGCAGGCGCGATTTCGGGCCGCGCACTTTATGACGGGGCGATTGATCTGGCCGAGGCTTTGGCGGCGCTGAAATAGCGCGCAGGGGCAAGCGCGGTCCTGCCTGACCGGGGCCGCTATCATCGCAAGAGCGGGCCGAGCGGCCAGCGATCCCCTCTCTCAACCACAAAAAAAGCCCCGCCCCGCGAACCGGACGGAGCCAAATGCAGCAACCGCACAACGTCAGTTGGCGGCGCCCTCGGTCAGGTTGCGCAGCGCGCCCATCAGCGGCGCGGCGGTGGCATCGTTCACGCCGTCCAGATCGTCGAGCCGGTCGGCCAGATCCTCATAGGCCAGCCAGACCTGCCCTTCGGCATCCTCGTAAACCAGAACCTTCAGCGGCAGCATCAGCCCGGCCAGCCGGTTTTCGACCATCACCGGCGTTCCGGCCTGCGGGTTGCCGAAGATCAGCAATTCGGACTCTCCGATATCCGAGCCAACCCCGCGCGCGCCTGCGCCATGATCGACGCGGGCAAAGGCTGTCGCGCCGTTTTCTTCGGCTGCGGCGGCAAGACGGTCGGCGGTCTCGGTCACGGAATAGGTTGAGGCCACGCGGGTGATGTCGTCCTCGGCGGCTAAGGCCGGGCCTGCGGCAAAGGCGGCAAGTGCAGCGGTCAGCAGGGGAAAGCGGGTCATGGTGCATCCTTTCGTTGCTTCTGACTTTCCCTCAACCGCCCGCCGCTTTATGAGTTCCGTTCAAAGAACCCAGACCCAGGCTCGCACATGCTGAAAACCCGCATCATCCCCTGTCTCGACGTGGCCGATGGCCGCGTGGTCAAGGGCGTCAACTTCGTCGATCTGGTCGATGCGGGCGACCCGGTGGAGGCGGCGCGGGCCTATGATGCGGCGGGCGCGGATGAGCTGTGTTTTCTGGACATTCACGCCACCCATGAGAATCGCGGCACCATGTTCGATCTGGTCACCCGCACGGCGGAACAGTGCTTTATCCCGCTGACCGTGGGCGGCGGGGTGCGGTCTCACGAAGATGTGCGCGCTCTGCTTCTGGCCGGTGCGGATAAGGTGTCGTTCAACTCGGCGGCGGTGGCGAACCCCGATGTGATCGCCGAGGCCGCAGACCGTTTCGGCAGTCAATGCATCGTCTGCGCCATCGACGCGAAAACCGTCGCACCCGGCCGGTGGGAGATATTCACCCATGGCGGGCGCAAACCCACCGGTATCGACGCGGTCGAGTTCGCGCGGCTGGTGACGCAAAAAGGCGCGGGCGAGATCCTATTGACCTCGATGGATCGCGACGGCACCAAGGCCGGGTTCAACATCCCGCTGACCCGTGCGATTGCCGATGCGGTCACCGTGCCGGTCATCGCCTCGGGGGGCGTCGGCACGCTGGATCATCTGGTCGAGGGCGTGACTGAGGGGCGGGCAAGCGCGGTTCTGGCGGCCTCGATCTTCCATTTCGGCACCTATACGATTGGCGAGGCCAAGGCCCATATGGCCGCAGCCGGCATCCCCGTGAGGCTGACATGAGCGCATTTGACCGCCTTGACGCCACCGTTCAGGCGCGCAAGACCGCCGCGCCGGATGAAAGCTGGACGGCCCAGCTTCTGGCCAAAGGCCCCGAGAAATGCGCCGAGAAATTCGGTGAGGAAGCCGTCGAGGCAATCATCGAGGCGGTGCGCGGCGACCGTGCGCGCCTTGTCTCCGAGGCCGCCGATGTGGTCTTTCACCTTGCCGTGATGCTGGCCGCCCGCGACCTTTCGCTTGCGGACGTGGGCGCAGAGCTGGACCGCCGCGCAGGGGTTTCGGGGCTGGATGAAAAGGCCGCACGCGAGGGCGGTGTTTGACATTTCCTTGCCGGACAGAACCGTCTATAACCCCCGCAATCATCAAGTGACCGCGCGCAAAGACGCGGGCAAAAGAGACATGGCAGAGGAAATCGCATGAGTGACGACGCCAAACCGGGCAAATACGACAAATATCACGAAGGTGACGTGGCCTTCATCCAGTCGCTTGCCGAATTGCTGAACAAAAGCGACCTGAGCGAGATCTCGGTCAAGCGCGAATATGACGAAAACGACCGCCTGACGGTCAGCCTGTCGAAATACGGCAAGCAGGTCGCGGTGCAGGCGGCCCCTGCCCCGGTCGCACTGGCCCCCGCCGCGCCCGCGCCGCAATCGCCCGCCACGCCCACCGCGACACCGGGCGCGACCGCCGCCGATCCGGCTGAGCTGCCCGGCGCAATCACCTCGCCCATGGTCGGCACCGCCTATCTGGCCGCCGAGCCGGGGGCCGCGCCCTTCGTCACCATTGGCCAGCAAGTGGCCGAGGGCGATACGCTGCTCATCGTCGAGGCGATGAAGACGATGAACCACATTCCCAGCCCGCGCGCGGGCACGGTGCGCCGCATTCTGGTCGATGATGGCAGCCCGGTCGAGTTCGGCGCGCCCCTGATGGTCGTGGAATGAGGCGCGGATGTTCGAAAAAATCCTGATCGCCAATCGCGGCGAGATCGCGCTGCGGGTGATCCGCGCCTGCCGCGAGATGGGCATCGCCTCGGTCGCGGTCCATTCGACCGCCGACACCAATGCGATGTTCGTGCGCATGGCCGATGAATCGGTCTGCATCGGTCCGCCGCCCTCGTCCGAAAGCTATCTCAACCCCGCCGCGATTATTGCCGCCTGTGAAATCACCGGCGCGCAGGCTGTGCATCCGGGCTATGGCTTTTTGTCGGAAAATGCCGGTTTCGCGCAGATGCTGGAAGATCACGGCATCACCTTTATCGGCCCCAAGGCGGAACATATCCGCATCATGGGCGACAAGATCACCGCCAAGGATACTGCCAAGGCACTGGGCATCCCGGTCGTTCCCGGCTCGGATGGCGGCGTGAACGAGGTCGAGGATGCAAGGCGCGTCGCCGCCGAGATCGGCTATCCGGTCATCATCAAGGCCACGGCAGGCGGCGGTGGGCGCGGCATGAAGGTCGCCCATGACGATGCCGGGCTAGAGGTTGCCTTTCGCACCGCGCGTTCCGAGGCCAAGGCGGCCTTTGGCAATCCCGATGTCTATATCGAGAAATACCTGCAAAAACCGCGCCATATCGAAGTTCAGGTCTTTGGCGACGGGCGCGGCCGCGCGGTCCATCTGGGCGAGCGCGATTGTTCCTTGCAGCGCCGTCACCAGAAGGTGCTCGAAGAGGCCCCCGGCCCCTCGATCACGCCCGAAGAACGCAACCGCATCGGCACGATCTGCGCCAATGCGATGGCCGAGCTTGGCTATATCGGCGCCGGCACGGTCGAGTTCCTGTATGAAGACGGTGAGTTCTATTTCATCGAGATGAACACCCGCCTTCAGGTCGAGCATCCCGTGACCGAGGCGATTTTCGGCGTCGATCTGGTCCGCCAGCAGATCCGGGTCGCCTCGGGTCTGGATCTGGAATGGGCGCAGGACGATCTGACGATCAACGGCCATGCCATCGAGGTGCGCATCAATGCCGAGCGGCTGCCGAACTTTACCCCCTGCCCCGGCAAGATCACCCAGTATCACGCGCCGGGCGGTCTGGGCGTGCGGATGGACAGCGCGATTTTCGACGGCTATGTGATCCCGCCCTATTATGACAGCCTGATTGCCAAGCTGATCGTGCATGGCGCGAGCAGGGATGAGGCTTTGGCACGGCTGGAACGGGCGCTGTCGGAACTGGTGGTAGACGGGGTGGACACAACCACGCCGCTGTTCCGCGCGCTTGTCCGTGAGCCCGATATCCGGCGCGGCAATTACTCGATCCACTGGCTGGAACGGTGGCTGTCGGAAAACGTCGCCTGAGGTGATCTCGCCCGCCGATATGCTGAATGCCTATGCGGCGGGCGTGTTTCCCATGGCCGAACGCGCCGATGATCCGGCGCTGTTCTGGTGCGATCCGCCCGAACGCGGCATCCTGCCGGTGGGCGGGCTGCATGTCTCGCGCTCGATGCGCAGGCATCTGCGGTCTTGCGGTTGGCAGGCGGCAATCAATCGCGACTTTGAGGCCGTGATCGACGGCTGCGCCGACCGGGCTGAGACCTGGATCAACGCGCCGCTGCGCAGGCTTTATTCCGCGCTGCATGAGGCGGGGTTTGCCCATTCGATTGCGGTTTATAACGGCGAGGGTTTGATCGGCGGGGTTTACGGCATCGCGATTGGCGGGGCGTTTTGTGCCGAATCGATGTTCTCACGCAGGCCCAACGGTTCCAAGGCCGCGCTGATCTGGCTGTCGGATCATCTGGCGCGGCGCGGCTTCACGCTCTGGGACACGCAATTCCCGACCCCGCATCTGGCCTCATTGGGCGGCCAGACCATCACCCGCGCCGCCTATCACGCAAGGCTGCGCCACGCGCTTGAGCGGGCGCCGCGCTTTGATGCGGGGGGCTTGCCGCCTGCCGCTCAGCTTGTCTTGCAGGACAGAACCCAGACGTCATAACGCGCATCGTCCAAAGCCGAAAGCGCGGGCGAGGACGCAATCATCCAGCCGTCGAACACGGTCGCCCCGGCGCGGCGGTCGATAATCACCATCTGCGCGAAAGCGTCGGAATTGGGGTCGCCCGAGGGATAGCGGCATTCCCCCAGACGCAGGGTCAGCCGCCCGTAATCCACGCTTTGCCCGACCTGCAAATCAAGATCGGTCGTCACCGAGGACACCTTGTCCAGCAGCCGCAAAATCGCGCCCTGACCGCGCGAGACCTCTTGCGCCGCAGCCGGGCTCACGATCAGCGCAAACCCAAGCGCGAGACAGCGGATCATTCGGGCTTCCACGCTTCGTAATCGCTGCGCTGCGCGGGGTCGGCGTGATAGAGCGAGCCTTTGGGATAATAGGCCGCGGGCGTGCCGGTCATGTTCGGCTGATGCGGCAATTCCCATTCGCGATGCACCAAGGGCGCCTTGGTCGGCGGTTCCTTGAAGGTGTGATGCAACCAGCCGTGCCAGTCGGACGACACCCGGCTGGCCTCCGATTCACCGTTATAGATCACCCAACGCCGGCCCTTGGCCGATTCGTAATAGATGTTGCCCTGTTCGTCCTCACCGACCTTGGTGCCGTTGCGCCAGGTCCAGAACTGGGTGTTGAGGGTCTGCCCGCTCCACCAGGTGAACAGCTTTCGGAAAAACGCCATGGGAACCTCGTTGCTTTGTTCCTGCTATGCCGCAAAGCGCGGCGCGGGTCCAGTGTCTCAGCCGTCCAGTTCGGCGCCCAATTGCCGCATGAGCGGCAGAAAATCGGGGAAAGAGGTCGCAATCGCGCCGCCATCGTCGATGCTGACAGGCCGCTCGGCCGCAAGACCGCCGACCAGAAAGGACATGGCGATGCGGTGATCCAGATGGGTTTCGACCGGCGCACCGCCGCCCGGCAGGCGCCCCTGCCCGCGCACGGTCATGCTGTCCGGGGTCTCATCCACCGCCACGCCATTGGCGCGCAGCCCCTTTGCCATCGCGTCGATGCGGTCGGATTCCTTGACGCGCAGCTCGGCCACGCCGTTCATCACCGTGTCGCCATTGGCAAAGGCCGCGACCACGGAAAGGATCGGAAATTCGTCGATCATGCTGACCGCGCGTTCCGCAGGCACAAAGACCCCGCGCAAGGCCGAATGGCGCACCACCAGATCGGCCACGGGCTCACCGCCTTCTTCGCGCGGGTTCAGCCATTCCAGATCCGCGCCCATCTCCTCCAAAGTCACATAAAACCCGTCGCGGGTCGGGTTGCGAGAGATCCCCTCAACCCGGATTTCCGAGCCCGGCACGATCAGCGCCGCCGCCACCGGAAAAGCCGCCGAGGACGGATCGCGCGGCACCGCCACGGGTTGCGCGCGCAGCTCAGGCCGGCCTTGCAGGGTGATGACATGGCCTTCCTCCGTGATCTCGGTGCGGATCGTCGCGCCAAAGCCGCGCAGCATCCGCTCGGAATGATCGCGTGAGGGCTCGGCCTCGATCACGACCGTTTCACCCGGCGCATTCAGCCCCGCCAGCAGCACCGCCGATTTGATCTGCGCGCTTGCCACCGGCGTTTTATAGCGCAGCGGCACCGGGTCCGCCGCGCCGCGGATCGTCACCGGCAAAAGCCCACCCTCGCGGGCGGTGATCCGGGCCCCGAATTGCGACAGCGGGTCGGTGATGCGCGCCATCGGGCGGCGTGAGAGGCTGGCATCGCCGGTAAAGGTGGCGGTGATCGGCGTGGTCGCCATGGTCGCCATGATCAGCCGCACGCCGGTGCCGGAGTTGCCGCAGTCGATCACGCCTTCGGGCTCGGAAAACCCGCCCACGCCCACGCCCTGCACCGACCATTCGCCGGGGCCCTGCTGCGTGACCGTGGCACCAAAGGCGCGCATCGCCTCGGCGGTGTCCAGAACGTCCTGCCCCTCCAAGAGGCCGGTAATCCGCGTCTCACCCACCGACAGCGCGCCAAGGATCAGCGCGCGATGGCTGATCGACTTGTCGCCCGGCACAAGCGCCACGCCCTTCAGCGGACCAGAGGCGCGCGACGACATCGGTTGAACGGGACCGTGAGACATAAGGATTCCTTTCAGAACAATGCTTTGCGCAGCATATTTAACGCAACAAGCGCAAGAAAGACGGCAAAGACCCGCTTGAGCCGCCCCGCATCAAGCCGATGCGCAAGCGCCGCCCCGTAAGGCGCGGTCAGCAGGGTCATGGCGATCACCACCAAAAAGGCGGGCAGATTGACCGACCCGACTGTCCAGGGCGGCGCGTTCAGCGCCGGAGTGGCCAGAAACAGCAGCACAGAGGGCACCGCGATCAGCACCCCGAACCCTGCCGCCGTGGCCACCGCGCGATGGATCGGGCGGCCATGCAGCGTCATCAGCGGCACCCCGATCGAGCCGCCGCCAATGCCCAGCAGCACCGACAAAAACCCGGTGAACACGCCCATCACCCATTTGCGCATCCCCTGCGGCATTTCGGGCGCAAGACGCCATTCGGGGCGGCTGAACATCATGAAGGTCGCGATCATCACCAACAGCCCGCCAAAGATGATCTGCAAGGTCACGGTGCGCAATTGCGCCACGGTCAGCACGCCCGCCACCGCCCCCGCCGCGATCCACACGGCCCAGTCGCGCAGGATCTGCCAATCGACCGCGCCGCGCCGGTGATGCGCCAGAACCGAGCGCGCCGAGGTCACGATGATCGTGGCAAGCGAGGTCGCGAGGCAAATCTGCATCAGCGAGTCTGAGCCATAACCCGCCGCACTGAACAGGTAAAAGAACGCCGGCACCAGAACGATTCCGCCGCCCACCCCCAAGAGCCCGGCCAGGACCCCCGCAAAACCGCCAATGGCCGCCAGAAACAGGGCGGCCATGATAAGCTGGGGGATCAGTTCGGACATGGGGCGGCCTCGATTGCTTGGACCACCTGATCCAATGCCGCGTCATAAAGCGCAAGCCCCTGCGACGCGGTTTCGGCCTTTGATGCGCCCTCGGACAGGGTGCGCCGCCAAAGCCGCGCCCCCGGCAGAGCGTGGAACAGGCCCAACATATGCCGCGTGATCTGGTGAATCCGCGCGCCCTCCTCCAGCCAGCGGGCAATCGGTTCGCGCATCGCGCGGGCGGCCTCGACCGGGGTTGCAAGGGGCGGGGCCTGATCCCACAGCAGGTCCGCCGCGCCAAGGATATCCCAGGGCTGATGATAGGCCGCGCGCCCCACCATCACCCCGTCCATCACGCTCAGATGATCCCGCACGGCGTCCAGCGAGGCGATACCGCCATTGATCGACAGGTCAAGCCCCGGAAAACGCGCCTTCATCGCATGGACAAGCGGGCAATCGAGCGGCGGGATCTCTCGGTTATCCTTGGGCGACAGGCCCTGCAACCACGCCTTGCGGGCATGGATTACAACGCGGGTGAGCCCCGCATCCTGCATCCGCCCCAGAAAATCGGGCAGCACCTCGGCGGGGTTTTGCTCATCCACGCCGATGCGGCACTTGACCGTGACCGGCACCGGGCTTTCGGCCTGCATCGCGCTCACACAAGCCGCCACAAGCGCGGGGTCTTTCATCAGCACCGCGCCGAAACAGCCCGATTGCACCCGGTCCGAGGGGCAGCCCACATTCAGGTTGATCTCATCATAGCCCCATGGCGCGGCAAGCGCGGTCGCCCGCGCCAGCTCCTGCGGGTCCGAGCCGCCAAGCTGAAGCACGACCGGATGCTCAGCCTGATCATAGCGCATGAGCCTTTCGCGCGGGCCGTGGATGATGGCGGGCGCGGTCACCATCTCTGTATAAAGCACGGCACGGCGCGACAGGACACGATGAAAGCCCCGACAAAACCGGTCGGTCCAGTCCATCATGGGGGCGACGGAGAGCCTATGCGGCGCGTCCCGAGATGCTGAATTAGAGTGATTAATCATTAACGCTCCGTCACTGGCAGACCCGCGACATCGGCAGAGTTTGGCGGTTCACCGGGCTTCTTTAACCAGAGTTTTGCCGTCATCGCAATTCGGACGGCGGGCCTTGGATGGCGAGGAAAGCCCAACGCTCTTGCGCAGGCTTGCGAAGTGAGAATGAGCTTGTTCCTGTTCACGCGGATTGAGCGGTGTCCGGCTGAGTTTCGCCGGTGGTCAACCGCAAAGGTCATTCCCGCGACGCATCTGAAGATGGCTGCGTGAGGAATACGGTTAACCCCCGGTGAGAAGGAGGATATTGCCGACAGTCGATGAGGATCGGTCGATCTGCTTCCAGAGCAAGGCGCGGATCGTCGCGCGCCGTTCTTCTCGGAAATATCCCCAGGCCCGACTGGCCCGCCACGCGGCAAGACCGATCATGGGTCGCGTCAGGCTGATCCTCGGGGCGCCATTTTCGTGCATGATAGAGGGGCCCGATCCCACAAGCGCGCCGGGTGCCACCCAAACCCGTGCGCCCCAAAAACAAGTGCGCCCGAAAGCCCCTGCACCCCAAAGCCCCTGCGCCTCACAATGGAACAGGTCGCGGGCTCACCGGCCCGCCCTTTTGTCATGTATCGCGTTCGGGCAGCCAGGCCTCGGCCTCGGCATCGGGGCCATAGCGATAGCCGCCGGGGATGGTTTGCAGCTCTATCAGGCCGCCCCATGGCGGGCGGACATAGACACTGCCATTGCCCGGCGTGTCCTCATGGGCAGAGTTGCCGTGAATCTCGGACAAAGGCTCGCCGCCAGCTTCCACCAGTCGCGCTAGGACGCCGGGCAGATCGTCGCAATAAAGGCTGATATGGTTCCAGCCCTTGTCCGCAAGGCCCGGCGCGGGGGCGCTGTCGTCAGTCTCGATCTCGAACAGCTCCAGCCCCGGCCCGTTGCCGATCCGCAGCATCCGCTGCCGCAAGATCCGTGCGCCTTTGGGCAATCCAAGCTGGCGTTCGACCTCCTCGCCCTCACGCGGGGGATCGTCGCGGGTCAGCCCGTCATAGCAGTAAAGCGCGCCCAAGCCCGCGCGCAGGAAATCGGTTGCGGCATCCAGATCGGGCACGGTCAGCCCGATATGGTTGATCCCGCGCGGCACGGGCCCTTTTCCGGCTGAGTTGGACATCGAAAACCTCTTGTTTGGCGGCTATGTGGACCAGACCCGCCCGGCGAGCCTGTGGTCGTAATGCCGCACGGCAAGCCTATATTCCTGCCGCGAATGCAGTCAATATCGAGCTTGCGGATGGTTCCTTGCCGCTTAGGCGGGCGGCAGACCCCCGACGCGCCGCAGCGACAGCGGAGATAAGCGGGTCATCCAGATCGAGGTCTGGAAAACAGAGACGGCTGCCCTGCCCCACCGGCACCGCAGTTTCCTTCGACAAGCCCCCCATCAAATCACCGCATGCCGCACTTTCGCCGAGACCCACTCGCTCACCACCACGGTGGCCAGCACCACAAGGATGATCAGCGACACCTGCGGCCATGCCAACTGGTTGAGGCTGCTGCTCAGCTGCATCCCAAGCCCACCCGCGCCGACAAGGCCCAGAATGGCGCTTTCGCGGATATTGATGTCCCAGCGGAACACGCTGATCCCGTAAAAGGTGGGCAGCACCTGCGGCACGATCCCGTAGCTGAGGATCTGCGCCTGCGAGGCGCCTGTCGCCGTGATCGCCTCGATCTGCTTCACGTCGGTCTCCTCGATCGCCTCGTAAAGCAGTTTGCCGATGAAGCCGACCGAGCGGAAGCCGATCGCGATGATCCCCGCCAGAATCCCCGGCCCAAGGATCGAGACCAGCAAAAGCGCCCAGATGAGCGAGTTGATCGAGCGCGAGGCGACGATGCAGAAGAGCGCAAAGGGCCGCAGGATCAGCCGCGAGGGCGTCGTGTTGGACGCGGCCAAAAAGGCCAGCGGCACGGCCAGAATAATGCCCAGAAGCGTGCCAAGCGTGGCGATATTGATCGTGTCCCAAAGGGGCGCCCAAAGCCGCTCCATATAGGACCAACGGGGCGGAAAGGCGCGGCTGGCAAGGTCAGAGGCCGCGCGCGGGGCGTCGTTGACAAAACCCCAATTGGTGCGCGCGGTCATCAGGTTCCAGCACCACACGAACAAAGCGACGCACAAAAACCAGCCCAGCCAGGCCAGTATCCGCCCAGGCCCCGTGCGGTATTGCCAGATCCCCTCTTGCGGGATGCTTTTGGGGGTGAAGGCATTGGCAGAAATCATGCTCATCACTGCACCCATTTGCGCAGATGGCCCGAGGCGTATTCCGAGATCATCACAATGGCGATGATGATCAGCAGGATGGCCCCGGCGCTTGAATATTCATAGCGCGACAGCGAGGTGTTCAGCGCCGCGCCGATCCCGCCCGCGCCGACAATCCCGATCACGGCGGATTCGCGGAAGTTAATGTCGAGCCGGTAAAGCGACAAGCCGATCAGTCGCGGCATGACCTGCGGCTGGATGCCGTAATTGATCAGCTGCACCCAGCTTGCCCCGGTCGCGCGGATCGCCTCTGTCTGTTTCTCGTCGATATCCTCGATATCCTCGGCCAAGAGTTTGCCGATGAAACCGATGGTCGAGAAGGTGAGCGTCAGGAACCCGGCGAAGGCGCCGAAGCCGAACAGAGCGACGAAGAAAATCGCCACGATGATCTCTTGCAGCGCGCGGCTGATCGCGATGATCGAGCGGCAGATATAATAAAGCCAACGCGGCGCGATGTTGCGCGCGGCGCCGATGCCGATGGGGATCGAGATCAGCACGCCAACCACGGTTGAGGTGAAGGTCATGGTCAGGCTCTCAACCAGCCCGGCTGAGATGTCGCGCCAGCGTGAGGTGAAATCGGGGGTCAGGAACCCCGCAACAAAGCGCTGCCCGCGTTCAAGCCCAAGCGCCACGCGCGACCAGTTCACCTCAATACTGCCGATGGCGAGGATCAGATAGATGATCGCGCAGGCCGCCAGCACGACGCGCCAGAACTGCGATTTGATCATTTGCGGCGGGCGGCGCCAGCGGGTCGGGTAGCTGTCGGCGGCGCTTGACGAAAGGGGGGTGACGCTCACATCGCCTCCAGCATTTTCTCGCGGGCGTCCTGGTCCGCAGCCTCGGCCTCGCGGTCCTCATCGGCGTTCTTGCGCATCGCGGCCCAGTCTTCTTCGCCGTAAATGCGGGTCAGGACGGCCTCGGTCAGCTCGGCCGGCTTGCCGTCAAAGACGATCTGCCCGGCTTGCAGGCCGATGATGCGGTCGGTGAATTGCTGGGCCAGAACGACATCATGGATGTTGATGATCGCGGGCAGGCCGCGTTCACGGCAGATCTCGACGATCAGCCGCATGATCTGGCGCGAGGTCTTGGGGTCAAGGCTGGCGGTCGGCTCATCGACCAGCAAAAGCTCGGGGTTCTGCTCAAGCGCGCGGGCGATGCCGACACGCTGACGCTGCCCGCCAGAAAGCGCATCGGCGCGCTTGTCCACATGGGCCGAGAGCCCGACCCGGTCCAGCAGCCGGAAGGCGTTTTCAACGTCGGCGGGGGGATAACGGCGCAGAAAGCTGCGCCAGAAGCCGACATAGCCCAACCTGCCCGACAGCACGTTTTCCATCACCGTGAGCCGCTCAACCAGTGCGTATTCCTGAAAGATCATCCCGATCCGCCGCCGCGCCCGGCGCAGATCGCCGCCGCGCAGGCGGGTGATGTCCAGATCGTTGAGGCGCACCGAGCCCGATGTCGGCTCAACCAGCCGGTTCACACAGCGGATCAGCGTCGATTTGCCCGCGCCCGAGGGGCCGATCAGCCCGACCACCTGCCCGGCGGGAACGGTGAAATTGGCCTCGGACAGCGCCTTGTCGCCGGTGCGGTAGGTCTTGGTCAGGTTCTCGACGGTCAGCATCACCGGCCTTTTTTATGTCTTGTGAAGAAGGCAGGCGAGATGACCCGCCTGCCCCGAACAGTTCTGCAAAATCAGTTGCAGGTATAGGTCACGCCCATCGCCTCGTCGATCTGGCGGATCACGGACCAATGTTCCTGGAAGGTGATCGGGATGAACTGCGTCTCACCCTGCGCGCTGAACTCGGCCTCAAGCCCGGTGCCTTCCCAGTCAAAGCTGAAGAACGCCTCCTGGATCTTTTCTTGCAACTCGGGGGTCAGGTTGTAGACGACGCCGTAGCCGGTGGTCGGGAAGGTGTCCGATTTGTAGATCGAGACCAGATCGTCCTGATTGACCACGCCGCGCGCGGCCATGCGGGTGAGAACCGAGTTGGCAATCGCCGCCGCGTCATAGTCCTGATTGGCAACGCCCAGGATCGAGTTGTCATGACCGCCCGAGAAAGCCGGGGTATAGTCGCGTTCGACCTCCAGATCGAACTCGGCCTCGAGCAGCGCTTGCGGTGCCTTGAAGCCGGAATTCGAGGTCTCAGAGGTGAAGGCCAGCTGGCGGCCCTTGAGGTCGGCCAGTTCCTCGATGCCAGAGCCCGGATAGGTGATGATCTCCATCTCATAGCCATAAGAGCCGTCCTCATTCGCCATCATGGCAAAGGGGCGGAAGCCCGAGCAGGCCACAGCGATGGCATTGCCGCCGGTGTTTACGCCCGCGATATGCAGACGGCCCGCGCGCATCGCCTCATATTGGGCGGCGTTGTTCTGGACCGGGAAAAACTCGACATTCTTGCCGGTGACTTCGGAGAGATGATCAAGGAACTCGGCCCAGACATCGACATAGACGGCCGGGTCTTCAACGGGGGTATAGGCAAAGACCAGCGTGTCGGGATCAACCAGTTCGGACGGGTCGGTCGGAATATCGGCGATCATGTCGCCATCCGCATCGGTATAGCGGGCATCAAGCTGGAAATTCGCGTGAGCCGGCAGGCTCATCAGGGTGGCAATTGCGGTGGTGGTCGCCAGACGGAGAATCATGATCGGCCTTCTTTCATTATGACGTGAGGTGACGTCCCGGCTTCTATGGGCGGATTGTGACATGATTTCTCAATTTATGTGACAGTTTTATGAAACGGGGCGGGGTTTTGTGACAGGGGTGCCGCTGTCCCGCCTGTGGCGCGTCAGGTTTCCCTTATGCTGAGGGGAATTAGCTGTGCGCGGGCCTGTGATCTCGCAGGACGATCGGCGGCGGTTGATGAATATTGCGCTGCGCAGGGTATGAGCTGCCATAAGCTTTCCATTTGCGACGAATGTCCTGCCTATCGAGAGGATGGACAGCGATGAAGGCACGAATAGCGAAACGGCGAGGATGTGGTCCTGCCCGAAAAGGAAGACCCGCCAAGTCGCCCCCGCAAGCGCCGTTTCCTTGACCGTGCCGTCAGCTTCAACTGGAGCGCTCGCCTTCGCCCATCCCGCGCCGCCCCACAATCGAAACTTTCTTGCGTAATCCTGCAACCTTCCCCTTGTATTCCGCCCGCCCGGCGGTCCATCTTGTGCCGATCATTGCGCACGGACTGGAGGAGACCGTTATGACCATCGCCAAAATCAGCCTCGCCGCCTTGCTGGCATCCGCCGCCTTCGCGCTGCCGCTCAGCGCTGAAACGCTGCGCCTGTCGCATAATGTCGGCGACACGACCACCTGGCAACGCGGGGCCGAGCGCTTTGGCGAGTTGCTCTCGGAAAAGACCGATGGCGCCTATGATATCCGCATCTTCCCGAACGCCCAGCTGGCCGGTGGCGACCAGATGCGGCAGGCCGAAATGGTCGGGCGCGGCGCTCTGGATCTGGTGGTGACCTCGGCCATCAACGTGACGCCGCTTGTGCCGGAAATGGCGGTGTTCTCGCTGCCTTATATGTATGAAAACTACGAACAGGTGGACGCCACGACGCAGGGCGATGCGGTCGCGCCGCTGGAAGAGATCCTGCTGGAACGCGGCATCAAGGTTCTGGCCTGGGGCGAGAACGGCTTTCGCGAGCTGACCAATAACCGCCGCCCCATCACCTCCCCCGAGGACCTGCGCGGGCTGAACGTCCGTGTCGCGGGGCCGATGTATATCGACGTGATGAACGCCTTGGGCGCGAACCCGCAGCAGATGCAATGGTCCGAGACGCTCAGCGCGCTTCAGCAAGGCGTCGTGGACGGGCAGGAAAACCCGATTGGCGCGGTGATCATCCCGCAGCAGGTCTATGAAATGCAGCGTTACCTGACGACCTGGCACTATTCCTATGACCCGCTTTTCCTAGGCATCTCCAAGGCGAAATGGGACAGTCTGGACGCTGAGACGCAAGCCCAGATGCAAGAGGCCGCGACTGAGGCGATGGAATATCAGCGTGAGATCAGCCGCGAGGCGACGGCTGAGGGCGTGATCTTCCTGCGCGAACAGGGGATGGAGGTGCACGAGCCGTCAAGCGAGGAGCTGGCCGCATTCCGTGAGGCCACGCAGCCCGCCTTTGACACTTGGGCCGAACGCGTCGGGCCGGAACTTGTCCAGTCCTTCCGCGACGCCATCGCGGCCAACTGACACCACAGGCGGGTCCCCCGGGGCCCGCCCCCATCGGAGCCGCGCATGCGCCTGATTTTCGACGAGGCCGAGAAGCTCATCTGTGCGGTGATCTTTCTCGGCATGACCCTTCTTGGCTTTGCCAATGTGGCCGTGCGCTATCTGACGAATTATTCGCTGGCGTCCACCGAGGAACTTCTGACCAACGGTTTTCTGGTCCTGACCGTGTTCGGAGCCGCCATCGCGGCGCGTCGGGGTGAGCATCTGGCGGTCACCCTGCTGGCCAACCTGCTGCCACGCCGCGCGCGTCAGGCGGTGCTTGTTCTTGCGGTGTTGCTTTCGGCCCTGCTGCTGGGCATGTCGGCGTGGTTTTCCTTCCAATCCGCGCTCAATCTCTACAAAAGCGGGATGCGCTCTTATGCGCTGGGTTTCCCGGCCTGGTATTATCAGGCGGCGGTGCCCTTCGGCTTTGCGCTTGTGCTGATCCGCTATGTGCAGCGCGCGGTTCTGGTCTGGCGCGATCCGGCGCTTGAAGGTGGTGTGCCCGATGTTTGATCTGCTGAACCTCGCGCCCGGAACGCAGATGGTGCTGGCGTTCTTTTTGCTGATGGCCATCGGGCTGCCGGTTGCCTTCGCGCTGGGGCTCTCGGCCATTTATGCGATGTGGGTGATCGGCTTCGGGTTTGAGCTGGCGGGCGATCTGATTGCCACGGGGATCTCGAAATACTCGCTTCTGGCGATTCCGTTCTTCATCCTTGCCGGCTCACTGATGGGCAGTCTGGGGATTGCCGAACGGATGATCCGCTTTTTCCGCGTGCTGATCGGCAATCTGCCGGGCGGCATGGGCGTTGTTGGCACCGTTGTGTGCCTGTTCTGGGGGGCTGTCAGCGGGTCGGGTCCCGCCTCGGTCGCGGCCATCGGGCCGATGCTGATCCGCGCGATGGAGGATGACGGCTACAGTCGCGCCTATGCGGCCGGGCTGGTCAGCACGGGGGCTGCGTTTTCCATCGTCATTCCGCCCTCCATCGGGCTGGTGATTTACGGGGTGATTGCCGAGACCTCGATCTCGCGGCTGTTCATCGCGGCGGTGATCCCCGGCATCTTCATGGGGCTGACCATGCTCGCCGCGCTGGCCTTCGCGCCCAGGCGGCGTGGCGAGGGGCGGGCCGCGCTTGATGCGCTGGCGCCCGAACCCTATGCCGGGCTGCCTTACGGGGCGCGGCTGTGGCGCGCCTTTATCGACGGGTTCTGGGGGCTGATGACCCCGGTCGTGATCCTTGGCGGCATCTATTCGGGCATCTTCACGCCGACCGAGGCCGCGCTTGTCGCCACTGTCTGGGCGCTTCTTGTGGGCGCCTTCGCCTATCGCACGCTGAGCCTGCGCGGGCTTTATGAATCGCTCGCCGATGCGGCCTCATCTTCGGCGGTGGTGATGCTGGTGGTGGCTTATGCCAGCCTGTTCGGCTGGGTGGTCACGGTGGAGAACCTGGTCGGACAATATTCCGGCGCGCTGCTGGGCCTGTCCGAGAGCGGCTGGGTCATTTTGCTGGTGATGATGCTGATCCTGCTGGTCGCGGGCATGTTCATGGATGCGGTGACGGTGATGTTCATCTCACTGCCGATCTTCCTGCCGGTGGTGCGAGAACTCGGCTGGGACCCGGTCTGGTTCGGCGTTCTCTTGATGGTTAATCTGGCGATTGGGCTGATCACGCCCCCGGTCGGGATCAACCTTTATGTCGCGGCAAACGTCACCCGCCTGTCGATTGAACAAGTGGCGCGCGGCGCGGTCCCCTTCCTGATCGCCAGCCTGATCGGCCTGGCCGTGGTTGCCGCCTTCCCGCAAATGTCGCTGTTTCTTGTGAGGTTGCTGGGTGGGTGAGGTGCCTATGGCCCCGCGCAGATTGGCGCGCGGGCAAGGCGCTCTTCACCGATCTGCGCGGAATAGGCGCGAAAGCCGAACTGGTCCAGCATCAGAACTCGGTAGCATGGCGGGCCCGAGGTCCAATAGGGCTGCGGATTCTCGATATCGGTGACAAAGCGATGTGCGCAGGACTGGCCCGAACTGAAGGCGATACCTTCGGCGGATGTCCCGCAAAGGGCCACATGGATATGGCCAAAGACGATGTGGCGGACGCCGCCGGGATGGGCGCTCAGGAGCGCCATCACATCGCCCGCATCGTGAAGCCCGATATGTTCGAAATGCGCCAGACCGTCCGGCACTGGCGGGTGGTGGACAAAGACCGTCACCGGCGCGCCTCCTGCGCCCTCTAGCGCATGGCGGAGCCAGCTTTGACGATCCGCGCAATAGCGCCCGCCAATCGTCGCGGGATGGTGGCTGTCCAGAAACAGCAGCCTGCCCTGCGGCGTATCAAGGAATGACTGAACAAACCCGTTCTCATCCACCGGATGATCCGGAAAGGCGCTGCGAAATGACGGCCTGTCATCGTGATTGCCCAGCAGCAGGCGCGTCTCGTAAGGCAGATCCGCCAGCAAGTCGCGCAGCAGCGCATAGGCCGCCGGATCGCCATCATTGCACAGATCGCCGGTGATCACGACCAGATCGGCATCGCGGTGATGGGCTGCGATTTCGGCCACGATGGCGGCAAGCTGCGCGGCGGGGTCGATCCCGAAGATGCGCCCGCCGGGCGGCAGAAGATGGGTGTCGGTGATCTGGATGATCTTCATCGAAGCCGCCTTGCACGGGAGGTCGTGGCGGGGCGCATAGCACGCCCCGCCCTCTGCGTTTAGCGCATCAGGTTATCGGTCTGCTCAACCATTTGCGCCAGCCCGTCCTCGGGCGAGACCTCACCGCGCATCACCGTGCCGATAATGTCGCGCTGCGTGCGCCAGATACGGACCGAATCGCCGCCCGGATAGCCCGCCCAGGGGCGCGAGCGGTCGGCCTGCCGCGCGGCGGTCGCGACATTCGGATGCTCGACATAATAGGGCGCCAGATAGTCCTCGCCGGTGGCGCGGATATTGGTCGGCAGATAGCCGGTGATGCGCACGATCACGTTTTGCGCCTCGGGGCCGGTCACCCATTTGAGATATTCCCAGGCCGCCGCCTGACGCGCCTCATCCTGGGTCAGGATCACCGCCGCGTTGCCGCCGGTCGGCACGCCGCCATCTTCCTTGTTGTCAAGCGGGAAGGTCGTCGTCACCAGCTCGAACCGGTCGCCCACCAGCTCTTCGATGGTCTGGACATGGGCGGGGGTTGAGAAGATCATCCCGGTCAGACCGGCGCCGAATTGCTGGCGCGACTGATCCCAGTCAAGCACGGGCTGGCCCGCCTCGGTCACAAAGCGGCGCAGGAGGGTCAGCGCGTTCAGCCCGGTCTCGCCGTCAAACGCAACGGTGCCGCTTTCGGCATCGACCAGTTCACCACCCTGCTGATAGATCATCGCCTGCCACAGCCAATCATCGGGCCAGCCCGCGATGTCATAGGCCAGACCGGCGGCGTTCGGGTTCGCCTCACGGATGGCAACGGCCAACGCGATCACATCTTCCCAGGTATCGGGCAGGTTTTCGGGGTCTCCACCGGCCGAGCGGACCAGATCCGCATTGGCATACATGATCGGCGAGGACGCGTTCACCGGAAGCCCGTATTGCACGCCCCCGACCTCACCCAAAGCGACCATGGGTGCGGCGAAATTCTCATCCAGATAGGCCTGCCCGCCCTCGGCCTCGATGAAGGGCGCAAGATCCGTGATCTGGCCGCGCGCCGCAAGCGTCGTCGCCAGCTCGTCCAGCAGGTGATAGCCCGAGAAGAACACATCGGGCATGTCATTCGTCACGGCGGCGCGCAGGACCTGCTGATGGCCCTCATTATAGCCAGCCGCCGGGGCAAGGAAGTTGATGCGGATGTCGGGATTGTTCTCCATGAAGGTTTCGGCCAGCGGCTGATGAAAGCGCGTGAAGCCCGGCAGGTTGTATAGCACGTTCAGCGTGATCTGCTCAGCCGCCAGCGGCATGGCGGTGCCCAGCAGAACCGCAGCGGCGGTCATCGTCTTGAAAAAGCTCATCACATTCTCCTTGGAGCGTTGAGGGGAAGGAAACTCATTTCACGCCGGTCATGGTGATGCCGTCGATGAAACGGCGCCGCGCGATCAGGAAACACAGCACCATCGGCGCGGTGATGATTGCCGCACCCGCCATCAAAGCGCCGTAATCGCTGCCCGATTCCGCATCGGCGAAGAACAGCATCCCCAAGGGCGGCGGCGCGAGGCGGATGTCGCTGACCACGATCATCGGCCAGTAAAGATCGTTCCAATGCGCCACGATCGAGAAGACCGAGAAAGCCGCAAGCGCGGGCAGCGAGCCGCGCAGCACGATGCCCCAGCAGATCTCCATCTCGGAAAACCCGTCCATCCGCGCCGCCTCGATGATCTCATCGGGGTAGGAACGGAAGGACTGGCGCAGCAGGAAAATCGCAAAGACGGACAGGAAAAACGGCAGCATCAGCGCGAAATAGGTGTTCAGAAGCTTCGCCTTGGCGAGCCCCACGAACAGCGGCAGCGCTAGCGCCTGCATCGGCACGCAAAGCGCGCCGATCACCAGCGCCAGCATCACCCCCTGCCCGCGAAAACGCAGCTTGGCCAGCGCATAGGCGGCGGGGACGGCGGTCAGGATCTGCACCACAAGGATGCCAAGGCAGACGATCACCCCGTTCAGCATGAACTGCGCCATCGGCACTTGCTGCATCACGCGGCTGTAATTCTGCCGCGCGGCGAAATTTTCCGGGATCGGCCAGAGCGAGATGTTGAAGATCTCGGCCGGGGGGCGGATCGAGGTTAGCAGCATCCAGTAAAACGGCAGCAGCACGAACACCGCGCCCGCAATCAGGATCAGCCATGAGACAATGCGGCCCATCAGTAATGCACCTTCTTGTCCATAAAAAATGTCTGCCAGATCGACAGCGCCAGAATGATCGCCAGAAACAGCAGCGTCAGCGCGGCGGCATAGCCGGTCTCGGAATATTCGAAACCTTCGAGATAGATCGCATAAAGCAATGTTTCTGAACCGGATCTTCCCTTGGTCAGCACCGCCACTGTCTCGAATACCTTGAACGCGCTGATCGAGGTGGTGACCAGAACGAACATCGTGGTCGGTCCCAACATCGGCCATGTCACGGTCAGAAAGCGGTCGATGCCGCTTTTCGCGCCATCCATCCGCGCAGCCTCGTAAAGATCGCGCGAAATCCCGGTCAGTCCGGCGAGATAGAGCACCATATTGAAGCCCAGCACCTGCCAGACGCCGATCATCGCCAGCGTCGGGATCAGCAGCGCGGGGTTGCCAAGGAACGAGACCGGCTCCATCCCCAGCCAGCGAATCGCGGCATTGACCGGCCCAAGCGAGGGGTGCAGCACGAATTGCCACACCGTCGCCATCGCAACCAGCGTGGCGGTCACGGGCAGGAAATAGGCAATCTCCCAAAAGCCGCGGCTGCGGGTGCGCTCATGCACCAGAACGGCGATAAGCAACGCGAGGCCAATGCCGAAGGGGATCACGATACCCGCGTAAACAAGGGTATTTCTCAGCGCGCGAAGGAAGACCGGATCGGACATGGCGCGGCGGAAATTGTCGAGCCCGGTGAACTCGGTCTGGATCGCGCCCAGCCGGTAATCGGTCACGCTGAAGCCCAATAGCGCGACCAGCGGGACGATATAGATCACCAGCAGCAGAAAAATCGCGGGCGCGACAAAGATCAGCGCGCTGCGACCGCGATGCGCGCGGGGTCGGGCGATGGCCGCGCAGGTCGGGGCGGCAGTCATGCTCATGCGGCATGAACCTCGGCGCGCAGGGTCTCAAGCCGGTCGCCACCCGCGCCGAAGAGATGCGCGTTCTGGGGATCAAAGGCGATCTCGACCCGCGCGCCATCCTCGGGCGCCTGGCGCAGGTCTCCGGGCAGGCGCATGACAGCGTGGTGATCGGCACCTTCAAGGCGCAGCGTGACATAGCGGTCCGCGCCGTGCATCTCACTGTGGAGAACGCGCGCGGGCAGTCCCTCACCCGGCGCTTTGGCGAAGCTGAGATTTTCCGGTCGCAGCCCCAGACTCGCCGGTCCCTGCCCCGCCTTGGTCCGCAGCGCAAGCCCCCGGCCCAGCAGCGAGACATGGCCCTCAGCGCCGATCTCAACCGGGAAAAGATTGATCGAGGGTGAGCCGATGAACCGCGCGACGGTCAGATTGGCGGGGCGATGATAAAGATCGTCCGGCGTGCCAAGTTGGATGATCCGCCCCGAATCCATCAGCGCGATACGGTCGGACATGGTCATCGCCTCGACCTGATCATGGGTGACATAGATGAACGTCGCGCCCAGCCTGCGATGCAGCGCGGCAAGCTCATCGCGCATATGGTTGCGCAGTTTCGCGTCAAGATTGGACAGCGGCTCATCCATCAGGAACGCCGCAGGCTGGCGCACCAAGGCGCGGGCCAGCGCGACCCGCTGACGCTGCCCGCCCGAAAGCTGCGCCGGTTTGCGATCGAGCAGCGGTGTGATCTGGAGCGTCTCGGCCGCCGCCTCGACCTGCGCGTCAATCGCCGCGCGCGCCCTGCCCTGACCGGGCATCAGACGCCCCACAAACGGCAGGCGCGCCGCCATGGAAAGCTGGCGCATCCGCAGAGGCGTCGCGATATTCTGGCGCACCGTCATATGTGGGTAAAGCGCATAGCTTTGAAACACCATCGCCAGATTGCGGTCGCTGGGATCGACCTGCGTCACATCCTGCGCGCCGATCCGCACCTGCCCCTCATCGGCACTCTCAAGCCCCGCGATGATCCGCAAAAGCGTCGATTTCCCGCAGCCGGACATGCCCACGAGCGACAGGAACTCGCCCGAGCGAATCTCCAGATCTATCCCCTTGAGAACCGCGCTTTCGCCGAAGCTTTTGGTGATGCCAGTCAGGGTGAGCGATTGTGCCGTCATAGTTTTCCCTTCGCTTGCGGCTGTCCTTAATGAGGCCGCATGTCTGTTATGTGACAGGGGCGTAAAGGTTGGGTGACAGGCGGGTGCGTGGTTGATCGACGGACTGTCACGCCAGCCTGATGCCGCGGCTTTAACAAACGCCCTTGTCGGCACCTTGAAAAAGGGTCGGCGCATTGCAGGTTGCATCGGCGATAGTCCCGAGCATCATGAGAGGTTTTTCGTTGACGGCAAGTTTGCTGACCCAGATGAAAACGCGCTCTAGGCCGGTCCGGATGCGAGGCGTTTCACCTTCCTGCCGCCCGACAGCTTTCATATGACGCTGTTTCAGGGCGTGTTGGGCAATCCGCTGTCACGCGATCAATGGCCCGCTGACGTGGCCCCCGATGCCAGCCGCGATGAGCTGACGCAGATCGGTGAAGAGGCCACCGCTGCCGACCTCACCCTGCCCGCGCGGCTGATGGATGCAGGCACGGCGGTCATCATCGACCCGGTGGACGGGACGTGGAGTTTCGCGCATGGCCTCTCCACCTTTGGCGTGATCCTGCCGGTGATGCGGGGCGGCCAGACCGTGTTCGGCATCCACTACGAACCGCTGAACGACGACGGGGTCGAGACCACTTTGGGCGGCGTCGCATGGCTGGACCGAAGCGCGCGGGGCGGAAGGCAACGACTGACGCCACGCCAAAGCTCGCCGCGCCCGCTGTCTGAGCTGTTCGGCCTGATCCCGCTCTGATACTTCGCCGCCGATCAAAGCCCGGCGGTGATAGCGGCGCAAACCGCCTTCGGTCATACCGGCTCGATCCGCTGTTCGTGTCACGAATATCGCCTCTTGATGCAAGGGAGCGGCGATTTCCTGCTGTCCGCCACGTCAAAATCTTGGGATCATGCGGGCGGGGTTCTGATGACCATGGAAGCCGGCGGAGTTCACGCCAATCGGCAAGAGCGACGGTGAGGCTTCTCTTTAAAATTTTGGCATTGAGAAAGAGATCGACCCTCGTTAAAATGGTTACAGATCTACGCGTGGACGGAGACGAATTTCAGCAGACCTCGCAAGCGCAGCATTGCCAGCCTTCGGGATCATAGGCGTTAATTCTTGGCCTGATTATTGAGGCGATGCCCAGTCTGGTTCTTTCGGATCGCGCCGAGTTCTCGCAATGCAGCGGATGATCAGCCCAACCTCATTGGTCCATTTTGATTATTAGCGCATGACCGGCCTGCACAATATTTATAGTTTGCGCACTGGCCACCTAGTTTATTCCCTGCCGGATCTGACTCCATGGTTTTTTTGTTTAGCCTGAAGAAACAACCAGCAGAACAGATGGTGACGCAGAGCGCTAATGTCGGGAAAAGACCTGAATTCTTCGGCACATGAATGTTCTTTTTTGGGGCTCGGCAACATTTTATTCGCCTCGGTTGCCGTTAGCGTATCCGCACCTGTCATCCACATGATACCTTTGTTGCGAGATTGCGGTGTTTCGTAGATCTGGCCCACTACGACAGCTTCGGTAATCCGCTCTAGTGTTCTCGGAGGCTGGATTCTGACGGACTGGCTGATTGATCGGTTTTTGGCACCTTACGTCGCTGCCATGCGCTTTTTGTCATCAGCTGCTGGATATTGTTGTGCTTCGCTTCCAAGCTTCGGAAAGCGACAAATTCCCGAGTGAAATTCCGGCGTCTCGACCGAGACACTAGAAAGCACTCAAACACCCTAACCACTCACGGTGACTTTTGCCTCAAACCGCTTCCCGTAATACGGCGGGCGGAAAGATTGAGTTTCTCTTCATCCCGTGCCAGTTTCCGCGCGACGTTCTTTATATATGTCAGATGGTCATGTGCTGCATTGCGGGCCTTATCCCCATCGCGCGCGATGATTGCATTCGCGATGGAATGGTGCTGCGCGCGCAGGGTTTCACGAATGGCAGAGGTCGCAAACATCCGGTTTTGAACCACGTTTGATTGCAAATTTCCGGACAAGGCGCGCATGATCTGAAGGAGAACAAGATTATGGCTGGCCTCATATATGGCAAGATGAAGGGCGGCGTCGGCCTGTGCTTCTTCTTCCGGGTCGCATTTCTCATGCGCCGCATCGATCCGGTTGAGGCATTCCTGAAGCCGTTCCAAATCGAGCTCGGTTGCCCGGACGGCTGCCACGGCTGCGGCTGAGCTCTCGACGAAATCCCGAAATTCGAGATAGTCATCTGCCACCTCGGCATTTCGGGCCAGCAGCGCAAGTAGAGGATCCGCGATGCTCGCATGGCCCAGCTCCGCCACCCAGGTTCCGCGCCCATGTTCAGAGCGCAGCAAGCCGCGCCGCTCCAACAGCTTGAGGCCATCGCGGATCGTGGGGCGGGACACGCCGAGTTTTTCGGCCATCTCCCGTTCAGACAGCAGGCTGTCTCCGGGGCGCAGGGACCCTTCCAGAATCAGGCTTTCGATATGCCGCGCTATGGCCTCGGACGCTCGTTCGCTCCGCGCAGGTGCATCTGTCATGGTCCGTTCTTTCCTGAAAGCGTCGCTTTTCCTGACATTCTCCCAGCTTGGCGGAAAAGTATAGGGGTTGACCAAATTGGTAAAACCAGTTTACCGAACGGGTCGAGGTAAGCCATGTTCCCGGCCTCTGGGCCGGGCTGGTGAGGGGAGGATGCTGTGTCGACAATTCAAATGCCGGCCCCGGACGCAGGGGTGATATCGCGGGCGGACGAAGTGCTGGCCGCTCTACGCCGGGAATTGCCCGAAGACGCCGTCATCTCCGACCCGGCGGAAACGCGAGCCTACGAATGTGATGCGCTGACCGCCTATCGCTGCCCGCCGCTCGCCGTGGTGCTGCCGCGCTCGACCGCGGAGGTTGCGGCGGCCATGCGTGTGTGTCATCGCTTGGCGGTCCCGGTTGTCCCGCGCGGCGCCGGCACCTCGCTTGCGGGTGGCGCTTTGCCCACCGCCGATTGTGTCGTTATCGGGACGATGCGCCTTAACAATGTGCTGGAAATCGACACAGCGAACCGCTTTATCCGGGTTGAAACCGGCGTAACCAATCTGTCGGTCAGTGCCGAGGTCGAGCCGCTGGGTTTCTTTTACGCCCCCGACCCTTCGTCGCAGCTGGCCTGCACCATTGCGGGCAACATTGCGATGAACTCTGGGGGCGCGCATTGCCTGAAATACGGCGTGACAACCAACAACCTGCTTGGCGTGACGGTTGTGCTGGCAACAGGCGAGGTGATCACGCTTGGCGGGCCAGAGCTGGGCGCGGACGGGCTGGACCTGCTGGGCGTTCTTTGTGGATCCGAGGGGCAACTTGGTATCGTCACCGAAGCGGTCCTGCGTATCCTGCCGCGTCCGGAGGGGGCCCGGCCGGTTCTGATCGGTTTCGACAGCGCCGAGGTGGCGGGGGAATGCGTGGCCCGCATCATTCGGTCCGGCGTGCTGCCGGTCGCGATCGAATATATGGACGATGTCTGCCTGAGGGCCGTGGCCGCTTTCTCGGATCCGGGCTATCCTGACTGTGCTGCGGTCTTGATCGTCGAGGTCGAGGGCTCGGAGGACGAGATCGACTTTCAGATTGCACAGATCCGCGCCATTGCCGATGCGCTGAACCCGGTCGAGTTCCGCCAGAGCCGCAGCGCGCAGGAATCCCTTGCGATCTGGAAAGGCCGGAAATCCGCCTTTGGCGCGATGGGGCGCTTGGGCGATTACATCTGTCTGGACGGGACGGTTCCGGTCTCCAAACTCCCCTATACGCTGAAAAGGATCGGCGAGTTGTCGCGGGTCCACGGGTTGGAGGTTGCGAATGTCTTTCATGCGGGCGACGGGAATATGCACCCTCTCATCATTTTCAACGCCAACAAGCCCGGCGATCTGGAGCGGGCCGAGGCGTTCGGCGCCGACATCCTGCGCCTTTGCGTCAGCGTGGGGGGCTGCCTGACGGGCGAGCATGGCGTGGGGATCGAAAAGCGCGACCTGATGGGCGAACAGTATAATGAGGCGGATCTGGCGATCCAGATGGAGGTCAAAAGCGTATTCGATCCCGGCTGGCTGCTGAATTCTGCCAAGGTTTTCCCGCTTTCTGCCAGTCAGCCCTTTCGCGAGAGGGCGCGCGGATGATGCAGCCCGAGACACTCGCCCACCTTGCCCCGGCATCGGAAGAAGAGGTGACAGAGGTGATCCGCGAGCGGCTTGGTCGCGGCCTGCCGGTGAAAGTCACAGCTGGGGGAACCCGCATCGAGGCCGGTCATCTTCCGCATCAGAGCCTGTCCACCAATGCGCTAAGCGGTGTGGTGTCCTATGAACCGGGCGAAATGACGCTGATTGCCCGCGCGGGCACCCCATTGGCAGATATCGAAAGCATGCTGGCTGCCGAGGGCCAGTCGCTGGCCTTCGAGCCGCCCGACATGCGCTGCCTTTTGGGGCAAGGCGGCACGCCGACGCTGGGCGGTGTCATCGCGACCAATGCGTCTGGTCCGCGAAGGCTTCAGGCCGGCGCCTGCCGCGACCATGTGCTGGGGCTGCGCTTTGTCGACGGGCAAGGGCGTCTGATCAAGACCGGGGGCCGGGTGATGAAGAACGTGACGGGTCTGGATCTGTGCAAGCTGCATTGCGGCGGTTACGGAACGCTGGGCATTGTGACGGAAATCGCGATAAAAACCCTGCCCTTGCTGCCAGCACAGGGGACATTGGCGGTCAGAAACGTCACCGCAGAACAGGCGGTCGCGATCTTTGCCAAAGCCCTGTCCACACCGTTCGAGGTTTCCGGGGCCGCATGGCAAGAGGAAACGGCCTTTCTTCGCATCGAGGGGCTGGAGCCGCAGATGCGCTATCGCCGTGATCGGCTGCTGGCGCTGTTTACGTCCTTTGACATCGAGCTGCTCGAAGATGAGGCCAGCCGCGCGCTCTGGCGGTCGATCCGCGATGTGGAAAGCCATGCGGGAACCGGCCAGCCTGTCTGGAAAATCCTTGTAAAGCCGTCAGATGGTCCGCTTGTGCTGCAAGAGCTGACCCGTCGCGGCGGATCGGCGACGCTCGATTGGGGCGGCGGTCTGGTCTGGTATTCGGGCCCCGCCGCGGCCGACGAGGTGCGGCGCGCGGCGGCCCCCGGCCATGCGACGCTGATCCGTCGCAGCGGCCTGCCCGGTCCGGCCTTCCCGCCGCAATCGGGCGCGGTGCGTGAGCTGTCAGTTCGGATACGCCAGACCTTCGATCCCGCCGGCATATTCAACACCGGCTTGATGGACGCCTGATATGCAGACATATTTCACTGAGGCCCAGCTGGCCGATCCTGATACCGCCCGGGCAAATGAGATCCTGCGCTCTTGCGTGCATTGCGGATTTTGCACGGCAACCTGTCCGACCTACAAGATCCTTGGCGATGAGCTGGACAGTCCACGCGGGCGTATCTACCTGATCAAGGACATGCTGGAAAACAGCAAGACCCCCGATGAAAAGACGGTCAGGCATATTGATCGCTGCCTGTCCTGTCTTTCCTGCATGACGACCTGTCCCTCTGGCGTGCATTACATGCATCTGATCGACACGGCGCGCGCCTATATCGAACGGAATTACCGCCGTCCCTGGCACGACCGGGCGCTTCGCTGGACGCTCGCAAAAATACTGCCCTATCCGGGCCGTTTCCGCATGGCGCTGATCGGCGCAAAGCTGGCGCGACCCTTTCGCCGCGCCATCCCGGACATCCGGCTGCGGGCCATGCTGGATCTGGCTCCGGCCCGGATTCCGCCGCAAAGCCCTGATGATAAGCCTCAGGTCTTCAAGGCAGAAGGGGCACGGCGCAAACGGGTGGCCCTGCTGGTCGGATGCGCACAGCGCGTCCTGAACACCGACATCAACGAAGCAACGATCCGGCTTCTGCGGCGGCATGGATGTGAGGTGGTCATTCCGAAGGGCGTCGGCTGTTGCGGCGCGCTGACCCACCATATGGGCCAGACGGACAGTGGCCACGCGATGGCTGCGGCCAATATCACCGCGCTTATGCTGGAGGTATCGGGCGAAGGGCTGGATGCCGTCATCATCAACACCTCTGGCTGCGGCACCACCGTCAAGGATTACGGACATATGTTCCGCAACCATGCGCTGGCGCAGGAGGCCAGGGTGGTGGCTGAACTGGCGCAGGATATCTCAGAGTTCATGGCCGATCTTGGCCTGTCGGGGCCTGTGCGCGCCCGACCATTGCGCGTTGCCTATCATGCGGCCTGCTCACTTCAGCACGGCCAGCAGATCAGATCTGCCCCCAAGGATCTGCTGCAAGCGGCGGGCTTTGTGGTGATGGAGCCAAAGGACAGCCACATCTGCTGCGGGTCCGCCGGCACCTACAATCTGATGCAGCCCGAGATTTCAGCTGAGCTGAAGGCGCGTAAGGTGGCAAGCCTCGAAGTGCTGAAGCCTCAGGTGATCAGCGCAGGAAATATCGGCTGCATGATGCAGATCGGTTCGGGCAGCGGCCTGCCCGTCGTTCACACCGCAGAACTGCTGGACTGGGCCACCGGCGGGCCTGTCCCAAAGGCTTTAGGCAACAGCTTTCCGCCCGAAAAGAAGGAAACAACTCTATGACGACCTATGTGACGCGCGGCGACTTGCAGGTGGCCCAACCGATTGCCGAGCTGGTGGAAGAGCAGATCCTGCCGGGCCTGCCGGTGAATCCGGATGCGTTCTGGACAGGCTATGCCGCGCTTCTGGCGGATCTTGCGCCCGAAAACCGCCGCCTGCTTGCCGTCCGCGACCAGATGCAGGCGCAGATCGACGACTGGATGCGGCAAAACCGGGGCCGCGATTTCGACGCCGCCGCCTATCGCGATTTCCTGACCGAGATCGGCTATCTCGTGCCGCAGGGCGAGGCGTTCAGCATCGACGTGTCGAACGTCGATGAAGAGATTGCCCGCGTCGCGGGCCCGCAGCTTGTCGTTCCGGTGATGAATGCACGCTTTGCGCTGAATGCCGCGAATGCGCGTTGGGGTTCGCTCTATGACGCGCTTTACGGCACCGATGCCATTCCCGGCACGCCCGAAGGGAAAGGCTATGATGCGGCACGCGGCGCGAAGGTCATGGCCTGGGCTGCCGCCTTCCTTGACAATGCGGTTCCGCTGGCCGGCGCCAGCCATGCAGAGGTCACCGCCTATCGGCGCGAGGCTGCGGCACTGGTCGCGGATATCAATGGCAAGACCGTGCCGCTGGCCGATCCGGCGCAGTTCGTCGGCCAGACCGATGGCTCATGGCTGCTGCGCCACCATGGCCTGCATATCGAACTGGTGATCGACCGGGACCATCCCATCGGGGCTTCCAGCAAGTCCGGGCTGCGCGACGTTGTGCTGGAAAGCGCGCTGACCGCCATTCAGGACTGTGAGGATTCTGTCGCAGCGGTGGATGCCGAAGACAAGGCACTGGTCTATGCCAACTGGCTGGGCCTGATGAAGGGCGACCTGACCGAGAGCTTTGAGAAAAACGGCAAGACCCTCACGCGTCGGCTGAACCCTGACCGGAGTTTCACCACGCCGGATGGCGGCACATTGACGCTGCCGGGGCGCGCAGTGCTGCTGGTCAGGAATGTCGGCCATCTGATGACCACGGATGCCGTGCTTCTTGATGGCGGAGAGACGCCAGAGGGGATGCTGGACGCGCTGATCACCGTGACCGCCGCCATGCATGACCTGAACAAGACCGGCGGTGACAGGAACTCTCGGACCGGATCGGTCTATATCGTGAAGCCGAAAATGCACGGGCCTGAGGAAGTGGCCTTTGCCGACACGCTTTATGGTCGGGTCGAAAAGATCCTTGGCCTGCCCGACAACACGGTCAAACTGGGTGTGATGGACGAAGAGCGCCGGACCTCGGCAAATCTGCGCGAATCTATCCGCGCGGTGAAAAACCGCCTCGTCTTCATCAATACGGGCTTCCTCGACCGCACCGGCGATGAGATACATACCTCGATGCAGGGTGGCCCCGTGGTGCCGAAGGGCGAGATGAAGGATGCCGTCTGGCTTGCCGCTTATGAGGCAGGCAATGTCGATGCCGGCCTTGCGACGGGGATGCGCGGGCATGGGCAGATCGGCAAGGGCATGTGGGCCAAGCCCGACGCCATGGCCGAAATGCTGGCGACCAAAATCGGCCATCCCAACGCCGGCGCGAACACGGCCTGGGTGCCCTCGCCCACCGCCGCCACGCTGCATGCGACGCATTACCACGAGGTCGATGTGGCGGCGAAGCAGAAGGAGATGTCGGCGCAGGCGGCAGACAGGCTTGATGCGCTGCTGACGCCGCCGATGCTGGGTGGCCGCAACCTGTCTGAGGCGCAGATCGCGCGCGAGATCGACATGAACTGCCAATCGATCCTCGGCTATGTCGTCCGCTGGGTGGATCAGGGTGTGGGCTGCTCCAAAGTGCCCGATATCGACGATGTGGCCCTGATGGAAGACCGCGCGACGCTGCGCATCTCGGCACAGTTTCTGGCCAACTGGCTGATGCATGGCGTGATTTCCGCCGAACAGATCGAGGACTCCCTGCGCCGCATGGCCGTGGCCGTGGACGCGCAGAACGCGGACGATCCCGCCTATCGCCCGATGGCGCCCGCCTTCGACGGCATAGCCTTCGCGGCGGCGCGCGAGTTGATCCTTGAGGGCGCGACGCAGCCGTCTGGCTACACCGAGCCCGTCCTTCACCGCCGCCGCCGCGAGGCGAAGGCACGCGACAACGCTTGAACGGAGACATTCATGCAGACCTTCAATAGACTGGATATCGCGGATGCCCGCATCCTGATCGCTGCCGCGCGCAAGCGAGCCGAGGAGATCGGCGTGCCGATGTGCATTGCGATTACGGACGAATCCGGCCAGCTCATCGCGTTTGAGCGGATGGATGGCGGCAAAGTCACCTCGACGACCATCGCCATCGACAAGTCCTTCACCGCCTCGGCGGCGAAAAAGGCCACCCATGAATATGGCGCATCAAGCCAGCCGGGCGCCCCGGCCTACGGCATTGCCTCGGCCATTGGGGGGCGGCTGATGGTCGTCGGCGGCGGTCTGCCGGTCATCGTTGACGGCCATGTGGTCGGCGGCATCGGCGTGTCCTCTGGCACTCCCGCACAGGATCAGGACGTGGCCCAGGCCGGTATCGATGGCTGGTTCGCCAACCGCTAGAATAAGCATCGCGCCCGGTGCCTTCGTCACTTGCAAGTCGGCAGCGGGATGCTCTGCAAAGCCCTGTAGCATGTCCGTCGCTGCAGGGGCTTTGCTGAGTGATATGCCGCCCAAGCGGGCTTTCGATCGGATGTGGCGGGTGCGCGCGCGTCTGGGACGACCCGGCGCCCCGTCGCCACGGCACGCGCAACCAACTTAACAAAGATCCGGTTCGGCCCCACGCAAAGCTTTGTATCGTCGGGCGGAAATGGCACCCTGACGGATAACAATTGAATCAGCCAGTTTTCATACGTTCTACCGTGGGCGTCAACCGAGTCGGCGGCATATGACGAATTGGGATTTCAGAAATTTAGGTGGCCTGCACCCAAAGAAGAACCCGAAGTCAAGACGGGCAAGAGCAATTATCGGACAGGATGCGGCTTAACTGGATCACGCACCCTGTGGCGCTTGGGTGAGGGCGTGTCAGCTGCCTGTAGTTCCGCGTCGGGCTCCGCTTCGGGCTGATCAGAAAGCGTCTTGGCGATCTCGCGCAGAATGCTCACAATCTCAGCGTCTGCTGCATCCTGGTATTTCGTTTCACTCTGCTGAGCTTCCAGCGGCGCCGCCCTCGCATCAAACGATTTGCGCATTTCAACCACGGCTTCCGTGTTTGCCCGAATAGCAGCATCGGGATCTGAAAGGCGTGCTTCAAGCTGAAATGCGATAAGCAGGAAGAAGTCCAGGATGCCGATAATGACCCCAATCGTGTCGATCCTGCGCTTAAAGGTCGCTTTTGCTTTCGCGTCAGCTGCCGAGGCCTTGTGCTCTTCAAGCAGTGCCTCCTGTGCCGCAAGGCCACGGGCGAGCAGTGTTCCCAGGCCCATCGCAAGATCAACGTTTGGCGCCGCAATAGAGCTGACGTCTCGCAGCTGATTGAAGGCAGACGCTCGATCCGCAAGCGCCGCCGTTGCCAACCTGAAGTCGTCATGAAAGGTTGAGGTGAGCCCCAACATATGCGCCGCGTCTGCCGCCTCAATCGCGGCCCCGATACGGCCGATGCCAAGTTCCTCAAGCCCAGAGCCAAAGCGGGGGATATCCATGGCCTTAGTGAGATTGAAAAGACTGGAAACCTCCAGCGCCCGCCGCATATCCTCGAATATGCCGATATGCTGATTGATCAAGCTGGACTGTTCGCGCATGTCCTGAAAAAGTTTGGACGCCGCACCAATGGCGGGCTCAGTGATCGCGTGCATAAAGCCTTCGCTCAAGCCCGCCAGAGCAAGGCTTCGCGCCTGCTCGATTTTGAATTGGTCTGCGAGCGCAGACATGCCCGAAAAAGCGGACATATCCGGCAAGGCCCGCATTGCCTCCTGTTCGGCTTTCATCCGTTCAGTGAAAGCGCCCACTCCTGTTAAAGCGTCTAGCTGATCCTTCATCATGGTTGCGGAACGCGCCGCTTCTGCAAGCGCGCCTGCACCGATGCCCCTCGAAGCTTCTTGCAGGGCGCGCCCGCACACTGACAGTTCTGCTGCCCTGCCAGCGATGCTGACCAAAGCCTCAGACTGATCATTGTTGCCAGAGTTTACGAGTTGCGAAATGTCGATGCTCTTGGGTTTGTCATCACCGTCTGACACTATCAACACCTCGCGCGCTCAATCAGCTGTTCTACCTTATGTAGTATCCAGGAATTGTATTTTCCAGATGCTGCGAGTGCCGCGCTTCACCCCGCCACCTGGTTGAAGTGTTGCTGCAAGTGCCACTCTCCTTAAGGGAATTATCATTGTCGGTTGGCGCGTCGGCTGAGCGCGAATAACTAAGTAATTGCGCGTGCATCCGCAAAGCAACCGCGCACAGGGAATGACCCCTACCGCGATGGCCAAGGCGCCGGACGTGGCGCGGTCCAGCGTCTATCCCTACCTGCAAGAGGCGTCGTGACTCAGGGCGCCAGCAACGCGGGCAGCTTCACCGGAATCTCTTCCATCAACACCAAGGCGCATTCCACCGTCTCGCCGGTCATCGCTATCTCGAGCTGACCGGCAGGCACCGCCTGATCCCATGAGAAGTTCTGCGTGAGGAATTCCAGCAGGTCGCGTTTGTAGTCGGTATCGGGGTTTTGCAGGTGGTCGCCCTTGGTCTCCAGCACCACGATCCGCCCGGCGCCCGCATTGCCGCCCGTGGCGAAGATGAAGTCGGGATAGATGCGCCCGCGCTTCCAGCCTTGCAACCCCATGCCGTAGCTGGCCTTGGCCACGTTGCGATGCCACCACTTTACCGTGCTATCCCCGTCCAGGTGCACGGCGACATTCCGTTCCTCGCCGTTCAGCTCGTTTCGGAAGACAGGGGCAAACAGGCTCCGATCCAGAGGGCCTCCATTCGCCCCGGTCAGGTGGGGCGAGCTCACAGGCTCCGTGGTCAGCATGTGGTCCGGCATCTGCCAGTTGTTCCCGTCCAGCCGCAGGCGGAATTGAATCTTCCCGGCCTTCATCTCTGCGCGGAACAGGGCTTCGGATCGGGCGTCGCGTTCCTTGATCAGGGCCACCCGCAGCCGGTCGATGATCACCCCTGACGCGGCACCCAGCCTGGCCGCATCGAAGCCGCGCGCTGTCAGCCCCGCCACCAGTTCCGCCACGATCCCGCGCGCCACAAAGGGGTTGGGCACCAGATCAGAGACCACGCGCACCGCATAGGTCGCGTCAAAGCGCAGAGTCTCCGCCGCCGCCGCGACAAGCTCACCGCGGAAATACTCGTCCTCGCTGGCATCGGTCAGGGCGATGCGCTGCAGCTGCGCGGCCACCTGCGCCGGATTGTCGGGCATCTCGGCCACCACGCCAGCCGGAGAAAAGTCCCGCCAGTCGATTGCCGCCAGAATGTCGGTTTCATAGTCGAGGTCGCGCACATCGCCCGCTTCCACTTTCAGCACCTTGGGCAGGTAGATCTGGAGGCTCTGGAACGCTGCGCGCCGCTCGATTTTCCGCGCCGTGCCGGTATTGGTCGCGCCGCCCTCTTGCGGCACCTCGATCACCAGATCGGCCAGACCGTCGCGTTCCAGCCCGGTCTTGATCGCCGCCACCACGTCGCGCGTGGCCGCGTGATGCGTGACCACATAGCATTCGTCCAGCGCCGCCACGCCGGTCTTCAGCGCATAGGGCTGGCGCAGGATGCGCCCGACAAGCTGCGTCATGGCAGCCATGTTCGACGCCGCCGCCAGCGAACACAGCACATAGGCGAAGGGGCAATCCCAGCCCTCTTGCAGTGCCGCCTTGGTCACGATCACCCGCACCCGGTTCTGGGGCGACATGAGGTCCTGATTCTCGGGTTGGCTGAGGTCGTTCTGTTCGGCGGTCTTGATTGCGACTTCGGCCTCATCCAGCCCCGCCGCCAGCAGCCACTCCTTCACATCGTCCGCGTGAATATGCGCGCCGTCGCGCTGATCCTTGCCGGTCCGTTCGACCTGCACCAGCATGATGGGCCGGATATAGCCCAGCGCGCCCCTGTCCGCCCCATAAGCACGCGCCTCGGCGTCAAGCCTGTTCAGCCGGCCCAGCGCCGCCGTGAGCGTTCCGCGCCAGTCCGTGCCCTGCCTCGGATCAAGGTTCAGCGGCATCTTGATCATGTCTTCGGCATGCAGCTCACGCCCCGTCACCTCCACCAGGAGGTTTGCCGCGCGCCCCGGCCTCGCGCCTTTTGCCGCCACATCCTTGGGCGTCGCGGTCAGCTCCAGAACGAAGATCGGGTTAAAGCCGTAAAGCGTGTCATGTGCCAACTCAGAGGTAGCCTTCTGCCCCTCATCCATCACCACAACTGGCCTGATCTTGCGCAGCGCATTGCCAAGCGAGTCCTTCACCATCGGGAACATGCCCTGATAGCCGTCAAGGTTCGGCACCGCCGCGAATTCGCGCGCATGCGCCGCCTGATCGCCTTCGGGCGCAAAGAACCCGTGCACGTCGCCCCGGTCGCGGAACATGCGCAGCGCGTCCTGCGTCTGCCGGTTCGCGGATTGCAGCATCAGGATCATCACGCAGAGATTCGCCGCCACATCCCGCGCGTCCAGCCGGTCGGATTTCTCCATCACCTTCACGCGCCCCGCCGCCGCGCGGTCCAGCGCCTGCCGATAGGGATGCTGGCGGTTCTTCAGCGCCTTCAGCGTCTGCGAATAGATCGCCTCATTCGGCACGATCCACAGCACAAAGCCGGTGTTCTTCGCCAGATACCGCCCCATGATCCGGCTGACCGCGTTCACCGCCAGCCAGGTCTTGCCGCCGCCCGTGGGCACCTTCAGCGTGACATTCGGCACCGCGCGGCCCACGCCATCGCGGCGCGGAGAAAAGGGCACGTTCGCGCGCGATGCCGGCAAGCGCCCCGCGCCGTTCAGCTTCGCCCAGGCGGTTTCAGTGAAGTCCATCGCCGGGATCGGCAGGCTCGGGTTTGAGGCGCGCAGCGCGTCGATCTGATCGGCCTCGGCCTTGCGCGCCTTCAACTCGTCGAGATAGACGTCCAGCGTGTCCAGCACCCGCGCCTGATAATCGAGCGTGCGCATCAGACCCGTTCCACCCGGTAGAGCGCAAAGGGCAGCGGCACGAATTCGACGGGCAAGCGCTGGTCGTCCAGCATCTTCTGGCTGACATATCGCGCGGGGGCAAAGACAAGGTGCCGCGCGTCGGGCTGCGCACGGGCCAGCTTGCGCGCGAAGCTGAGGGTCAGGGCCGCGTCGGGCGATTTCAGCCAGTCGAGATCGGGGCGGTAGATCAGCCAGACATGGGTGCCGCCCGCCTCGCCCACATAGGCGCGGTCCGCGTCCAGCCTGGCGGGGTCGAGCGGCTGCGAGGTCGCCATATGAAACAGCACCCCCGCCAGCGCGTCAAAGGCGGGCAGGTCTTCGCCGGTCAGGATATGGTCAAGCTCAACCGGCTCGCCCAGCGTGCAATAGGTGAATTCGCCGCCCAACCCCTCGGCCCGGTCTGCGACGCGTTTTTCGCCGGTGACGATCAGCTCGCCGCCCTTCACCTGTTTGGTGATCTTGTCGTATTCGTGGCCATGCAGGTTTTCGATCCCCTGCACCTTGTCCACCAGATCGCCCGCTTTTTCAATCGAGCGCCAGTTCAGCCGCTCGCGCAGCAGTTCGGTTTTTTGCGTGCCGGTGAAGTCATAGCCGTTGATCACACGCCGCACCCGTTCGGCGGTCAGCCGATCGGCATAATCCTCCATCTCCACAAGGATAAAGCGCCGGTTGCCACCGTCGCGCTTGTTGGCTTCGAGGACGGCATGGGCCGTGGTGCCGGAACCGGCGAAGGAGTCGAGGATGATGGAGTCCTTGTCGGTGGCAAGGTCCAGAATTCGGCGGATTAGTCGAACAGGCTTTGGGTAGTCGAAAGAAGCATCGCCACCTAGAATTCTGAGAACTTCCTTTGTCGCCTCTTGATTGTGGCCCACCTCGCCGTTTGGCCACCACGTCCAAGCTGACGTTCCCGCACTCTCAGAAAGAAAATTCTTAATCCTCGGTCTCGCATCACCATTCACGCCGAACCAAATGCGGTTATCATTCCTAAGTCTTTCGAACTCAGGCTCCAGCATGGACCAACAACGTCCCGGCGGGGGCGAGATTATGTCTCCGCTTGGCAACGTAATCTTATATTGTTGATCTTTTCGTTTCGTTGGATCGGGATTTTGTGCCGTCATATCGGTCGAGGCCCACGCCCCCCGTGGGTCATCGTCCCTATTGGCGACTTCTTCCTCATTCTCTTCGGAATCGAGTTTGCTGAGCGTCTCTTTCTCCGATCCTTTCTTGAATACCAAAATTGTATCGTGCGCTTGTCCGAGTCTTTTCCGAGCCTCGGGAGAGGTCCGCTTTTGCCAAACGATATTTGCGATAAAATTCCCGTCTTCAAAGACTTCCGACATTAGGTTGCGCAGGTGGTGTGCTTCGTTGTGATCGATTGCGACAAAAATCAACCCGCCGTCCCGCAACAGTTCGCGCAAGAGTCTGAGGCGCGGCCACATCATCGCGCACCATTTATCGTGTCGCAAACCGTCGTCTAATCCCACTTCGGCGTCCAGCCATTCCCGGATCATCGGCGCGTTCACGTTGTCATTATAGACCCAGCCCTCATTGCCGGTATTATAGGGCGGGTCGATGAAGATGCAGTCCACGCGGCCCGCATAGATCGGCAAAAGCGCCTTCAGCGCGTGCAGGTTATCGCCCTGCACGATCAGGTTCCCGTCCAGCCGCGGCGCACCAATCCCCTTGTCCGCCTGCATGATCAAGGGCCGGAACGGCACCGCAAGGTGATGATTCCAAACGAATTCCTTGCCTTTGAACACCAGTTCCGTCATGCGCCTGCCCCCGTATCGCTTTTCCACTGTTAGAGCACTTTCCCCCGCGCCCTAGCAAGCTGAAAGCCCTCTGCGCCGCGCAACCAAAGACGCGCGGCCTATGAAAGTTTGTGATCCAGAGCCTTGCGAGATCTCAGCCAGGCCGTGTCATAGCCGAACGGCTCAAAGAACGCAGCTTGCTCCGGTGTCAACAGATGCACGGCCCGTCGTTCCGGGTTGAACGTGACCCCCATCGCTTCAGCAAAGAGAGGCGTTCGACGCGACAGAAAAACCCGCGACCACGGATTATTGCGAGCGGCTGCGGGATCCGCCGAGGGATGTAGACGAACAAACCCGTCGATCCAGGAAGGGGCCAGCGGACCGCCGCCGCCTCGCCTCGTTCGGGTTCGGTGTCTCACAATTTATGTTACCCTCTCGCGAGGGCGTGACACAAAGCGCGCAAAAACGCGGCTTTCGCCGTTGATTCCATTACATTTTCTAGATGTCTTGGCTGGGGTGGTAGGATTCGAACCTACGGTACACGGTACCAAAAACCGCTGCCTTACCACTTGGCTACACCCCAACGGTGCGGGCGTATGTAGCCAAGGGTTCGGGGGGGCGCAAGGGGGGAAATACAAAAACTTGTCGCAATCCGCAGGGCGGGGTAAGCGGGCCTCATGAAACAGGTGGATGTGCTGATTTTGGGGGCCGGGGCGGCCGGGCTGTTCTGTGCGGGCTCGGCGAAGGCGCAGGGCATTCGGGTGCTGGTGATCGACCATGCCCGCGCGCCGGGCGAGAAGATTCGCATCTCGGGCGGGGGGCGGTGCAATTTCACCAATCTGGACACGTCGCGCGAACGGTTTCTGTCGGATAATCCGCGCTTTGCGGCCTCGGCTCTGGCGGGGTTCGGCCCGCGCGATTTTGTGAGCCTCGTGGATCGGGCGGGGATTGCCTGGCACGAAAAGACCGCGGGCCAGCTCTTTTGCGACGGGAAAGCGACCCAGATCACCGATATGCTGATCCGCCGCGCCGAAGGGGCCGAGATCTGGCTTGAGACCGCGCTGACCGGGCTGCGCGCCATGGCCGAGGGGTTTCACGCGGACACCTCGCAGGGTCCGGTGGCTGCGCGTGCCGTGGTGGTGGCGACGGGCGGCAAGTCGATCCCGAAGATGGGCGCGACCGGGCTCGCCTATGACATTGCCGCCTATTTCGAGCTGCGCGTGACAAAGACGCGGGCGGGGCTGGTGCCGCTGACCTTTGCTGAGCAGGATCTGGCCGCATCTCGCGCGCTTTCGGGGGTCTCGGTCGAGGCTGAGACTCGGCATGGCAAGACTCGGTTCCGCGACGGCTTTCTGTTCACCCATCGCGGCGTGTCGGGGCCTGCGGTGCTGCAAATCTCAAGCTATTGGCAGCCGGGGGAGGAGATCATCGTCGATCTCGCGCCCGGCGCGGATATCGCCGCGCTTCTGCGCGACAGGCGCGAGGGTGGCGGCAAGATCGAGGTTAAAACCGCCTTGGGTAGCGCCCTGCCCGCCCGTCTGGCCGAGCATATTGCCGTCGAACAGGGCCTCAGCGGGGCAAAGCTCGCCGCGCTGAACAATGCTGGGATCGAGAGACTCGCCGCACGCATCCATCGCTGGCAGCTTCGCCCGGTCGGCTCCGAGGGTTACCGCACCGCCGAGGTCACGCTTGGCGGCGTCGATACGCGCGACCTTGACGCCAAAACCATGCAGGCCCGCACCGTGCCGGGGCTCTATTTCATTGGCGAGGCGGTGGATGTCACCGGCTGGCTCGGCGGGTATAATTTCCAATGGGCATGGGCCTCGGGCCATGCGGCGGGGCTTCACCTTGCCGCCGGGGCGCGGTAAGGGCGCGGGCTGACAGAAGGATAGCGTGATGAGCAGGTTTTCATTCAAGGTCAAGGCGAGTGACGGCAAGGCGCGGGTGGGCCAGATCGGCACCCCGCGCGGTGAGATCCGCACGCCGGCCTTCATGCCGGTGGGCACGGCGGCCACCGTCAAAGCAATGCTGCCCGAATCGGTGCGCGCGACCGGGGCGGATATCCTCTTGGGCAATACCTATCACCTGATGCTGCGCCCCGGCGCGGAACGCATCGCGCGGCTGGGGGGCTTGCACCGTTTCATGAACTGGGAGCGCCCGATTCTGACCGATTCAGGCGGGTTTCAGGTGATGAGCCTTGCCGCTTTGCGCAAGCTGACCGAAGAGGGCGTGACCTTTTCCAGCCATATCGACGGCAGCCGTCATATGCTCTCGCCCGAAACCAGCATGGAGATTCAGCGGCTGCTTGGCTCGGATATCGTGATGGCCTTCGACGAATGCCCCGCCCTGCCCGCGACAGAGGAACGGCAGGCCGAGGCGATGCGGCTGTCGATGCGATGGGCCGCGCGGAGCCGCGATGCCTTTGGCGACCGGCCCGGCCATGCGCTGTTCGGGATCATGCAGGGCGGCGTCATCCGCGATCTGCGCGAGGAAAGCGCCGAGGCGCTGCGCAGCATCGGCTTTGACGGCTATGCGATCGGCGGTCTGGCCGTGGGCGAGGGGCAAGAGGCGATGTTTGGCGTTCTCGACTACGCGCCGGACCTGCTGCCCGAGGACAAGCCGCGCTATCTGATGGGCGTGGGCAAGCCCGACGATATTGTGGGCGCGGTGCAGCGCGGGGTGGATATGATGGACTGCGTTCTGCCCTCGCGTTCGGGGCGGACGGGGCAGGCCTGGACGCGGCATGGCTTCGTCAATATCAAGAACGCGCGGCATGCCGACGACCCGCGGCCCTTGGATGAAAACTGTGCCTGCCCCGCCTGTCGCGGCTATAGCCGCGCCTATCTACACCATGTTTTCCGCGCCGGAGAGATGATTTCCGGGATGCTGCTGACGTGGCATAACCTGCATTATTATCAGGATCTGATGCAGGGCTTGCGCGATGCGATTGCGGCGGGGCGGCTGGATGATTTCGTGGCCGATTTCCACGCCGCCCGAGGCGAGGGCGATATTGCGCCGCTATAGGAACAGGACCGGCAGCATGGACGCGACCAGAAGCCCTGCCATAGTCCAGTTGAACAGCCGCAACCGGCGCGGTGATGTGAGAAAGCGCCCGATTTTCTGGCCCGCCACGATCCACGGGATCATCGCGACCGGGCCAACGGCGGCGAAGATGGCCGCGACCACCGGCACCCCGCCCACCGCCGCCGCATAGGCCCCCAAAGCGCCAAGCGCCATCGCCCATGCTTTGGGGTTAAGCCATTGAAACAGGGCGGCTTCCAGCAGATTCAGCGGACGCGCCCGGCCCTTGCTGCCATCGGGCGCGGCGGAATGGGCGATTTTCCACGCAAGCCAGAGGATGTAACCCATGGCAGCGATGCGTAGCGCGGTTTCCGCACGCGGGGCCTGATGCAGCGCTATGGCCACGCCGCTGCCAAGCACCATTACCATCACCGCCACGCCCAGCATGATCCCGCCCAGATGCGGCAGGGTCCGGCGCAGGCCGAAATTCGCGCCCGAACTCATCAGCATCATATTGTTCGGCCCGGGCGTGACCGTGGTGACAAAGGCAAATGCGGTCAGGGCAAGCAGATGTTCCATCTTTTCCTCATGCGGTTTGGATGGCAGAATAACCCGCATGACGCGACACAATTCACCAAAATGCAGCAGGTAAGCCGTATGATCGACGGAATCCGCCATGATTGATGCTGACGATGAACGAATCCTCCACGCTCTGCGCCGTGATGGTCGAATCACCAATCAGGCTTTGGCGGACGCGGTGGGCCTGTCGCCCTCAACCTGCCTGCGCCGCGTTGCTGCGATGGAAAAGCGCGGGATAATCGCGGGCTATCGCGCCGTTCTGGGGCCCGAGGCGCGGGATATCGGCTTTATGGCCTATGTGATGATCGGGCTGAGCCGCCACACCTCAGCGGTGCAACTGGCGTTTGAACGGCGCTGCGCGAGCGCGCCGCAGGTGGTCGAATGTCACAACATCACCGGCACGGTCGAATATATCCTGCGGGTCGAATGTCGCGACCTGCCCGCCTATCGCCAGTTTCACCGCGATGTTCTGGGCGATTTTGAGCATCTGGCGACGATCACCACGCATGTCGTCGTGGGCACATCAAAGGACGAGCGCGCCTGAAAAAGGGGCAGTCGCCCGCCCCTTTTTGTCTTACACCGCGACGCGGCTGTCATCCTCAAGCGCGGGCGGCACGTTGCGGCTGGCAGGCCCGCCGCGTTTGCGCTTCGTCGTCTTGGACAGCGTGTGATTGTCAATGAAATCAAGGACTCGCGGGCGAATGTTCATGCGCCAGCTTTTGCCTGCAAAGATGCCGTAATGGCCCGCACCGGGCTCCAGATGCTGGGCCTTTTTCGCCTCGGGCACGCTTGAGCAGATCTCAAGCGCGGCGACGCATTGGCCGGGCGCGGAAATATCGTCATTCGCGCCCTCGACCGTCATGATCGCCACATCCTTGATCTTGGTCAGATCAACGGGCTTGCCATCGACGGTAAAGCGGTTCTGCGCGATTTCCAGCCCTTTGAAGATGCGTTCGACGGTCGAAAGATAGAACTCGGCGGTCATGTCCATGACGGCCAGATATTCGTCATAGAACTTGTTATGCTTGTCGCCCTCGGACCCCTGCCCGTTCGCCTCGGCGATGATCTTGTCGAAGAAGGCCCGGCTGTGGGTGTCGGCATTCATCGCGATAAAGGACGAAAGCTGCGCCAGCCCCGGATAAACCATCCGCCCCGCGCCTTTGTATTTGAAGCCGACCGACTGGATCATCATATGTTCCAGCTCACCCATGGTGACGCGATTGCCGAAATCGGTGACCTCGGTCGCGGCGGCATCGGGGTTGATCGGCCCGCCGATCAGGATCAGCGATTTGGGCTGCGATTTGGGGTTCTCTTCGGCCAGAATCGCCGTCGCCGCCAAGGCCAGCGGCGCGGGCTGACAGACCGCAATCACGTTCAGGTCGGGGCCGAGATGGGCCATGAACTCGACCAGATATTTCGTATAATCCTCGACATCGAACTTGCCCTTGCTGACCGGAATGTCGCGGGCATTGTGCCAGTCGGTGACATAGACATCGCAATCCGCCAAGAGCGACACGACCGTCGAGCGCAGCAGCGTGGCATAGTGACCCGACATCGGCGCCACCAGCAGAACCTTGCGCGGCATCGGCTCACGCCGGGCGACGACGAACTGCACCAGATCACCGAAATCGCGTTTCAGCACGGGTTCCACATAGACCAGATGGTCCTGCCCGTCGTCACCGACCACCGAAGGGATATTCCAGTCGGGCTTGATGACCATGCGCGCGAAGCTGCGTTCGGTGACGCGGCCCCACGCACTCATCACCTTGAACATCGGATGCGGGATCAGCGCCCAAGCCGGGTAAGAGGCCATGGCGCGGGCCGAGGCGCCCATCCATTCGTTGGTGTTCCGAATGGTTTCCATCGCGTCATACGATATCAGACCTTTGAAATGCTTTGCTACCATCTAAGGGGCCTTCGATAAGCCGCGAGGTGCGGGCGCTGCCATATTACATTCATTATGTGCCTCCAGAGGCCGGGAAACCATTGCGACTTTTGGCCCGACCGCTAGAATTAACCTTGGAGAATACGGGGGAGGACGGCTCATGGCAAGCAATGACGACGGAAAAGTGACGCAGGGTCAAGGCACAAGCGCGACCAAACGACCCGCGCGCTCTGCCTCTGGTAGAACAACGTCCCGCGCAAAAGCCTCTGCGGCGAACAAGCCGGGGGGTGAGGCGCCGAAGGCCGAGTCGGGCGCCAAGGCGACTGCAAAGGCCGCGCAAGCCAAGCCTGCACCCCGTGCTGCGGCGGCGAAGGAGAAACCCGCCGCGTCGCGCAAAGCTGCGAAACCGGCGGCTGAAGCAAAGGCCGCCTCAGCGCGCGCGAAACCCGCAGCCCGCGCGGCGGCGACGGCCAAGGCAAAACCGGCGGCTGAGGCCACGGCAACGCAAGCGAAACCCGCGCCCCGTGCCACAGCGACCGCCAAGGCCAAGCCCGGCCAGTCGGCCAAAGCGGCGAAGGCCGACGAGACGCAAGCCAAGCCCACCACTCGCGCCGCAGCGGCCACCGGCGACAAACCGGCCAGGACGCGCAAAGCCTCGAAACCGGCAGCAACCGCAGCACGGGCCACCCCCGCCCCGCAACCCAAAAAATCCGTCGCCAAGGCCGAGGCCGATCTGCGCGCCGCCGCCAGCGTCACTCCCGCTGTCAGCCTGGGCGACGGGGCCGACCCTGCCCCCGCCTCCACCCTGATGGCCGAGAATCTGGAGCGGATCGAGGCGCTGACCACCCGGCTCATGTCGGCGCTGTCCAATCGTGAGTTGCACGATCCGGGCGTCGATGCGCCGGGCCCGGAATTCTTCATGTCCGCCGGTCTGGCCCTGACCCGGATGTGGGCCGAACAGCCCGCAAAGATCATCGAACAGCAGGTCGGCTTCTGGGGCCAGACCCTTGCCCATTATGCCCGCGCGCAGGGCCAGTTCGTGCGCGGCAGGGTTGAGGCTGAGGACGCGCCGAAAAAGGATCGCCGCTTTTCCAATCCGCTTTGGGACACGCATCCCTATTTCAACTTCGTCAAGCAGCAATACCAGATCAACGCCGCCGCCATGCGTGAGGCGGCCGCGATGCTGGACATGCCCGATGCGACGGGGCGGCAGCGGCTGGACTGGCTGACCAATCAGATCGTCGATATGTTCGCGCCGACCAATTTTCTGGCGACCAACCCCGATGCCATTGAAATGGCGCTTGAGACCGAAGGCGAAAGTCTGGTCCGCGGCCTTGAAAACCTTGTCCGCGATGTCGAGGAAAATAACGGCGAACTGGTCGTCACCCTGTCCGACCGAGAGGCGTTCAAGGTCGGTGAGAATATCGGCACCACACCCGGCGAGGTCGTTCGCCGCGCCCCCATGTATGAGCTGATCCAGTTCACCCCCACCACCGACAAGGTGCATGAGGTGCCGCTTTTGATCTTCCCGCCATGGATCAACAAGTTCTACATTCTCGACCTCAAGCCCCAGAACTCGATGATCCGCTGGCTGGTCGATCAGGGCTTCACGCTGTTTGTCGTGTCGTGGAAAAATGCCGATGCCTCCCATGCCGATGTGGGGCTGGACGATTATGTGGCCGCTTATCGCGACGCGATGGCTGCGGTCTGTGAGATCTCCGGGCAGGAACAGCTGAACGCGGTGGGCTACTGCATCGGCGGCACCACCCTCTCGCTGACCCTTGGCCTCATGGCGCAGCAGGGTCAGGACATGGTGCGCACGGCCACCTTGTTCACCACCCTGACCGATTTCGCCGATCAGGGTGAGTTCACGCCCTTTTTGCAAGACGATTTCGTCAGCGGGATCGAATCCGAGACCCTGCGGACCGGCTATCTGGACGGCCGCCTGATGGGCCGCACGATGAGCTTTCTGCGCGCCAATGATCTGGTCTGGGGGCCTGCGATCCGATCCTATCTGATGGGTCAGGCACCGCCCGCTTTTGACCTGCTGTATTGGAATGGTGACGCCACCAACCTGCCGGGCCGGATGACGCGCGAATATCTGCGCCTGCTGTGCCAGCAGAACAGTCTGGTCGGCGACGGCTATCCGATTGCGGACAAAAAAATCACCCTCTCGGATGTGAAAATCCCGATCTTTGCGATTGCCTGCGAGACGGACCACATCGCGCCGTGGAAGCACAGCTGGCGGGGCGTGTCGCAGATGGGCTCGGACAATCGCAACTTTATTCTGGCGCAATCGGGCCATATCGCGGGCATCGTCAACCCGCCCTCGAAGGGGAAATACGGCCATTACGCAGGCAGCGATGATTTTTCCGGCACGCCCGAGGAATGGCGCGAACAGACGACGTTTCACGAAGGCACATGGTGGCCGCGTTGGGGCGCATGGCTGGCCGAAAATTCGGGAAAAATGGTGGCCGCCCGTGAGCCTCAGGCCGGAATATCCCCTGCCCCCGGCACCTATGTGCATGAAAAAGCGTGGTGAATCGAACATGCCCGGGCTTTGTGACGGGCATGTGAATTTTTCGCTGCGCCGCAGCATAAAGACTTGAAATGCTGCGGCGCAGCATCTATCTTTGGCTCACGGAAATAAGCGGCCATTCCTCCCCTGCGCCGCACAAACCAGGAGATAAACCATGGCGAAGACCAACGATTTCACCAAAACCATGCAGGACATGATGGCCAACTTCCCGGTTGACCAGTCGTCGATGCAGGAAGCCTTCAAGAACCAGACCGCTCTGAACGAGAAAATGGCCCATGCCGCCCTCTCGGCTGCTGAGCGCTCGACCGAGATCTCGGCTCAGTGGGCCAAGGACACCATCGCCCGCATGGGTGAGCTGACCTCGTCGAAAGAAGACATGTCGGATTACGCCAAAGCCGTCAGCGATTTCGCGACCGCTTCGGCCGAGATGACCGCCGAGCACATGGCCGCTTTCGCCGAAGTCGCGAAAAAGCTGCAGATGGAAACCGTTGACCTGATGATGGCTGCGGGCAAGGATCTGGCCAAAGACGCTCAGGACGTGGCCCAGAAGGCGACCCGTCAGGCGACCACCGCCGCGAAAAAAGCCACCGACACCGCGACCAAAGCCTGATTGTCGGTTTCAGTGCATGACGGAAAAAGGGCGGGTTGACCGCCCTTTTTTCATGTTCTGGCGCGAGTCCCGCGGCTTGCTGCGGATTTTCTTTGCAATTCTGCACGCGCAGCCCCAAAATGCTGCAAACGCATCTTGAAAGGGCACAGGCATGGGCAAGGCGCAACCGGAACAGCCTCTGTTGATCAAACGCTATGCCAGCCGCAGGCTTTATAACACGGAAACAAGCGATTACGTGACGCTTGAGGATATCGCCGCCTTCATCCGCGAGGGGCGCGAGGTCCGCATCGTCGATCTGCGCAGCGGCGACGATCTGACCCGGCAATATCTGCTGCAGATCATCGCCGAGCATGAAAGCCGCGGCGAAAACGTCCTGCCGGTCGATGTTCTCACCGATCTGGTGCGGTCCTATACGACGCAGGCGCAATCGGTGGTGCCGCAATTTCTGGCCGCCAGTTTCGAGATGCTGCGCGAGGGCCAGTCCAAGATGATGGAAAACATGGCCGGGATGGCCAATCCGATGGCCCATATGCCAGGCTTTGAGCAGTTGCAGCGCCAGCAACAGGCGTTCTTGCGCACCATGATGGGCGGCTGGACCAAGCCCGGCACGACGGCGCCGGATGCCGATGCGGAGGCGCCTGCGGCCCGCGCCGCCCCAGAGACGGGAGATGTGAGCGAGGACATGACCGAGATCCGCCGCCAGCTCGCCGCGCTTCAGGATAAAATCGCCAAGCTCTGACTTGCGGGTCGCCGTGTTAGCGGCTAGAAAGCGCGCCACGGACGGTTGGCCGAGTGGTCGAAGGCGCACGCCTGGAAAGTGTGTAGGCGGGGAACCGTCTCGAGGGTTCGAATCCCTCACCGTCCGCCACTTGCACATTGCGAAAGCGTTGTCAGGGTCCGGCCGCGGCCGGATTTTTCGTTATTTGCGAGGGTTATGCGGGCGGGGTGAGCATTGGCCCTTGCATCAGGAGGGCCGGAACCGGTCTCTTATAGCGGATACTCTCTCGACCTGATGACTGCTCCGATTTGATGAGTTTCCTTTAAGTCATTGAAGTGTATTAATTTACTCCACACCCGATTAAACACTTCGCTATCAGGGGCGCGCGTCGAGAAGGAGCCGGAATCGAATACTATCCGTTTCGGCAAGGCAGGCAGTGGGGTAACGGTGAAGCAGCCGCATTCCTAGGGGCAGAACCCATTTATCTTGCGGACGCGGCCTGATTCAAGCTCCGCAAGGAGACTGCATCATGAGCAACCTTTTCTGACTGACCGACGTGCAGATGGCCCGTTTGCAGCCATTCTTTCCCAAGAGCCACGGCAAGCCGCGCGTTGATGACAGGCGTGCACTGAGCGGCATAATATTTATTAATATTAATGAATTGCGGTGAACGATGCGCCGAAGAAACATGGCCCACGCAAGACCCTCTACACCCGCTGGAAGCGGTGGAGCGACAAGGGTGTCTTCGCCCGAATGATGGATAGCCCCGCCGCCGAAGCCGCTGCTCTGAAGACAGTAATGATCGACGCGGCCGACCTCAAGGCGCATCGCACGACGACCAGCCTGCGGTCGAAAAAGGGCGGCCAGGCGACCAGAGGGGCCGTCTGATCGGTCAACCAAGGGCGCTATGAACGCCAGACTGCATGCCGGCACCGACGCCGAGGGCCGCCCGATCCGGTTCTTCATGACCGCAGGCCAGGTCAGTGAATACACCGGCGCAGCGGCCCTGCTGGGCAGCATACCAAAGGCGGAATGGCTGCTGGCCGACCGCGGCCATGATGCCAACTGGTTCAGGGAAGCGTTGAACGACAAAGGGATAAAGCCTTGCACCCCCTTGCCGGAAGTCGCGCGGCAAACCCATCAAACACGACAAGCGCCGTAGCCTGATCGAGATCATGTTCGACAGCCTCAAGAATTCGCGGCGCGCTCCCACTCGCTACGACCGATACCCCAAGGTCTTCCCTCCGCCGTCGCCCTAGCCGCAATCTTCATGTTCTGGCTATGATGCGAGAACGAATCTTGACCCTAATCTGTGGCGACGATCCCGCTTTGCGGTATATCGCCTCCACCAATTTCCATACCCACCGTCCTCGCGAGCAGCTAGGTAACGTGACGATCAGTTATGGCGCTAACCAGACCCGGCCTCCGCAATGCGCACTCCCACACCGTCGCCGCTCACCATCCGTGTTGAAGGGTTTTGTGCGAACGGCGCTATCTCGAGCGGTGTTCGCATCGAACTTCGCACGCCAGAACTCCGCCCGGGTTGCCGGTACGGTCGTGTAGCGGCAACCCTAGTGTCGGTGCCAGAAGCAGCCGTGCACGAAGACCGCGGCGCGGTGTTTCGGAAGGACAAGGTCCGGTCGACCGTGAACCTTGCCGGAATGAAGCCGGAAACGAAAACCACGCGCGTGCAATGCCCGTCTGAGAGCCAGCTCGGGCCTGGTGTTCTTTCCCCTGATCCCCGACATCATTCGGGAACGAGTCTGCTGCTGGTCTACGATATCGGTCACATCCGTCCTAGCCTTCGTCCCTGAACCTAGTATACACCGGCTGAATGAAATTCGATAGGAACCTGATTTGCCTTCCACTTTCGGCATTGTCGATCTGTTCGCCGGCCCCGGCGGACTTGGCGAGGGATTTGCATCCCTTGTCGAGGATGGTCACACGCCGTTCCGGATCGGCATCTCGGTCGAGAAGGAGGCATCGGCCCATCGGACCCTGACGCTGCGCGCCTTCCTGCGCGAGTACCGTGCACGTCATGGCAGCTTGCCGAAAGATTTCATCGATTTTCATGCCGGGCTGGTGTCCGAACCGGACTGGTCAGCCATCGATGCCGAAGCATGGCAGCACGCCATCGAGGAAGCCCGCGCGCTTGAGCTCGGCACCGGTGCTGCGGCGACCGCAATAGATGGCGCCATCGCGACGCTGAAAGCAAAATACGATGACACGATCCTGATAGGCGGCCCGCCCTGTCAGGCCTATTCCCTAGTGGGACGCGTCCGCTCCAGAGGCAAGGTCGATTACGTCCCGGAGGAGGATGCGCGGCACTACCTTTTTCGCGAGTACATACGGGTCCTCGACAAGCTTCGCCCGGCCGCCTTCGTTATGGAAAACGTCAAGGGCATGCTCTCCTCCACGGTCGAGAGCCGGCTAGTCTTCGAGATGCTGATGGAGGATCTGTCCTCGCTCGGCACGGGTCACGCCCATCACTACGAACTTCGTGCCATCCGGGTAGAGGATGGCAAGGCCAGCCTGCGGGATGCGGTGCAGCCATCGGACTTCGTCGTGCGCTCCGAGGCATTCGGAGCTCCGCAGCGGCGACACCGGGTGATCATTGTCGGCATCCGGTCCGACCTCGCGGGCAAGGCAGCTGATGCCGAGATCGCCATCTCCGGCATGGTGCGGACGGTAGGCGATGTCATCGGAACCATGCCCGCCTTGCGAAGCGGCATCAGCCGCGGACTCGACGATGCGGCTGCTTGGCGAGGAGAAGTCCTCGACGCCGCGAAGCTGCTGGCCGGCATCTCCAAAGGGAAGGACAACCGGGCGCTCCGTGAAGCGTTCCTGTCCGTTTCAGAGCGACTGAAGGACAATACGCCTACCGTTCGGGTGGCGAAACGGTTGCCGGACGACTATGGCATTTCGAACGATAAGTTGCTGCAATGGATCGAGCGACCGGAACTTCGCGCGATCGCCCAGCACGAGACGCGCGGGCACATGGCGTCGGATCTGGGTCGCTACCTGTTTGCTGCCGTGTTTGGGACGGTCCGTGGCTACAGCCCGAAGGCCGCGGACTTTCCTTTGGTGCTCAGCCCAGATCACCGCAACTGGCACACTGGAGTCTTCAACGACCGCTTCCGAGTTCAGCTGGCGGACGAGGCATCGACCACGGTCACGAGCCACATCTCGAAGGACGGCCACTACTTCATTCATCCTGATCCGATCCAGTGCCGCAGCCTCACGGTGCGCGAAGCCGCTCGTCTGCAGACCTTTCCCGACGATTATCTGTTCCTCGGCAACCGCACACAGCAGTATGTCCAGGTTGGAAACGCCGTGCCGCCCTTTCTTGCGAGGCACATCGCCGCCTTACTCCATAAGGTTCTGGCACGCGAAAGGCCGGTCCAAAGTAGCCCCACGGTCTCGAAAGCCTCATAGTTCCCTCGAGCGTGGAGCAGAGGTCTCGGAGGTTGGTCGCGTCAAGCTGCCTACCGTGCCAAGTGTGCCTTCGCTCGGGTCGCACAGACGTCAATCAGAGCATCAGCCTCGTCGTCAGACAACGCCTCGAACAGGATCCCGCCACCATCTCGGTTCAAAGCAATCATGAACTCTCTGAACGATCGCTCGCTGGCTGTAACCCAAGTGTCTTTTCGCATAGCGCGGACAACGGCTCTTGCAAGGGGTTTTCGAGCGGCAGTATTCGTGCGTTCGACAAAGTTGCTACGGATGTCTGCGGTCTTCAGGATGAGTCGCAACGCGCCTTCGGGATCATCCGGATCTGCGATGCTCGCGATGTGCATGTTCCACCAGAGGCGGGATAGAGCATTGTCGTCGCGGATTGCGGTAAGCCCTTGAGCGAACGCATGGATCCTGACTTGGAAGTCGAGCTGCTCACCGCTTTTCCTCGACAGCCACCTGTCCCGCGCGTAGCCAAGGCACTCGATGTGCGTCAGTCTGGCCCAGACACGCTCCTCCCGCGCGAGCGCAGGCGTCATACCGTGAAGGGCCTGAAACACGATTAGGGAGTTGTCGATGTCTGCTGCTGCGGTCCTCGCTGTACCATCGAGAGTCGCCAGCAAGTCATGATCAACCTGAACCGTGCTGGTCTCCACTGCCCAGCCGTTGTCATGCTCAAGATCTAGGAAATCGCCGGCCTGATACCGGTCACGGTTGGCGACGATGCTCTCCTTAAGCTCGGAAAGCTTTCTTTCAGAAAGATACTTGAGCGGCGATACCGTCATCTGTCTGCCTCCGCTATCAGCTGCTCCAGTCCGCTTACTGGGCCATCGAGAAGTTTCTGAGCGCTCTCGAGGATGGATGTATCCGTCTTTGGATCAACGCCTCGGGCGTCACAGCGGGCCGTGAACGGAACATGCCAGCGATATGACTCGTATTGGTCTGCTCCACTTTGCAGCGCATCAAGGACTTCCATCACTGCCGGAAGGTAGACAGAGTTCATGACCACAGGTTTCCCGGTCTTCTGGTCGCGCAAGAGCATGATGGTCTCGTGCGTCCTTTCCCCGGCGAGGATTGTGATCCGGTCTCGCTCGAGATCAACCTGCAACGTACCTTCAGGGATCTCCGGCGATCGGTCCAGTTCGAAGATGCTTTCGATGGGAGCAAGCTTGGCCTGTCCGACCGAGATAATGTGTTCCTCCCCGATCGCGATGATATCCCCGCGGCCGAGATCAACCGGTGGTGAAAATTCCGGGTGAATGGTCCCCGGATCCCAGCCAGCCAGCGTGTCGTTCAACCAGACGATTGGCCGCAAGGTTACCCTGTTCAGCAAAACTCCGGCAGCGAAGTCGGTACGACCGGTGGGCCACGCCAGAGTGCGCAGTTCGGTATGATACGTATCCGCGCAGCGGACAAAGCAGCCTACCGACGCCTTACCGGTTTCGACGAGTTTCCGAATCCCGTCTTCCGTTAGGTTTACATCGTGCTGAATGGAAAGCGCCCCCGTTGCCTTGTCTTCGCTCAGGGTGAAGGTCACGTCAAATTCACCGGCGGTGAAATCCCCTGTGTCCTGCGCCAAGACGGGATGCGGATAGCGCGTTTCTTCTGAAAACCTCATGCCGGCGTCTCCTCGGCTTCTGCGCGGCTCACGGCGATCAATTCGATCGGGCCATCGTATGGTTCATCGAACGAAACTGTCACCTTGCAGCGTTCGCCGTCCTTGACGTCAACAATGAGCACCCCAGAACCCGGGGTGCCCGCGTCTGCAGCCGTCACGTTTAGGCCCTCAGGCGCGTTCACCCCCGTGGCTTGGACCATCAATTCAATCAGTCCTGAGGCTTCCGGCGTGAAGTGAAGCTCACGGGATGTGGCTGCTCCGGAACTGTCTGAACGGATAAGGTTACGTACCTCGCGGAGAACAACCGGCTCCCGATCTCCAGTTGTGCCACGGTCGCGTGTGCCCTCACCGGTTCCGGAGCCGCTGCCTCCACCTTTACCGCCAGAACCCGTCCCGGTCTGGCTCCGACCGCCCTGCTCGCCTCCGGCAGGGCTCGGAGCCTTTCGAGACTTCGATTTTCGTCTTTTGGACTCGTAGGTATACCGCTCGGGATCATGCTCGGCGTTCGGATCGTCGGGTGTGTAGGCCTTGCCGGTGTCGGCGAAAAAACGGCCCAGTTCGTCCAGGACGACGGAGCCTTCATGCTTGACGCCCGTGGTTGCCCTGATGATCTCCCTAAGTTCTTTGCCGAGACGCTTCATGGCCGATGAAGCGTCTGCTCGCTTGCCGGCGTCGGGCAGCCTTTCGGCGGAGAAGCCGTCATGTGCTGGGTTCTCAAGCTTCTTCAAAAGAACGCCAGCTTCAGTGTCATCCGGTTCCACGACCACGACGAAGTCGCGCGATCCGCGAAACTGTGCCAGAGGATGCCCGAAGTGCCGAAGGTTGTCCGTGATCAGCATCCCGTTTCGGATGAAGCCAACGCGGCAGGGCATTCCCTCTTCGATCAGCACTCGGACCCGCATCTTACCAAGCTTTGGGATCGTGAGGACCTGCTCTTCCGCATTATCCGAAACGAGGCAACGATAGAGCTGCCCTGCAAAGGTCAGATCGGCCTGATGCCCCGTGCGTTCTGCGGCCTCGATGATGTCTTGCTTCGCGAACAGCCCCTCGAGCGTGTTGCGGTTGATGTTAAACCTCCCGTCGTCTACCTCAAATACCATCTGTTCGCGGTGAACGGCGCCGAAGAAGTTCGAGACGAGCGAATAGGTCATGCGCTCAGCCCAGTCGCCAGCCGCCCGGAAGCCCATGCAGAAGATCGAAGTGCCGATTTCGGTACGCGCCATCCATTCTGGCACTAGCGCTCGGTCAGTCACAGCCCGGAACCCCTCGGGATCCCCCCAATAGCCCGTCGCCCTCAGCTTCCTGCCGTCCGGGTCTGTATGCGAAACCAGCTTCACCTTGCCTTGAGCGGCAAAAGCTTCGCTCTCTCCGTTCTTGTAAGTCGTAGCGTAAAACACGGTCTGGAGGTCGGATACGGCAAAGGACGCATTCTTGCCGATGCCGAAGGAGCCGCCGGAGTCGACAGTATCCTTGGCCGTCACGCCCGAGGCCTTGACGAGTGAATGAAAAGGCGTTTCTTCCACGTCAGGTGGGCCAACGAGGCCGGTAGTGCTGCGATCGGCGATTTCGAGCACGGTTATCCTATCCGCGCCGATCACTTTGGACGCGTTCGCAAAAAATTCCTTTTCCCGGTCTTGTTTGGCCTCGGCCCTGCAAGCAGCAATCGTGCTTTTCAGAATGTCATGGGAAGGAAAGTTTGCGTGGTCGAGATCGAAAACATTGAACGACATTCTAACGGGATGCCTAGACAATCCTGTTGTGGCGTCACGGCTATTTTGCCCGGCCTCCCTAGCGCAGCTGGCATAGGGCGCGTCTCGAAAGGTTTCAATTCCGGCATCGCCGAGCCCCTCCTTCTCGCCAGCCTCGTTGGCCAAGAATCTAAGAACTGGTTCAACCATCGCCGCTAAATCTCCATTTTGCTGCCCTGTGCAAACGGCGCCTAGAGCTTGAAAACTCCGGACCCGCTGCTGTCTCCATCGCCAAACTTCGACCGAGCAAACTCAGTCTCGCGCTGCAAGGCGCGAAACATCTTCTTCACGTCCTCTTCGGTGTAGCTGTAGGCCGATTTGTTCGACAGGTTACCGATCAGTCGGATGTCCTTGAGGGCCCGGTTCACCCGGGCCTCCGCCAGCCTCACAAAGTTCTCTCGCTTGTCCTTCATTTGGCTTATATAGCAACAAATCGGATATGTTGTAACATGCTGAAAATAGTCTGCTGATCTTTGAGGTGCCAATGGCCCGTGCTGCAGATCTGAGCGGTCCGGCAGCCTTGGGCTCGCAGTAGAAGGTTTGGGAAGGGTGCCGAGCATGGATCGAGGTGTCGGGTCAGGACCTGGTTCCACGAGACGCCGCTAGTGAGACCCCGCCTAGAGATCGGCACCTAGGTTTGTAGGTTGTTCCGCCCAATCGGTAGGGATCGGTTCCAGCACGCGCGCCAATGTCACCGCCGGCCCCTGCCTCCCGTCTAGGATCGCCTCTACGAAATTGGTGGCGATCAGGGTAAACCGGAGAACGCAGGCCATGTAGGAAGATGCGTTCCCCTCGCGATCCGCCAAGTCAGCGATTGTGGCATACTCGCCCGACTCCAGCATGCGCTTCCAGCGGAAAGCGCGGGCAAGAGCCTTGACCAGCGCGCTATCGATCTTGCGCGGCCGCGCTGAGCCCTCGGGCGTCTGCATCTGCTTCCGTCCGCCGCGCCTCACGATGCGGAACGGAACGTTGAGCGTCACGGTTTCGGAAATCGGGGTGCCGCGGGTCATGCAGCCGCTCCCTTTTTCCGGCTAGTAGTTCGCGTGCGAGACCGCTCTGTCCGTCGATGCGCAGCCGTACGTTCACCCCTGCCGATGTCCACCCGCTCGACCAACAGCGCCATGATGTGGTGTTGCTCGGCAGGGAAGAGTTCGTACCACAGTCGGTCGAGCTACTGCAGGGCCCCGCAAGCGTCGACTTCGGTAATGTCCTCCGCCTCGTAGCGCGCCGCCTTCCGCCTGCCCGCAGCGATCTCCGGCTGGCGGAACACGGCGCGCAGCTGGTCGATGACGGCGGCTTCAATCTCGCCCGCAGGCACGCGGCCGACCGTGCAAGATCCGGCGCCATGCTTTTGCACCGTCTTGCTGACATAGTACCGGTACAGCCTCCCGCCCTTTAGGGCGTGTTGGCGCGCGCTTGCGCGGGCTCTCCTGCAGGATGGCGTGGACACGGTCCCATGTCTCGCGGTCGATGATGGCGTCGTGCTCGCAGGGATAGCTCCCACCCTTGTGGACCACCTTACCGACGTAGGCGCGGTTGTTCAGCATCCGGTAGAGGTACTTCTTGTCGATCCGGTTGCCGCCTGGCGTGCAGAGGCCGCGCCCGCCGACCTCGCAGGCCCGCAACGTGCAGGAGCCAATCTAGATGAAGCGGGTGAATATCCAGCGCACATGTGCCGCGGTGGTTTCGTCAACCAGCAGCTTCCCGCTCTCGACGCGCTAGCCGTCCGGCGGCACCCCGCTCATCCACATGCCCTTCCTCCGACTGGCGGCGCCCTTGTCGCGGATGCGCTCGGCAGTCACCTCGCGCTCGAACTGCGCGAACGAGAGTAGGATGTTCAGCATTAGCCGTCCCATCGACGTGGTCGTGTTGAAGGACTGCGTGACCGAAACGAACGTCACGCCGTTGCAATCGAATACCTCGACCAGCTTGGCGAAGTCGGCGAGCGAGCGTGACAAGCGGTCGATCTTGTAGACCACGACGACGTCGACCAGCCCATTTTCGATTTCGTCGATCAGCCGCCGCAGACCGGGGCGTTCCAGCGTGCCGCCGGAAATGCCGCCGTCGTCATACTGATCGCGGACCAGCACCCAGCCCTCGGAGCGCTGGCTGGCGATGAACGACTCGCAGGCCTCACGCTGGGCGTGGAGCGAGTTGAACTCCTGCTCCAGCCCTTCCTCAGGGGATTTTCGGGTGTAGATCGCGCACCGCAGCTTGCGGACGACCTTCGGTTTGTCGAGCGGCTTCGTCATGTCCGCACCCTGTGGTTCTTGAGCTCGAAGAACACCCAGCCGTTTCATCGCGTGCCGGTGATGGCGCGGGCAATGGCGGACAGCGACTTGTAGGACCGCCCTTGCCACTTGAAGCCGCCGGCAGCGACGGTGACGATCTGTTCGACGCCCTGCCATCCGCGCAGGAGGCGCGTGCCCGTGATTGGGCGGTCTTGGTCGGCACGGATGCTGCGCTTCTTCTTGTCGCCGCCGTCCGGTTCCTCGCCCAGCCGTTCCAGCCGCCGGACCGTCTCAGGCTTCAGCCCGCCATAGGCGAGTTCCTGGATGCGATAAGCCAGGCGGGATCCAAGGTAGCGCCACTGCTGCTTCAGATCGGACGTCGCGTGGTCTTGAGCGCGGCCAGGCGCGCGGGGATCAGGTCGGTCATGGTCATCGAAACTTCTCGGGACATTTTTGACACTACCGCTTGCCTTGCGCCGGATATGTAGTCGAAATCTCTGCTCTTCATGTTGTTTCGGAACACTTTTCTCGCATCCGCACGCGGAGCAGACCGGCCGCCAGGATGGAGCGGAGTTCGGCGCTCCGCTCTGCAGGCGTCAGCTTTAGGGGCGATACCGGATTGGGGCCCGCGCGTGTCATTGCGGCTTCCCGCGAGGATGCGGGCTGCGGATCTCACAGCCCCTTGCCAGCGGATCGGGACCGCGGCAGAGCAGGTGCGAACACCGCGAATCCAAAACTGCGCATCCGGATACGAATCCAGAATTTCCCTTTGACGCTAGAGAGTTGCGGCGCCTTTGCCCCCCGCATGGCATAGCTTTTCCGGAGGAATCAGGCCGTGGGGGTAATCTTGCCCGGCGAAGCCGCCGCCATCCCCGGCAGTCGTTTCAAGGACAGGATGCTCACCATTCCTCCCCCGCGACCGGCTTGATACATTTGCGAAGCGTGCGCAGAAAGCGGGTCATTTCAGCGCTTTCGGAAGGTCGGGTCGGCTCAGTGTGGTGGTTGTCGAATGCGCCATCCCGGCGCGCACTCTTGGCACAGCCATCCAGTTCTCCGCCCAGAATCCGGTCCCGCCTGCCAGAGAGTGGAGGCGCAACCGGCTCTGCTGCGGTGCCGGATGATTCCGCGCCCGGATCCGGCATCGGCACCTGCTGCCTCTGTGATATTCGACCGGGCCCCGGAAATAGCTGCCGCTGTTGAGATCCGGCACGATCCGTCCGCTTCGGGACATTGCCCGCAAGGTGGGGATCAGATGGCGATCCAGATCCTATCCAATCGCCAGAAGGCCGAGCAGCGTCGCAGGCGCCTGCCTCAGCGATCTGCAATTGCATTCTGTTGCGCAAGGCCCGAGAGCCAACAGGCATCGTTCAAGCACGAGAGCGTCTTCTCCAGCATCGGTCGTCGTGATTTTTTCATATGATTGGTTCCGGTCGGAATCCGGTTCTGCCACGACCGGAACCCCGTGCCGGTTGCGCATCTGGATCAAACGAACCAAGGGATCCTCGCAGACCGAGCGGCGGAGGGCCGGATGCCCCCGCTCCGAGATCGGCAAACGTCCCGGCCAGGCGATCAGCTGGTACATATTGCTGATCTGGACGCCGTTGCGACCGCGCTTGATCTTGCGCAACAGCCCGGCCAAGATCAACACCCCGAGATGCTTGCGCATCGCCCTGTCGCTGCAGCCGATCTCGCTCGCCAGAACGGTCTGGCGACACCAACAGCAGCCAAAATCATCGGCGCGGCGCGCCGGAAACAGCAGCAAGGTGCGCGACAGGCTGTTGCCTGACGTCCCGAGGCTTTCGGCACAGCGCAGGGCGGCAAGGTTGACATAGGGACCCCGATCCGCGCGCTGTCCGGTCTTGTCCCATGTCATCTGCGCGGCTCGCGGCACTTGCACGTCTCGATCCAAGGCCTCGATCTCGGACGACCTCCACCCGACCGCACGCTGACCGAGCCGCAGCGGAACCGGAAATCGTCCTTCCGCCATGGCGTGATAGCTCCAGCTGCGCCGCATGCCGATCATGGCGGCAGTCTCAGTATTTCCTCGGCCATCTGCGGCGTCCTTCTTACGCTTTTGAAACAAGGCGGAAAATTCTGGAGAACGCAGGCTCCGGTCACCCCTCGACAAAGAGACCAGATTTAGTCAGGGACGATGGCCTGCCGGGTGCGCCGTCGCGATCAGGCAGCGAGAGCTGGAATATGAGTCCAAGACAGTCGAGGCCCCAGCAATGGTCAGACAAGGCCTGAATGCATCCCAACCGGATCGACGCCAGGCTGAAATCACGATGGGACCTGCGAGAGGTTATTTATCTGCAGTGCCAGTCAACCGCTTCCCGGTGAATATCGGTCTGCAAGGTCGTCTTCCGCGTCTCGATCCTCTCGCTGGCCCTGAAGCCAGATCACCTCGACCTGGCTGTAGCTTTTCGGTCGCCCTGCTTCACGCGGCGTCGCTTCGGCTACGATATCTCAGGCGCTGTCTCCAGTGGCCGCGCCCTTGTTGCGCGTTGGGATCACACAAAAGAAGGCCACGACATCAAGCAGCAGCCCATGGATCAGCACATTGCGGCCCAGAGGCACCGGCGGCGCACCGCGTGATACAGGAGGCCGGACATGTCCCCGGAAGACTTCTACAGCAAATTCCCTGAGATCGTCGGGCATCGGATCTTCCGCGTCGATGGCGCAGGCTTCAAGGACCGAAGCGCCATTATTGAGCTGCAAATACGTGGCTGGTTTTGCCCTGCGGGCCCATCGGCACGCACTGACTGTTTGTGATGCCTATGCCACGTGTTTCTGCTGATGGATGGCCGTTTTTTCCTAAAGCCCGCTGGTGCAGCTTGCCACAGTGCTTCGTTGGCCTTTGATTGGGCAGGCGCGGCAACGTCTTCGTCGCAGTTCTTCTTTTAAATTCAAACTAAAAGATACTTGTCGGACCGCTCAACCCATCTCATAGTCGATGGACCGATCGGTACATGGGCAGCTTATCTTGAGTTTTCGCTTTATCCACAATGCTGATTTGCATTTTGATGCGCCGCTGACCACGACTGCCCTGCGTGATCCGGCTCAGGCGGTCAGTGCAGCATCGCTGACCGCCTTTGCCCGGATCGTGGATCTGTGCATCGAAGAGGCCGTCGCTTTTTTGCTGATCACCGACGATCTGTCGGATGGTTCGCATAGCGCGGCCACGACGCCGCGGTTTCTGAAACAGGAATTGCTGCGACTGAATGCGGCTGGCACCCGCTGCTTCATCATTCGTGGCAACCATGATGCGCTGGCCCATCTTGCCGCCGAACGCGCGAACCTGCTGCTGGAGGCCCGTGAACGCGCCAATGCCCTTCTCGCCTCGCGCTTTGGCCTGCTGGCCTTCGACGTCGGTCTCAGGCGCTATCGCGACCGGCATCGCAGCGCCATGCTGGCCCGCGCCTCGGATGCGTTCAGCCAGCTCAGCCGGGGCGCCTATTCGGGCCTTGCCGCGCAGCCCGATGGCGCGCAGGAGGTTCTGGTGGTCCTGCCCGCGCATGGCGGCGCCGAACTCGCCGCCGATCTGTCGAAGGGCACGCGGTTCCAGCTTTATCTGGCGTTGCGCATCGCGGGCTATCACGAACCGGCCCAAAGCCGCCCGACCCTGCCCGTCATCGCTGACGACATCATGGAGACCTTCGACAACGACCGCTTGCCCGCAGCATTCGTGCTGCTGGAGGAGATGTCCCGGGTCGGTCAGGTCATCTATCTGACCCGTCACCGTCATTTATGCAAAATCGCCCTGACCGCCTGTCCGGGCGCCAATATCATCGAATTGTCACCGCCACGAAAGAACAAACCATGCAGGATGATGCCCCGCTTATCGCGCCCTCGGTTGCCGCTGAGGAGAAGGCCACGCTGGTCCTCCACCCGACGCTTGCCACCAAGGTCAACTTTGCCTCGGCGCAGAACGGGGTGGCAGTCATCAAAGGCCTGGCGATCGAGAATGTCGGAGCAGAGCCTGCCGAGAACATACGACTGACATTGTCAGCCAACCCGGCCATCTTTCGGGAAAAGACCTGGGTGATCGACCGCATTGCGGCGGGTGCCACCCAGCAACTGGGTGATCTGGAAACCGTGCTCGACACTGCGCTTCTGAGTGGGCTGGATGAGGCCGAGATCGGGCAGATCCAGTTCCGGCTATCGGTCAAGGGCGCCGAGGATCTCACCTCCAGTCACCGGATCGAATTGCTGGCCCGCGATGAATGGGGCGGGCTGGCTGAGATGGACAATATCCTGGCGGCCTTTGTTTCACCCAACCAACCCTTCGTTGCACGTATCCTCAAGGATGCGGCGCGCTTGTTGGAAGCGGCGGGGTATTCGGGATCATTGGATGGCTATCAATCCGGGGACCCGCTGCGGGTCTGGATGCTGGCGGGCGCGATCTGGTCGGCGGCGACCGGCCTTGGCCTGACCTATGCCGTGCCTCCGGCATCCTTTGAACGGATCGGGCAGAAGATCCGCGACCCCGAACGCATCGCCTCCGAAGGGTTGGCGACCTGCCTCGACAGCACGCTTCTGCTGGCGGCAGCCTATGAGGCTGCGGGTCTGAACACCGCCGTTCTGTTTTCGCATGGTCACGCATGGGTCGGCGTCTGGCTGATCAAAAAGGACTTTGGCCGCCTGGTCGAACCCGATGTGGTCGAGGTTCGCAAAGCCCTTGTCGCACGCGAATTCGTCGCTCTTGAAACCACTCTTTTGACGCAGCGCCCCGCCATTGGCTTTGAACATGCGGTGCAGGCGGGCGGCGACCGTCTGTCCGAGGCGCGCGAGGCCGAATTTATTCAGGCCGTCGATATCAACCGCGCCCGCGCGGCCCGCATCCGCCCCTTGGCCAGCCACCGCATTCAGGACGCGGCCCCCGCCTGCGACATCGCAGCCGCCCCCGCCGCACTGCCCCGCCCTCTGGATTTGGGCCTGTTGCCCGGTGAGCTGGTCGATGAAACCCCCACAACCGCCATGGGGCGCATCGAACGCTGGCAGCGGAGGCTGCTGGATTTGTCGCTGCGCAACCGGTTGCTGAACTTTCGCGAAACGCGCGGCGGGTTGGCTATGATCTGTCCCGATATTTCGGGAACCGAAGACCGGCTGGCCGATGGCGAAACCTTTCGCCTGTTGGCGCTCAAGGATGAAAACGCGGTGTCCGGGCGCGACCTGTCCGCAGACGAAGCGCGCCGGATCGAAATGGATCTGGCGCGTGACGCCCTGACGCGGGGCCAGATCGCCGTGCCTCTGACGCAACGCGAGATGACCAACCGCCTGACCGATCTTTACCGCAAAGCGCGCAGCGACATGGCCGAAGGCGGCACGAATACGCTGTTTCTGGCCGTTGGTTTTCTGCGCTGGAAACGCAGCGAAGGGGACAGCCGTTCCTATCGCGCGCCCTTGCTGCTGTTGCCGGTCAAGCTGGAACGACGCTCGGCCCAATCCGAATTCCGCCTGACCCAGCTTGAGGACGAGGTGCGCATCAACGCCACCCTGCTGGAACTGCTGAAACGCGATTTCGAACTGCGGATTCCCGAACTGGAAGGTGAATTGCCGCGTGACCATAGCGGGCTGGACATCCCCCGCATCATGGAGATCCTGCGCCTGCGCGTCCGCGATGTGGCAGGGTTCGAGATTGTCGAAGACTGCGCGCTGTCGACCTTTTCTTTTGCCAAATATCTGATGTGGAAAGATCTTGTTGATCGCACCGACAGTTTGCGCGAAAGCAATCTGGTCGCCCATCTGGTCGATAACCCGACCGAAGCGTTCGAGGGCGCGAAAACGCCCATGCCGCGCCCGTCAGACATCGACCGCAAACATGGGCCGGGCGATATTCTGGCACCGCTGCCCGCCGACAGTTCGCAACTGGCCGCCGTGCTGGCCGCCGCCGAAGGCCGCGATTTCGTGCTGATCGGCCCGCCCGGCACCGGGAAAAGCCAGACCATCACCAATATCATCGCCGACCAGCTGGGCCGTGGCCGGACCGTGCTGTTCGTGGCCGAAAAATCCGCCGCTCTGGATGTGGTGCATCGCAGGCTGGAACGGCACGGGCTTGGCGACGCGGTGCTGGAACTGCATTCCAGCAAGGCCGACCGCAAAATCGTGCTGGCGCAGCTTGGCCGATCATGGGAGCGCGCGAGTGGGGCGAATGCGCAGGACTGGATCCGCGTGGCCGACGATCTGCGCCTGACCCGGGATGAGCTGAACGACTATGTCGATGCGCTGCACCGTCCCGGTCGCCAGGGGTTCAGCGTGTATCAGGCCATCGGGCGCGTCGCGGGCGGGATGCCCGGCTTTGCCCTGCGCTTTGACAACAAAGATTGCCACGACGCGGCCGGATACCAGCGGCTGCGCAACCTTGCCGATGAATTGGGGCAACGCCACCGGATCATTTCTGACCTTGACCCGCAAGGCCCGCTGTCGCTGCTGGATCAGGGCGAATGGTCCTTTGGCTGGCAGGACGACTATATCGCAAGCGCTCAGGCCCTGCGTCAGGCGCAGACCCGTGCCGCTGATGCGCGTCAGGAATTGGCGCGTGACCTTGGCCTGTCGCAGGAACAGGTTGACAGCCCGGATATTGCCGCCGCGCTGACATGGCTTGCCACGCAGCGGCTGGATCACCCCGCGATTGCCCCCGCCGCCTTGCGCGATCCCGACCGGGGGCAGGCGCAGCTTGACACGCTGTCGGGTGTGCTGACCGCGGCGCGGCAGGCACGGGGCGCGCTTGCCGCCAGTTACCCCGACGAGGGGCTGGCCGATATGCCGCTGGATACGCTGGAACTTCAATGGCGCGACGCGCAAGGCAAATCATGGCCCTTTGCCGGGATGGCGCAACGGAAACTGCGCCGGTTGCTGCAAACCTATACCATGTCGGGGCAGGCCGATCCGGCGCGCGATTTGCCTGCGCTGCGCCAATTGCTGCGGGCGCGGCAGGACATTGCCGCGTCGGACTTGCACGACCTGCCCGGATTCGCGGGCGAGTCGTCCGACATCACGCGCATCAGCGCCGAATTGGACGCCGCCAAGGCGTTTCTGGAACTGGAACGCCACCTGCGCGCCGCAGGTCTGCCCGCATCAAGGACCGAGGAACACCGGGCGGAACTGTCCCGGCTGTCGGGCGGCAGCTTCGCGCCGGCGCTTCGTCAGGTCGCCCAGACAAGCCACGCCGAACAGGCCGCCGCAAGCGCCTTTACGGCCCTTGGCGGTGCCTTGCCCCCGGATAGCGCCCCCCTGCTGGCCGGGCTGGAAAGCCTGCAACATCGCTTTTCCGATTGGCTGAAATGGCGCGCCAGCCGGGCCGAGGCGGTCCATGCAGGGCTGGAACCTCTGGTCGCCGCGCTTGAAGAAAAGGCCGATATCGACGACGCAGCCCGCGCGTTCGAACGCGCCTATATGGCGTGGTGGTTGCGTCTGGCAATGGATGCCGAACCCTGCCTGCGCGGCTTTGCGCATTGGCAACATGACGCGCTGATCCAGCGTTTCCGCGAATTGGACGCCGCTTTGGCCGATCTGGCCTCGACCGAGGTCATGCGCCGTCTGGGCAATGATTTGCCGATGCGGGACGCGGTGCCGCGCAACTCGGAACTGGGCGGGCTGCGTCACCAGCTGGGCTTGCAGCGCCCGACCAAGGCAATCCGCAATCTGATCGGCGATATGCCGACCAGCTTTGCCAAACTGGCGCCCTGCGTGTTGATGTCGCCCCTTTCGGTCGCGCAATATCTGCCGGCGGGGCAGGCGCAGTTTGATCTGGTGATCTTTGACGAAGCCTCGCAGATATCGACCTGGGACGCGATCGGCGCGATTGCGCGCGGGCGTCAGGCCATCATTGTGGGCGACCCAAAGCAATTGCCGCCAACAAACTTCTTTGGCCGCAGCGATGACGACAACGACGAAAGCGCGGATCTTGCCGAATTCGAGAAGGACATGCCGTCGATCCTCGATGAGGTCGCGGCGGCAGGCATCCCAACGCATCGGCTGAACTGGCATTACCGCAGCCGCGATGAGGCGCTGATCGCGTTTTCGAACCATTTCTATTACGATGGGGGTCTGGTCACCTTTCCCTCGCCGGATGCCTCGGGACAGGCGGTGCGGCTGCACAAGGTCAAGGGCGTCTATCAGCGCGGCAAAGGCTCGACCAACCCCGACGAGGCGCGGGCCATCGCCGCCTTCATCTGCAAGCGGCTGACGGAATGGCTGAAACTGCCCGAGGACAACCGCCCCACGCTTGGCGTCATCACCTTTAACGCGCAGCAGCAGGGCCTGATCCTCGACCTGCTGGATGCTGCGCGCAAGGCGAGCCCGGATTTGGAATGGTTCTTCTCAGATGACCGCGAAGAGCCGCTGATCGTCAAGAACCTTGAAAACATCCAGGGGGACGAGCGCGATGTCATGCTGTTCTCGATCACGTTCGGTCCGGATCAGGCCGGGAAATTCACGATGAACTTCGGGGCGATGAACAAGGACGGCGGCGAAAAGCGGCTGAACGTGGCGGTGACGCGTGCGCGGTCTGAATTGCATGTGTTCGCGTCGATCACCGCCGACCAGATCGACCTGACCCGCACCCGTGCGCGCGGGGTGGCGGACCTCAAGGCGTTCCTCGATTATGCGGATCGCGGCGCGGTGGCGCTTGCTGCGCAGGACAGCGGGTCGCTTGGTCCGGTGGAATCGCCATTTGAAGAGGCGGTGCGCGATGCCTTGACTGCGAAAGGCTGGGAGGTTCACAGCCAGATCGGCGTATCCGGTTTCCGCATCGACCTTGGCATGCGCCATCCCGACCATGCGGGCGTCTGGCTGGCTGGCGTGGAATGTGACGGCGCACGCTATCATTCCTCGGCCACGGCAAGGGATCGCGACCGGATACGGCAGGCCGTTCTGGAGGGATTGGGCTGGTCCATCCTGCGGATCTGGTCAACCGACTGGTTCCGCGCTCCGGCAGAAACGCTCGGGCGCATCGACGCCGGGTTGCGGGACATTCTGGAGGCGGACCGTCTGCGGCGGGCCGAGGTAGAAGAAAGCCTGCAAGACCCCGACCCGCTGCCGCCCGAACCAGAGATCGCTGCCCCGACGACCATCGTCCGGGAAAATTTCCTTCCCGAGGCTGAACCTGTCGCGCAATTTGCGCGGTCGGCGGACCAGCACGCACCGCAAGCGGCCATTCCCGAACCTGATACCACCCCTGATGCAGATCGGTTCTTTGAGGACAGCTATACGCCGCAGCTTGTGGCGTTGATGCAAAAGGCCGTCACCGCGCACGGCCCGATGCCCGCAACCTCGCTGGCGCGGCATATGGCCCAGCTTCACGGCTGGCAACGCACGGGGGCACGGATTCAGGCGCGTCTTGCCGCCCTGGAGGGTCAATTCGATGTCACCACAGAAGACGGCATCCGCTTTCTCTGGACCAGGGGCGGCATCAAGGACCGGGTGCCGTTCAGGGGTATGGACGGGCGTTCCCTGCGCGAGATTTCACGAACCGAGATTGCGGAATTGATCGACCGCAACGCTACCCGGATTTCTGAGGCAGAGGACCCTGAACTTGAGATCGCACGCCTCGCCGGAATCGCACGGCTGAGCAAAGACGCAAGGGATTATCTGAGCATCTGCCGCAACTGGCGAGAACTTTCCCAGACCCCGAAATAAGGCGCAGTCACCATCGGATGCCTGTATGTGGCGGGGGTGAAAACCCCGCCATCTTCATCATCGTGTCGATAGCGCGTTCGTGCGTTTCGGCGGCTGTTCGAGCCGATCCGGATGCAATCGCCCCGGTGAGCTGGATGCAGCTCACGACGAACAATGGAAGGTCTGGGCCGATCCCGAGACCCAATTCATCGGGATCGACAACTACATGCCGCTATCCGACTTGCAGGATGGGTTCGCGCACGTCGACGCGCAGGAAGGCTGGCCTGCGATCTACGAGCGGGCCTATCTGCATGGAAACATTGCGGGCGGCGAAGGCCTCGACTGGTTTTACGCCCGCGCACCTCGATCACCGACGGTCCCGCCAGCAAGCCGTGGGCCTTCCGCTACAAGGATCTGCGCGCCTTGTGGTCGAATGCGCATTCCAATCGCCCCGGAGGCGTGGAGAGCGGCACGCCGACCGCATGGGCGCCGCATTCCAAGCCCGTTTGGTTCACCGAGCTCGGATGCCCCGCCATCGACCATGCAACAACCAGCCGAATGTCGTCTTCGACCCGAAGTCGTCCAAGAGCTTCACGCCGCATTTCTCGCGAGGCCGGCGCGGCGATGCCATCCAGCGGGCCTAGCTCGAGGCGACATATCTCTGGTGGGGCAAGGCCGCGAACAACCCGATCTCGTCGGTCTATGGCGGCCGGATGGTGCACGTCCCCGAATGTGCCGCCTGGACCCGGGACGCGCGGCCATATCCGTTCTTCCCAGCGTTGACCGACATCTGGACGGACGGCGCGAACTGGCGGCTTGGGCACTGGCTGACCCAGCGTCTCGGCACGGTGTCTCTGGCGGCTCTGGTCCGCCACCTCTGCCTGCGTGCCGGGCTGCCCGCATCCCGGATCGACGTGACGGGCCTATTGGGCGCGATCGAAAGCTACGACATCACGGCGCTCGAGAGCCCGCGCGCCTCGATCACCACGCTTGCGCGGCATTGCGGCTTCGACGCGGTGGAGACCCAGGGCGTGGTCCGCTTCGTCATGCGCGGCCGGGCCTCCGTCGCCACCCTTGCACCCGACGATCTGGTGGCCGCCCGAAAGGGCGACGTGCTGGAACTGACCGGCGGCCAGGAGACCGAACTGCCGTAGGCCCAGAAGCATGTCATCCATAACGAGGCGCTGCGGATCTTCGACGGGCTCGTCCAGCTCTCCGTTCTCGGGCAAGCTGAACGCGGCGCTCTGGACCGCAAAGACCGTGGCTGAGGGGGCACCGGAGATCTGTTCTTCACCATGAACAAGGAGGCCGCAGGCGACGATCTCGGGCTGAGATGGCAGACCGGCTTCGTTACCAAGGCGCCGGCTTGCTGCAGACCATGGTGCCGCTCACCGCAAGCGATACCGTCGAGCTTTAGGGGGCCTTCCGGGTCGCGGACGGCTACGTCTCGGCCGACCAAACGTCCTTCTGGGGCGCGAAGATGGGGTGAGCCAAATCTGCCAGAGTCATTTGCCACGTCGGCGAACTATCGCTTAGGTAGTTTTCTATTTCAGCGAAATATCGCTTAGGTAGATCGAATCATTGCAAACAAATCTTTCCGCGAGCACTCTAAATTTACCTCACCATAAGCAGGAGAAAGATCGTGACTCAGAAAGAAAAGCTTCAGAACTTCCTTCAAGCCGTGGAAAAGAAGGGGCTTGCAGAAGACCTCGGTCGAGCGGCGCGTCATCATTCGGCAGCCAACGTCAAAGACGGCGACCAGATCCTTCAGAATATGCAAAAAACCTCCGATTGAATTTATTTGGGCGGTCGAATGGCCGCCCAGACCATCTCTTTGGCGCTATAACAGCGGTACGACCCATTTTTAGTTTGGAGTGTCTCTGGATATGTTAGATATCGATCCAGTTCAGTCGGGAGATACAGTATCCCTTTTGCTCAAGCTGGTGGGCGAAGTCTGCAACCTCGATTGCGCCTATTGTTACGAGCGAAGAAAGCCGTATTCCGGAAACCGTTTGATCGAACCAGATAGTGTTGCGCGACTGCTCGCGCAATTTCCTGATCGCCCATTGCGGGTGGAGCTTCATGGCGGCGAGCCCCTTCTGTATCCGAAGGACCGGATGAAGCGTATCGTTAAGATTCTGCAGCAAACTCCGCAGGTCGAAAGCGTGGCCATGCAAACCAATGGAACACGGCTGGATTCCGGTTGGATCGAAATCTTCAGGCCGATCGCGGAACGCTTCGAGATCGGCGTTTCGCTTGATGGACCAGCCGACATGAATTCGTGGCGGCTTGATCACCGGGGCAAACCCGCGATGGATGCCATACTTCGCGGTCTTTCCTTGCTCAATGAGCAAGGAATCCGTGCCGGTCTCATCGCCGTGGTAACGCGCCGATCGCTCGGGCAGGAGAAAGCGCTTCTGGAACTTGCGTCACAGTTCCCGAATGTTCGTCTGCTGAAGCTCGTCCCCTGTTTCGATTTTGGTGTCCAGCAAGGCGTGGGCCCCCGGCGCTCGGTCGCGACGCGCGCCGCAAGTGCCTCTGGCGTGGCCATGGGTGCGGCATGGTCGGTTACGCCTGTTGAGTTTTTGGCGTTTCTGCAGAATGCGTTCGACCTTTGGTTGTCCGAAGGATTCAATGAAAGCTTCGTTTTGGAGCCGTTCCTCGCACTCACCCGATCCCTTCTAGGTGTTTCAACCGACACGTGCAGCTACTCGTCAGTTAAGTGCGGTCATGTGGTAACACTCTACCCCGGTGATGAAGTGGGCTCTTGCGATGAACTCGACCGTGGCGAGGCTGCGATCGGCCGTATGGATCAACTTCGACTTGACGATACTGGATACAAAGGGTGTCGCGCCGCCGCCGCCGCGAGCGCGATGATGCAAAAATGCTCGACCTGCGATTACCTCAATCGGTGCCATGGAGGATGCGTTGCAACGCGAGGCCGATTCCGGACGGTTGGGCGAGAAGAAGACTACTGCAACTACCGTAAGGGGTTGATCGATTTTATGGCGGACCGCATTGCGGAGGCTCGTGGATGACTTGTTTCGACAACGGGTTGGTGCACCGCGCCCGCACCCCGAATGTCACAATCGACATTGCGGATATTATCACAAAATGGTCTCGGCCTGGCTCTACTTTTGCGAGCGAGCATATGGTTGCACAGACGGGGCGGGCTTCGAATGGTGCAATTTCATGGTGCGCAAGCGCCGAAAGCCTCACGGCTCCGACATTGCCGCCGTGGTACGACGGATTTGAACAATTTCTTGAACCCGGCATTCGGGATTTGTGTCTTTTCTTCATCCACGAATGCGGTTGGATCACATACACCAGTTGCGAAGGCCACGAGGGGATCGGCGCTCCATCCAGCCTGCGCCATGTTGGCATCCTGCCGAGGGATAGCCAAGAATATTTTGAAGTTAACGAATTTTTGGATGCGGTCGTTAATTCATTCAGAATTTCATTCCATGGGGCGAGTGATATTTCGCTTGGGGTGCTTCGGCATAGACTCAACGACCCGACTCGAGGTTGCGATGTTCTCGATATTGAATTTGCACCTCTGACCGGCCAGAAAACCTACTTTTCCGGAATCGATGAAGCGACGGCTTGGCTCATGCCAATTCTAAGAGAGGAATTCAGTCGAAAAGCGGGGATGTCATGAATTCGGATGTTGGTTCACACAGTTTCGACAAGGTTACAGTATTCGTGCTTCGTTATCGTGCACGCCATACGGAAGTTTTGACATTCCTGCATCCTTTGGCAGGCAGACAGCTACCGGCTGGCTCAGTCGAACAGGGCGAATTGCCAGTCGAGGCTGCCCGTCGAGAAGTGATCGAGGAAACCGGGTTCGAGGGTTTGACTGATTTCGTCGCGATTGGTGAATGGGTCGAGGCGCTGGAAGGTGAAGCCGTCGCCTTGGCGGATACGGCGGTCCGGGATGCGTCGGGTATCGTAACTGATCGAATAAAGCGCGGACATCGCGTCCGGATTGAGCGAAGCGATGGCGCGCGTGTACTCGTCCGCAGACTCGTCTACGATTTCAACGTGCAGCCGCCGGCAGAGCTTCCGGTGGACGCCGGGTGGGCGGACCTTTGCGGATTCGCGACCAGGATTCGTCGGAGCTTCTTTGTCGCAAGAGCGGAAAACGACGGGCGCCTGTCTTGGGTGCAACATGCCGACGGTCACGACTTCGTCGTCGAGTGGCGGCCACTAAACCGCCATCTGACCTTGATCGCTGGTCAGTCCGAATGGTTGGCGGCGCATTTTGACGCGCTCGAAGGGTATCAGGACGGGATCGCGTCATGAACAAGATGGCCAAGTTTCCAGTCGTTGATCATGTGGACTCTGTCGCTCTTTTCGAACGCGACATGTCTGATACTGGTCCCTACCGATACATGATCGACGGTCGCACGGTCTATCAACACGTGCTGTTCATCGAGCCCCGTCTTCTGGCGGCGAACCCGGCCGCGCGTCGTCCTGCCACAATCGACGGATCCGGCACTCCGGCGCTCCTGCCCCCCAAACTGGAAGACCTGCTCGGGGCACGGCAACCAGTGCTTTCAGTGGTGGACGAAGTGTTTGCGACCTGCGGGATCGATCCTGAGGGACCGCATCGCGTGGGCCCCCGGCTTCGCGCGTCGGGCCTGGACGTCCTGGTCGGCATCGCGCTTCCTCCATTCGAGGCGAAGCAGGATGAGGATGCAACGGCGGACGATGAGGTGCGCGCACTGGTTCGTGTGGCGCAGGGAATCCTGATCCTTTGGCTGCGCGCAGAGGGCCCAGACTGCGCCGCGTTTTCTACGCCTCTTTCCCCGCAGGCGCTTGATTTTCTTGACGCGCGCGCTGACGTATTCGCGGCCTCACTTCTCGCAGAGTTTGCCGCGAGGGTGCCGCATATCATCGACCGTGATCAGGTGTTGGAAGGAATTCGAGACACTTATGTAGGCGAGCACTCGCTGATGGATGTGTTCGGTGCCGGAACAAGTTTTCCGCTTTGCGACGAGTTGGTCGCCTATTGGCTTCCCTTGTGGAACCGGGCAGCCGTCATCTTCAATTCGCCGTTCGACCTGATGTCGGATCTTGGTCCTCCCGCCCGGGAGATGTTGCAATGAAGAAAGCGCGTTCACATCCGAACTTCATTGGGCTCGAAGGCTGCGACGGTGCCGGCAAGACGACTTTGCGTCAGCGTATCGCGCGCGAATTACGCCGAACCGCTCCGGACATGATCGAGATCGGCCAGCATTCCTGGAGGGATGTTGAAGCGGCGCGCGTCATTCTTGGTGTTCGGGAACAGCGGATGCGCTATGCACCCGAAGTCATCGAGGCGGCCTATCGCCAAGACAAGCGTCTGCACGAATTGTATAATGTGCGTCCGATGCTCGACCGGGGAATCGTTCTTGCGGACCGCACAATCGTCAGCGATGCGGTATATCAAGAAGCGCTTTACGGCATGGATGCCGCCGCGGCGATCCGGCGATACATAAATGAGGGTTTCCTGTTTCCAGGGACACTGATCTATGTCTTCGTCGATATTGAAACTGCGGTCGCGCGCATCGCCCAACGAGGCAAGCATCGCCGCCACTACGAGCGCGAGGTGGACCTCCGCCGTATCAGCGACATCTATATGAAAACGCTGCCTATTTGCGAAGATCTTACCGGCATGAGGGTTGTCCGTTTCGAAAACGAAACCGGCCGGATGGAGGCGCTTTTTCAAGCACTCCTTCACCCCGTTCTCGACGAAATTTCCCAGACTGCGGATTATATGGAGATTGTTTGAACATGTCACCAATCGATATGACCCAAACTTACGAACCTGTGAGGCAAGCACAGGCCTCGCGCCTCAACCAGAAACGCGAGGCGCTGCGCGAATTGTTTCCCGAGAATAAATGCGTGCTGTTACAGCAGAGCGAGTCTTCCAACATCACCGATGCGGCGTTGATCGACCATCTTTTCTATCTGGCACTCGATCTCGCAAATGCCAAGAAATCCGATGCGCTTGAAAGGCTTGACCATGCGGTGCGAGGCTGGAGCGTGTCTTCAGCCGCGCAGGGGCAGTTGATGTGTATTTCACGCTCGGACTGTGTCCATGTCGCGGACAGCGCGTTCCAGTCGCCGATCTATCTCTACGACTTCTTCCGGAACGAACCGCAACAGGCCGCGCCGTGGCTTGCAGCGGCCAGATTGTATCTGGAGGGGACCGGCTTTTCCGAGCTTGTTGACCGCTCCATGGGGATGCTGATCGAGCTCGACCGGAAATCTGAAGGTGAACATCTCGAGAGCTACACGATTACCGCGCTTCACGCCTCGATCTTCATGGACAGCCACGCGATGGCCATCCGCAATGCGGAGACACTGGTGCACGAGTCCGCGCATAACTGGTTGAACTACCTGTTCGATCATTTCGATGAACCTCTGCCCGAGCAACCACGATGGCTTTCGCCTTGGCGCGGGGTCGAGCGGCCGGTGGCGGGGATGGTGCATGCCTTTGTCGCGTTCTCTTATGTCGTGCTGTTCTTACGCACGGCGCTCAAGCGCCTTGATCTTCCTGCCGCCGAGGCCGAATACGCGGCATTGCAAGCCCGCGCGCAATCGGCGCGGCTGTCCGCCATGGCTGGAAGCCTGGACGATATTCTGAGCCATCTTCAAACCCCGATGATCGCAGAGGTGATCGAGACGTTGTTTCGCGCAGCAACGCGGCCGGAGGCGCCCGCGGAACAAGCGATGAATTAGTGTTGTCGTGCTCTGACTGACGACACATCCCCATTCGCGCAATCGGGCGCGGATACATCGAAGGAGAAAGACATGAAGACCTATATCAAACCAAAGGCAACTCCGGTGCGTCTGCCGGCTGCGCTGGGCGCTGAATCCAGCGTCGGCGGTGGTGGTACCGTCTACTCGTGATGACGGATTAACCCGAAGAAACTCTTGCGCCAGCCGTGTTTCGCGGCTGACGCGTCCACGAGTTCTTTATGGGCTGAGCCTCAAGAACAGCAAATAATGGAAACCAGATTTTGACAGCTCTCCAGGTCACAAACCTTTGCCGGGACTTTCGCTTGCAGCGCGGTTTTTTCTCGCAACCCAAATGCGTAAACGCCTTGCAGAACGTGTCCTTTCAGGTTCGGAAAGGTTCCATTTTCGGTTTGCTGGGCCAGAACGGTGCCGGCAAGACGACGATCCTGAAGGTCCTGTCGACGCTGCTTTTGCCAAGTGCGGGTGAAGTCAAGGTGCTCGGGCACGACGTCAAGCGCGACTATCGGTGGATCCGGTCACGCATCGCGATCATGTTCGGCGGCGAGCGTGGACTTTATGGACGGCTTACGGGCCAGGAAAACCTGGCGATGTTCTATAACCTCCACGCGCTCCCCATGTCGTCGCGGGCGGACACGCTTGCACGACTGGCAACCGAGGTCGGCCTAGACGATACAATCCTTCATCGCCGCGTGATGACCTATTCCAGGGGTATGCGGCAGAAGCTGCATCTGGCGCGGACCTTGTTGAATGACCCGGAGGTCGTGTTTCTGGACGAGCCGACGATCGGCCTTGATGTCGAAGCTGCCGAGCGTTTTCGCACAATGGTGCGACGGCTCAGGGATCAGGGCCGCACCGTCGTGCTGACATCGCATTACATGCGCGACATCGAAGAACTCTGCGATCACGTCGTCATCATCAAGGATGGCCGCCTGGTCCTAGACCAGCCCTACGAGGACCTGCGCCGCCGCGAGATCGAAAACCGCAAGTTTGTCAGCATCAGCCTGTGCGATCCGCTTGATGCTGGCAGGGTCGGCCTTATCGGAGAACTCGCACGACTGGGCGCGCGTGAAAGCAAGAATGATGGCGGCTTTCACATGGTTCTTGAACGCCAGGATCCCACAGACCGCCAACTGCTCGAGAGATTCGGTGCTGCGGTCGCCGGCTATTCGACACGCGACGTCACTTTCGAAGACATCTACCTGCGCTATGCTTCCTGATTGCATCCGATATTCGACGCTCTTGCTGCATGCCCGGCTTTCGCTGAGCCGTTCTATGATTCGTTATTCGTTGTTTGTGCAGCCATTCGTTTATCTCGTGCTGGTCCTCTCGGTTTTCCATTCGGCCGGTTTTGAACGAACAGTTTCCCAGGCGGCACTCACCGCGGCACTGGTCGCGGCTTGGGGCACGGTGGTGTTCACGACCGTGGGAGAAATCGGCCGAGAGCGCGCCATGGGAACTCTTGCCGCCATCGCGCTGACGCCTTCCGGTCTCTGGGGCACATTTCTGCGAAAAGCCGTCGGAAGCACGCTTCTCAGCGGGGGACCCGTTGTCGTCTGGCTGGTGTTCGCAATAATTTCCAAGGGGCTGGGCGCTATGTCTACCGGACTCCTGATAATTTCCGTCGTGCTATTTATCTTGGGGTTGCTCGCGCTCGGCCTCTTATTCGCGGCGCTGTTTGTGATCTTCGACAGGTCACGGTTCGTCATGAATTATCTTGAGCTGCCGATCTTCTTCCTGTCCGGATTCTTTTTTCCCATCAGCGTTCTGGGGCCACATCTGAGTGCTGTTTCAGGCGCACTGCCGACAAGTTGGCCAGTATCAGTTATGCGCGAGGTGGTATTCGGACAGCCCGCGCAGGTGGCGCCCGCAATCGGGCTTTTCATTGGCGCGCTGCTGTCGTCCAGCGCACTCGTCATTGCCTGGGCCGCTCTGCGCTTTGCTGAGGTCTCCGCCCGGCGCAGCGCTTCCCTCGAGGAGCAGATCGCATGAGAGCTTTCGCGCAACAGGCTTTTGGCAACTATCGGGCCTATTCAGTCCCGATCGACCCCGTCGAGATGATCCTCGACAAGGTTGTCAATCCTGCATGGTTCATAGCGCTTTTTTCGACACTTGCAGGCTTCGCAATGCCGGGTCGCGATGCGTTTGAAACGCTGGTCGCGGTGGCAGTTCTTCAGGCCGGGGCGCTTGTCGCCCTTCGCTCGCCAGAGATCTTTCGTGCCGAAGCCGAGACCAATGTCCTTCCGGCCGTTACCTTGAGCAGCCGCAGCCTCGTGTATCTGGTCGCTGTGCGGATCTTGCCGCAGATGCTGGAAGGGCTTGCGATCCTTCTGGTCGTCTGGCTTATCGGCTGCGTGCTCTACGGTCCCGAGCAGCCGCTGGCCGGTCTTGGCTATGGAGTCATTGCGCTCGCGTCACTCAGCTTCCTTGCCGTCCTGTTCTCAGCGCTGAGCCTGATGTTCGACGATTACAACCTGCTTTCCAACATTTGCTGGAGTGCCGTCATCCTGCTTAGCGGGGCATTGCTGCCCGACACGCGCCTGCCTGAAGGAAATGTCTGGACAGCGGTTCGATCCGTGTTACCCGGCAACGCCAGCCTTGCCGCTTTGCGCGCCACCTATGACGCCAACGGACTACTGCCGCCGAGTCTTGCGGTGACTCTTGGGCGAGAAATTGTGGTCTGCCTCATCTTCGGCATTGTCACGGCCCTCATCTTTCACCGCGCCTTGCGGATAAGGTTGGAGCGGGCATGAACGGTCCCGGTCAGCATGCCAACAATCGCAACACATGGCCCTTTCCGGTTCTCATGGCGATGATGGTGGTCGGCGGATTGGCGGCTCTTGCCGCTGCGGCCCAGCCCGGAACGGCAATCTTGGCCGTAAGCACGGCCGGGGCTTTCGTCTTCAATGGGCTCATCAGGGCCCTTCCGTTTGGCGCGACGATCACTGAACGCGCCCTGATACGCGCGGCCTACTGGCTACCGCTGGTTATTCCCGTCCTTTGCCTTCCCGGGCTTCGCGCCGGGCTGACTTCAGGGTTGCCCGACCTTCCTGCGCTGGCGCTTGGCGGCCTCGTCGGAGCGGCGCTCTCTTTCGTATTCCTTTGGCCAAGCAGGCAGCTCTTCCTGGATCGTGATCTTCGCGAAATTGTGGTGCCTCGGCAGAGCGCGGCAAACCTTGCGCTATCGGTGCAATCAATGGCAGGTGCCGCTGTGTTCGAAGAGTTGTTCTTCCGCTATGCCGTCTTCGCCTTGATCCCTGACATAGGCACCGCGCTTTTTCTTTCCGTCGTCCTGTTCGTGCTGTCGCATTACAGCCTGCCTTGGGCCTCCCGCGACTTCCGGCCCAGAGACTACGCCAACCAGATGCTTGCCGGTGTAGCGCTTGGCCTTCTTTATCTCGTGACCGGCTCGCTCGGTGCCTGCATACTGGCGCATATTACCTTTAACATCGCGCGCCTCGGTCCGCTGATCCTTCGCAATCTTGCCTCGTCGAGGAGTCCCCATGAGCTACATGACACTTGAATCCTTTTCAAAGTTCCACGGCGTTACCCCTGATGCGATACTGGCGCAGTTACCCCTCAACAGAGACGGAATCGTTGTGCTGGGCGGCAGCGTCGTTCAGGGCCACGGGACGCGTAATTCCGACTTCGACGTATTCGCTTTGATTGAGGAAGAGCGCATCGATGAAACAGTCAGGCGCTTTCGCAACAATCACCCCAAGCGTGCCAACGACATCCTAGCGTTCGGTTCGACCACGCTGGATTTCCAGGTCCTCTCAAGGCAAGCCTTGGCTGAAAGCTTCGCCACCATCTCGGCAATAGATTTCAGCGACCCGCACAAGTCCCTCAGCTTCGACCGACTAAGCCCTCATTACGACAACGAGACTGTTGGCGAGCTTGTGCATCGGTTGCGAAACGGTATCGTGCTACAAGATGAGGTCGGGTATCGCGCGTTGATGGACAGCCTCGACTACCGGGCCTATTGCCTTTGGCAGGCCCGCTATCACACCAATCTCGGCGACAACGTCTATGAGGACTTGGTAGGTGTTCTGGCGGCGGGCGACACCGCGACGGCTTCGCTCTTGACACATGAGCTTCTGCTTTTTGGCGGGATGTCACTTTGCTTTCTTGCTGGCCGAAGCGTGGATCGCAAGAAGTGGGTGTTGCTTACCCTGCGCAACGCCGGCCCACGCGTCGCACCTTTAGCGACGCGTCTCGAACAGTTGCTGATCGAAAATAAATTTACCCCCACGGCCATCCAGGCGGCGATGAGGCTTTTCAACGAGATTGCAGAGCAAGACAGCTTGTTAGAGGAAGTGTAGAATGCACTATGAACAAAACTTGGAGTTCCGGCTGCGCCGGGTCGGCACAAGGAGCTTCCTGATCCGATCCAATTCAGCGATCGAACTGTCCGGTGTCGGCGAGGAGATTTGGAAACGTCTCGAACAATCCACTACCGTCGATGACATTACGGCCGCGCTGGCAGCAGAGTACGATGCTGAGCCAGAGGTCATTCGATACGACGTAAGTGATTTCATCGACACCCTCGAAGCCGAAGGTGCCGTGATTGCCCTCCAATAATGGCCGGCAGCGCTGTCTTCGCGACCAGCATCGACGAGATGCGCGCGCCACCGCGGGACCTGCCAGCAGGGCATCTCGGGCCGGATGATCCGGAACTGGTCTGGGGCGAGGATATAGCACCGACAGCGAACCATTTGCCCTACCGCCTGCGGCCATGCTTTGACGCGGGGCAGATCGCCGCGCAGCTTTGCCCAAGCACCGACAACGGGTCACGCGGCATCCGCTATCTGGAAGAACTCTGCCGTCCGGTCGCGCCAATCCTAAAGCGTCGATCTCTGCGCGTTCTCCAGGCCGGGTGCGGTGTCGGCAACTGGATCGGCTTTCTGGCATCGCATGTGAGCAATCTCCGCTTCACCGGGATTGACAGGTCCAAGGCATGTCTGGAGGTGGCGCGGTCGCGTTTCGGCGGAATGCCCGGTATCCGCTTGGTCCAATCCGAACTTCTGGCGCGGCCTGAACTTGGCGAATTTGATCTTGTGCTGCTTGACTACGAGATACTGAACCATTTCTCCCTCGACGACGCGCAGCGCATTCTCGAATGGGCGCATCACAGCCTTGCCGCAGGTGGTGTCGTATTTGGCGATATCCGCCTCTCAGGGGACGGAAAGGAACGCCAGAGGGAACTCTTGTGCAATCGCAGTGGCAGAGGATTTCTCTACCGCACAGGTGTTCTGCGCGAAGGCGTCGAAGGGCGGGCGACCGTAACGTGGGACCTGCGGACGGGCATCGTCAAGAGCTTGCTTCAAGATGTTATCCGCTGCTGGACGCAGCAAGACTGCAGAACGGTGTTCCGGGGTTTCGACACGCGATTTGACGCTCTCGACCGAATTGAAACGGACAAGGCGGAATGCAGGTCAAACCAGAGTTTTCTGATCAGGCGGCCTTGATGACCCACGGGGCTTAGATGGGCATATATTGATTTTCCGACAATTATTCGTGATTTCATAATTTTATTGAATGGAGAAGGTTCGACGTAAGTTCCGTCCCTTTGCCATATTTCCTCGTTTTTTTGTATTACCGCCGTGCTATCTGTTTGTTGTCAAACAGATAGTGTCGATGGAATGGGCACATGTTTGAGTTCTCAGACGACATCTCAAAACGCGCGCCAGATCCCTCACCAGATGCTGTCCCGCTGACAGCAACCCAACGATTTCACCACCCCTACCCCAACCCCAACGCCTCAACCGCAAGGTCAACGGCCCGCAGCATCACCCGGCGCTCATGCGAGGGGGCCTCGTTGGCGCGGACCATCAGGCCGACCGGGCCGCTGGTGCCGCTTGTGTCGAAGGGCAGGCGGACAAGTCGGCCTTCCTCGATGGCAAGCGCGACGACCCCTGCGGATATGATCCATATCGCGTCAGTGCGCCGGGTCAGGACGTGGCCCAAAGCGCCTGAGACGGTCTCGACGATGCGGTCGGGCTCGGGGATGCCTCGGGCGATGAGCCATCGCTCGACCAGGGGACGGATCGCGGCGCTGCGGGTCGGGAAGATCACCGGGAACTCGGCCAGACGGGTGAGTTCGGGGCGCGTGAGGATCGGGTGGCCGGGGCGGGTAACGAAGGCCACGTCCTCGGTGTACAGCTGCGTGAAGGACAGCCCGCGCATCGTGTCGGGCGCGCCAAGCCGGCCGATCACCATGTCCAGATCGCCGTTGCGCAGCTGGCCGGTCAGATAGCCATGCGCGCCGTCCAGAACCGAGAGGCGCAGCTCGGGCGCGATGCTGGCCAGTTGGGCCACGACCTCAGGGATCAGCCGCGCCGCGACCGAAGGCAGCGCCCCCACCCGCAGCTTTGATCGCCCCGCCTGCGCGCCCCCCGCCAGCCCCTGCTCAAGCGCGGCCAGCGATAGCTGCGCATAATGGTGCAGCACCTCACCGGCGGGGGTCAGCGACACCCCGGCCCTGCCCCGCGTCAGAAGCTGCGCGCCGGCTATCGCCTCAAGCTCGGACAAGGCGCGCGATATGGCGGGCTGGGTCAGGTTCAGCCGCTCAGCCGCGCGTTTGAGACTGCCCTGACGGACGATCTCAGCAAAGACGCGGATATGGCGGAGCTTGATTCTGGGGTCCATGATACTTGCCGAAAAAAGCAATCATATGGCGGTATAACTCATTTTACTTGCGGCTTTCCATAGGTCATCTTCCGAGGTGAGGGAGGACGTCATGAGAGTTCAGGTTGTGATTATCGGCGGCGGCCCGTCCGGTCTCTTGCTGGGGCAGTTGCTGCACCGGCAGGGCATCGAGGCGGTGGTGCTGGAACGCAAGACCCGCGATTATGTGCTGTCGCGCATCCGTGCGGGCGTGCTGGAAACCGGCATGGTCAGGCTGATGGAAGAGGCCGGCGTGGCCGAGCGGCTCCACCGTGAGGGCTACGTCCATGACGGCACCCAGATCGCCGCGAACGGCGAGATGTTCCACATTGATTTCAAGGCGCTGACCGGAACGCCGGTGATCGTCTATGGCCAGACCGAGGTCACCCGCGACCTTTACGACGCCCGCGAGGCGGCAGGCGCGCGCACCATCTTCGAGGTTGAGGGCGTCACCATCCACGAAGCCGACAGCGACGCGCCCTATGTGACCTTCCACAAAGACGGTCAGGAACAGCGCATCGACTGCGATTTCATCGCGGGCTGTGACGGTTTCCACGGGGTCAGCCGCCAGACCATCCCGCTGAGCCTGCGGCGCGAATATGAAAAGACCTATCCGTTCGGCTGGCTGGGGATTCTCTCGCGCACGCCGCCGGTCCATGATGAGCTGATCTATGCGAACTCGGAACGCGGCTTCGCGCTGTGTTCCATGCGCAATGAGAACCTGTCGCGTTACTATATCCAATGCGCGCTGTCGGACAGCACAAGCGACTGGACCGATGACGCCTTCTGGCAGGAACTGCGCCGCCGCCTGCCCGGCGAGATTGCCGAGCGGCTGGTCACCGGGCCGTCGATCGAAAAATCCATCGCGCCCCTGCGCTCTTTCGTGACCGAGCCGATGCGCTGGGGCCGTCTGTTCCTCTGCGGCGACGCGGCCCATATCGTGCCGCCGACCGGCGCCAAGGGGCTCAACACCGCGGCAAGCGACGTGCATTATCTCTATCACGGGCTGGTCGATCATTACCGCGATGGCGACAGCGAGGGGCTGGACAGCTATTCCGAAAAGGCCCTGCTGCGGGTCTGGAAGGCGGAACGGTTCTCTTGGTGGTTCAGCGGGCTTTTGCATCGCTACCCGGATCAAAGCCCGTTCGATCTCAAGATGCAGCAGGCCGATATCGCCTTTCTGCGCGACAATGAGGCGCAACAGCGCGCCTTTGCCGAAAACTATGTCGGGCTGCCCTACTGATGCGGAACATAAGCGCGAATGGATGCGATTTGCATTATGCCGATCAGGGCGAGGGTCCGGCGCTGGTCTTTGCCAACTCGCTTGGCACCGATCTGCGGCTTTGGGATGCGCTGATCCCGCATCTGCCGGGGGGGCTGCGGTTGGTGCGTTACGACAAGCGCGGCCATGGCCTGTCTGAGGCCACGCCCGGCCCCTATTCCATTGACCAGTTGGCCGATGATGCGGCGGCGCTGATCCGGGCGCTTGGCCTGCGCGATGTGGTCTTCGTGGGGCTCTCCATCGGCGGGCTGATCGGTCAGGCGCTGGCGCTGCGTCATCCCGATCTGCTGGCCGGTCTGGTGATCTCCAACAGCGCCGCAAAGATCGGCGATGCGGCGATGTGGAACGCCCGCGTTGAGGCGATCCGCCAAGGCGGCATCGCCTCGATCTCTGCGCCCACCATGGAACGATGGTTCTCACCCGATTTTCGCGCGACCCCAGCGCTGGGTCCGTGGCAACGGATGATGGAGCGGCAGCCGGTCGAGGGTTATATCGCCTGCTGTCAGGCCATTGCCGATGCCGATCTGCGCGAGCAAGTGGGCGCGATTGATCTGCCGGTTCAGGTGATCGGCGGCAGCCTTGACGGCGCGACCCCGCCCGATCTGGTGCGCGAGACCGCCCGGCTGATCCCGGGCGCGAATTACGCTGAAATAAAGGGCGCGGCCCATCTTCCCTTTGTCGAGGCGTCGGCGGAATATGCCGCAATCCTTGGCGATTTTCTTGAAAGGATCGGCCATGTCTGAGCAGGAAACGGATCGTTACGATATCGGCATGAAAACCCGGCGTGAGGTTCTGGGCTGCGCCCATGTGGACCGCGCCGAGGCCGCCAAGACCGCGTTCGACACGCCCTTTCAGGATCTCATCACCCGCGCCGCTTGGGGCACGGTCTGGGCCTCGGACGCGATCACGCGGCGCGAACGCTCGATGCTGACGCTGGCGCTTTTGGCCGCGACCGGCAATTTCGAAGAGATCCCGATGCATATCCGCGCCACCGCCCGCACCGGCGCGACGCAAACCGATATTCAACAGGTTTTCCAGCATGTTGCCATCTATTGCGGCGTGCCGCGCGCCAATCACGCGCTGAAACTCGCCCGCGAAACCTATGCCGAAATGGAAAGGGACAAGCCATGACCCAAGCCGAGTTCTATCAACGCGACCGCCGCCGTCACCCGCCCGCACTGACGCCCGACTACAAGACCTCGGTCGCGCGCAGCCCGCGCCTGTCGCTGATCTCTCTGCAAGGTTCGGCCTCCGAGATCACCGGGCCGGTCTTTGGCCATGGCGATTTCGGCGCGCTGGACCATGACCTGATCCGCAATTTCGCCAAGGATGGCGACCCTGTCGGCGAACGGATCATCATTCACGGCCGGGTTCTGGACGAGAACGCGCGGCCCGTGCCGAACACGCTGGTTGAGATCTGGCAGGCCAATGCGGGCGGGCGCTATCGCCACAAGAAGGACACTTATCTGGCCCCCATCGACCCGAATTTCGGTGGCTGCGGGCGGACCCTGACCGATGAGAACGGCTATTACTTCTTTCGCACCATCAAGCCCGGCGCCTATCCTTGGCGCAACTGGGTCAACAACTGGCGGCCCGCGCATATCCATGTCTCGGTCTTTGGCTCGGGCTTTGCGCAGCGGCTGATTACGCAGCTGTATTTCGAGGGCGACCCGATGATCGCGCAATGCCCCATCGTGCAGACCATCCCGGACGCGGGTGCGATTGATCAGTTGATTGCGCGGCTTGACATGAACGCCACGATTCCGCTGGATTCGATTGCCTACAAGTTCGATATCGTGCTGCGTGGGCGGCGCTCGACCCTGTTTGAAAACCGGCTGGAGGGGAACTGAGATGGGACAACAGCTTGATTATCTGAAGGAAACCCCCTCGCAGACCGCCGGGCCTTACGTCCATATCGGGCTGGCACCGGTTGCGGCGGGCTTTGATATTTTCGAACGAGAACTCGGCTGGGACATCGCCGGGCCCAATGCCAAAGGAGAACGCATCCGGGTTGAGGGGCGCGTGATCGACGGCAGCGGCAGCCCGGTCAAGGACGTGCTGCTTGAGGTCTGGCAGGCCAATGCCGACGGCCATTATGCCCATCCCGAAGGCGGCCAGGTTGAGGACGGCTTTCGCGGCTGGGGCCGTGTGATCACCGATTTTGAGACCGGCGAATGGGGGTTCGACACGGTGAAGCCCGGCCCGGTCATGGGCCGGAACGGGCGGATGATGGCCCCGCATCTGAACCTCTGGATCGTCGCGCGCGGTATCAATATCGGGCTGAACACGCGGATGTATTTCGCGGATGAGGCCGAGGCCAACGCCGCCGATCCGGTTCTCAACCTGATCGAGTGGGAAAACCGCCGCGCCACACTGATTGCGAGGCAAGAGGCCGGCGTTTACCGCTTCGACATCCGCCTGCAAGGCGAGAATGAAACCGTTTTCTTCGATATCTGAGGGTGTTATGATCAATCCCTGCATCATCTGCGTGGCCATTACCGGCAGCCTTCCGACCAAGGAAAACAACCCTGCCGTGCCGGTCACCGTGGCCGAACAGATCGAATCCACGCATGAGGCGTTTGAGGCCGGCGCCTCCATCGCGCATTGCCATGTCCGCGACGATGAGGGGAGGCCCACCTCCGACCCCGCGCGTTTCGCCGCACTGAAAGAGGGGATTGAGAAGCACTGCCCCGGCATGATCGTGCAGCTTTCGACCGGCGGGCGCTCGGGCGCGGGTCAGGCGCGCGGCGGCATGTTGCCGCTTGCGCCCGACATGGCCAGCCTCTCGGTCGGCTCGAACAATTTTCCGACCCGGGTGTATGAGAACCCGCCCGATCTGGTCGATTGGCTGGCCGCGCAGATGCGCGAATATGGCGTCACGCCCGAGATCGAGGCCTTCGATCTGTCGCATATCTTTCAGGCCAAGGCGATGTTCGACGATGGCCGCCTGACCGCACGGCCCTATGTGCAATTCGTGATGGGCGTGAAAAACGCGATGCCGGTCGATCGTGTCGTGTTCGATTTCTATATCGCCACCGTCAAGCGCCTGTTCGGTGAGGACGCGCCCTGGTGCGCGGCGGGGATCGGCGCGCATCAGTTGACGGTGAACGAATGGGCGATTTCCTCGGGCGGTCATGCGCGCACCGGGCTGGAGGATAACGTGCGCCTCGACCGCGAGCGGCTGGCGCCCTCGAACGCGGCCTTGGTGGAACGGGCGGTGGCGCTGTGCGAGCGCTTTGACCGCCCCGTCGCCACGCCCGCGCAGGCGCGTGAGATCCTGCGGCTCAACGCAGCATGAGCGGGCTTTACGCGCAGCTTTTCGGGGATGCAGAGACCCGCGCGGTGATGGGCGATCAGGCTCATATCGCCGCGATGCTGCGCGTGGAACAGGCTTTGGCCGCGGCTGAGGCGGATCTGGGGATCATCCCGCAGGAGGCGGCGCAGACGATTGCCGCGCTGGATCTAGCAGCGGTCGCGCGGGCGGCATCGGTCCCCCAAACCGATCTGGCCTGCGGGCTGGCGGGCGGCACCGCGCAGGCGGGGATTGCCGCGCAACCCTTTGTTGCGGCTTTGAAAAAAGCGGCGGGCGATGCGGGGCCTTGGGTGCATTTCGGCGCGACCTCGCAGGACATCACCGACAGCGCGCTGGCGCTGCAATATCGTGATCTGTGCGATTTGCTGGCGGAGCGGCTGTCGCGGCTTGAGGCGGCGCTGGCCGAAAAGGCGCGTGACTATGCGGGCCAGCCCATCCCCGCCCGCACCCGCCAGCAAATCGCCGCGCCCACCACGCTGGGCGCGAAAATCGCCGTCTGGCGCGCGCCGCTGATGCGGCATCTGGACCGGCTGGCCGAGCTGCGCCCGCGCCTGCTCACCGTCTCACTTTACGGGGCCGCCGGGACCGGCGCGGCGCTGCAAGGCCGGATGGGTGAGGTCCGCGCAGGCATGGCGCGGGCGCTGGGCCTTCACGACGCCGCCATGCCCCATCACGCCACCCGCGATATGGTGGCAGAGCTGGGCGGGCTGCTGTCGCTGATCTCGGGCAGTCTGGGCAAGATCGGGGCCGATCTCATCGCGCTGGGCCAGTCTGAGATCGGCGAGGTCATGGCGGGCGCGGGCGGCGGTTCATCGACCATGCCGCAAAAGGCGAACCCGGTCGCGGCTGAGGCGCTGGTGACGCTGGCGCGGATGAATGCGGGCGCGCTGGCCAATCTGCATCACGCGCTGATCCATGCGCAGGAACGCGATGGCGCGGCTTTGGGTCTGGAATGGCTGACCCTGCCCGAGATGGCCGAACGGACCGGCGCAGCCCTGCGCATCGCGCAAGAGCTGGCCGAGAGCCTGCGCCCCGCGCCCGCTCGCATCAAAGCCACATTCGCGGCGGATCGCGGGCGGATGATGGCTGAGGCCGCGGGCTTTGCGCTGGCCGAGACCCTGCCCCGCGCCGAGGCGCTGCGGATCGTGGCGGCGGCGCTGAATGATGTGCAGTCAGGCGCGGCCCCAGATCTGGCATCGGCGCTGGCAGGCCGCGCCCCCGGCACCGACTGGGCCACCCGTCTGGCCCCCGAAAACACGACCGGCGATGCGGAAAGCATCGCCCGAAACATAACCAACTCGGAGGAAACCCCATGAAAACCGCAATCTTTACCAGTCTCGCGCTGCTGGCGGGCACCACCAGCCTTGCCGCGCAGGATGTCACCCTTCGCGTGCATCATTTCCTCTCCGGCTCGGCCCCGATCCAGACCGAGGTGCTGGAGCCGTGGAAAGCCGCGCTTGAGGAACAGTCCGGCGGCCGCATCGCGGTTGAGATCTACCCCTCGATGCAGCTGGGCGGCCGTCCGCCGCAGCTCTTCGATCAGGCCCGCGACGGGATCGTGGATGTCAGTTGGACGCTGCTTGGCTACACGCCGGGCCGCTTCCCCATCGCCGAGGTGTTTGAGCTGCCCTTCATGGCCTCGACCGCGACCGCGACCACGCAGGCTTTGCAGGAATTTCAGGCCGAGTATCTGACTGAGGAACTGGCGGGCGTGCATACGCTGATGCTGCATGCGCCCTCGGCCTATAAGTTCCACACGGTCAGCGCCTCGATTGAATCGCTGGAGGATCTGGCCGGGTTGAAGATCCGCGCCCCCTCGCGCGCCATGACCGACGGGCTGAACGCGCTTGGCGCCACGGCGGTGGGCATGCCCGTGCCCGAGGTCGCGCAATCGCTGACCACCGGCGTGATCGACGGCGCGGTGATCCCGTGGGAGGTCGTGGGCTCGTTGCGGGTTGAGGAGATCACGCGCGAACATACCGAGCTTGGCCGCGAGAACGGCGGCATCGCCACGGCGGTGATGGCCTTGGTGATGAATCAGGCCAAATATGACGGCATGCCCGAGGATCTGCGGGCGATTCTGGATGAAAATTCGGGCGCAAGCCTCGCGGCGCTTGCCGGTGAGGCGTTTGACCGTGTGGAGGCCGATGAGCGGCAGAAATATGTCGATGCGGGCCAGACCATCCGCGTGGTCCCCGAGGCGGATCTTGGCCCCTGGCGTGAGGCGTCCCAGCCCGTGGTTGACGCTTGGGTCGCCCAGATGAACGCCGCCGGACATGACGGGCAGGCCCTGCTGGATGCGGCGCAGGCCATGCTGGCCGCAGCGCAGGAGTAGGCGATGCAGGGCGAGGGTGAGACGATCCCGGCCAGCGATGGCCCCGAACAGGAACAGGGCCTGCCGGTCCCGGTTCCGACATGGTTGCTTGCCCTTGCCCGCGCCTTCGCGATTGCGGGGGGCGTGGTGCTGATGGCGATGATGCTGATGACGGTGATCAGCATCACCCGCCGCAGCCTTCTGGGCGCCCCCATCGCGGGCGATTTTGAAATGGTGGAACTCGCCTGCGCGATTACCGTCTTCTGTTTCCTGCCATGGTGCCAGATCACGCGCGGCAATGTTCTGGTCGATTTCTTCACCATGAAGGCCAGCCCGCGCCTGAACCACGCGCTAGAAGCCATAGGCGACCTGCTTTATCTGCTGATCGGGGCGCTGATTGTCTGGCGGATGTGGCATGGCGCGATGGATTTTTACCAGTATAACGAACAGACCATGATCCGCCGCATCCCGATCTGGTGGAGTTTTATCATCATCTTTCCCGCGTTTTCGCTGCTGATTGTCACAACCTTCTTCACCATGATCGGCCATCTGCGCATGGCGGGGGGGCGCGCATGACCGGGATTGCTGCCGGGCTGACGGGGTTTGCGGTGCTGCTGGCGCTGATGGCGGTGCGGGTGCCGATTGCGGTCGCGATGCTCAGCGTGGGCGTCGCGGGTTACGGGCTGATGAACGGGCTAACGCCGCTTCTGGCCTATCTGAAGACCAACACCTATTACCAATTCTCGACCTATTCGCTGTCGGTGATCCCGCTTTTCGTGCTGATGGGTGAGTTCGCGACCCGTGCGGGGATGAGCCGCGCGCTTTATCGCGCAGCCGCCGCCTTTATCGGGCATAGGCGGGGCGGGCTGGCCATGGCCTCGATCGGGGGCAGTGCGGCTTTCGGGGCGATCTGCGGATCGTCTCTGGCGACGGCGGCGACCATGGGTCAGGTCGCCCTGCCCGAGATGCGGCGCTATGGCTATTCGGGCGCGCTTGCCACCGGCTCACTTGCGGCGGGGGGGACGCTGGGCATTCTGATCCCGCCTTCGGTCATTCTGGTGCTTTACGCGCTGATGACAGAACAAAGCATCGCCAAGATGTTTGTGGCGGCCATGGTGCCGGGGATACTGGCGGCGCTTGGCTATATGCTGGCGATTGCCGTTTATGTGCGGCGCAACCCGGCGGCAGGGCCAGCCGGGCCGCGCGCCACCTCGGGCGAGAAATGGCAGGCCATCCGTGAGACATGGTCCATCGCGCTGATCTTTCTGGTCGTGGTGGCCGGCATGTATCGCGGCTGGTTCACGCCGACCGAGGGCGCGGCGGTGGGTGCGTTCGGCACCTTCGTTCTGGCCGTGATCCATGGCGGGATGCGGCTCGACGGGCTGATCCGCTGCCTTGAAGGGACCGCCAAGATCACCGGCATGATCTTTCTGATCATGCTGGGGGCCGAGATGTTCAATGCCTTTCTATCCGCCACCCGCACGCCGTTTCTGGCCGCGCAGATGATCTCGGAATCCGGGCTCTCGCCGATGATGGTGCTGATTGCCATCCTGCTTTTGTATATGGCGATGGGCTGCGTGATGGACTCCATGTCCATGCTGCTGCTGACCATTCCGATCTTTTACCCGATCATCGCGGGCCTTGATTTCGGCATGGGCAGAGAGGAGACGCTGATCTGGTTCGGCATCCTCGCCGTGGTGGTGGTCGAGGTCGGGCTGATCACCCCGCCCGTGGGCATGAACGTGTTCGTGATCAATGGCTTGGCGCGGGATGTGCCGATGTGGGACAGCTTTCGCGGCGTGATCCCCTTCCTTGTCAGCGACCTGATCCGCATCGTCTTTCTGGTCGCCTTTCCGTTCATCTCGCTTTGGCTGGTGCGGGCCTTGGGCGGGTGAGAAAGGGGCCGAAAGGCCCCTTTTTCAATCCCCGACCCTGACCGCATATTCCGAGGCCAACAGCTCCAGAACATAGCTGCGCAAGCCCGGATCAATGCGCGTGGCCATGTCATAAAGCGCAAGCGCGGCATCGCCGCTGACCTGCTCGTAACGGCCCAGCACATCACTCACGCTCGCCTGATATTCAGGGTCCGCAAAGACCGCCGCCCAACCCTCGCGCCAGGTGGCGATGATCTCGGGCGGGGTTTCGCGCGGCAGAACCATCATCTTTTGCGCCCCGAACCCCGCTGTCGCAAAGATCCGGTAGGCGTCATAATCGCGCCCCTCGGGCGGGCGGCCATGGAGGGTCTGGTGAACCTCTTCGACGGTTGGCAGCTCGGGAAAGGTCGGGTCGCGGACCACGCGGCCCTGCGCATCGACGACGCCCCAGCTCATCACCGGGATCATCCGCCCTTCCGCCACCATCGGCGCGACATTGCGCAGGAATGAGGCCGTGGTCTGATAGTCAATGCTGGCCTCACCGCGCGCGGCGGCGGCAAGCCCCGGCCCGCGCCCGGTAAAGCCGAACACATAGCGCACATCAAGGCCCAGCACACGAAAAGCCAGCATCGGCACCAGATCAAGCGAGGTCGGCCCCTGACTGGCAAAGACCAGCCTCTGCCCCGCCAGCCGCGCCACGTCACGCCAGCTTTCGACCCCAAGCCCCGGCACGACCGAGACCACGCCGCCCGTTGGCGCGACCATCAGCGCCAGCCAGTCGCGATAATCATATCGCACCCTTTGATCGCCCAAAAGCCACGGGAATTGCGTCGAGCCCGAGGTGCCAAAGACCGACAGCCCGTCAGGCCGCGCGGTCTGCGCATAAAGGTTCGCGCCGCGCGTGCTGCCGCCGCCCGGTTCAGTCACGACGCTGACGGTGGGATGCCCGGCCAGATGGCGTTCCAGAAATGGCGCATTGAACCGCGCCCAGATATCCGAGCCGCCGCCCGGCATGAAGGGCAGGATCCAGCGGATCTCCTGACCGGCGAAATCATGGCGCGACCCCGCCCCGGCCCGCAGCGGCGCGCTCGTCACGGCGGCGGCACCCAGCAGGCCCAAACCTGCCCTGACCACCTGCCTGCGCGTTGCCTGACTGCTCATCCGCCCCTCCTTCGCCCTCTCCTTGATGTTAGGCTTTGGCGCGGGCCTGTTCCACCCCAAAGGCGTGCATGTTACAAAACCCCAAACCGGCGGGTAAGCGGGGGCGGAATGCGGATTGTGCTGATCGAGGATAACAGGATGCTGGCCCGCGCGGTGATCCAGGCGCTTGAACAGGACGGCCATTCGGTGGACTGGCTGGCCGACGGGCTTGAGGGCAGCAGTTTTCTGACCGGGCAAGGCGCCGATCTGGCCATTGTCGATCTGAACCTGCCCGGGCGCGGGGGCTTGGATGTCATTCGCGACCTGATCGCCTCGGGCGGGACGATCCCGGTTCTGGTGCTGACCGCGCGTGATGGGCTTGAAGACCGCATCGCGGGTCTGGATGCGGGGGCCGACGACTATCTGACCAAGCCGTTCGAGCTGGCCGAGCTTTGCGCAAGGGTGCGCGCCCTGGGCCGCAGGCGCGGGCAAAAGATCCAGACCATCGAGAAAATCGGGGGCCTCAGCTATGACCGGCTGGGCCGGATGCTGACCGGACCGGATGGCCCGGTTGAGCTGTCGCGGCGCGAGATGGCGCTGTGGGATGTGCTGTTCGACAATGCCGAAAGGGTCGTCTCCAAGGCCACCATCTGCGACAGCGTCTATGGCACCGGCGCCGATGTCGAGATCAATGCCGTCGAATTGCTGGTCTCACGGCTGCGGCGCAGGCTGGAGGGCGCGGGGATCTCGATCCGCGCGATCCGAGGGTTGGGCTATATCATGCAGCAGAAAGACCAAGGCTGATGCGCCCGCTGGGTCGGCGCAGCCTTCGCGCAAGGCTGTTCGTGCTGATCGTTCTGCCGCTGATCGTGGTCGCGGCCCTGTCCAGTGCGGCGCGGTTTCACACCGCCCGCGATATGTCGCAACAGCTTTATGACGACACCTTGCGCGTGGTCGCCCACACCGTCGCGCGTGAAGTGGTGCTGACGCGCGGCGATCTGGTCACGGATGCGCTGCTTGAATCGCTGGTCACCGCCTTGGGCGACCCGATCTTTTATCAGGTCCGCGCCGATGAGGGCTATTTCATCGTCGGCCATTCCGACGCGCCCGAGCCTGCAAACACCGCCGAAGTGCCGGGCGGCGTGCCGTTCTTTTTCGATGCCGTCTATCACGGCATGCCGGTGCGCGTGGTCATGCTGCGCGAATTCATCGCCGATCCTGAATTCGACGGCTGGACAAGCGTGACCGTGTGGCAAACCGTGACACAGCGTCAGGCGCTGCGGCTGAACCTAGTCGGCCAAGCCATGCTGAACGGGCTGTTGCTGGTGCTGGCTGCGGCGGGTCTGGTCTGGTTCGGCATCAATCGCGGGCTTGCGCCCTTGACCGATCTGCGCGCCGCCGTCGCGCGGCGAAGTGAGACCGACCTTGGCCCGATCCGGCGCGGCGTCCCGCGTGAGGTGGCGCCTCTGGTCAGCACCATCAACAGCCTGTTCGCGCGACTTTCGGCGGAACTTGACCGGCGCAAGGCGTTCATTTCCGACGCCGCCCATCAGTTGCGCAACCCGGTCGCCGCGATTCAGGCGCAGGCCGAGGCCGCGCAGGCCGCCAAGGGCAGCGCCGATATGGCCGCCCGGCTGGACGATCTGACCATCGCCGCGCGCAGGCTATCGCGGATGAGCCAGCAATTGCTGCGCCTTGATGCCGCGCAGCACTCCGCTCAGACAGGCGATGCGGTCGATCTCTCCGCACTTGCCGCCGAGGTGGCGCGCAGGCGTGTTCCGGCGGCGCTGGCTGCGGGCGTCGATCTGGAGCTCGACGCGCCCGAGGCCCCCCTGCCCGTCCGCATCAATCCGGTGATGATCGAAGAGGCCATCGACAATCTGATCGACAATGCGCTGAAATATGGTGCCGCGCCCGGAACAAGGCTCGCCATCTCACTGCGCCGCGATACCGATATGGCGGTGCTGACCGTCGCCGATGAGGGGCGCGGCATCGCGCCCCAGGACGCAGAGCGTGTGTTCGAGCGGTTCTTCCGTCTGGCCCCGGATGACGATTCCACCGGCTGCGGGCTGGGTCTGCCGATCGTGCGCACCATCGCGCAATCCGCAGGCGGCGACGCGCGCATCCTGCCCTCAGCCAAGGGCTGTCACATCGCGCTGTCTCTGCCCCTCTCAGAGGCCGCATAGCCCGCCAAAGCCTCCAGAATCCGCGACACCGCCTTGCCGTCGCCATAAGGGTTATGGGCGCGGCTCATCTCACGCCATGCGGCCTCATCCGAGAGCAAGCGCGTGGCCTCATCGACGATCCGCTCAGTCCGCGTGCCAACCAGTTTCACCGTGCCGGAACGGACCGCCTCGGGGCGCTCGGTCGTGTCGCGCATGACCAGAACCGGCTTGCCAAGACTGGGCGCCTCTTCCTGAACGCCGCCTGAATCGGTGATGATCAGATGCGCCCGGTTCATCAGCCAGACAAATGGCAGGTAATCCTGCGGCTCGATCAGGTGGACATTCTTGTGCCCGCCAAGCAGCCGCGTGACCGGCTCTCGGACATTGGGGTTCAGGTGCATCGGATAGACGATCCGGGTGTCCGGAAAGCGCGCGGCGAGCTGGCCAAGTGCGGCGCAGATCCTCTCAAACCCGCCGCCAAAGCTTTCACGGCGGTGGCCGGTGACCAGAACCATCCGCGAAGCGTCGTCCAGAAAGCCGAACCGCGCCGCCATCTGCGCCGCCAAGGCCGGGTCTCGGTCGAACCGCCCCACCACATCCAACAGCGCATCAATCACCGTGTTGCCGGTCACAACGATGCGTGAGGGCGCGATATTCTCACGCAGCAACGCATCGCGCGCGGTCTCGGTCGGCGCGAAATGCAGGCTTGCAAGGGCGCCGGTCACGCGGCGGTTGCCCTCTTCGGGCCATGGCGCATAGATATCTCCGGTGCGCAGCCCCGCCTCGACATGACCGACCGGGATGCGCGCGTAATAGGCCGCAAGCGTGGCCGAAAGCGTGGTCGCGGTGTCGCCATGGACCAGAACCATATCCGGGCGTTCCGCCTCGAACACGTCTTTCAGCCCGGTCAGGATCGCCGCCGTCACGCCGTAAAGGTCCTGCCCCGCCCGCATCACGTCAAGGTCGTGATCGGGGATCAGCCCGAACAAAGCGGTCACCTGATCCAGCATCTCACGATGCTGGCCGGTCACGCAGACGGTGCCCTGAAACCGCGGATCGGCCTTCAGCGCAAGGGCCACCGGGGCCATCTTGATCGCCTCGGGACGGGTTCCGAACACCGTCATCACTTTCATCGCCACCATCCCCGTTCTGTCACATCGCGGGGGATATCGCCCGCTTGCCTGTCCATATATCCCGCGCGCCCTGCTTGCCATAGGCTGCGAAGCCCGTCATCTTGCCCGCCAGATCAAAGGACGTAAACCCGCATGTTCCGCTTTCTCAAGACTCGCCGGGCTGAGAGCCTGATCCTGCTGGCGCCCTTTATGAGCTGCGTTCCGGCGGAGTTCTTGCAGGCGCTGGAGGCGGGCGGCGCGGATCTGGTCCCCTCGCCCCTGCCCGCATGGGCACCCCCCCGCGCGCCTGAGGCGCGGGACCGCGCGCGCCTTGGTCTGGCAGATGCTCTGGCCGGGTCGCGCGGGCGCAGGCGGGTGATGGTGCTGGCCGCGCAAAGCCTTTACGGGATGGGCCCGCTGGCCGATCTGCTGCCGGGCGGCGGGCGCGGGGTCGAGCTGATGCGCATCGACTGCGCGGACCTTTTGCGCGCCACACTCGCCGCTTTGCGGGCCGAGATCTGGCTGACCGGCACCGATGCGGATGGCCACCCACGCAGCCTGCCGATCCCGGACGAGGCCGCGTTCCGCCCCGATTACGACCCCCGCCGGATCGAGAATATGGTGCTGAACATCCGCAACGGTCGCGCCGCGCTTGATCTGGCGCTTGGCGGCACGGATTGCGCGCAGCTGATCGTCGATGATGCGCCGGACCCGCGCCTGCTGGAGCGGCTCGGCATCCCCGACTACCGCCCCGCGCCGCCCGCGCCCCTGGCCGACATCGCCGCCCGGCCCGAGGCTTTGCTGGAATTGGCGGCCTCGCAAGCCATCCCGACCCGCGATCTGCCCCCCCTCGCCGCGCCCGCGCTCCATCACGGCGGCCCGCGCCTTCTGGCGCTGTGCTGCGGGCGCGATGTCGCGGATCATCTGCCGGTTCTGGCCGCGCGGATGCACGACGAAGGCGTGCCGCTGATCTATATCGACAACGGATCACGCGATGACAGCGCCTCTCTCGCCGCCGAACTGCCGGGCATCTCGGCGGTCCATCACCTGCCCTTTGACGGCCAGTTTTCGGTGGCCGCGCAGTTGCGGCTCAAGGCGGAACTGGCCGAGGCCCACGCGCCGCAATGGGTTTTGAATATCGACGCCGATGAGATCATCGAGCATCAAAGCCCCGGCGCCTCGCTGCTCGACGCGGCCTCCGAGGCCGACCGCCACGGCTATAACGCCATCAATTTCGACGAGATGGTCTTTCTGCCCGAGCCGGGCGCCGATTACGCCGGGCGCGATTACCTGCGTGAGATGCGCCGCTATTACCTGCATGAACCGCAGGCCTGGCGGCTGATGCGCATGTTCCGCCATGGCGCGGGCCTGACGAATATCGCGCGCGGGGGGCATCAGCTGCTGGGGCCGCTGCGGCTGTCGCCGATATCGCACAACCTGCGCCATTATATCGTGCTGAGCCAGGAGGCCGCCTTGCGCAAATACTTGGGCCGCAGCTTTGCCAGCGACGAGGTGGCGGCGGGCCTGCATGGCAACCGGCTGGGCCTGAGCGCCGAATGCCTGACCCTCCCCCCCGCCACCGACCCGAGGCTAAAGCGCGACGATGGCGGCGCGTTGCGGCGAGAGGTCGCGCAGACGCGCCATTGGTGGGCGTGGGAGAGCATCGCGGGCGGGATTGGTGCCGGACAGGTTGGCCCGTCAAAGAGCCCGCAGCACAGATGAGCGACTTACGGCCTTTCAAAGACGATGGCGGCGAGAGATGGCGCAGACGCGTCACTGGTGGACTTGGGACAGCATCGCGCCGGGCAGTGGCACCGAGAAGGTTGCCCCGGCAGAAAGGTCGAAACAGATATGAGCGACCCACGGCCTGAGCGCGACAATGGCCGCGCGCTGCGGCGAGAGGTCGCGCAGACCTGCCACTGGTTGGCTTGGCACGGAATCACGCCCGGCACCGCGACCCGAACATGCACCGGCACAGCACCCATCACCCACACAACAAGGCCGCGACACATATGACCAACCCCAACCCCGCCCTGTTCACCAACCGGCTGGCTGCGCGCGATACAGGCTGGCCGCTATGGTATTTTCTCATCGCCTATGCCGGGCTGATGCTGGCGGGGTTTGTGACGATCTTTGTTGCGAACCCGGTGGCGGCCTCGGTGCTGAGCATGCTGGCCATCGGGGTTCTGCCTTTGGCGGCGGTTATCGGGGTGGCGCAGCGGTGGCCGTCGCGCTGGCAGATGGGGCTTGGGGCCGAAAGGCTTGGCCGAGATCTGGCGGTGGCGCTGGTGGCGGTTCTGGCCTTTAACGCGCTGATGATCATCTGGCCGATGATTGCGCCTGGCCAGATCGCGGGCGTCAGCGGGACTGAACTTAGCGATAGCGGCTTCGGCGCGGGTCCGCTGCGCGACCTCATCGCGGCGCTGACGGTTGCTGTTCTGGCGCCGGTCTTTGAGGAACTGGCATTTAGGGTGGCGATTTTCCGGCCGCTGCATGACGGGCTTCGGGGCTTCCGGCTGCGCGGGCCAGTCAGCCTTGGGCTCTCGGCGCTGATCTTCACCCTGCCCCATGCGGCTCCGGGCGATGCGGAATTTCTGCCCTATCTGCTGGTGGCGCTGTTGTTTCCGGCGGTCTATATGCTGACCGGATCGCTGATCGCGGCGATTATGGCCCATGCGTTTCAAAGCTGTTACGCTTGGGCCGCGCTGATCCTGACCCATCCTCAGGGCGCCGATCTCTCACCGCTTACCCTGCCGCTGATCCTTGCCGCGCCGCTGATCGTGCTGGGGCTGACCCTTGCCATGGCGCGGCTGTTTAAGCCCTAGATCTCGCTCAGCATCCGCTGCAAGGGCTGGTAATGTTCGACCACCGCGCGGCGATAGGCGTCGATATCGCCCGCCTGCGCGGCGTCCAGCATGTCGCCATGCGCCTTGGCCGTCTGGCGCAGATCAGAGGGCAAGGCCAGACCCAGACGCGGCAGAACCGCCGTGTGAATGTCCCAGAAGGCGGCGACAAGCTGGCCCGCCAGCCGGTTGTTGATCGGGGCCAGCAATTCGGTATGGAACTGCCGGTCGGCCTGCAAAAACGGCTGCCCCTGCGCGGCATTCTCCACCATCTGCGCGACCAGTCCGGCCAGCGAGGCGTCGCTTTGCCCGCGATGTGCCGCAACCACATTCGGGGCAAGCGCCAGATCAAGCGCGCAGCGCAGCTCAACCACCTCACGCAGGGCGGCCAGATCGTCGGCGGGGGACAGCACGCCCCGGAACACAAGCGTCTCGACCAAGGAATCAAGGCTCATCTGCCCGACCATGGTGCCATGGCCGTGGCGGACCTCGACGATATCAAGCGTGGACAAGGTGCGGATTGCCTCACGCACGGATGAGCGCGACACGCCCAGCTCAGCACAGAGTTCCGACTCGGTCGGGATCGTGTCGCCCGGGCGCAAGCCGCGCGTCAGGATCAGCCGCTTGATCTGCTCCGCCGTCGTGTTGCGGCGCATCCGGGGCCGCCTCTTGGCGGGATCTGCGGCTGCTGTCATGTCATTCCCCCTCATTTCGCATCCCCTATAGACCTGCGAGAGCTTGCGCCAGTCAAGCACCGGCGACACTGTTGGCGAAGGCAGGGGTTGCGTTGTCCCTCACTTCTGTTATCACTTATCAGACGTCAGATGTCCACTGACCGGGAGGTTAACCATGAAAAACTCGATCCGCGGCGTGACCCGTCGCACCACCTTGATGGCTTCGGCGGCGCTGGCTGCGGCGCTATTTGTCGGCGCAGGCGGCAAGGCACAGGCCGAAACCGACCCCGATGCCACGCTTGAGGTTGCGATTGCCTACGGGCTGTCGGGCTCATTCGATCCGCAGAAAGCCTCGGGCGCGGTGACGCTTTCGGCCAACTGGCACACGCTGGAAGGTCTGGTCGATCTGGACCCGGTGACGCGTGAGCCCTATGCCGCGCTGGCCGCCGAGATGCCTGCCTCGGAGGATGGCACCACCTACGACATCACCCTGCGCGACGGCGCGGCCTTCAGCGATGGCACGCCGGTGACCGCCGATGATGTGGTGTTCTCGTTCAACCGGGTGCTGGACCCGGAGCAGAACTCGCTGTTCCTGTCCTTCGTGTCCTTCATCGACACGGTCGAGGCGGTCGATGACAACACCGTGCGGATCACGACCAAGTTCCCCTTCTCGCTGTTCAACGAACGGCTGGGCTCGGTCAAGATCGTCTCACGCGCGGCGGCTGAGGGCGATGCCGATGCCTTCGATCAGGCGCCCCTTGGCACCGGCCCCTACCGCATGGTCTCGGCCGTGCCCGGCGACAAGATCGTGTTTGAGCGCAATGAGCATTACACCGGCCCGCGCCCCGCTTTGGCCGCGGATATGGTCTGGAACCTGATTTCCGATCCGACCGCGCGGGTCAATGCGCTGACCTCGGGCACCGTCATGGCGATGGAGGATGTGCCCTATATCGACGCCGATGCCGTGGCCGCAACCGAGACGCTGGAAAGCGCGCAATCCTTCGGCCTGCTGTTCGCGATGTTCAACACCCAGGCCGAACCCTTCGACGATGTCCGCGTCCGTCAGGCGTTCTTCTATGCGCTGGACATGGACAAGATCATCGACATCGCGATGCTGGGCAATGCCGAAGCTGCGACCTCTTTCCTGCCCGCGACCCATCCGAACTATCATGAGGCGTCAACGGTTTACAGCTACAACCCCGACCGCGCCCGCGAATTGCTGGCGGAGGCGGGGACGCCGGAACTCGATATCACGCTGATGACCACCGATCACGGCTGGGTCACGGATGTGGCGCCGATCATCAAGGAATCGCTGGATGCGGCGGGGTTCAACACCACGCTGGATATCGGCCAGTCGGGCGGCCAGTATGGCAAGGTCGATGATGGCAATATGCAGGTGATGATCGCGCCGGGCGACCCCTCGGTCTTCGGCAACGATCCCGATATCCTGATGCGCTGGTGGTATGGTGACAATGTCTGGCCGAAGCAGCGTTATCGCTGGTCGGACAGCGCGGAATATGCCCAGCTGACCGCCACGCTGGACGAGGCGCTCCGCCTTGAGGGCGATGCGCAGCAGGAGAAGTGGAACGAGGCGTTCGATCTGCTCTCCGAACAGGTTCCGCTGTATCCGCTGTTCCACCGCCAGCTTCCGACCGCCTGGAATGCCGAGGTGCTGGAGGGCTTTGCGCCCGTGCCAACCACCGGCCTGTCGCTGCTGGATGTGGGCGTGCGCCGCTAAACGTAACATCGCCGGGGGCGCGCGTCGCCCCCGGCTTTCGCAAAACGACAGCGCCACGTTAACCACGGCGCTTTGCGCACAAACCCGCGAAGCCACCCCACGCACGCCCTTGGGCCTGCGCCAAACCCCGCGCAGGACCGCCACCAGACCCGGAGACCCCGCCGCAGATGACCAACCTGCTTAGCCTGATCGGCAGACGCCTTGTGCAGCTTCCGGTGATGATTCTGGGGATCACCTTTCTGGTGTTCTACATCATGTCGTTCTCACAGATCGACCCGGCGATTACCGCATTGGGCGAAGGCGCCTCGCTTGAGGCGCGCGCCGCCTACCGGCTGGCGCATGGGCTCGATGAGCCGCTGCTGACCCGCTATGTCAACTTTCTGGGCGGGCTGTTGCAGGGCGATCTTGGCACCTATTCGGCGCGGCAATTGCCGGTCTCGGATGCGGTCATGGCCGCCTTTCCGATCACGCTGCAACTGACCTTTCTGGGCCTGATCTTTGCGGTGATCGGCGCGCTGATCCTTGGCGTGGTCGCCGCGATCTGGCGTGATGGCTGGCCCGATCAGGTGATCCGCATCGTCTCGATTGCCTCGCTGTCGACGCCATCCTTCTGGCTGGCGATGCTGCTGATCCAGTTGCTGGGCCACCGGGTGGGCGTGTTCTCGCTGCTCCCGACCTCGGGGCCGCTGCCCGCGATGACCGACAATTTCAGCGGCTGGTTCCTGCGCATGCTGCTTCCCGCCTTTGCGCTTGCGGTGCCGGTGATCGGGCAATTGTCGCGGGTCGTGCGCACCGCCATGGTCGAGGAACTGGACCGCGACTATGTGCGCACCGCGCTGGGCGCAGGCATCCCCCGCCGCGTGGTGGTCGCGCGCAATGTGCTGCGCAATGCGCTGATCACGCCGATCACGGTTCTGGGCCTGCGCATCGGCTATCTGATGGGCGGCGCGGTGATTATCGAGATCATCTTCAATATCAACGGCATGGGCATGCTGATCCTGAACGGGGTGACGAATAACGAACCCAATCTGGTGCAGGGTGTAACGCTGACGGTGGCACTGGCCTTTGTCGTGATCAATATCATCGTTGACCTGCTTTATGTGCTGGTCAATCCGCGGATCAGGTCGGTGTGATGCTGCGTCAGGAACTCACCCGTAAACTGTCCCGCCCCGGAATGCGCCTGTCGGGGCTGCGCGGCCTGCCGCTGGCCTCGAAAATCGCGCTGGGCTTTCTGGCGGTGATCTGCGCCATGGCCGCGCTTGCGCCGATCATCGCGCCCTTCGATCCGCTGGCGACCGGGCTGACCCGCCGCCCCGCGCCGCCCGATGCGACCCATTGGTTCGGCACCGACCGGCTGGGCCGGGATATCTTCTCGCGGCTGGCTTACGGCGCGCGTTATTCGCTGGTGATCGGGCTGGCGGCGACCGGGGTTGCGCTGGCTGCCGCCGCCGTCTTGGGCGCGATTGCCGCGACGGCACATAAATGGGTGGCCGAGGCGCTGATGCGCGCGCTCGACATGGTCATGTCATTCCCTGGCATCGCGCTGGCCGCCGTATTCGTCACCGTCTTCGGCCAGTCGCTGCCGGTTCTGGTGCTGACCATCGCCTTTCTCTACACGCCGCAACTGACGCGGGTGATCCGCGCCAATATCATCGACCAATACGGCGAGGATTACGTCGCTGCCGTGCGGATCATGGGCGCCTCGACCCCGCGCATCCTGTCAAAGCATGTCGCGCGCAACTGCCTTGCCCCGATCCTTGTCTTTGCCACGGTTCTGGTCGCCGATGCCATCGTGTTCGAGGCCTCGCTCTCCTTCATTCAGGCCGGAGTGCCCGACCCGCAGCCCTCATGGGGCAACGTTCTGGCTGCAGGCCGTCAGTTGATTATGTCGGGCTCATGGTGGCCGACCTTCTTTGCCGGGCTGATGATTACCACCACGGTTCTGGCGCTGAACATCCTCTCCGAGGGCATGACCGACGCCATGGCCGCCCCGCGCGCAAGCGCCAATGTCAGCGCGGCGGCGGTCGAGGCGGCTATCGACGCCGCCGAAGCCCAGGTGCCCGAGACAAGCCTGCAAGCCCGTCTGGACGAGTTGGCCCGCGCCGAGAGCGCCCGCAGCGACCGGCTGATCTATCAGGGCGAGGCCGCGCCCTTGCTGGAGGTGCGCGGCCTGTCCATCGGCTTTCCGCGCCATGGCGATGTGGATGTGGTGGATAATATCGGCTTCGACCTGCGGCCCGGTGAGACCATGGCTCTGGTCGGTGAATCGGGTTGCGGCAAGTCGATCACCTCGCTGGCGATCATGGGGCTTCTGGACCCCAAGGCCCGCATCAGTGGCGAGATCCTGTTCGAGGGCCGCAACCTGCTGGCCATGTCGCCCCGCGAACGCAACAGCTTGCGCGGGCGGGGCATCGCGATGATCTATCAGGACGCGCTGTCCTCGCTGAACCCGGCGATGCTGATCCGCGCGCAGATGGCGCAACTGACCGCGCGCGGCGGCACCCGCAGCGCCGAGGAGCTGCTGGAACTGGTCGGGCTTGACCCCGACCGCACGCTGGCATCCTATCCGCATGAGCTCTCGGGCGGGCAGCGCCAGCGGGTGCTGATCGCGATGGCGCTGACCCGCGACCCCAAGCTGGTGATCGCGGATGAACCGACCACCGCGCTTGACGTGACCGTGCAGAAACAGGTCATCGCGCTGTTGACGCGGCTGCAACGCGAACTGGGCTTTGCGATGCTGTTCGTCAGCCATGATCTTGCGCTTGTGGCCGAACTCGCCCATCGCATCACCGTCATGTATGCGGGACAGGTGGTCGAACAGGGCCGGACCCGCGAAATTCTCACCCAGCCGGTGCATGAATATACCCGTGGCCTGCTTGGCGCGGTCCTGTCCATCGAGGCGGGGGCAGAACGCCTCCATCAGGTGCGCGGCACCGTGCCCAGCCCGCGCGATTTCCCGCCCGGAGACCGTTTCGCGCCGCGTTCATCCGACCCGGCAGGCCGCGCCGGTGTCACGCCTGTGCGCCGCACTATCCCCGGCACCGAACATTCCTATGCGGCCCATCCCGGCGATGCGCCGGTGGTGAAAGGAGGCGCTGCATGACCACCCACCCCGTGATCGAGCTGCGCGATATTTCCGTCACCTATCGCGCGCGCGGCTCGACGCTGTTCAACCCGAAATATGTGCGCGCGGTCGATGGCGTCTCGCTGTCGGTGCATCGCGGGCGGACGCTTGGCATCGTGGGCGAATCCGGCTCGGGCAAATCGACCACCGCGAAGGTGCTGATCGGGCTGGAGACGCCGAGTTCGGGCCAGGTGTTTTTCGACGGCCAGCCGGTGCGCCGCTTTGGCGCCGCCACCCGCCGCCGCCTTGGCCGCGTGGTCTCGGTCGTGTTTCAGGACCCGGCCACCGCGCTCAACGCGCGGATGCGGGTCGCGGATGCGCTGACCGACCCGCTAGAGGTCCACGGCATCGGCAATGCCGCCAGCCGCCGCGCCCGTGTCTCGGATCTGGTCGCGCAGGTGGGCCTGCCGCAATCGGTGCTGGACGCCATTCCCGCGCAGCTTTCCGGCGGGCAGCGCCAACGCGTCGCCATCGCCCGCGCCCTTGCGCTGGAACCGCAGATCATCGTCGCGGACGAGCCGACAAGCGCGCTTGATGTCTCGGTCCGGGCGCAGATTCTGAACCTGTTGCAAGACCTCAAGCGCGACCTTGGCCTTGGCATGGTGTTCATCTCACATGACATCCAGACCGTGCGCTATGTCTCGGACGAAATCGCGGTGATGAGCAATGGCCGCATCGTCGAACATGGCCCCGCCGCGCAGGTCTTCGAGCACCCCTCTCAGGACTATACCCGAACACTGCTTGCCGCAGCGCCCAGCCTGCTGCATGCCTGATTTTCACCCCCCAAGCCAATGAGAACAACAACATGGCCAACACACGCTTTCACGGCATTGTCCCCCCGATCGTCACGCCGCTGAACCCCGACGGGTCGGTCAATCACGACAATCTCGCCCGCCATGTCACCCATATGATCGAGGCAGGCGTGGACGGGCTCTTCGCGATGGGCTCGACCGGCGAGGTCGCCTATCTCACCGATGCCGAGCGCAGCGCGATTGTGGAAACCGTCGCCCGCACGACCGCAGGCCGGGTGCCGGTGATCGCAGGCGCCATCGACCTGACCGCCGCGCGCACGACTGAGGCCGCGCGCAGGCTTATCGACGCGGGCGCGGATGCCATCGTCACCACCGCGCCGCTTTACGCGATTAACTCGGAGGATGAGATCAGCGACCATTTCCGCCATATCGCGGCGAATATCTCCGCGCCGCTTTTCGCCTATGACGTGCCGGTGCGGGTGCATCGCAAGCTGACGGTCGGCCAACTGGTGCAGCTTGGCACCGAGGGGGTGATCGTCGGCGTCAAGGACAGCTCGGGCGATGACGTGTTCTTCCGCCGCCTGATTGCCGCGAACAAGGCCGCGGGCAGCCCGCTTGCGCTCTTCACCGGCCACGAATTGCTTGTCGATGTGATGGCCCAGATCGGGGCCGATGGCGCGGTGCCGGGCCTCGCCAATGTCGATTGCGCCGCCTATGTGCGACTGTGGAAGGCCGCCAAATCGGGCGACATGGCAACCGCGCTGCACGAACAGGAGCATCTGAACCGCGTGTTTGAGATCGTGTTCTCCTCGACCGGGCGTTCGGGCGATGCGGCGGGCGTGGGCGCGTTCAAGGCCGCGATGGCCCAGCTTGGCCTGCTGGACAGCGCGACCATGGCCTTCCCTGTCCGCGCGCTTGAGGGTGCGCCGGTCGAAAAGATCCGCGCCATCCTGCACGACACTGGACTGCCTGCGCGATGAGGGTGATCGGGGTCGATCTGGGCGGCACCAAGATCGCCGCCGCGCGTGTCGATCAGGCAGGCGCGGTGGGTGAGGTCGTGACCACCGCCACCCCCCGCAGCGGCCCCGATGCGATTATTGACGCGGTGACCGCGCTGATCCGGCCCCTGACCGGGCCGGATGTGGTGGCGGTGGGCATCGGCTCGGCCGGGGTGGTGGACAGCCGCAGCGGAAGGGTCCTGTCGGCCACCGACACCCTGCCCGGCTATGCGGGCACCGAACTGGCGGCGCGCGTCTCGGCAGAGCTGGGCCTGCCGGTGGTGGCGCAGAACGATGTCGATGCCCATGCGATGGGTGAGTTCTGGATGGGCGCGGCGCGTGGCACCGGCTCGGCCCTTGTTGTCGCGGTCGGCACCGGCATCGCGGCGGGGCTGATCTTCGGCGGACGCGTGGTGCGCGGCGCGCATCATGTCGCGGGCGAGATCGGCCATTTCCCCACGCCCCTCGCCGCGCATCTGCGCTGCCCCTGCGGGCGCAAGGGCCATCTTGAGGCCATCGCCTCGGGCGCAGGGATCGCGGCGCATTACGCCGCGCTTGGCGGCGCGCCCTCCGATACCCGCGCAATCGTGACCCGCGCGCATGGTGGCGAGGCGCTTGCCCTCCGCGCGATTGCCGAGGCGGCCCGCGCGCTTGGCGGGGTGATCGCGGGGTTGGTCACGACGTTCGACCCTGAGGTGGTGGTGCTTGGCGGCGGCGTGGCCGAGATCGGCCCGCTCTGGTGGACCCCGCTTGAGGATGAGATCCGCAGCCAGTTGATCGAGCCTCTGGCCGAGGTGCCGCTTCGCCGCAGCACGCTTGGCGGGCAAGCCCCGATCCTTGGCGCGGCGAAACAGGCTTTGGACCATATCGCGAGGCAAGAATGAACGCTTTGTTGCATCCCCTGCGCGGCGGGCTGATCGTGTCCTGTCAGGCATATCCGGGCGAGCCTCTGCGCGACCCCCGCACCACCGCGCAGATGGCGCAATCGGTCGTGCGAGGCGGCGCGGTGGCCGTGCGCGTGCAGGGGCTGGACGATATCCGCGCCACCGTTGCAGCGGTCGATGTGCCGGTGGTCGGGCTGTGGAAAGACGGAGATGAGGGCGTCTATATCACCCCCACGCTGGACCACGCGATAGCTTGCGCCGATGCGGGCGCACAGATCGTGGCCATCGACGCCACAAGCCGCCCCCGTCCCGACGGGCGCAGCTTTGCTCAGACGGTCGCCGCGCTGAAGGCCGCGCGCGAGGTTCTGGTCATGGCCGATTGCGGGTCGCTTGACGACGCGCTTGCCGCCGAGGCGGCGGGCGCCGATCTCATCGGCACCACGCTTGCAGGCTATACCGGCGAGAGGCCCAAAACCGAGGGCCCCGATTTCGACTTCGTGAAAGAGGTGATGACCCATTGCACCCGCCCCGTGGTGGTCGAAGGCCGCATCCACACACCCGAGCAGGCCACGCAGGCGCTGCAAATGGGCGCCTTCGCGGTCTGCGTCGGCACGGCGATCACCCATCCGACCACGATCACCGGATGGTTCGCCACCGCCATGGCGCGGGCCCGCTAGGGGCGGCTGCGCGCGCCTTGCCGGCCTCAGGCGAGATTGCACATCGCACCCGACCCGTGGTGGTCGAGGGCCGCATCCAAACACCCGAACAGGCCGCGCAAGCACTGCACATGGGCGCTTTCGCGGTCTGCGTCGGCACCGCGATCAGCCACCCGACCACAATCAACGGATGGTTCGCCGCTGCCATGGCACGGGCGCGCTAGGGACGGCTGCGCGGCCCTTCGCCGGTCTCGTGCGGGACCGCCCGACGGCGGCATGCCCGCGAACAGGCCGCACAGGCGCTGCACATGGCCGCCTTTGCGGTCCGCGTGGACACCGCAATCACCCATGCGACCACGATCACCGAATGGTTCACCACCGCCATGGCAAGGACACGCTAGGTGCGCTTGCCCGCCCTGTCACCCACTTTGAGGCCGGATAGCGCGCAGCACCCGCACATGGTGGTTGAAGGCCGTATCTATCGCGCTGACAGGGCTCTATAGGATGGCTCCGCGCCCCTTGCCCGTCCTCAAGCCGGATGGGCCAAGCGCACTGCTGTTTTCCCCCTCCACAACCGGCGCGAGGGCATGATCAGCACCGTTTCCTCATGCGGGGCGCGGATTTCGCGCGCGCCATCCATAGCCAGAAGCGTGCCTTTCGGCAGACGCTCAAACCCGCGCCAGTCTTGGGCGAAACGGAAATTGTCGCTCTCGATGGTCACGGCCTCGGTCACTTGCAGCAATTCGGGCGTGGCGGCTTGCGGCATCTCGCCCCAGTCGGGCGCGACCGCGCCGGTGGCGCGCAGAAAGCCCGTCGTGCAGTCACGGGCAATCTGCGCCGCGCCTGCCTCCCAATGCTGGCCGCATTCGACCAGAACCGCCGTTTTATCGCCGCCCGGCGCGGAAAACCCGCCATAGTCGCGCATCCGCATCCCCTCGGCATGGCCCTGATCGGCCACGATGAAGCCGGGCGTGCCCATCGCGCGGGCCAGTTCCGCCCCGCGCGCGCGCCAGCCCGACAGCGACAATGCAGGGGTCTTGTGCTGCATCGAATGGATGTCCAGCAGCAGATCGACCGTATCAAGCCAGGGCCGGATCTGGCGGGCGCGTTCGACCTCGACGGTCAGGCGCGCGCCCTCGTCCAGCCGACCCGGCGCCCAGATCCGGTTGAAATCCTCATCAACCCAACGGCTTGCATCGGGTTCCTCAGGATCAAAGGCGGCATAGGCGTCGATATTGATGAAGGCCAGCGACAGCCGCCCGCGCACAGGCCGCAGCCCCATGCGCAGCAATTCGTCCAGCACGATGGCCCCGCAGGGCTCATTGCCATGGACAAGCGCCGAGACCGCCACATGCGGGCCGGGCTGGCCCGAATCGAAGCTGTGGATGAAGGGAATCCCGTCCGTGCCCTTCGCATAGGCCGAGATATCGGGCGGGGTCAGCTCGACCGGATAGATATTCTCAAGCCCGGTGCCGGAACCTTTAGCCATGACGCCCTCCGATGAAATCCGCAAGCGCCGCCGAAAGCGCGGTGAAGGTCTCGCGGGTCGCCGCATAGCTCTCATTCGGCTCGCGGCTGGCCTCATCCATATAGAGCTTGCGGTTCACCTCAACCTGCATCGAGTGCCGAGCCGCCGCCGGATCGCCATTCTCGATGATCAGCGCCTGCCCCCTATAGGGATCGTTGACCGCTACCGAATAGCCGCGCCCCTCCAGAAAATCGCGCACAAACGCGGTCAGTTCGGGCGCGCAGGTGGTTCCGTCGCGGTCGCCCAGAACGAAATCGGGGCGCGGGGTGCCGCGCGGCTGATCGGACATGGCCGAGGCAACCTCTTGCATGGAATGGCAATTGATGTGCCAGACCTCGCCAAAGCGCGCATGGGTCGCGTCCAGAAGCTCGCGCAGGGCGGCCTTATAGGGGCGGTGATAGGTCTCGATCCGGGCCATCACCTCAGAGGCGGTCAGCTTGCGGTCATATAGGGGCCCGCCACCGGGCGGCTCACGCGTCCAGCACAGGCCGATGCCAAGGCGGCTTTTCTCACCGGGATCAAGGGGATAGGGCATCGCGCCCTCGATCTGGGCGGGGTCCATATCGTTCTCGCGCCGGTTGCAGTCGATGTAACTGCGCGGGAACAGGGCGTGCAGCAGCACCGCGCCATGATCCAGGCCCCCGCGCCAAAGGTCATGGACATGGGTGTCCTCGGCATGGCGCAGCCCGTGCGGATCGACCCCATGGCCGAAATCGGGCGGGTAGATCGTGCCGGAATGCGGGCTGTCGAGAACCAGAGGGATGCTTTGCGTCTCGCGCCCCTCAATGGTCAGCACGTTCGGGATATGGTCGCTCATCCGGTTCCTCCGTCATGTAGGTGGCAGGCGGCGGCACGCGCGCTTGTTTCGATCAGGCGCGGCACCTCGGCGCGGCAGCGAGGGCCTGCCATCGGGCAACGCGGGTGGAAATGGCAACCCGAGGGCGGGTTCAGCGGGCTGGGGATCTCGCCCTTGATCGGCGTGAAGGCGCGCGCGCCGCTGTCGATGCGCGGAATCTGGTCCAGCAGCGCCTGCGTATAGGGATGCAGCGGCCCGGAGAACAGCGCGTCGGTCGGCCCGATCTCGACCACCCGGCCCAGATACATGACAACCACCCGGTCAGCAATATGTTCGACCACGCCCAGATCATGACTGATGAACAGATAGGTCAGGCCCAGCTCACGGCGCAGATCTTGGAACAGGTTGATGACCTGCGCCTGAATCGAGACATCAAGCGCGGCGATGCTTTCATCGCAGATCAGAAAATCGGGCTTGACCGCCAAAGCGCGGGCGATGCCGATCCGCTGTCGCTGCCCGCCCGAGAACTGATGCGGATAGCGGTCGGCGTAAGAGCCGTCCAGCCCCACCTTTTCCAGCAGATCCGCGACATAGGCGGGCATTTCGCGCGGGGTGGTAAAGCCGTGATAGACCGCTGCCTCGCCGATAATGTCGCGCACCTTCATGCGCGGGTTCAGCGAGGACATCGGGTCTTGAAAAATCATCTGGATGCGCAGCCGCGCCTTGCGCGCCGAGGGCGTCTCGGCCTGCGTGACGTCCTGCCCGCCGTAGCGGATCGCACCGACCGAGGGCGGCAGCAGCCCCGCCACCATCCGGCCAAGGGTGGATTTGCCGCAGCCGGACTCACCGACCAGACCGACCACCTCACCCTTCGCCACGGTGAAACTCGCACCATCGACCGCCCGGACCGAGACATGGCGCACCCGCGCGCCAAGCCGGGCCGCGAAACGCTCGATCAGGTCGGGCTTTTTCTCGAACCGCTTGCTCAGCCCGTCAAGCTCCAGAAGCGCGCTCATGCCGTCACCTCATGGCTCAGAGGGTGGAAACAGCGCAACCGACGCGCGCCCTCGCGCGTCTCGGGCGGGGCGCTCGCGCGGCAATCCTCACGCGCATGGGCGCAGCGGGGCGAAAAGGCGCAGCCCGCAGGCAGGTTCGCCATCGAGGGCGCCATGCCGGGGATCTGCGCCAGCCTTTCGCCGCGCCGGTTATGCGACGGGATCGAGCCGATCAGCCCGGCCGTGTAAGGGTGACGCGGCGCGGCCAGAACCGCATCGGTCGGCCCTGCCTCAACCACCCGGCCCGCATACATCACGCAGAGGCTCTGCGCGAGACCCGCGACCACGGCAAGGTCATGCGTGATCCAGATCATCGCCGTGCCGGTTTCCCGCGCAAGCCCCTGCATTTCCGCCAGAATCTGGCTTTGGATAGTCACGTCAAGCGCGGTGGTCGGCTCATCCGCGATGATCAGGTCAGGCCCGTTCAGCAGCGCAATCGCAATCGCCACACGCTGCCGCATCCCGCCGGAAAACTGGTGCGGATAGGCGTTGATCCTCTCCTCGGGCGAGGGGATGCCGACGCGGGCCAGGGTTTCCACCGCCCGCGCCCGCGCGGCCTTGTGGCTGACCCGCGCGTGAGTGCGCACCGCCTCGATCATCTGCGTGTCGATGCGCAGCACGGGGTTCAGCGTCATCATCGGGTCCTGAAAGATCATCGAGATGTCGCGCCCGCGCAGGCGCCGCATCTCGCGTTCCGACAGGCGGGCCAGATCCTGCCCCTTGAACAGCACCTGACCGCCGACCACCCGGCCCGGCGCATCGACCAGCCGCAGGATCGAAAACCCCGTGACCGACTTGCCCGAGCCGCTTTCACCGACCAGACCCAGAACCTCGCCTCGGTCGACGGTGAAATCCACCCCGTCCACGGCGCGCACCGTGCCTGACTGCGTGAAGAAATGGGTTTGCAGGTTTTTGACTTCCAGAACGCTCATCGCCGCAACCTCGGGTTCAGGGTATCGCGCAGCCGGTCGCCCACCATATTGATCGAGGCCACCACGCCCAGCAGGGCGACGCCGGGAAACATGCTCATCCAGTATTGCCCCGACAGCATGTAGCTATAGCCGTTCGCGATCAGCAGACCCAGCGAGGGCTGGGTGATCGGCACGCCCACGCCCAGAAAGGACAGCGAGGATTCAACCACGATCGTGTTCGCGACCTGCACGGTTGAAATCACGATCAGCGGCGGAATGCAGTTTGGCAGCAGATGGCCCAGCAGGATGCGCCATTGCGGCAGGCCAAGCCCGCGCACCGCATCGATATATTCCTTGCGCGCCTCAGACAGCGCCGTGCCGCGCACGGTGCGCGCGTAATAGGCCCATTGCACGATGATCAGCGCGATGATGATCTTGTCGATCCCGCGCCCAAAGGCCGCCATCAGCATCAGCGCGACAAGGATCGTCGGGAATGACAGTTGCAGATCGACAATGCGCATCAGAATGGCGTCGATGCGCCCGCCCGCCCAGGCCGCATAGATGCCGACCAAAATCCCGATCACCATGGCGGCCAAGGTCGCCGTGACCGAGACCAGCAGCGAGACCCGCAGCCCGTAGAGAATGGCCGAGAGAATATCGCGACCCTGTTCATCGGTGCCGAGATGATAGGTGAAGGTCTCGGCGAAATTGGTCCCGCCGGGCGGCAGGCGGCCGTCCATGATATCAAGCTGGCGCAGATCATAGGGGTTCTGCGGCGCGATCTCTGGCGCGAATAGCGCAAGGATCATGAAAAACAGCATGAAGCCCGTGCCGATATAGGCCATGGGCCCGCTGAAATACTGCCCGATCCGGTCGCCAAGCGCGCGCCTGCCCAATATCAGAAAGCCCACGAACAGCGCGATCCGCGCGGGCAGCGACGCAGGCTGGACGCCCGCAAGCAAAAGCAGGACCGATGCCGCCATGACCGCCAGCACCACCGGCACGGTCAAGTCGCGGCGCGGGCGGGTCGCTTCCTGGGTCACATCCACCATCACGCCGCCCCCGTCACCCGCACGCGCGGGTCAAGCAAAGTATAAACAATGTCCACTATCAGGTTGATAACAATGAAGATTATCACCGTCATCATCAGATAGGCCACGACCACGGGCCGGTCGAGATTGCGGATTGAATCGATCAGCAGCTTGCCCATGCCGGGCCATGCGAACACGCTTTCGGTGACGACGGCGAAGGCGATCATTGAGCCAAGCTCCAGCCCAAGCACGGTCACAATCGGGATCATGATGTTTTTGAGAACATGCACGATCAGGATGCGGGTCTCGGACAGGCCCTTGGCACGGGCGAATTTGACGTAATCCTGCATCAGCGCCTCTTGCGTCCCGGCACGGGCCAGACGGATCACCAGAGAGGCTTTGTAAAGCGCCAGCGTCAGCGCCGGAAGGATCATATATTTCAAACCGTTATGAGAGAAAATTGACAAACGCACGCCGAACACGTCCACCGTCGCCCCGCGCCCGGTTGAGGGCAGCCATTGCAGGTTCACCGCAAAGATCAAAATCAGCAGCATGCCCACCCAGAAATTCGGCAGCGAGAACCCGAAGATCGAGCCGGTCATAATCGCCCGGCCCTGCCATTTATCAGCCTTGTAGCCCGCATAAACGCCCAGAGGCACGCCGATCACGATGGCCATCACCAGCCCAAGCGCGGCCAGTTCCAACGTGGCGGGCATGTAATGCAGGATCAGCCGCACCGCGCTTTCGCCATGGGTAAAGCTGCGGCCCAGATCGCCTTGCAGCGCATTGCCCACGAAATTCATGAACTGCACCAGCCGGGGTTGATCGAGACCAAGCCGGGCCTCGGCGGCGGCGATTTCGGCGGGGGTCGCGTCGGGGGCGACCAGAATGTCAAGCGGGTTCCCGATCATATAGATGCCGAAGAACACGATCACCATCATCGCCGCCAGCACAAAGACCGACTGGGCGATGCGGCGCAGAAGATAGACCAGCATGGGCGGCCCCTGCGATGCGGGAAAGGGTCAGCTTGCCCCGCCGCCAATCGGGCGACGGGGCGGTGTCAGATCACTCTGCCGGGCGGATGTGATAAGGCAGCGTGTATTGATCGACGCGGGGCGTGTAGGTGATGGTCGATTTCATCGCCCAGGGCGTCACCTCGAAATGAAGCGGGATCACGCCCACATCCGCCATCGCCATGGCCGATGCCTCTTGCAGCAGCGCCTCGCGGGCGTCGTCGTCAACGGTCGCCAAGGCACGGCTGAGCAGGTCATCCAGCTCCGGGTTGGAATAACGCCCGCCATTGGCTCCGCCATAGCCGCGCTCCGGGCCGTAGCTGGCCGTCAACGCTTTGATCGGTGACGACATCTCACCCGTGCCCGAGCCCCAGCCCGCGAGATAGGCCGAGAATTCCAGATTGTTGCGCCGCGAGAAGAAGGTCGTCGCGGTCGAGGCATCGACCTGCGTATCGACGCCGATGCGCGACCACATCTGCGCGACCGCCTGCGAGACCTGCGCATCGTTCATATAGCGGTCGTTCGGGGTCGCCAGGGTGATGCCGAAGCCCTCGGGATAGCCCGCCTCGGCCAGCAATTCGCGGGCGCGGTCGGGATCATAGGCGGGGGCGGGGAAATCGCCCTCGGCATGGGCGCCGAACATGCCTGCGGGCAGCAACTCACCCGCCGGAATGGCCACGCCCTGCATGATCCGTTCCACAATCGCGCCCCGGTCGATGCCGATGGACAGGGCCTCACGGACGCGCTGATCCTTCAGCGGGTTGCCCTCAGCGCCCGTGATCATCGGGCTCTCATCACGGTCGCTGTCCAGATGGATATAGATCACCCGGTTCGAGATCCCCTCGATCAAGGTGATGCCGTCGGTGTTCTCCAACCGCTCCAGATCCTGCAAGGGCGGAACCTCAACCAGATCGACGTCACCGGCCAGCAGAGCCGCCACGCGCGGCCCGTCCGAGGTCAGCGGCAGATAGGTGACCTTTTCCCAAGGCGCCGCATCGCCCCAATAATCGTCATTGCGCACCACCGTCACGGATTCGCCCCGGCGGAACGCGTCCAGCTTGAAGGGGCCCGTGCCGATGGCGGCGCTGCCATCGTTGAAATCCTGCGTCGAGGGATAGGCGATATCCCCGCAGCCCTCAGGCGTGAAGGCGATATCATCGGGCGAGACCCCGTTCGCCTTGGCCGAGATGATGCCCCAGGTCGCGAATTCGGTCGGCAGAAGCGGATAGGGCTCGGCGGTCTTGACGATCAGCGTGTGCGGGTCCGGCACCTCAAAGCCAATCGCGGCCTTGGTATAGGTGGTGAAGGCCGAGGGCGAATCAGGCACGTTCGGGATGCGGCAGACGGTATAAACCACGTCCCAGGCATCAAAAGCCGAGCCATCGGTGAAGCTCACATCATCGCGCAGGTTGAACTGCCATGTGGTCTCATCCAGCGGCTCCCAGCTGGTGGCCAGCAATGGGCGAAGCTGCTGCGCCTCATCCGTGTCGATCAGCGCCTCGAAAATGCCGCGGCGCAGCTGGTTATTGGTGCCGATATTGTGGAAATGCGGATCGGCCGAGCTCGCCTCGGACGCGACACCGATGCGCAATTCCTGCGCTGCGGCCAGCACCGGCAGTGCGGCCAGCATGGCGGCGGCACAGGCGGTTGTCGCCAGTTTCTTGCAATTCATCTCTTTCCTCCCATTGGTGGCCGCAGCTTGTCGCGCGGTCCTTTTCCCTTGGGTCAGGCTAACCGCAACGCGCCACAAAAGAAGCCTTGGATTGATGCGATCATGTCATATAGACATAACCAAAAGGCATAGGTGATGCGGCGCAACTGGGGATCATTGCGGGAATATGAGGCGCTGCGGGCGATGATCTCGACCGGCTCGACCACGGCTGCGGCGGCCTATCTGGGCGTGACCCAGCCCGCCGTCAGCCGGGCCTTGGCGCAGCTTGAGGCGCGGCGCGGGGTGATCCTGTTTGAGCGTCGCGCGGGGCGTCTCTACCCGACCGCCGAAGCGTTGCGCATCAACAGCCAGCTTGACGGGCTGTTCGAGGCGATGAACGCGCTGGACGGGGCCGCGCCCGCTGAGGGGCCGGTGCCGCTGCGCATCGCCGCGCCGCCCAGCATGGCGCATGGGTTTTTGACAGGGCTTCTGGCCGAGTTCATGGCGCGCCATCCGGGCCAGCCCGTGCAGCTGGGCGTTGCCACCTCGCGCGAATTGGTGGCGCAGGTCGCGGGCCATGAGACCGATATCGGCTTCACCACCGCGCAACTGACCCATTCCGGGATCGAGCGGATTCCGTTCCATCAATCCCACGCGGTGTGCATCATTCCGCGTCGCCACCACCTTGCGCATTACCGCACCATCCTGCCCGAACATCTTGATGGCGTTGACTTTATTGCGGTCTCACGCGGCCATATGGTGCGCGGCCAGCTTGACCGGCTGCTGGCGGCGGGCGGCTATCGTCCAAGCCGCGTGGCAGAGGTCTCGACCGGGGCGGCGGCGCTTGATCTGGCGCGGCGCGGGATGGGCGTGACGGTGATCTGCCCCTTTCCCATCGTGCCCGAAAGCGACGCGCAAATCGTCATGCGCCCGTTTCGCCCGGAAATCCTTTATCAAAGTTCGTTCATGGTCTCGGCCACCCGCCCCCTCGCCGCCCCCGCCCGCGCCTTCATGCGGCTGGTGCGCGAGCATATCCAGGGCGTGACCGCCAAAGCCTGAGCGGGCGAGGGTTTGGATTTGCAAATCCTGCGCGCTGCCGTAATCTTCGGCGGATGCTTGATCCCACCGATCCGATCCGCGCGCTTGCCCGCCCAACCCAGCGCGGTTCAGATTTGCAAATCCTGCCAGTCGCGGCTGTCTTCGCAGACTGCCTGATGGCAACGATCCGATCAGCCCCCTTGGCCCTTCAGTCCGTCACGGTTCGCGTTTGCAAATCCTGCGCGCTGCGGCCATCCTCGCCGGATGCTTGACCCCACCGATCCAATCCGCGCCCTTGCCGCCCAGCCCGGCGGCGTTCTGGCCGTGCTCATCGCGACCGAGGGCCCTGCACCGCATGCGCCGGGGGCAGTGATGGCCTGTCTGCCGGATGGCGGGCGGGTGGGCACGCTCTCGGCGGGCTGTATCGAGGCGGATATCCAGATCCACGCGGAGGCGGTCCGCGCAAGCGGAAAGCCTGTCACGCTGCGCTACGGGCGCGGCTCACCTTTTGGCGATCTGCGCCTGCCCTGTGGCGGGATGATCGAGGTTCTGCTGACCCCCGCGCCCTGCCCCGAAACGATTGCAAAGACGCTTGACCGGCTGGCGCAGCGTGAGGCCGTCACGCTGGCGCTGGCCGGGCCGGATGGCGGCACCCATCCGCTGCGGCTCAGGCCCGAGATCAAGCTTTATATCGCAGGCACAGGGCCTGAGCCGGTCGCGCTGGCCCGGCTGGCGCAGGCGGCGGGGCTGCCGCATCTGTTGCTGTCGCCCGACGCTGCCACCCGCGCGGGTCATGACGGGCCAAGCCAGCCCCTTGGCGCGCTCTGGCCTGAGGATTTCGCGCCCGACCCGTTCTCCGCCGTCGTGCTGTTCTTTCACGACCATGACCGAGAGCCGCCGCTGATGGCCGCAGCCCTCCGATCACGGGCTTTTTATGTCGGCGCGCAGGGCAGCCGGGCGGCGCGGGCTGTGCGCGATGCGGGCCTTCGGGATCTGGGCCTTGACGATGCGCTCATCGCACGCGCGCGTGGGCCGATTGGCGCCATCACACAGGCCCGAGAGCCGCGCCTGCTGGCGGCCTCAGCCCTGACCGAGATCCTTGAGCTGGCGCAGAATCTGTAAAATCACGACAAGAACAGGCGTATTTCTGCCCGGCGCAGGGTTGTGGCGGTTTTGCGGATATATTATGCGTTTTGGCAACAATCCGGCTTGCGCATTTGGTGATCACAAGGGCTTTCCCGTGCCGCTTGACGCGCAGGGCGGGCCCATTTGTCGATCCCGGCGCGATCCGCCTTGCTGAACAGCAAGCCGGAAAATCGCGCTGAAAGACAGGTTGCAGTTGCGACATGACGCGGATTCGCGGCATATCGTGACAGAAAGGCAACCTGCATCCTGCCATGCGGCGCCCATCCGGGCCCAGCCGCAAGGGCGGGACGTGATCTGCGGCGGGCCTGTTCAGAGCTATTTTTGCAAAGAGGGAAAAGGCGCGCATGATCGAACAAAACTTGCTCACGATGCTGGTTGTTCTGCCTTTTCTGGCCGCTTTCGGAGCGGCAACCCTGCCGCAAACCGCCCGCAATGGTGAGGCTTTGCTGGCCGGGGCCACCATGCTGGCGATGGTCGCGATCCTGATGTTTCTGCGCCCCTGGGTCCATGAGGGCGGCAGCGTGGCGACCACCATCGGCTGGGTTGAGGCGGTCGGGCTGAACCTGACCTTTCGCATCGACGGGTTTGCCTGGCTGTTCATGCTGCTGGTCTCGGGGATCGGCTTTCTGGTCGTGCTTTACGCGCGTTACTACCTGTCCGAGGACGACCCCGCCGCGCGGTTCTTTGCGGCGCTTTTGGGCTTTACCGGCGCGATGGCGGGGGTGCTGCTGGCGGGCAATATCATCATGCTGGTGGTGTTCTGGGAACTCACCAGTTTCATGTCCTTTCTGCTGATCTCTTACTGGCACCAGAAGCAAGAGGCGCGCGACGGCGCCCGCACCGCGCTGACCGTGACGGCGGCGGGCGGGCTGTGCCTGCTGGCGGCGATGATCATTCTGGGCCAGATCGTCGGCAGCTATGATCTGGAGGTCGTGCTGGCCTCGGGCGATCTGATCCGCGCGCATTGGCTTTATCTGCCGGTTCTGGTGCTGTTCCTTCTGGGCGCGTTTACCAAATCGGCGCAATTCCCGTTCCATTTCTGGTTGCCGAACGCCATGGCCGCGCCGACGCCGGTCTCGGCCTATCTGCACTCGGCCACGATGGTGAAGGCGGGGGTGTTCCTGCTGGTGCGGTTTTTCCCGGCGCTGGGCGGCACGGATGCGTGGTTCCTGCTGGTCGCGGGCACCGGCATGATCACCTTGCTGATGGGATCTATCGTGGCGCTGTTTCGCCATGATCTCAAGGGCTTGCTGGCCTATTCGACGATCTCTCATCTGGGCCTGATCACCGCGCTTGCGGGGATCGGAAGTCCGCTGGCCATTGTTGCCGCCGTGTTCCATATCGTGAACCATGCGGTCTTCAAGGCCAGCCTGTTCATGGTCGCGGGCATCATCGATCATGAGACCGGCACCCGCGACATGCGCCGCCTGTCGGGGCTTTACGCCTGGCTGCCGATCACCGGGACGCTGGCCATTGTCGCCTCGGCGGCCATGGCGGGGGTGCCTTTGGTCAACGGTTTCCTGTCGAAGGAAATGTTCTTTGAGGTGGCCGAGGCCTGGAACAATGGCAGCACGCTGGACAATCTGTTGCCTTATCTGGCGACCATTGCCGGGGCCTTCTCAGTCGCCTATTCGCTGCGCTTTATCCTGACCGTGTTCTTTGGTCCCAAGGCCAAGGAGCTGCCCAAGATGCCCCCGCATGAGCCGAACGCATGGATGCGCCGCCCGGTCGAGCTGCTGGTGCTGATCTGTATCGCGGTGGGCCTGTTCCCGGCGATGTTCCTGGGGCTGATGTTGCAGGATGCGGCGGTGTCCATCTTGGGCGATGACGTGCCCTATTACAGCCTGAAGATCTGGCACGGCTTCAACATGCCCCTGATGATGAGCGCGATTGCGCTGGTTGGCGGGGCGCTGATCTATCTGCTCTTCCGCAACCGCATCGACAACGGCCCCGAGGGCCCGCCGCTGATCCGCCGGTTGCGGGCGCAGCGCATGTTCGACTGGCTGATGACCGGGCTGACCCGCGACTGGCCCGCCCGTGTCTACCGGGTGATGAACGCGAACGGGTTGCAGACGCAGCTGATGGCGATGGTGCTGTCGGCGGTTCTGGTCGGCGCGGTGGTGCTGCCCGGCACGATCTGGTTCCCCGGCCTGCCCCGCTTTGGCATGCAAGAACTGATGTTCGCGCTGCTTTGGGCCGTGGGGGCGACCTGTGCACTTGGCGCGGCGTTTCAGGCGAAATATCACCGCTTTGCCGCTGTGATCATGATGGGCGGCGCGGGTCTGGTGACCTGCGTGACCTTTGTCTGGCTGTCGGCGCCCGATCTGGCCGTGACGCAGCTTCTGGTTGAGATCGTGACCACGGTTCTGTTGCTTTTGGGCTTGCGCTGGCTGCCGCAGCGCGATGAAGAGATCCCGGGCGACCGGCTGCTCAAGGCGCGGATGCGGCGCGGGCGCGATGTGGTCATCGCGGTTGCGGGCGGCGCGGGCATGGCTGCGATTGCCTATGCGATCATGATGGTGCCGGCGGGGCTGAATGTCGGCGACTGGTTCCTGCGCAATGCCTATTCCGAGGGCGGCGGCACCAATGTCGTGAACGTCATTCTGGTCGATTTCCGGGCCTTTGACACATTCGGCGAGATCACGGTTCTGGCCATCGTGGCGATCACCGTCTTTGTGCTGCTGCGCCGCTTCCGCCCCGACCCGATCAGCGCCGACGCCCCCCGCCCGCAGCGCGG
>JAUNTZ010000030.1 GCA_030538425.1 Paracoccus sp. (in: a-proteobacteria) | reverse complement strand
GGAAGCAGACGTCAGCGCGCCATCGGTGTCAAGCGCATCGCCTTCGGGGCGGGGGGCGTCCTTGCACTGGGGGGTGGCCTTGTCATGTTCGGGGTTGTCGTTCATGGCGAATCTCCTTGGCGCATCGCTGCGGCATTGCAAAGCGGGTTCCATACGCCCAACGCCGGGCAAACAAAAGAGTTCGTTTTCACATTGCCGCCATGCGCCCACCGATGCACAAGCAAGGGATGAGCGGTTTCACATCATTCATGGCACAGGCATTGGACGAGGCGCGGGCCGCCGCCGCACGGGGCGAGGTGCCGGTGGGCGCGGTGGTCGTGGCCCCCGACGGGTGGGTGGCGGCGCGGGCGGGCAATCGCACGCGCGAGTCCAGCGACCCGACCGCCCATGCGGAAATCCTTGCCATTCGCGAAGCCTGCGCCAAGGCCCGCTCGGAACGTCTGCCCGGCTATAGGCTATGGGTCACGCTGGAGCCCTGTCCGATGTGCGCGGCGGCGATCTCGGCGGCGCGGATCGAGACGCTTTATTATGGGGCGGCGGACCCACGCATGGGCGGCGTGACCCATGGCGCGCGGGTGTTCGATCATCCGCAATGCCACCACCGCCCCGCGATTTATGACGGCATCGCGGCGCAGGAATCGCAAGCCCTGCTGCAAGAATTCTTCCGCGCCCGGCGCTGATTTCTTCTGTGCCGAAATACTCCGGGGGAGCCGCCGCAGGCGGCGGGGGCAGCGCCCCCTTACAGAAAACTCTGCGGGTCAATATCCACCGACAGCCGCAGATTTGCGGGCGGCTTATGCGGCGCCAGCCAGTCGGCAATCGCACGTTGCAGCGGGGCCTGACGCGGGGCCTGCACCAGAAGCCGCACGCGATGCCGCCCCCGGATGCGGGCAATCGGCGCAGGCGCGGGGCCGAACAGGGTCGCGCCCGCCTCCTGCAAAGGTGCTGCGTTCAGCGCCAGATGGCGGGCGAAATCCGACACCACCGCCAGATCGGGATGCGACAGGATCAGCCCCGCCAGCCGCCCGAAAGGGGGCATCCCGGTCGCCTGCCTTTGCGCGGCCTCGGCGTTCCAAAAGCCCTCGTCATCGCCCGAGAGGATCGCGCGGATCACCGGATGCTCGGGCTGGTGGGTCTGCAACAGCGCCAGCCCCGCCCGGTCGCCCTGCCGCCCCGCGCGTCCCGCCACCTGCCGGATCAGTTGAAAGGACCGCTCGGCCGCGCGCAGATCCGCGCCTTGCAGGCCCAGATCGGCGTCGATCACGCCGACAAGCGTCAGCTTGGGAAAATTATGCCCCTTGGCGACGATCTGGGTGCCGATGATGATATCCGCCTCACCCGCCGCGATCGAGGCGATGGTCTCTTTCAGCGCCCGCGCGCTGCCGAACAGGTCTGAGGACAGCACCGCCGCGCGCGCATCGGGGAAACGCGCGGCGACCTCCTCGGCCAGCCGCTCAACCCCGGGGCCAAGCGCGGCCATGCGTCCCTCAACCCCGCAGGCGGGGCAGGTCTCGGGGATCGGGCGGGTCTCGCCGCATTGGTGGCAGACAAGGCGGTTCTGGAAGCGATGCTCAACCATGCGCGCGTCGCATTGTGCGCAGCCCACCTGCTGCCCGCAGGCGCGGCAGACCGTCACCGGCGCATAGCCGCGCCGGTTGATGAACAGCAAAGCCTGCTCGCCCGCCGCGATCCGCGCCTCGACCGCGCGGGCAAGGCTGGGCGAGATCCAGCGGCCCTGCGGCATATCCTCAGCCCGCAGGTCAATCGCCGCCATTTCCGGCAGTTCGGCCTCGCCATAGCGGGCGCGCAGGTCAAGGCGGCGATATTTGCCGGAAGCGGCGTTGACCCAGCTTTCGACCGAGGGCGTGGCCGAGGCCAGCACCACCGCCGCCCCTGACAGCGAGGCGCGCAGGACGCCCATGTCGCGGGCGTTGTAATAGACGACATCTTCCTGCTTGTAGCTGCTGTCATGTTCTTCATCGACAACGATCAGGCCAAGGTCACGAAAGGGCAGAAACAGCGCCGAGCGCGCGCCCACGACAAGCTGCACCTCACCGCGTCCGGCCATATGCCACAGCCGCCGCCGCTCGCCCCGCGTCATGCCGCTATGCCACTCGCCCGGACGCGCGCCGAATCGCGCCTCGACCCGGTCCAGAAACTCGGCTGAGAGCGCGATTTCGGGCAACAGGACAAGCGCCTGCCGCCCGGCCCGCAAGGTCTCGGCCACGGCCTCAAGATAGACCTCGGTCTTGCCCGAGCCGGTGACGCCGCGCAAAAGCGTGGTGGAATAGGCACCGGCGCGGATCGTCTCGCGCAGGGTCTCGGCGGCTTCGGCCTGATCGGGTGCCAGCGGCTTGCCGGGGCGGTCGGGATCAAGGCGCGGATAGGCGGTGTCGCGCGGGGCCTCGGTCTCGGCCAAACTGCGCGCCTCGACCAGCCCCTTGACCACGCCCGCCGAGACGCCCGCAAGCTGCGCGAGTTCCGAGGGTGCGAAGGCCGCCCCGCCGTGATCTTCCAGCACCCGCAGGACGGCCTCACGCGCGGGGGTCATGCGGACGGGCGGCGGGCCCGTGCGGGTGACGATGCGGCGGGCGGCGGGCGGCTCGGCCAGATCAGGCGCGCGGGTCGCCATGCGCAACATCAGCGGCAGGGGGGTGAGCGTATATTCAGCGGCGCGGGTGAGAAACTCGACCATCGCGGGGGTGAAGGGCTCGGCCTCGATCACGCGGGCGACCTGCCGCAGCTTGGCCGCGTCGAACCCACCCGCGCCCGCGCCCCAGACCATCCCCAGCACCCGGCGCGGCCCCAGAGGCACCAAAACCAACGCGCCTTGCGCCACGCCCTCATCCGGCGCGAGATAGTCTAGCATGCCCACCGGCTCGCAGGTCAGAACGGCGATGCGGGCGCGAGGGGGGAAGTGGTGGGGCACAGTCATGGAGGAGATATGGACAAGGGCGATACCGAAAGGCAAGTCGCGGCTGGGGGTGGGTGCACAAAGGCGGTCTATATACATCCCGCCGATACTGTCCGCCCAAGCCCGCCAAACTGCCGCGCGACCGAAGCAAATTGGACGAAACTACCGCCACCACCATGAACAGCGCCTGCCAAGCGCCCAGCAGCAGTTGAAGGTCATCCGAGCCGCCGCCATCCAACAGCGATTGCAATGTTGTCGAAACATATCCACCACTCGCGTAGGCAAACACCTTCGCGCCGTGGCGCGCAACCGAGTGCCGATGATGCTTTCCGCAGCCACCGTCACCTTTGTCTTGGCGATGAACCACGACAATTTCTTAAGCCAAAACCCTGATTTTGCCCCGCTGAAACTGATCGGGTCCGCGACCTCGACGCTCTGGCAAATGGCCGCTTACCTTTCGCTGGTCGCGATGCTTTATTTCGTTGTTAAACTGTTTTTCTTTACCAACAGCAGGTCGCCAGAACGAGCCACCCCTTTGTCATCTACCAAACTGCATCAGAGGACCTGCTTTCGCTTTTCCGCCTGTTTTCCTGCGCCGCGATTGGCTATTTGCTGGCCGCATTTATGCTGTCTACATCAAACCCGGCCTTTTACGAAAACGAGCTGCGAGAATGTATGAGCGGCATCCATCTGGTGGCTTATCTGGCAGCCGCCGCTGCGGTGGCGCTCGTGACCATCCTGATTGAAGCCTGCCTGAAGCAATGGACATTTTGCTCGACGTTACTATGCCTCGGGATCGGTATCACCGTCATTCTGACCTCGATCCTGGACCATTATTCTCTGTCCGATAAAAGGCCGTCCTGCGCGCCGGGCCTAACCTCCGCGCCAAAATGAATCCCCCGACCGCCTACATCAGCCCCACAAACCCCAAGGCCAGCGGGAATGCCACGCCCGGCGAAATGACTGTCGCGCCGATGGCCATTGTAAAGGCATATTCCAAAGCGGTGGACTGTCCGTCAAAGCAGGCACAACCGGCAACAAAAATCAACGCGGCAAGGGACAGGGCAAAGCGTGTTCTCATCCTGACAGCCTGAGCGGCGGCACCCTGTAAGTCAAGCCGCAGCGCGGGCTGCACGGGCGGATGCCTCCGGCGGGGATATTTGCGGGACAAAAGACCGCCCCCATGTCTTTTGTCCCGCAAATATCCCGGGGGTCCGGGGGCTGGCCCCCGGTCCGGTCCGTCAGTATCAAGCTCGCCTTCTGACCCTTTGCCCGGCCCCTTCCGTCATGCTAAGGTCGCGCCAAATCAGCGCAAAGGAACCGTTGCCATGCAGTTTTTCGTCGATACCGCCGACACCGATGCCATCCGCGAGCTTGCCGAACTGGGCATGGTCGATGGCGTGACCACCAACCCCTCGCTGATCCTCAAATCGGGCCGCAATATCGAGGAAGTCACCGCCGAGATCTGCGAGATGGTCGATGGCCCGGTCAGCGCCGAAGTCGTTGCCGCCGATGCCGAGGGCATGATCCGCGAGGGCAAGCATCTGGCCCAGATCGCCGACAATATCGCGATCAAGCTGCCGCTGACCTGGGACGGGCTGAAAGCCTGCCGCGCGCTGAGCGATGATGGCTATATGGTCAATGTCACGCTGTGCTTCTCGGCGGCGCAGGCGCTTTTGGCGGCCAAGGCGGGGGCGACCTTTATCAGCCCGTTCATCGGGCGGCTGGACGATGCCAACCTGGACGGGTTGGAGCTGATCTCGGACATCCGCACCATTTACGACAATTACGGCTATGAGACGGCGGTGCTGGCGGCATCGATCCGCTCGGTCAACCATATCACCCAATGCGCGCTGATCGGGGCCGATGTGATCACTGCGCCGCCCTCTGTGATCAAGGCCATGGCCAAGCATGTGCTGACCGATAAGGGGCTTGACCAGTTCAACGCCGACTGGGCCAAGACCGGCCAGAAGATCGGCTGAGCGATGAGCGACAACACGCCCGACCTGACCCTTCCCGACCCCGCCGCGCTGGACCCCGGCACCCGCGAGAGGCTGCTGGCCGACCCCTCGATCCTGCTGATGGACCGGGAATTGATGCGGGCCGTGGTCGGTGCCCATGAGGCGGGCGTGGGCGCGAATGTGATCGACATTCGCGGTCGGGCGATGTCGGCGCTGGAGCACCGGCTTGACCGGCTGGAATCGGCGCATGAAAGCGTGATCTCGGCGGCTTATGACAACCAGTCGGGCATGGCGGTGGTGCATCGCGCCGTGCTGTCGCTGCTGGAGCCCGCCGATTTCGAGGCGTTTCTGGAAAACATGCAGGGCAATCTGGCCGAGATCCTGCGCGTCGATACGCTGGTTCTGGTGATGGAGACCGGCGCGAAAGAGGGCGCGCCGCGGCTGGGCGGGGCGCTGACCATGGTGCCGCCGGGCGCGGTGGCGCGGGCGCTGTCCGGCGGGCGGCGCGGGGTGGTCTCCAGCGATGTGATCTTGCGGCGCGCCGCCGATATGACCACGCCGCTGCACGGCCAGCCAGTGCGGTCCGAGGCGCTGATCCCGCTGGATCTGGGGCCTGCGCGGATGCCCGCCATGCTGCTGATGGGGTCCGAGGACGGCGCGCGGTTCACGCCCGCCCAAGGCACTGATCTGTTGCGGTTTTTCGGGCAGGCGTTCCGGCTGGCCCTGCTGCGCTGGCTGGCGGAATGAGCGACGCGCCGCTGGCGCTGGCCCCCGCGCTGGCGGATGCGGTCACGCGCTGGCTTGAGGTGCAGGCGGCGCTGCGTGACCGTTCCACCCATACGATCACCGCCTACCGTGACGACGTGACGGCGTTTCTGGCCTTCCTGGGCGGCCATTGGGCGGGGCCTGCTTTGCCGGCCAATCTGGCGCAGTTATCACAGGCCGATATGCGGGCCTTTCTGTCGCGTGAACGCGAGCGCGGCGTCTCGGCGCGGTCTCTGGCGCGGCGGCTGTCGGCGATCCGCAATTTTCTGCGCTGGATGGCCGATGCGCAGGGCTATGATCTGTCGCAGGCGCTGTCGGCGCGCAGCCCGCGATTCCGGTCATCCTTGCCCCGCCCGCTGGCGCAGGATCAGGCGGCGGATCTGCTGGATCACAGCGCGACCGCCCATCCCGAGCCATGGATTGCCGCGCGCGATCTGGCCGCGCTGACCCTGCTTTATGGCAGCGGGCTGCGCATGTCCGAGGCGCTGGGCCTGACCGGCGCCGACTGGCCCGAGGGTGAGGCGCTGCGCATCAGCGGCAAGGGCGGGCGTGAGAGGATCGTGCCGATCCTGCCCGCCTCGCGCGCCGCCATGGCCGATTATCTGCGCCAATGCCCCTATCCGCGCGAGGCGGGCCAGCCGCTGTTTCGCGGCGCGCGTGGCGGGCCGCTGGCGGGGGGCGTGCTGCGCCGCGCCGTGGCGCAGGCGCGGCAGGCGCTGGGCCTGCCGCAAAGCGCGACGCCGCACGCGCTGCGCCACAGTTTCGCCACGCATCTGCTGGCGGCGGGCGGCGATCTGCGCACCATTCAGGAATTGCTGGGTCATGCACGCCTGTCCACGACGCAGGTCTATACCGCCGTCGATGATGCGCGCCTGTCTGAGGTTTACCGCAGCGCCCATCCGCGCGGCTAGGTGCTGCGGGCCGCCGGTGCCTGAGTATTTTAGCACAGAAGAAGCCATGGCGAAGCGCCACAGGGGCGCGTTTTTCACCGGCCAGACGCTTGCCGCCCCCCGCCATTGCTGCGAAAAGGCCCAATGGATTTGCGATTCAAAGCCCTTTCTGTGCATCTGCTGACGGCCTCGGGGGCCGTGCTGTCCATGCTGGCCATGCTGGCGGCGGTTGAGGAACAATGGTCGCTGATGTTTCTGTGGCTGGTTGTGGCCCTTGTGGTGGACGGCGTCGATGGCCCGCTGGCGCGGCGTTACCGGGTCAAGGAGAACTGGCCCTCTTATGACGGCGTGTTGATGGATCTGATCATCGACTTTCTGACCTATGTGTTCATTCCCGCCTTCGCGCTGTTCAAATCGGGCCTGCTGCCGGGCTGGACCGGCTGGTTCGCGATTATTGCGATCACCTATGGCTCGGTTCTCTATTTCGCCGATACCCGCATGAAAACGCGGGACAATTCCTTCGCGGGCTTTCCGGGCTGCTGGAATATGGTGGTGCTGGTTCTGTTCGCGCTCAAGCCGCCGATGTGGCTGACGCTGGCGATTGTCGTGGCGCTGACCTTCGCGATGTTCACCCATATCAAGTTCATCCACCCGGTCCGCACGCGGCGCTGGCGGGCGATTTCGCTGCCGGTGGCGGTGGCCTGGGTGGGCTTTGCCGGATGGGCGGCCTGGGTCGATTTCCACCCCGAAAGCTGGGCGCATTGGGGGCTGGTCATCACCTCTCTCTGGCTGATGGTGGCGGGCGCGGCACAGCAGGTTTTGCGCCGAAAGGCTTGATCCTTCCGCGCTTTTGCATAGATTCCCGCAGGTCGGCGGATTGCCGGACATAAGGGGGAACCTCATGCTTGACCATTTCCGGGCGTCCGTGGCGGCGCTTGCCCTGCTGGCTGCGCCCGCATTCGCGCAGCAAGACAGCATCACGCTTGGCATGGTGCTGGAGCCGCCGACGCTGGACCCGACCGCCAATGCCGCCGCCGCGATTGATGAGATCGTCTATGCCAACCTGTTCGAGGGGCTGACCCGCTTTGGCCCGGACGGCGCGATCCTGCCCGCGCTGGCGACAAGCTGGGATGTTGAGGATGAGGGCCGCGTCTATGTCTTTCACCTCGCGCCCGATGTGCAGTTCCACAACGGCAATGCCTTCACCGCCGAGGATGTGGTCTTTACCCTGAACCGCGCCCGGGCCGAGGATTCGACCAATGCGCAAAAGGCGCTGTTCGAGGGGATCGAGGCGGTCGAGGCCGAAGGCGATCTGACCGTGCGCGTCACCCTGAGTGATGCCGACGGGATGTTCCCGTTCAAGATGGCATGGGGCGACGCGGTGATGCTGAATGAGCCCTCGGTCGGCGATCTGGCGCAGCATCCCATCGGCACCGGCCCGTTCCGGTTTGAGACCTGGCGGCAGGGCGACAGCGTCACGCTCACCGCTTTTGACGGCTATTGGGGCGAGAAACCGGCGCTGAACAGCGCCACCTTCCGCTTTATCCCGGACCCAAGCGCGGCCTTTGCGGCGATGATGTCGGGCGGGGTCGATGCCTTCCCGCTTTACCCCGCGCCCGAGACCCTGCCCCAGCTTGAGGCCGACCCGCGCTTTCGCGTGATCACCGGCACGACTGAGGGCGAGACGATCATGTCGCTCAACAAGGCCCATCCCGCGCTGTCGGATGTCCGGGTGCGGCAGGCATTGGCCCATGCGATCAACCGGCAGGAGATCATCGACGGCGCGATGTTCGGCTATGGCACGCCCATCGGCACCCATTTCGCGCCGCATCACCCGGCTTATGTCGATCTGACGCCGATGTCGGAATATGACCCCGAGCGCGCCCGTGAATTGCTGGCCGAGGCGGGGGCGAGCGATCTGTCGCTGCGCCTTGCCCTGCCGCCGCCGCCCTATGCCCGGCGCGGTGGTGAGATCATCGCCGCCCAGCTTCGCGCCGTGGGGGTTGAGACCCAGATCACCAATATGGAATGGGCGCAATGGCTGGAACAGGTCTTTACCAACAAGGATTACGACCTGACCATCATCAGCCATGTCGAGCCCATGGATATCGGCATCTATGCCCGCGAGGACTATTATTTCAACTATGACAACCCGCAGGTGAATGAGGCCATCGCCGCGCTGAATCTCGCCACCGATGAGGCTGAGCAGACCCGCCTGATGCAACAGGCCCAGACGCTGATTGCCGAGGATTACGCCAATGTGTTCCTGTTCCAGCTGGCCAAGACGGGGGTTGCCGATGCGCGGCTGGAAGGGCTGTGGGAAAACGCGCCGACCCCGGCGAATGATCTGACGGCGGTGCGCTGGCGCGAATAAGCCGCCACCGGCCTTTGCCCGGATCACCAGACGCCCGCCGGTCCTGACCTGCGGGCGTTTGCCTTCGGGGCGAGGACGGATGCCTCCGGCGGGGATATTTGGGGACAAAAGACGGGCCGAGCGCCGCCATGTCTTTTGTCTGGAAATATCCGCGGGGTGAATTGGCTGCAGGCCAAGAGGGGCCGGCGAGGCCCCTTTGCGCGCGCCTCAGTTACGCAGCACCATGCAATTCGCACCCGTCGCCTGCCGGACCCGCGCGCAAAACGTCATCGCCTCGGCGCGGGAGTTCCAGCCGACTTGCAGCGTGTGGACGCGCGGGCCGCCCTGGCGCAGGCGGCGCTGGACGGTGGAGACCTGCCGGCCGCCCAGGATCGGGCCAAGCTGGCGGTTCAGACGGCCGACCTGCCCCTGCGCCCCCTGCCTTGTCGGGTGTGAGCCAAGGATCACCCCCCAGGGCATCACCTGCGCCCGCGCGGCGGTGGCGAATTCGCGCAAGGTGCGGTTTCCGGCCATGACCGTGCAGGCCTCAAGAAAGGGCGTGTCGCCGTCCAGCCGCAGGTCCAGTTCCTGCGGCGGGTCATCGCGCCAACGCCATGCGTTGAAGCCGGTGATCGCCTCGACATAATCCTGCGTTTCATAGGGCAGTTGGCCGCCCTCGGCCAGAAAACGCGCGGCGCGGTTCTCGCCGCCATTATAGGCCACCGCCGCCAGCCCGAGCGAGCCAAAGCCCAGCTCCAGCCTGCGCAGATAGGCCGCCGAAGCGTGGATCGCCTTGGCCGGGTTGAAGCTGTCGTCCAGCCCCACGATCTCGGCGGTCGAGGGCATGAACTGCGCGATGCCCTCGGCGCCTGCGGGGCTGATGGCGGACGGCTCGAACAGGCTTTCCTTCCACAGCAGACGGGCAAAGAACTCTTTGTGCAGTCCCTCTCGGGTCGCGGCGCGTTCGATGGTGCGGCAGACATCGGCGACGTAACTTTCGCGATAGATGCAGGAGAGGCCGTCATCGGTACAGCGCCGGTCCTCGGACTGGGTGACCGCGCCAAGCCCCTCATAGGCATCAACCGCCGGGCGCCCATGGGCGGGCCATGCGCAAAGCGTGATCAGGGCGGCGGATATCAGGTGGCGCATCGGGTGTTCCGGCAAAGACGCGAACCGCATAGCAAAAGCGGGGCGGCTTTGGAACCGCCCCGTTCAAGATCAGTCCGGGCGCAGGCAGATCATCGCCCGCAGACCGGGGCTATTTCGCTTTCTTGTCGCCGGGCTTCTTGGCGGCTTTGGACTTGGCTTGTTTGGGTTTGTCGGCCTTGGGCTTGTCAGCCTTCACCTTTTCAGCCTTGTCCTTGCCCTTCGCCTTGGCGGGTTTGTCCTTACCGGCCTTATCCTTCTTGGCCTTTTTCGCATCGCGCGCGGCGGCTTTTTCGGCCTTTTCGGCCTGTTTCTCAGCGCGAGCATTTTCCTTGGCGGCCTTCGCGGCCTGCTTTTCGGCGCGCGCCTGCTCCTTGGCGGCTTTGGCGGCCTGACGCTCGGCCTTATCCGCCTTGGCAGGCTTTGCGACCTCATCCGCAGCGGTCACCGCTGCGCCAACCACCGGCGCCGCGGCCAGCTTGCCGCGCGCCTGCGCGGGGCCGCGCGGCTTGCGCCCGGCCTTCGCCGTGCCGCCGGCGCGCGTCGCCGGTGCGCGTTTCGCACCTGACCGCGCCGCCTTTTTGGCGCCCACCTCACCCGCATCGTCGGCGCCCTGACGGCGTTTGCGCTCCATCGTGGCGCGGCGCAGCGCGGCGGTCAGGTATTTTTCCTTCTCAACCGTGCCTTCATTGCCGCGCGCCGCCGCCACGCCCGAGGGGGCGGCCTTGCCGCGCGCCTCACGGCGCTGGCGGTTGCCGACCGCGCGGGCACGGTCGCGCCGTTCGCGCAAAAGCCGGATGAGCTGGGTCAGCTCTGCCCCCGAATGTTCGCGCAGCTGCGGATAGCGCGCACGGGTGACCAGTTCGAGTTCATCGGCGGACAAGGCCCGCTGCTCTTCTTGCGAAAAATTCGGCATTGCCGGTCCTGTTTGACATGAAACTTCGCCGCCCAGACAGCACGAAAGCGCCCAAAAGAAAAGCCCCGACACAGCGGCCGGGGCTTTTTAGATGCGATTTGGCCGCGCTTAGTTGGCCTGGGCCAGCTGGCTGGCGGGGTAGACGTAGCCCTCGGGCGTCTCGACAAGCTGGCCTTCATAGCGGACGCTTTCGGCCTGAGTGCGGACCACCACGCGGGTGCCGGTGCTGATGCGCTCATACAGGTCGATGGCGTCCTGGTTGAACATGCGGATACAGCCCGCCGAGGTCGCCTTGCCGATCGAGGACGGATCAAGCGTGCCATGGATGCGGTAATAGGTATCGCGGCCATTCTGGTAGAGATAAAGCGCGCGCGAGCCAAGCGGGTTGTCCGGCCCGCCCGCCATGCCGCCGGCCAGAGGGGCGTAAAGCTCGGGCTGGGTGCGGACCATGTTCGGAGTGGGCGTCCAGCTGGGCCAAGCGGCCTTGCGCTGGATCACGCCGGTGCCGGCAAAGTTGCGCCCGGCAGTGCCGACCGCGACGCCGTAACGGGTCGCCATGCCATTGCCATGGACGTGGTAGAGCAGGCGCGCATAGGGGTCCACGACGATGGTATTCGCGCCTTCGGGGCCGTTATACTGCACCTCGGTGCGCATGGTGCGTTCGTTCAGATAGGCCGAACGGACGGCGCGGATGTCGATCGGCTCACCGCGCGGGCCGGTATCGACGCGCGCCTGATAGATCGCGGGGACGGCGGTGACGGCAGAGGGAGCGGTCTGGGTCGGGGTTTGCGGCGCACAGGCCGCAAGGACAAGCGCCAGACCGACGGAAAGCGAAGCAATACGCATAGGTCATTCCTTATTGGTGGACGGTCCGGGCAGGGCAAAGCCGGGACCGCAGGGAAAAGCTGTCATGGCACAGGCAGGGCAAGCCTGATGCCGGTATCGCGCCTATCAGCCGCAGCAAACCCATAAGGTCAAGCGCAATGCGGCGCCGATATCACGGGGCGTTGCTTTGGCACAACAGGCGCGAAAATGTGAACAGGCGCGGTGCCGGTTCGGGATTTTTCTTTGAGTTCATGAGGCTAGGCGGAATCGCGCGTTTTGCCGGGCATTTTGGGGCTGCAGGCTGCTCTCGGAAGGTTGAACCGGGCGCGGCAGGGCTGAAAACTAACAAAAGATAATTCTTTGTGCCGGAACCGGATGAAAGCGGACGGCGTTCCCTCGACAATACAACCTATAATGGCGCCAGAGCGCGCTTTCGGAACTCGAAAGGACAGAACTATGCTTACGAGCCTTATCGTTGCAATTATCATCGGTGCAATCGCAGGCTGGCTCGCCGGCCAGATCGTGAAAGGTCACGGCCAGGGTGTTGGCATGAACATCGTTGTCGGCATCGCCGGCGCGGTTCTTGCGGCCTTCCTGTTCCCGGCCATGGGCCTGACCCTTGGCGCGGCCGGCGGCATCGTCGGCTCGATCATCTTTGCGACCATCGGCGCAGTGATCCTGCTGCTGCTGATCCGCCTGATCAACCGCGCCTGATCCGCGCGAGCGTTGTCGAAAAGCCCCGCCGTTGTGCGGGGCTTTTTGATGTGCGGGTGGTTGCGCACAATGTTGTCGGGGACGCCGCACGCAGGCTGGCAACGCAGCCTTCGCGCAGAGGACGGCTGTGTCGGCTCGCCTTGCCGTTTTGACCATCGGTGCGGTGATCCGCCCGATCAACAGCGCCTGATCGGCGCAAACCCTCCCGAAAAGCCTCGCCCTAGCGCGAGGCTTTTTCATGCGTGGGATGGCTTCCCCGCCATAGTCGTGTAGCAAAGCGATGCTCTAGCGGGTCGAGAGCCTGCCTTGCCGCAGCTGCGCTGTTTGTCTTTGTGGCCGTTGCTAGGGTGATGCGTCTTTTCAACCGCACCCGATCCGTGCCGAGCTTATCCAAGCCCCGCGCTCGCGCGAGGGATCTGTGACACACGAACAACCCGCGCGGCGGACGAATGTGCGCAATGGTGGCGGGTGCCGACAGGCGCGAGCTGGCTGAGGAGCCTTCTCACACGGCGGGCCACATTGTTGGCTTGTTTGCCTCTGTGGCACTCGCTGTGGTGATCCACCCGCCCCACCGCCCCCGATCCATGCCGACCTTACCGAAGCCCCACCCTCGCGCGGGGCTCTGTTACACGCCCCACCCGCACGCGAGTCACCACCATTGCAGCCCCCCGCCGCTATGCCTAAGCTGCCCCGGAACCTGACCGGAGCCCGCCTTGCCCCGCCGCCCCACCTTTGCACCCTTTCGCCAGCGCGATTTCCGCAACCTGTGGGCGGCGACGCTGATGTCGAATTTTGGCGGGCTGGTGCAGGCGGTCAGTGCGGCCTGGCTGATGACCTCGCTGACCACCAATGCCACGCTGATCGCGCTTGTGCAGGCGTCGAACACGCTGCCGATCATGGTCTTTGCGCTGGCCTCGGGGGCGCTGGCCGATACGTTCGACCGCCGCCAGATCATGCTGGCCGCGCTGGGCTTCATGGCGCTGATGTCGGCGGCGCTGGCGGTGGTGGCGTGGATGGACGGGCTGACGCCGTGGCTTTTGCTGGGCTTTACCTTCGTGATCGGGCTGGGGCAGGCGCTCTATAACCCGCCATGGCAGGCCTCGATGCAGGATCTGGTCCCGCGTGAGGATCTGCCGCAGGCGGTCACGCTGAACTCGGTGGGCTTCAACCTGATGCGCAGCGTGGGGCCTGCGGCGGGCGGTCTGATCGTCGCGATCTGGGGCGCGGCGGTGGGGTTTCTCATCAACGCGGTCAGCTATGTCCCGATCATCGCCGCGATGCTGCGCTGGAAGCCGCAATACCCGCCCCGCACCGCCGCGCGAGAGCCGTTCATGTCCGCCGTGGGCGCCGGACTGCGCTATGTCGCGCTGTCGCCCAACCTGATGCGGGTGCTGATCCGCTCGGGCGCGTTCGGGCTGACGGCGGCCTCGCTGCTGGCGCTTTTGCCGCTGGTGGCGCTGTCGCATGACAGCGCGGGATCGACCCTGTTTGGCGCGCTGCTGGGCTGTTTCGGGGTGGGCGCGATTATCGGCGCGCTGACCAATGCGCGGCTGCGCGACCGGCTCAGCAACGAAAACGTCACGCGGCTGGGGATGATGCTGTTTGCGGCCTCACTCGCGGCGATTGCGCTGAGCGAGAGCGTCATGCTGCACGCCGCCGCGATGCTGCCTGCGGGCATGGCCTGGGTGATTACACTGTCGCTGTTCAATGTGACCGTGCAGCTTTCGACGCCGCGCTGGGTGGTGGCGCGGGCGCTGGCGCTTTATCAGACGGCGACCTTTGGCGGCATGGCGGCGGGTGCGTGGCTCTGGGGGGCGGTGGCGCAGGATTTCGGCGTGAATATCGCGCTGGGCTGCGCCGCGCTGGGGCTTGTCGGCGCGGCGCTGATCGGTCTGGCCGCGCCGATGCCCGAGTTCAGCCAAAGCGATCTCTCACCCGTCAACCGCTTTCGTGAACCGGTGCTGGGCATCGACCTGCGCGGAAGGTCGGGCCCGATCATGGTCATGGTCGATTACCACATCGCGCCGGGCGACACCGAGGAATTCCTGCGCCTGATGGCCCTGCGCCGAGACATCCGCCGCCGCGACGGCGCGCGAAGCTGGGTTCTGCTGCGCGATCTTGAGCGCCCCGATCACTGGTCCGAAAGCTATCATATCGCGACTTGGGACGACTACGTCCGCCACAATATGCGCCGCACGACCTCGGACGCCGAGGTCACGCAGATGCTGCACGCGCTGCATATCGGGGGCGAGGCGCCGCCGGTCCACCGCATGATTGAACGCCACGACGCCCAGTCCCATGCCGACTTCCCCCTGCGCGGCAAGATTGAGGTGCCATAGCGCCCGCATCGTGGGCCGCGCCGTAGCTCGAGTATTTTTGCACAGAAGAAGCCCGGAACGTCTTTTGTCCCCAAATATCCTGGGGGAGCCGCCGCAGGCGGCGGGGGCAAAGCCCCCTGCCCGCCCTCCGCCCCAAAGCACGGTTTCGCTTGCCCGCGCAGAGGCAGTTGCCTAGCTTGCGCGGCATGTTTCGCTATCTGCTTCGCCGGATCTTGTCGCTTTGCCTCAGCCTGCTGGTGGCCTCGCTGGTGATCTTTTCGCTGGTGGCGCTGGTGCGTGGGGATGCGGCGCTGTTCATGCTGGGGACCGGCGCGCGGCCTGAGACGGTGGCGGCGCTGCGCGAACAGCTGGGCCTCGATCTGCCGTTCCTGACCCGTTACGCGCATTGGCTGGGCGGCATCTTGCAGGGCGATCTGGGCGATAGTTACACCTATCGCAGCCCGGTCGCGGGGATGCTGATGGAGCGCGCCCGCGTGTCCCTGCCGCTGGCGCTGATGGCGCTGGCTCTGGCGATTTTGCTGGCCTTTCCGGCGGGGCTGTTTGCGGCATCGCGCCGGGGTCGGGCGGGCGATGTGGCGGTGATGGGCGCGACGCAGGTGGGCATCGCGCTGCCCAATTTCTGGTTCGCGATGCTGCTGGTGCTGGTCTTTGCGATCAACTGGCGGCTGTTCCCCTCGGGCGGGTTTCCGGGCTGGTCGGACCCTGTGGCCGCGCTGCGCGCGCTGACCCTGCCCGCCATCGCGCTGGCCCTGCCGCAAGCCGCCATTCTGGCCCGCGTGCTGCGATCCGCGCTGATCGAGACCGACGGGCAGGACTATATCCGCACCGCCCGCGCCAAGGGGCTGACACGCGGCCAGACCCTGCGCCGCCACGCGCTGCGCAATGCGCTGATCCCGGTGCTGACCATTCTGGGGATGCAGTTCTCATTCCTGATTGCGGGTGCGATCATCATTGAAAACGTGTTCTACCTGCCCGGCATCGGGCGGCTGATCTTTCAGGCGATCACGCAGCGCGACCTGATCGTGGTGCAATCCTCGGTTCTGGTTCTGGTCGCCGCCGTGATCATCATCACCTTTCTAGTCGATCTGGCCTATGCGGCGATTGACCCAAGGTTGCGCAGCCGATGAGGGTCGGGCTGATCCTTGGCGGGGCTTTGGCAGCTATCGCGGTGCTGGCCGCGCTGATCTCGCTGGTCTGGACGCCGTTTGATGTGGCGCAGCTGGCGGTCGCGAACCGGCTGCAACCGCCATCGGCCACGCATTGGCTTGGCACCGATCACCTTGGCCGCGACATGCTGTCGATGCTGATGGCGGGGGCGCGGATCTCGATGGCGGTCGCGTTGCTGGCGGTGGGGATCGGGATGGGGCTGGGCGTGCCCTTGGGGCTGCTTGCGGCGGCGCATCGGGGCGGGCTTGTCGATGATCTGGTGATGCGCGGCAATGACCTGATCTTCGCCTTTCCGGCGCTTGTCATTGCGATCATGCTGGCCACGATCTACGGCGCAGGGGCCGAGAACGCCATCATCGCCATCGGCATTTTCAACATCCCCGTTTTTGCGCGGGTCACGCGTGGGGCGGCCCTGCCGGTCTGGACGCTGGACTATATCCGCGCCGCCCGGGTGGCGGGCAAGGGCGCGCTCCGCATCTCGGTCGAGCATGTCCTGCCCAACATCCTGAACCTGCTGATCGTGCAGGCGACCATTCAGTTCAGTCTTGGCATTCTGGCCGAGGCGGGGCTCTCCTATGTGGGCCTTGGCGCGCAGCCGCCTGCGGTGAGCTGGGGGCGGATGCTGGCCGAGGCGCAGACGTTTTTCTATGCCGCGCCCCATACCGCGCTTGTGCCGGGTCTGGCGATTGTGCTGAGCGTGATGGGCCTGAACCTGCTTGGCGACGGGCTGCGCGACCTGCTGGACCCGCGCTTGCGGGTGCTGCGATGATCGAGACGCGCGGCCTTGGCGTGAGGATCGGCAGCCGGTCGGTGCTGGAGGGCGTGGATCTGCGCCTTGCGCCGGGGCGCATCACCGGGCTGGTGGGTGAATCGGGTTCCGGCAAGTCGATCACCGCGCTTGCGATGATGGGCCTGTTGCCGCCGGGCGCGCAGGTCTCGGGGCAGGTTCTGCTGGACGGCACCGACCTGCTGCGCCTGTCAGAGCGCGAGATGTGCCGCATCCGGGGCCGCCGCATCGCGATGATCTTTCAGGAGCCGATGACCGCGCTGAACCCGCTGATGACGATTGGCGCGCAGATCAGTGAGGCGCTGCGCCTGCATCAGCCCGTCTCGCGCGCCCAAGCGGCCCGCATCGCGCGCGACGCGCTTGACCGCGTGGGCCTGCCTGCGCCGCGCTTTGACGCGGGGCTTTATCCGCATCAGCTCTCGGGTGGTCAGCGCCAGCGGGTCGCGATTGCGATGGCGATTGCCACCGGCCCCGAACTGCTGATCGCGGATGAGCCGACCACTGCGCTTGATGTCACCACTCAGGCGCAGATCCTTGAGCTGCTGCGCACTCTGGTGCGCGAACAGGGCATGTCTTTGTTGCTGATCACCCATGACCTTGCCGTGGTCGCGGGCATGGCCGATCAGGTCGCGGTGATGAAGGACGGCCGCATCGTCGAGGCCGGTGAGACCCGCGCGCTGTTCCAGACCCAGAGCCATCCCTATACGCGGGCGCTGTTCGCCGCCTCACGCCACGCGCCCGATCTGGCCGCGCCCGAGCATGACGACACGCCGATCCTGCGGGTGCGCGATGCGGTCCGCGACTATCCCATGCCGCGCCCTCATCCCTTCGCCGCCGCGCCTTTGTTGCGGGCGGTGGATGGCGTCAGCTTTGACATTCAGGACGGCGAATCGGTCGGGCTGGTCGGGGAATCGGGCTGCGGCAAGTCCACCCTCGCCCGCGCGATTCTGGGGCTGGAGCCCTTGCAGGGCGGACTGATCGAACTGGACGGCCTGCCCGTCACCGACCGGATGAGCCACGCCGCCCGTGCCCGCGTTCAGGTCGTATTTCAGGACCCCTTCGGCAGCTTCAACCCGCGCTGGCGGGTCGCGCGGCTTCTGGCCGAGCCCTTCCATCTCACTGGCCGCCCCCCCGATTGGCGCGACCGGGTGGCGGGCGCGCTGCGCGATGTGGGCCTGCCTGACGACGCGGCCGAGCGCTACATCCACGAGTTCTCCGGCGGCCAGCGGCAGCGCCTCGCCATTGCCCGCGCGCTGATGATCCGCCCCCGGCTGATCGTGCTGGATGAGGCGGTCTCGGCGCTTGACGTGCGGGTCAGGGCGCAGGTTCTGGACCTTCTGGCCGCGCTGCGCCGGACGCATGGCATGGCCTATCTGTTCATCAGCCACGACCTGTCGGTGGTGCGCGGCGTGACCGACCGCGTTCTGGTGATGGAGAAAGGCCGCATCGTCGAGAACGGCCCCACCGCACAAGTTCTGGACGCCCCCGCGCATCCCTATACGCAACGTCTGGTGGCCGCGACGCCGCGCATCCCTGCGGATTGGGTCACGGGCTGAGCCGCAGCAGGGGGCTGTCCGCCCCCGGCCCTGCGGGCCTCCCCCGAGGATATTTGTTGGACAAAAGACGGATTGGGGCAGGCTTGGCCGTGGTGGGAGCATGTGTGTTGCGGTGACACAACCCGGGGACGCGAGGCCTTGATAAAAGCGCGACCGCGCCGGTTGGTGCCGTGATGCAAAAGGCTTACCGGATGCGCCGAGTTGGGCTTGGAGTTGCCCATCAAGCGCGATGGGTCTGCGAGTCCGGGCATCAAGCAAGGTCGCGGCGCGGGGAGCGCTTTGAGCGTGGCATCACCCATCTGACACGGTGGGGCTGCGGGCTCGGGCATCAAGCAAGATCGCGGCGCGGGGGCGCTTTGAGCGTGGCGTCACCCCTCTGGCGCAATGGGCGTGCGGGCCTCGGCGCCAACCAAGCTCGCGGCGCTGGCGTCGCTTTGAGCTTTGCCCACCCATCTGGCGCGGCGGGTCTGCGGACCGAGCGTCAAGCAGGGAGGCGGCGCGCGGGCGGCTTTGAGCTTGGCGTTGCCCGTCTGGCACAGTGGGTCTGCGGCCTTAGGCATCAAGCAAGGTCGCGGCTTGGGGCTGGCTTGACTTGGGCGGCTTGCGGAATGTGGCGCCTGTTCCGGTGCGGATTTCTTTCGCGGACGGTCCTGTCCCCGCCCAAGCACCCGATTTTTCACCGCCTCCGCCCGATCCGGCTTTTCATCGCGGCCCCGCTCGCGTAGCGAAGGCGCATGACCCTGCCCACTCTTTCCCCCGATCAGGCGACCGCCTGGGACTCGCTTGCTGAGATGCTTGCCGGGGCCGGTGTCGATCTGGTGGCCGAAGAGATCATGCCGCCCGGCCCCGGCAAGGCGCGGGTGATGGCGGTGATCGGCAAGGCCGGGTCGGGCAAGACGATGATCCTGGCCGGGCTCACGCAGGCGCTGCGCGAGGCGGGGGTTGAGATCGTCTCGGGCGATTACGAGGGTAAAAAGCGCAAGGACCGCCGCTCGGTCGCGATTCTGGCGCCGACGAACAAGGCGGCCTTCGTGCTGCGGATGCGCGGCGTGCCTGCGACCACCATCCACCGCATCCTTTACACGCCGGTCTATGACCCCGAATATGAGAAGATCGCGGAATGGCTGGCGGGGAATGGCGACCGCCCGGTGATCGACGGGCTGTCGGATACCGCGCTTGATCGGGCCTTGCTGTTTTATCAGGCCCATGCCTCGATCCCCGGCGCGCTTGCCGCCGCCGGGCTGCGCGGTTCGGATTTCATCAAGGGCTGGAAGCGGCGCGAGGACGGCCTCGATATCGGCCTGATCGACGAGGCCTCGATGCTGGATGAGCGCCAGTTCGAGGATCTGCGCGAGATTTTCCCGGTTCTTGTCCTGTTCGGAGACCCGGCCCAGCTTGCCCCGGTGGGCCAGTCCGGCAAGATGGTGTTCGACCGGCTTGCCCCCGTGCAGCGGCTGGAGCTGTCGCGCATTCACCGTCAGGCGGGTGACAGCCCGATCCTTGATCTGGCCCATGCGCTTGCCGACCCGGCGCTTGATTTCGACGGGTTCGAGCGCATGATCCGCGAGGCCGCCGCCCGTGATGACCGCGTGATCTGGGCCGAGCGGGTCCAGTCCGACCTGATGGCGCGCAGCCCGGTTCTGGTCTGGCGCAATGCGACCCGCATCCGGCTGATTACCGCCTTTCGCGCGGCTTACGGCGCGCCCCCCGACGCGCTGTTGCCCGGTGAGCCGCTGATCTGCGACGGGCTGGAACTGCCGCTCAAGCACCGCAACAAGCGCATCGATCTGGAGGCGCGGGGGCTGATTAAGGGCGCTCAGGTCGTCTATCTGGGACCGGGCAAGAAGAACGGTTTTGCGCGGCTTCATGTGATCGGGGCCGAAGACCCGCGCCTTTCGGCCGCCTCGATCATCAAGATCGAGATGCCGGATGAGGACGAGCCGTTCATCCCCGCCGCCGCGCATATGGGGGCGGCTTTCCTGCATGGTGCGGCGGTCACGATCCACAAGGCGCAAGGCTCGCAATGGCCCGATGTGCAGGTGTTCGGCCCCGATATTTCCGCCGCCGCATGGTCGGGCCGGTCCGAGGCGGGCATCCCGCTGTGGAAGCGGCTGGCCTATGTGGCGATCACACGCGCGCAGGAACGGCTGCACTGGGTGATCCGCCCGCGTCTGGCGCGGCCTTCGGGACCTTTGGCGATTGACGATCTGCCCGACCGCGCGGCGGAACTGAAGCTGGCGTCGCCCGAGTGATCCTGCGATCTTGGCGGGCCTCTTTTGGCGTGGCTATTCCTTTCGGGCGCCTGTCCTTGTGCGCGATTGGCCCGTTGTGCCCTCGCCCCTCGCAAGCCTGTCCCAAGGGACAGCTATGCGCGCCCTCGCAAATGGTTAACAAAGTGTTAACGCGCTTGTGAGGAGAGAGAGACATGAAAAAGCTGACTCTGACCATCATCGCCGCTCTGGCGCTTGGTTCGTTTTCCGCAGCGCAGGTCGAGGCCCATGGCGGCGGCTGCCGCAAATCCTCCCCCGCCGGCCAGTGCTGCCACGCCGATAACCGCAATGGCGGGCGGGTGCATTGCCATTGAGGTGGTGTTTCTGTGCCGGGGTTGAACAAGAGCAAACGCTCACCGCGCAGAGACTGGCGGCGGGCTGTGGCCTTCGCGGATTGCCTATGCTTTCGTGCTGATAGCGGCAATGGCGGCATGTGCTTTGTGACTGGCGGGCTGTGGTAGAGGTGAATACCACATTGCGCGATCAAGTGGTCACGGCTCAGATCGGTTGTCGGGATGGCAGACGGGTTTGTTTGCGGCATGGAGATCACGCGCCATCAGTGACCGCAGGACGGCTCGTCATTGGCCAAGGGCGACGCTTGACCCACGGACTAGTGGGCGCGGTTGGGTCAATAGCAGATGCGGGCATGCCTAGACACATGAGCGTTGCCTACAGGTCATTGTTCACGCGCCGAGAGCAGCCTCACGGAGGCCTTCCCATCAAAGCAGATCGCGCCGACTGGCTATGACCGGCCCCATCCATTCCCGCAACACGCGGCGCGCCAGAGACAAATCGCAGAGCGACGCCCTCAAGCCGTCACTCAACAGCGCCACCCCTCACGCCCGGCGATAATTCCGCGGCAGCTTGGTCAGGTCCAGCCGCTCGACCGATTGGGCAAGCGCCTCGATCAGGGCCTCGCGCGGCAGGCCGGTTTCGCGCGCAAGCCGCATCAGGCCGAAATGCACCCGCGCGATTTCCTGATAATAGCGCGCGAAAGTGTAGTTGATCGTCGCCCCCGCAAAGGCCCCCAACACCGGCGCGGCCTGCGCGGCGAGTTTCTGGCTCAGCACCGCGGAGAGTTTCGGCGCGACCTTGCCGATCAGCCCTTGCAGGCTTTGCCCGGTGATCGACATTTTCGCGGCCAGAAGGCCCATATCGGTGCCGTCATCCTCGGCGAAGGGGCCGGCGGTGGCGAAAACGCGCAGCGCCTCGATGCGCACCTCGTCGGAACTGGTGTCCAGCCCGTGTTCCTCGGCAATGTCGAGAATGGCGCGGAACAGCATGGTGACCGCGACCGGCAGTTCGATCATCGCGCCGGGCAGGCCGCCCAACCCGCCAATCGCCCCCGAGGCGGTCGAGGACAGCCGGTTGAACCAGTCGCCCCGGTCACGCACCACACGGCGCGAGGCGGTGGCTGCGTCAAACGCGTTCTCCAACGCGCGCATGACGATCCGGTCCATCCGGTCGCGCACCGGGCGGGGCAGACGGCGCAGCAGGTTCTCGGCGCTGCCACCGACCGCCATCAGCGCCTCCATCCCCAACCCGCCCGCGTTGATATAGCGCCGCGCCAGCCGGTCAAGCTGGGCGTAAACCGAGGGATCGGTGATCGGGGGCAGGATGGCGGGCGTCTTGGCGGGGGTCATCTTTGGAATGGTCCGTGGGTTGGGGTCCGTGGCTTGGGTCGGTTCTGACAAGATGGGAAGGGCAAGGCCGATCGGCAAGGCTCTAGCTGTTTTTGGCGTTCTGAACAGTGGCTTGGCGGATCTGTTCGGGCGCAATGTCGTAACAGGGTTCGGCCGTGCTTTCCGGCAGCGGCGCCTGCTCACGCGTGACCTTGCCCGCCACATCGACCCACGCGCCGGGCGTCAGCTCCAGCCCCAGAACGCGGTCGGGATTGGTCGGCGGCGGCATCTCGACCCCCTCGAGCCGCGCAAAGCCGAACCGCCCATAATAGGGCAGGTCGCCCACCAGCATCACCCGCGCCCAACCCTGCGCGCGGGCGCGATTGAGGCTTTCATGAATCAGCCAGTTGCCCAGCCCCTCACCCTGCGCGGTGGGATGCACGGCGACCGGACCGAGCAACAGGGAAGGCTCGCCGCCCACCCGCACCGGCCAGTAACGGATGGCAGCGCGCACCGCCCCCGCCTCACGCAGGATCAGACAAAGCCCCGCGACAGGCGCGACCCCCTCGCGCAACCGATAAGAGCTGAGCGCGCTGCGCCCCGGCGCGAAACAGAGATCAAGCAGAGCCTCGACCTCAGGCCCGTCCTGCGCCTGTTCCTCACATATCTGCACCGCCGCCCCCCTGTGGTCCGGGGCTGCGGTTACCACGCGAGGGTCGCGGCGCAAAGCGGGTTTTTGGGGTGGGGCGGAAGGGCGGTGCGCTTATCGGATAGAGAGCAAGGCGCGGCGCGAGGGTAAGCCACGAGGCGCACGGTGCAACGACACGGGAACGGGGCCAATTGCGGCACGCGGCGAGGCATCGTTCCGGTGGAAAGCGCGCCCGACGCCAAGACACCGGCAGCGCAGCAAGGCACAGGTTCACGCTGCGGCGAGCGGGTCACTGGCGACGAGGCACCGCGCCGGGGCGAAGCTGGCCACGGGCCAAGCCACGGAACCCCTTTACTGCTGCCAGCCAGCGAGGCATGGGCGGCTGGGGTGGCATCGCGGGGGAGAATATCGCCGCGAGGAAAAAGCTATGGGGAAAAAGGGCACGGGCACCAAGAAGCCAATCCGGGTGCTGCGCAGCGCAGGGTGGCGGCGCGGCATGGGGACAGCAGGCCGGGCGACACAGCACGGCGCGCGGGCAAACTACGGCCTAGGGGAGCGCGCGGCAGGGAGGCAAGCCTCGGGCTGCGCGGCGCAGGGTAGCAGCGCGGCAGCGCGATAGCGGGAGGGGCCACACCGCGCAGCACGGCGCGCGGACAAGCCACCGTCTACGGGAACGGGTGGCGCGACGGCAATCCACGGACTGCACGGCAAGGCGCAGGGTGGCGGCGCGGCAGCGGGACTTGCCGCACTGCGCAGCGCGCCGGGCGGGCGAGCTACGGGCTATAAGGCACGGGCGGAGCGAGCCAACCTAACGGTCGCCCCCGCCGCACTCACCCCGCCCGCGCGTCATCGGCGATGAAATCGACCACCGCCTGCATGTCGGTGATATAGGCGCGGTTGCCCTCGATCCTCACGCCGTGGTCGCGCAGGCGGCGGAAGGCGCGCGAGAGGCTTTCGGGCTTGATGCCAAGGCGGCCCGCGATCAGGCCCTTGTTATAGGGCAGCTCGACCATCTGCTTATCCGCCTCTTCATCGCAGAGGCTCAGCAGGAACTCGGCGACGCGCTGCGCGCCGCTGCGCGCCTTGAGCTGCTCAACCTGGGTCACAAAACCCTGCAACTTCACATAGCAAGATGCCAGCATCGCCAATGCAAGCGGCGGCTCGGTCTCAATCAGGTGCCGTAGACGTTTCGCGTCGATGCGCACAAGGGTGGCCTGCGTCACCGCCTCGGCCGAGACGGGGTAGGACTTGCCGCGCAGCGCAATCGCCTCGGCAAAGCTGTGGCCACGGGTGCGCACGGTCACGACGGCCTCAGCCCCACTGACCGCGACACGGTAGAGCTTGACCCAGCCATCGACGACCAGAAACACCGCCTCGGCCGGCTCACCCTGCACGAAGATCGTGTTGCCGGGGGCCAGCTCGACCAGTGAGGACATGGCGGCAATCCGCTGGATCAAAGGATCGGGCAGGCCCGAAAAGATCATCGAATTGCGAACTGCGTCAGTGATGGTGGTCATTCTCTGCCTGAAATGCCTCACAGCAACGGCGCGGTGGCGCCTTCGTGATCCTGAACGCATTGTCTAGCGAGATCAGCCAGAACAGGCCAGCCTTAACCTTGCCGCAACATGATGCGGCACAAAGTCGCGCGCCATGTCGATTGACGCGGCCCCGTCCGACCTGCGCAATGGGCAAGCTTGAACTTGGCGAGGTAGATATGTCCGGAAACGCGAAACGCATCAGGGAATGGCAGGGGCCTGCGCTCTTCAGCTACGGGTTTCGCCCGTTTTTCCTTCTGGGCGCAATATGGGCGGCGCTTGCCATGCTGATCTGGGTCGCGCATCTGGCCGGGCTGCTGAGCCTGCCCTTTGCAAGCCTGTGGCACGGCCATGCGCTGATCTTTGGCTTTGGCGCGGCGGCGGTGGGCGGTTTCGTGCTGACCGCGGTGCCGAACTGGACCGGGCGGCTGCCGGTGACGGGGTGGCCATTGGCGGGGCTGGTCGGGCTGTGGCTGGCCGGGCGGCTGCTGACCGCGTTTGAGACGGGGCCGGTCGGCGCTGCGGTCGATATGGCCTTGCCAGTGGTTCTGGTCGCGATGCTGGCCCGAGAGGTGATCCGGGGCCGGAACTGGCGCAACCTGCCGGTGGTGGCGCTGATCGCGACCTTCGGGCTTGGGCTGATCCTGTTCCATCTGGCCGATCCCGCGCTTGGGCTGCGGCTGGGGCTGGCGGCGCTTGTCATGCTGATGGCGCTGATCGGGGGGCGGATCATCCCGTCGTTCACGCGCAACTGGCTGGTCAAGCGCGGCTCGGACCGGCTGCCGGTGCCGTTTGCGCGGCTGGACAAGGTGGTGGTCGCGGCCAGTGCGGTGGCGCTGCTGGGCTTTGTGGCGGCGCCGGATGCGCGGCTGACCGCGCTGATCTGCGGGCTGGTGGGGCTTGCGCATATCGCGCGGCTGGCACGGTGGCAGGGCGTGCAGACGGGGCCTGAGCCGCTGTTATGGATCTTGCATCTGGCCTATCTTTGGGTCGCGCTTGGCTTTTTGTCGGTGGCGGGGGCGGGGCTTGGGCTGATGCCTGAGACGGGCGCGCGGCACGCATGGATGGCGGGCGCCGTTGGGGTGATGACGCTGGCCGTCATGGCGCGGGCGAGCCTTGGCCATACCGGGCGCGAGCTGCATGCCGGTGCGGGCCTGACCGCCGTGTTCGTGGCGGTGAATATCGCGGCGGTGGCGCGGCTTGTGCAGGCCCTGCTGCCGGGGCAGGCTTGGTTGCTGCATCTGGCCGCGACCGCGTGGATCCTGGCCTTTGCGGGCTTTGCACTGCTGTTCTGGCCGGTGCTGACCGGCCCGCGTCTGCAAGCCCAGCAACCGAACCGCTAACCCGCCGCCAGATAGAGCCCGCCCGCCACGACCATGAAGAGCCCAAGCGCCAGATCAAAGCCGCGCCGGACGCCTGGCACATGATCCAGCTCCAGATAGGCGCCCAGCACCACCCGCGCCTTGATCCAGGCCAGCACCAGAACCGCCAGCATGGCCACCCGCGCCGCCCCGCCATCGGCAAGCGCCGCCATCAGGGTAGAGCCAGCCGAGGCCGCCAGCAGCCAGAGCCATGCTCGGATCAGAGGGTCGCGGGTCATGTTCACCTCAGCAGATAGATGACGGGGAAGAGGATCACCCAGACCAGATCAACCATGTGCCAGAACTGGGTGCCTGCCTCGATATGACCCACCCGGCGGGTGAGCGCGCAAAGCCACAGCACCACGATCCCCGCGACAACATGGACCGCGTGAAAGCCGGTCAGCAGGAAATAGAACATAAAGAACGCGCCGCTGTCCGGCCCAATGCCTTGCGCGGCGGAATGGGCGTATTCCATGCCCTTGAGCACCAAAAACACCATCCCAAGCGCCGATGCCGCAAGCAGCCATCCCCGCGTCTCACGCCCTGCCCGCGCCGCCCGCAGCGCAAGGGCGGCGAGCAGGCCCGAGGTGATCAGAACCACCGTATTGATCGCAGCCGAGACACGGTTCAGATGATCCTGCGCCTCGGCAAAGCCCAGAGGGTCGGTCAATCGCACCGCCAGAAAGGCCAGCAATCCGGCGGCAAACACGGCCAGCTCCGACATGATGAGAACCCACATCATCAGATCGCCGGGCAGGCGCGATGAGGGGGTGGCGTTGGTTGCGAGCTGCGGCGGGGGTGTTCCAACATAAGCCGGGTCCGCCCTTGGCGGCGTGTCGTCCTCAGGCGACGGTTCCGAGACCGAAGGGCGCTGTCCGTGCAGAGCCGCAGGCTCAGCGCCCGCTTTCGCGGCATCGGCGGACGGTGCAGAACTCGCCACGCCACCGCCCCGCGCCGCGTCCGAAGACACGCTTTCGCCGCTGTCTGCCGTCACCGCAGGCTGCATGGGCGCTGCGTTCCCATCCCCCCGCCCGCTCATCGCCCGACCAGTTGGCGATAGATTTCGGGCAGCGCGGCGGTGAGTTTGTCGGGGTCGGGGAACAGCGCGAAGCCGCCCTGACCGAAGATGCGCGGAAACCAGGTCTTGCCGTCGCGGTCCACGGTGATGCCGAACACGGCATGACCGGCGCGGCGGGCCTCGCGGATGGCGCGGGCGCTGTCCTCGATGCCGTGGCGGCCCTCGTAATGGTCCAGATCGTTGGGCTTGCCGTCGGTGATGACCAGCAGCAGGCGGCGGCGGTTGCCTTGCGTGGACAGCCCCGCCGAGGCGTGACGCACCCCCGCCCCCAGCCTTGTGTAGAATTGCGGGCGTAGCGCGGCGACGCGCGCCTCGACCTGCCGCGACATGGGTTCGTCGAATGTCTTGCAGTTCGACACGAAGACCCGGTCGCGCCGCAGCGAGGAAAAGGCGTTCAGCGCGAACCGGTCACCGCAGGCATCCAACCCCCAGGCAAGCGCCGTCAGCGCCTCGCGTTCGATGTCGATCACCGCGCGGCCTGTCACCGCACTTTCGGTCGAGCGTGACACGTCCAGCAGGATCGAGACCGCAAGATCGCGCGCGGTTGGCAGCGATTTGCGCCAGATCCGGTCATTGCCTTCGCCCATCGCGGCCAGATCGGTGGCGGAACGCACGGCCAGTTCGGTGTCAATGTCTTCGCCGTCGCGGTGACCGGTGGTGGTGATCCGGCCCGGTCGCAGCGCCTCGAACTGGCGGCGGACGGCGCGGATGCGGCGCTGCGCGGCAAGATCGTGAATGATTGCGGCGTCGGGCTCAAGCTCGGGTCGGCTTTCCAGAACGCGGACATGGGCGGGCAGATAGGCGCCGCGCCGCGCATCCCATTCGGGATAGGTAAAACTGCCCGACAGCGCCTCGCGTTCGGCATCCTCGGGCGAGAGGTCCAGATGCAGTTTCAGCCGCGCGGCGGGGGCCTTGGCAAGCTGGCCAAGGTTCAGTTCGTCCTGATCCTCGGCGGCCTTCTTGGCGTCGTCGATATCGTCATCCTCGACCCGGCGGTTGAGGTTCAGGAACTCGGCCCATGACAGGATCGCCTCGAACTTGTGCAGGATAAGGCTGTCGCGGCGCTGCGCCTGATCGGTATTGCGGCGACGGGCGCGCATGGTCTTGCCGTCATGGCCTTCCTCGGGCGGGCCGTCGGTCTCGCGGGTCTCGACCACGTCCGAGGCCGACAGCGACACGCTGTCGCGATGGACCCAAAGCTCGACCGGGCGCATCGGCTGATAGCCGCGCGGGGCCTGTGCTGACAGCGCGTCGGGGCTTGCCGCAAGGATGCGGTCGGCCACCGCCTGCGCGTCGGGGCCAAGGGGCGCGGGATCGCCCAGCATCTGCCGGATCACCGCCTCAAGCGCGGCCTCGGCGGGCGGCAGGCGCGGCGTGGGCCGCTGCGCCAAAAGCGCCGCCGACAGTTCGGAATAAAGCCCGCGCAGGCCGGGTGCCTGTTCCAAAATCCACGCCACCGCGCGGCGCGTATTGGCAAGCGCGGTCATGTCATGGGCAAGCGGATCATCAACCGGCGCGCGCAACACCTCGCCCTGCCCCAAGGCAACCGCCATCGCGGTCAGCCACAGATACAGCGCGCCATTTGCCTCGACCGCCGGAAAAACCGCGAGGGTTTCGGGCAGGCGCAGCACCTCGCCGTCAAAACTGGCGCGCGGAATGGCGTCGCCGGTGCTGGCCAGCCTGCGCCGCCACGACATGCGATGACGCGCGGCTGTGGCGCGGGCGGCGCGGATCTCGACCGCGTGATCGCCGCCCAGACCGCGATAGAACACCGCCAGCCGCCCCGCCAGGACGGGCAGACCGATTTCGGCCTCAGGGAACGAAACCGGCGCGTCAAAGCGGCTGGCATATTCGTGCCAGAGCTTACCGACTGTTTCCTCTGGCTCCCACGGTTCAAAGGCGATGCGGGCCATGGCGTCAGCCGAACACCGCCGAGACCAGATCAAGCAGACCGCGCTTGATATCGGCATCGTCGGTCAGAGGTTCGATCATCGCCGCCTCAATCGCGCGGTCAAGAGACATCCCCCCTTGAATAAGCGTGGCGGCATAGACCACAAGCCGGGTCGAGACGCCTTCCTCAAGGTCTTGCCCGCGCAGGGCGCGCAGCTTGCCCGCCAGCCGGACAAGGGCGGCGGCGCGGTCCTCGGCAATGCCGGTTTCCTGCATCACGATGCGGGTTTCCTGCGCGGCGGCGGGAAAATCAAAATCCATCGCCAGAAAGCGTTGCCGGGTCGAGGGTTTCAGCGTCTTGAGGATGTTCTGATAGCCGGGGTTATAGGACGCCACCAGCATAAAGCCCGGCGCAGCCTCCAGTTCCTCACCCGTGCGGTCGATGGGCAGGATGCGACGATCATCGGTCAGCGGGTGCAGAACGACGGTGACGTCCTTGCGGGCCTCGACCACCTCATCGAGGTAACAAATCGCGCCCTCGCGCACGGCGCGTGTCAAGGGGCCATCGACCCAGACGGTTTCCCCGCCCTTGAGCAGATAACGCCCGATCAGGTCCGCCGCCGACAGGTCGTCATGGCAGGCGACAGTATAAAGCTTGCGGCCCAGTCGCGCGGCCATATGGGCTACGAAACGGGTCTTGCCGACGCCGGTCGGGCCTTTCAGCAGAACCGGCAGGTCATGGGCGGCGGCGGCCTCGAATATGGCGATCTCGTCGCCCTGCGGAAGGTAGAAGGGGGCTTGCGCCCCCGTTCCGGTGTCAATCGCGTTCATGGCTTACTCCGCCGGTTCCAGGTGTTCATCACGTTGGCGCTGCACGGGGCCGGGATCGACCACCTCACGCCCCGGCACCAGAACCGAGTATATGAACAACAGCGCGCCAAGCACCACCGCCACGCCCGAGCCAAGGCGCATCCAGTAGAACAGCACAAGCTGATCCTGAACCTCCATGAAGAAGATGCCGTTCACCCGTTGCAGGTGCGTCTGGACCGTGCCCGCAAAGGTCAGGGTGAAGGTCATGAACAGCATCCCGGACGACATGATCCAGAAGGACGCCATGTTCAGCACCTGATTATAGGGGTCGCGGTTCTTCATGATCGGCATCGCATAGCTGATGATCGCCAGCACAAGGCAGACATAGGCCCCGTAAAAGGCAAGGTGGCCATGCGCGGCGGTGATCTGCGTGCCGTGGCTGTAATAGTTGACGCCGTGCAGCGTGTGCAGGAAGCCCCAGACGCCTGCGCCAAAAAAGGCCAGCACCGCGCAGCCAAGGCTCCACAGCATCGCGGCCTTGTTCGGGTGATCGCGGCGGCCCTTCCACACCATGATGAAGGCAAAGGCCATCATGGCAAAGAACGGCACCACCTCGAAGGACGAGAAGATCGAGCCGATCCACTGCCAATAGGCAGGCAGACCGATCCAATAGTAGTGGTGGCCGGTGCCAAGGATGCCCGAGAACAGCGCCGTGGCGACGATGACATACAGCCATTTTTCCACGACTTCGCGGTCAACGCCGGTCAGCTTCAGCATCAGGAAGGCCAGAATCGCGGCCATGATGAGTTCCCAGACGCCCTCAACCCAGAGGTGGATCACATACCACCAATATTGCTTGTCCAGCACGAGGTTGGCCGGGTTGTAGAAGGCGAACAGGAACAGCAGCGCCAGACCCCAAAGCCCGATCATCAGGATCGTCGAGACTGAGGTCTTGCGGCCCTTGAGGATGGTCAGCGTGCAGTTATAGAGGAAGATCAGCGCGGCCACGACGATGCCCAGCTTGACCCAGACGGGTTGCTCCAGAAACTCGCGCCCTTCCTTGCCCAGCAGCCAGTTGCCGTGGAACAGGTCGAACACATAGGTCACGACCGCGCCAAGCGTGCCGACGACCATGATCGCAAGCTGGATATAGGCGAGCGTCGGTGAATGGATGTCGCGCTCGGCCTCTTCGGGCAGCAGGTAATAGGTGGCCCCGAAAAAGCCCAGCAGCAGCCAGACCACAAGCGCGTTGGAATGGATCATGCGCACGACATGGAACGGCGCGATATCGGCCAGAAAGTTCGGGTTCACATAGATATAGCCAAGCGTCAGCCCGGCACAGACCTGAATCGCGAACAGGCCCATGGCGACAAGGAAATAGGGGTAAGCGATGTTTTGCGTCGAGTATCTCATCTGCGTCTCTCCTCAGCCGGCGTCGTTCGGCGGCCAGTTCTGCGTGTTGATCCGTCCGGTCCACAGCAGAAAATCGGTCAGTTCGCGATATTCCTGTTCGCTCAGGCCAAAGTTCGGCATCTGGCGGCGGCCCTCAATGCCGGTCGGCATCGCGTCCATCCAGCCCGACAGCATCGACATGGCAGCCTCGGGGTCGTCCTGGACGCCCCAACGCGCCATCACATTGCCAAGCTCGGGCGCAAAATAGGCACCTTCACCCAGCAGCGTGTGACAGTTGATGCAGCCATTGCGTTCCCAGACATGCTTGCCTGCGGCAACGCTTTCGGTCAGCCCCTCCTTATCGGTCGAGACATTGACCGCATACCAATGGCTGTGCACCGACAACGCGCCGAATATCGCGATGAAGAATAAAGACCCGCCGTAGAAGACGTTTCGGGCCATGCTTTTGGTCATGACTTCGCTCATGCGCAGTCCCCTCCAAGCGGTTGCAACTGCGCCCAGTCATGCCGCGCGGGATGTGAGGGGGCCTTAACGAAAGTCAAACCTTTGTGATTAAAGCGGCGGGTGGCTCACGCGTGGATCGCCTCGATCCGGGCCTTGGGGAAGGCGGCTAGCGTGGTGTTGATTGCGGGGGCATCCATCACGCAAAACGCGGTAGACAGGGCATCGGCCAGCGCCGCCCGGTCAGCCGACACCGAGACCAGCCCGCGCGGGCTGCGGCCTCCTGCCGGGTCGATGATATGGGGCGCGCGCTCAGGCCCGATCAGCGTCCCCTGCCCCGAGGAAGTCGCAAGCGCGCGCCCGTCAAGGCGCAGCTGGCGGATGATCTGCCCATCGGTCGCGGCAATGCCCGTGTCCCATGCGCCGATTGCGGCCATCTCGCCCGCATCGACCAGCACGCGCGGCAACCCGTGGCGGCGGGCAATGTCAGCCAGCCGGTCGGCGGCAAAGCCTTGCGCAATCCCGTTCAGCGTCAGCGCCGCGCCGCGCGGCAGGCAAATCGCCCGCGCGTCGATCTGGACCTGCGCGAATCGCGCCGCATCTGGCGCGGGCTGGCCATGCGCGCGGGCCAGCCAAAGCGGTTGCACGGCAGGGTCAAACGCGCCGCCGGTCGCTGCATGAACCTCAGCCGCAAGGGTCAGCACTTCCAGCATATCGCGGCCCGGATGATCCAGCCGCCCGGTCCGGTTCAGCCGCAGCAGCGCCGATTCGCCGAACAGCGAGAACTGCCCCTCGATATGACGCAAGGCGCGCTCGGCTGCGTCGAAAAAGCCCCGTGCCTGCACCGGCGTCGCGCCCTCAGCGCGAAGGACGACCTGCGCGCCCATCGCGCGGGTTTCGCGGATTTCGGTCTGCGCAAGGGCAGCGCGCGGGGTCAGCAGCGCGGCGGCGCTGACGCCGATCATGCGGCGGCGGTTCATCATGTCGGCACCACGGGGGTTGTGGCCGCAGGCGCGGCCCCGCGCGCGCGGCGTTTCAGGACGGGACAGGTGGCAGCATCGTTCATCACCACCTGACAGCGCAGGCATAGCACGCATTCATTGGGGTTGATCCGCCCCAATGGGTCAATCGCGCCGACCGTGCATTTCTGTTCGCAAAGCCTGCACTCACGCCCGCATTGCGGACGGCGTTTGAGCCAGTCGAACACCTTGAGCTTGGCCGGAATCGCCAGCCCGGCCCCAAGCGGGCAGAGATAGCGGCAAAAGAACCGCTCGATGAACAATCCCGCGCCCAGCAGGATCAGAACGAACAGCACAAAGGGCCATGCCCGCATCATCCGCATCGAAATCGCGGTCTTGAACGGCTCGGCCTCGGCCAGAACAAGGGCCATTTCCATCGAATAGAAGGACAGCGCGACAATCGCCACGAACAGCGTGTATTTGATGACCCAAAGCCGTTCATGCAGCGCCTGCGGCACGGCGATCTGGCGGATGCCAAAGCGTTGCGCGGCTTGGTTGGTCAGCTCTTGCAGCGCGCCAAAGGGGCAAAGCCAGCCGCAGAACACGCCTCGGCCCCAGAACAGCAGGCCAAGCGCCACCGCCGACCACAGAACAAAGATGATCGGCGCGACCAGAAAGGTTTCCCAGCGAAAGCCGCCCATCAGCGCGTGCAGAAACGCGACCACCTGCACCACCGAAAGCTGCCCGTTCAGCCCCCAGCCCAGCACGATCAGCGTGGCCAGCAAAAAGCCGGTGCGCACGCGCCGCCACAGGACGGGGCGGCGCACCAGCCATTCCTGCCCGAACAGGATCAGCGCCAGCACGAACAGCATCACGCCGACCACGGCCAGATGCGGGATGCGGTCACGCCATTGCTGCATCCAAAGCGCCTCTGGCTGCGCCATGGGCGCGTTGCGCAGCGCCTCGGGCAGGGTCACGGTGGCGGGGATGCGCAGGGTCTGGGGCGCGCCGTCCACGGCATCGCGGCTGGCGGTCACGACCACCTCAAACGGTTGGGTCAGGTCCAGCCCGCCCGCTTGCGCGTTGGCGTTGAGACGAAACAGGCTCATCTCGGTAAAGGGGGGCGCGCCCTCGATCAACAGCGCGTCGATGCGGCGCATATCGTCGCGCAGGGGTTGCCAGACCTGCCCCGCCTGCTCGATGCTCAGCCGCTCAAACCGGCCTGAGCGGACGACCTCAGTGCCGCGATGGCTATAAGGGCCGTGCGACATCACCGCCAGCCAGACCTGACCGGGCGACAGATCGCCAAGCGCCGATGAATAATCCAGCGGATACAGAAGGTTGCGCCCCACAGTTGGCGGGTCGATGATGGCGGTGTGGAACTCCAGAAACGGCGCCTCGCCGGGGCTCAACGGCAGGCGCGCGCGGTCGAATGCGGTGGCCGCCTCGGCCATGCTGGCCCGGCCCGTGCCAATTGCGCCCATCTCAACCAGACCCCCCCAGTCGGCGGGGGCGTAACGGACGCGGTTGACGACCTCACCCCCGGTTTGGGCTGTGGCAAGGATGCGCGCGGTGCGCAGGATGCCGTCGCGGATCACCGCCGAGGACACGGTCGCGCGTGAGATCACCGGCGGGATCTCACCCGCATTGGGGTCCAGCCCGCGATAGCGGTCTACATATGCGGCAATATCCGCGTCCGAGATGCCCAAAGTCAGCACCGGCTCGGCATGGCGGACCAGACGTGCGCCCGCAATCATGCCCTCGGGCGTTGTGGCGACCAGAACATCCAGCGGCTGCCCGGAATAGCCGGTCGAATTGGCCAACTCCCAGGTTGAGCCGATCAGCCCGATTTCCGCGCCCTCAAGCCAGACAGCCCATGACGGAACCGGGCTCTCCTGCCGCCTGATCTCAACCGGCCCCTCGACCCCGAACAGGGCCTGCACCGCTGCCGCATCGGGCGCCGCCTGCGATTCGCCCGTCTGCGCAAAGCCGGGCATCAGCGCCAGAATAAGGATCAGCGCGGCCAGCTGCGACAAAATGCCAGCCCCGGCCCGGATCGGCCCTCGCCGCCGCGCGGCAAGCCCTTGAATATCTTGCAGGATCATCTGCAACCCGCCTTGTCTGAACAGCTCGCAGCACCAATTGCGGCGCATAGGCTCACAATTCGCCTCACCTCGCCGTGATGTCCTTGAGTTTTGTCAAAGACTCACACGCGCCCGCACAGGATCGTGATGGCGTCTTACAGCAACGGAGAATCCAGATGAGATCCCAAGCAACACCGGCAAGACGCCTGTTGTTCGCTTCCGCTGCCTTGGCCCTTGTGCTGAGCGGCGGAAGTGTGCTTGCACAGGATGCCGCAGCCACCACCGAGGCCGAAGCGCCCGAGGTCACCACCGAGGCGCCCGCCGCCGAGGCCAGCCCCGAGGCGGCAAACGCCAACGAGGCCCCGGACCCGGCAACGGCTGTCGAAGACCACGCCACCACGCCAGGCGGGCAATATGAGCCATCGCTTGACGTTCTGGCCGAACAGGAAGTCAGCTTCCCCGGCGCGCCCGATGGCCTGCCACAGATGAGCGACGAGGCCTATAACGAGGCCAACCAGATCTACTTCCAACGCTGCGCGGGCTGCCACGGCGTGCTGCGCAACGGCGCGACCGGCAAGGCGCTGACCCCCGACCTGACGCGCGATCTGGGCTTTGATTACCTTGAAAGCTTCATCACCTACGGCTCGCCCGCCGGGATGCCGAACTGGGGCACCTCGGGCGAGATGACCGAAGAGCAGATCACCAATATGGCGAACTATCTGCTTCTTGATCCGGCCAGCCCGCCCGAATTCGGCATGGAAGCCATGCTCGAAACCTGGGAAGTGTTCGTCGCCCCCGAAGATCGTCCGACCGAACAGATGAACGACTGGGATCTGGACAATATCTTCTCGGTGACGCTGCGCGATGCAGGCCAGATCGCCCTGATCGACGGCGGCACCTATGAGATCCGTTCGATCATCGAGACCGGCTATGCGGTCCATATCTCGCGCCTGTCGGCCTCGGGTCGTTACCTGATGG
>JAUNTZ010000080.1 GCA_030538425.1 Paracoccus sp. (in: a-proteobacteria) | reverse complement strand
TGGCGCGGTTCGACGCGATCCGCAACGCGAACGGCTCGGTCCCTGTGGCGCAACTGCGCGACGAGATGCAGCGCACCATGCAGGCCGATGCCGCCGTGTTCCGCACCGACAAGTCGCTGGCCGAGGGCGTCGAGAAGATGACCGCCATCGCCGCCAAGATGGACGACCTGCACGTCACCGACCGCAGCCTGATCTGGAACAGCGACCTGATGGAGGCGCTGGAACTGACCAACCTCATGCCGAACGCGCTGGCGACCATCGTCGCCGCCGAGGCGCGCAAGGAAAGCCGTGGTGCGCACGCGCATGAGGATTGGCCGGAACGCGATGATGAAAACTGGCGCAAGCACAGCCTTGCCCGGGTCGATGGCCATAAAGTTGATCTCGACTATCGCCCCGTCCATCTTGATCCGCTGACCAATGCCGAGCAAGGTGGGATTGATCTGCAAAAGATTGCTCCGAAGAAAAGGGTTTACTGATGCGTCATCTTCTCTCCATGGGCGTTGTCGCCCTCGCCCTGGCGGGCTGCGTCGCCCCCGTCACGCCGGTCGTGCAACCCGCGCCCGCGCCGACCCCCGCGCCTGCACCGGCGCCCGCCCCCGCGCCGGTTCTGGATGCGGCGGCCCGCACCGTGGCCAGCACCGCCATCAACCGCGAAATGGCGCGGCGTCTGCCGGGCGTGAATGTCGCGCCCTATACCGATTGCGTGGTGAACAATGCCAGCATGGCCGAGCTGGCCGATATTGCCCGCGCCTCGGGCAATGCCAGCGCGACCGCGAATGCCGTGGCCGCCATCGTGCGCCGCCCCGAGGCAAGCCAGTGCATCGCCCGCGTCGCGGCGACTGCGTAAGGGCAGGGTGATGAGCATGACACGCGCGGCTTTGGCGATGTTCTGCGGTCTGGCGGCGGTCACCCTGACCGCCTGCGGCCCGCTCAGCGTGGCCGAGGCCGAGCGGGTCTGCCTGCGCGACGCCGAACTGGCCGTCCGCCCGAGGGGTGAGGCGCATCTGGGCGTCGGCATCGGCGGCGGCTCGACCTCGACCCGCGCGGGCGTCAAGCTGGAGGTCAGCTCGGACTATATCATGGGCCGCGACCCGTCCGACGTGTTCAACCGCTGCGTGATGCGCCGCGCCGGTGAGATGCCCTCGCGCCCCTTGGTCCAGCAACCGGGCTGGCGGGGCTAGCCTTTTGTCGCCTCTTTCAAACAGCCCTTCTTTCGACCAATACCGCCAAGGCGCGGTCTGACCACCAGGAGAGTCCCAATGGTTCAGCTTACCCTGCCCAAGAACAGCCAGATCCGCGTCGGCAAGACCTGGCCCAAGCCCGCAGGCGCGACCAATCTGCGCAAGTTCAAGATCTATCGCTGGGACCCCGACACGGGCGAGAACCCGCGTCTGGACACTTATTTCGTCGATATGGACAATTGCGGCCCGATGGTTCTGGACGCGCTGATCAAGATCAAGAATGAGATCGACCCGACCCTGACTTTCCGGCGGTCCTGCCGTGAGGGGATCTGTGGCTCTTGCGCGATGAATATCGACGGCGGCAACCATCTGGCCTGTATTTACGGGATGGACGAGATCAAGGGCGATGTCTCGATCTATCCGCTGCCACATATGCCGGTCATCAAGGATCTGGTGCCGGATCTGACGCATTTCTATGCGCAGCATGCCAGCATGAACCCCTATCTGATCACCAAATCGCCCACGCCCGGCCGCGAGTGGAAGCAATCCATCGAGGATCGCAAGCATCTGGACGGTCTTTACGAGTGCATCCTCTGCGCCTCCTGCTCGACCTCTTGCCCGTCCTATTGGTGGAATGGCGACCGTTACCTTGGCCCGGCGGCGCTGCTGACGGCCTATCGCTGGATCATCGACAGCCGCGACGAGGCCACGGGTGAGCGTCTGGATGCGCTGGACGATCCGTTCAAGCTCTATCGTTGCCACACGATCATGAACTGCACCCAGACCTGCCCCAAGGGCCTGAACCCGGCCAAGGCGATTGCCGAGATCAAGCATATGCTGGTTGACCGCATCGTTTGATCTGCGCCTGACGCATAACGGTTACGCCGCGTCGCAGCTTGAATCGCTGCGGCGCGGCATCTATTTTCGCGGGCATGGGAGGAAGTCACAACTTCCGAGGCCAAGATATGGCACAACAGCAGACCACCCAAGCGACCCAAGCCCAAAAGCGCGCCGCCGAGGCGCTGCGCGTTCTGGCACAAATGTATGAATATTACGAATACGAGACCCCGCCCCGCGCGGTCGAACTGCCGCTGGCGGCATAAGGCTGGAAAAAACGGCGCGGGGGCTTTCCGCGCCGTTTTTCGTCATGATGGGGCGTCGTTTATTCAGGCGCCTCGGCGAGTTCGGGCATGAAGCTGGATGAGATGGCAAGTTCGATCATGCCGTCCCAGACCGCACCATCCCGGAATGCCTCCAAAAGCTCATAAACGCGGTCTTCGGTGTCTTCGTCCATACCATATGCGGCTTCAAGGCGCGCAGATCGCGTGTCCATCTCTTCGCCAATAAAAAGCCCGTTTTCACCCAGAAAGATGTCCTGCAATCCGCGCAATGCGTCGGCTTGATCTGCTAGGCCATTCCGGTCCATCGCGTCGATAATCTCGGACACGGGCGGGTTTATGCGGCCGGGACTGCCTGCTTCATCATTGAAATAATCAGCCACAAGCGAACTCGACACGCGTTGGCTATACGGAAAGAGCGCCAGCAGGTCGCGTTGCGTCTGTGGGAGCGCTTCCATCACCTCCGGGATGATGGCGAAAAACTCTGTGCGGGTGCAGCCCATAATTTCCCATAGCGCCCAGTAAAGCCTGGCATCTCGATCTTTGGCGCTGTGTTCGGCCTCAATCGTCGCGCCAAGTTCGGGGTCGCTCATGAACAGATCTGTCGCAGCTTCAAGGATGGCATCTCTGTGGGCTGTAAGCTGGTCCTCAAGCGCGCGGAATTTCCGTCTCTCCGCGGTAAAGGGTGAGAAGTCGTCGGGCGTGCCCAAGGTTATTCTGTCCACGCGAGACCGGCGCGCGCGGAGATAGGTTTCGCCATCGAAAAATGCGTCTGCCTGTCGCATCAGAGCGGCAGCCGCACCTTGGCCCGAATTGTCGAGCGCCTCGACCATAGCTTCCGTGATGTCGGGGTGGGTCACTGTCGTCAGGGTCTGGACGCCGAAAGGCTTGCCCAGATGTTCAGCCAAGCGCGCCAACAGGATAGCATCCCGCCGTAAATGGTGCTCATCAGCCAGAAAATCGGCCCGCAAATCGGCTATTTCGGGTTGGGTGTCAATGTTCAGGGCGTTTGGGGAGCCCGGAATGCCATAATCGTGGTCAAACTGCGCGAGCACGCGTCCGTGGGCCAGAACCACATCCTCAATCGGATAGGCCATCACCGCGCCGGGGGCGCAGGCATTATTGGCAAGGGCGGGTGAGGTCAGCGCGGTGAAGGCAAGGGCTGCGGCGAAACGGGTCACGGGTTATTCCTTTGGGCTCAAATCCAGCTCACCTGACAAGAACCGCTCAAACGCGTCAAGATCCACCGGGTCGAACTGGCCAAAGCCTTGCATCCAGATCGAGGCATGGCGCAGGCTGTCGGGTTCGATCTGGCACCAGTTGATACGCCCGCGCCGTTCCTGCCGGATCAGCCCCGCCGTGGCCAGAACCGCCAGATGTTTGGAAATCGCGGCAAGGCTCATCTCGAAGGGTGCCGCCACGTCGCTGACCGCCATGTCGTCTTCCAGCAGCATCGACATGATCCGCCGCCGGGTCGGATCGGCAAGCGCCGAAAAGATCAGATCAAGGCGGGTTTCGGCGTCAGTCATGCGGGGCAGGGGCCTGAATGTTCAACTTTGCGGTTGAATAATGCGCTAGAGCGAGCCCTTGCGCAAGGCGGGAGGGAATCGCGCTGTGGGCGGTAACGTAAGGGAAAACAGCGTGTTAGGCGCGTCCCCATCGCGGTTGACTCGGGCGCGGCTTGCCCCTATCACCGCCGCAACGATGACGGGGCTGTGAAAACGGCGCGGGAACAGTGACAAAGCCGGATCAGGACAGTGACGCAGAGCGCGCCAAGCGGTTGCGTCAGCTTGAAGAGAGGCTGGCTGAGCTGAACTCCCGTGACGAGACGCCCGGTCCGGGGCAGGGGTTCGGTCAGGCACAGCACGCCTGGCGCATGGTGACCGAACTTGTCGCGGGTCTGGCGATCGGCTTTGGCATCGGCTACGGGCTGGACAGTCTGTTCGGCACCATGCCGGTGTTTCTGGTCATCTTCATCATGGCGGGACTGGCCGCCGGGGTGAATGTCATGATGCGCACCGCCAAGGAACTGGGCAACAGTCCGGGCGCGGTGCAAGAGAACAACGCGGATGATCCCGCGACGCGCAAGAGGGACTGAGATGGCACAAGGCAGCGGAACCGGGCTTGAGTTTCACCCGATGGACCAGTTCATCGTCCAGCCGCTGTTCGGCTCGGGTCCGGTCGCGTGGTATAGCTTTACCAATGCTGCCTTGTGGATGCTGCTTTGCGCCGTGGCGGTGATCGGGCTGCTGGTGTTCGGCACCCGTGGCCGCGCGATCATCCCAAACCGCCTGCAATCGGTCGCGGAACTGATCTACGGCGTGATCCACAAGATGATCGTGGACATCGCGGGCAAAGAGGGGCTGCGCTACTTCCCCTATATCATGACGCTGTTCCTGTTCATCTTCTTCGCGAACTCGCTGGCGCTGATCCCGATGTCCTTCTCGCCGACCTCGCATATTGCCGTGACCGCCGTGCTGGCCGTGCTGGTCTTCGTGGGCATCACCGTGCTGGGCTTCGTGCTGAACGGCACCAAGTTTCTGGGCCTGTTCTGGGTCTCCTCGGCGCCGCTTGCGCTGCGCCCCATTCTGGCGGTGCTGGAGCTGATCTCTTATTTCGTGCGCCCGGTCAGCCATTCCATCCGTCTTGCCGGCAATATCATGGCCGGTCACGCGGTTCTCAAAGTCTTCGCGGCCTTTGGCGCGATTGCCGCACTCGCCCCGGTTTCGGTTCTGGCCGTGA
>JAUNTZ010000029.1 GCA_030538425.1 Paracoccus sp. (in: a-proteobacteria) | reverse complement strand
GTGCGATGTTTGAGCTTGCCGGATTGCTTGGTCTGTTATTTGCCGGTTTTGTCGCCGAGGCGGTGGTGACAAGCAGCACCGATGCCGGTGACGCCGGGCCCGAGGATGATCCCGACGCGCCTGTTGACGCGATGGGTGGCGAGGGGCCCGACCGGATGACCGGCGGGCCGGGCGATGACACGCTGGCGGGCGGCAATGGCGATGACCTGATCGAGGGCGGGCCGGGCAATGATCATCTATATGGCGGTGAGGGCCAGGACACGCTGATCGGGGGCTCGGGCGATGATGTCATGTTCGGCGGGCCGGGTGACGATGTTTTGCAGGGCGGATCCGGCGCGGATGATCTGATCGGCGGGGGCGGTAATGACTGGCTGGATGGCGGCGCGGATGAGGATGTCGATTCGCTGGCTGGCGGTGCGGGCGACGACACGCTTGTCGGGCGCGCCGGCGACTGGCTGACCGGCGGGCCGGGCAATGATCTTTACTATATCGCCAGCCATGACGGCGCGCCTGTGGTCGTGGTCGATTACCACCCCGAGACCGACCGCATCATGGTTGAGGCCCCCGACCCCGCCCGCACCGCGATCACGATTGAGCGCGACCTGGACGGCAGCGCGATGATCCTGCTGGACGACAGGCCGGTCGCCCATCTGATCGACAGTTTCGGGCTCAGCGCCGACAAGGTCACGCTGGTTGAGCCGGGCCATCATCTGAAAGGGCCGGGCAAGTTCTAGGGGCTTGGCTTTTCGCGCGCCGTCCCCTATACGCGCCCATCTGCCGAAGGCTTTCGGCTGATTCTCCATGGGCCTGCGCTGGACGACATCCCGGCCTGTGCCATAACCCTTTGATTTCTGAAAGGAGTCCCCGATGTCGATCACTGTTGAAGAAAAGAATCGCGTCATCAAGGAATACGCCACCAAAGAAGGCGACACCGGCAGCCCCGAAGTTCAGGTCGCCATCCTGTCCTCGCGCATCGCGACCCTGACCGAGCATTTCAAGAGCCACAAGAAAGACAACCACTCGCGCCGTGGTCTGCTGATGATGGTGGCACAGCGCCGCAAGCTGCTGGACTATCTGAAAGCCAAGGATGAGGGCCGTTACACCTCGCTGATCGGCCGTCTGGGCCTGCGTCGCTAAGACGATCCGCATTTCAGGAAAACGCCCGTAGCCAAGGCTGCGGGCGTTCTCATTTAACGCGGCAAGCCGCTGACCACATCAATCTGAATTGTGGCTTTGCAAATCTCTGTTACGCTGAAACCTGTGACTTGAAAGATATCAGGAGATTTGACGATGCGAGCATTCAAAGCCCTTACCCTTTCTACTGCCCTTGCGCTGACAGCCGCACCTTTGGCCGCACAAGAGCGCAATAACGAACAGGAAGAGGCCAACCGGCAGCTTGTTGTTGATTTCTATGAGGGGTTCTTCAACCGCCATGACGCGACCGCCGCCGATGTCGTGGCTGAGAGCTATATTCAGCACAATCCCGCGGTTCCCGATGGCAAAGAACCGTTTGTGAGCTATTTCACCGGCTTCTTTGAAGAAAACCCCGAATCGCGGGCGCGAATCGTCCGCTCTGCCGCCGATGGCGATCTGGTCTGGCTTCATATCCATTCGACCAACGGGGCGGATGATACGGGTCAGGCCGTGGTCGATATCTTCCGCGTCGAGGATGGCCAGATCGTCGAACATTGGGACGTGATCCAGACCGTCCCGACCGAGGCCGCCAATAGCAACACGATGTTCTAAGACAGGCCCCGGCAGTCAAGAAACGCCCGCAGGGTTCTGCGGGCGTTTTCATTTCGCTTAGTTGCGCGGCGGTCTGCCACCCGGACCACGCCCGCCGGGCGGCGGGGCCATGCGCGCACTGCTGCGGTCGGCCTTGAAATCCACCGGAATGGTGATGGTGGACTGGTAGCCCTCTTCGGGTGAGCCGGTCATGGCCAGCATCTGCTGGGCAATCTGTTCTTCGGTATTGTCGCCGAACACATTGTCCGATTGCAGCGTGATCCGGCTCAGATTTTCCAGCCCGTTGGCATAGCGGCTGTCGGCGGTATAGACGCGCTCCATCTCGTCATGGGGCAGCGCGATTTGCGCGGTCAGCACCGAGGCCTCGCCTGAGACGGCGGCCTCGGCATTGGTAAACACCTCGAAATGGATATGCGGCCAGCGGCCATCATAGCAGCCCGGAACGATGCTGGTGAGCCGCGCGCGCCCCTCCTCATCGGTGATCACCACGCCGCGCAGGAAGTTCTGATCGGTCAGATTATACAGCGAATACTGGCCAAGCGCATCGCATTGCCACAGATAGATCGCATGACCCGCCAGCGGCGTGCAGCCGTCGGCATTCTGCAAGAGCACCTCAATCTCCAGCGGGACGCCCTCGGCCTCACCGCTGTAATCGCCGAACGAGGCGCGGATATCGTCGCGGATCACGCCGTTCTGGGTCAGCACGTTGATGATCTGGCCATCGCGCGAATTGCTGCCATCGGCGGGATAGGGACCGGCGGTCTCCCAAGGCAGGGCCACGCAATTGGCAAGCGCCGCCGCCGGGCTGAGGGTCAGACCGGCCACCGCGCCGGTGCCAAACAGCGCCAGAAGCCCGCGCCGCCCCATCAGGGCAGGAAAGTCAGCGGCGAAGCCGCCATCGTGGTGGTCGTCATGCGCAGAATTGTCTTGGGTCATCGAAGCATCCTCATGCAAATATATATCCCGAAACGCAAAAGGGGGCGGCGATGTTCCCTGCAACCGGCGCGCCGTCCGCAACCCCTAGCCAAATCGCCGCTTTTCCTGTATCCCCCGCCCATCTGTGACGTGAGCCTTGCCCCGGGGCTGCGCAAAGGATCGGGGCGGAAACGGCGGCAATGGGGCCGCCATATGCAAGGACAGCCGGAGGGCCGGACTGTCCAAGAGGAAATCTGATGTTTGAAGAAGTTAAGAAATCAATCCAGTGGGGTCAGGACACGCTGACGCTGGAAACCGGCAAGATTGCCCGTCAGGCCGATGGCTCGGTCATTGCGACGCTTGGCGAAACCTCGGTCATGGCGAACGTGACCTATGCGCGTGAGCCGAAGCCCGGTCAGGACTTTTTCCCCCTGACCGTCCATTATCAGGAAAAAACCTATGCCGCCGGCAAGATCCCCGGCGGCTTCTTCAAGCGCGAAGGCCGTCCTTCGGAAAAGGAAACGCTGACCTCGCGCCTGATCGACCGTCCGATCCGCCCGCTTTTCGTGCCGGGCTTCAAGAACGAAGTTCTGGTCATGTGCACCGTGCTGTCGCATGATCTGGTGAACGATCCCGATATCGTCGCGATGATCGCCGCCTCGGCTGCGCTGACCATTTCGGGCGTGCCGTTCCGTGGCCCGATTGCCGCCGCCCGCGTGGGCTTTGCGAATGGTGAATATGTGCTGAACCCCGAGGTTCAGGACATGGACAACCTGCGCATGAACCCCGAACAGCGGCTGGATCTGGTCGTTGCGGGCACCCGTGACGCCGTGATGATGGTCGAATCCGAGGCTTACGAGCTGTCCGAGGATGAGATGCTGGGCGCGGTCAAGTTCGGCCATGAACAGATGCAGCCGGTGATCGACCTGATTATCGAACTGGCCGAGGCCGCCGCCAAGGAACCGTTCGACTTTACCCCGCCCGATTACGCCGCGCTTTATGACCGCGTGAAGGCATTGGGTGAGACCGATATGCGCGCCGCCTATGCGATCCGCGACAAGGGTCAGCGCCGCGACGCGATCGAGGCCGCCCAGATCAAGGTGCGCGAAGGTCTGTCCGAGGACGATCTGGCCGATCCGAACCTTGGTTCCGCGATGAAAAAGCTGGAATCGGGCATTCTGCGCGGTGACATCATTTCGGGCGGTGCCCGCATCGACGGTCGCGACACGAAAACCGTGCGTGCCATCGACACGCAGGTCCGCGTTCTGCCGCGCACCCATGGCTCGGCGCTGTTCACCCGTGGCGAGACGCAGGCGCTGTGCGTAACCACGCTTGGCACGGGCGATGATGAACAGATCATCGACTCGCTGCATGGCAATTTCCGCTCGAACTTCCTGCTGCATTACAACTTCCCGCCCTATTCGGTGGGCGAGGTTGGCCGCGTGGGTTCGCCCGGTCGTCGTGAGATCGGTCACGGCAAGCTGGCATGGCGCGCGCTGCAAGCCGTGCTGCCTGCGCCGACCGACTTCCCCTATACGATCCGCATGGTCTCCGAGATCACCGAATCGAACGGCTCGTCCTCGATGGCCTCGGTTTGCGGCGGTTCGCTGTCGATGATGGATGCGGGCGTGCCGCTGAAGGCGCCGGTGGCCGGTGTCGCGATGGGTCTGATCCTTGAGGATGATGGCAAATATGCCGTTCTGACCGATATTCTGGGTGATGAGGATCATCTGGGCGACATGGACTTCAAGGTGGCCGGGACGGAAAACGGCATCACCTCGCTGCAAATGGACATCAAGGTTGCCGGGATCACGCCGGAAATCATGAGCCAAGCTTTGGCGCAGGCCAAGGACGGCCGGATGCACATTCTGGCCGAGATGGGCAAGGCGCTGAGCGAAGGCCGGTCCGAGTTTTCGGCCCATGCCCCGCGTATCGAGACGATGCAGATCCCGACCGACAAGATCCGCGAAGTGATCGGTTCGGGCGGCAAGGTGATCCGCGAGATCGTCGAGGTTTCGGGCGCGAAAGTGGACATCAACGACGATGGCACGATCAAGATCGCCTCGGCCAATGCCGATTCGATCAAGAAAGCGCATGAGATGATCTGGTCCATCGTGGCCGAGCCCGAGGAAGGCCAGATCTACACCGGCAAGGTCGTCAAACTGGTCGATTTCGGCGCCTTCGTGAACTTCTTTGGCAAGCGTGACGGTCTGGTCCATGTGTCCCAGATCGCCAACAAGCGCCTGAACCATCCGTCGGATGCGCTGAAGGAAGGCCAGGAGGTCAAGGTCAAGCTGCTGGGCTTTGACGACCGCGGCAAGGTCCGTCTGGGCATGCGCATGGTCGATCAGGAAACCGGCGAAGAGATCGTCGAGAAAAAGGACGATCAGGCCGGGGAGTGATCGCCGCCTGATGTGAAAATGACCCCCTGCGGCCCCGACGCCGCAGGGGGTTTTTTGATGCAAGGCGGGCCACGCCAAGTTGTGTATTCCCCGCTGCTGGCAAGTCCTGTAACTGTTGGTCAGTCAACATTTTTTCAGGGCCACATGATCCTTCCGGTTTCCGCCTTCATCATCTGCCAGAACGAAGAAAAAGTGATCGAGCGCTGCATCCGCAGCGTCGATTTCTGTGCTGAGATCGTCGTGGTCGATTCCGGCTCAACCGATGGGACGCTGGCCATTCTGGAGCGGTTGCGGGCTGAGGGGCTGCCGCTGCGCATCATTCATCAGGATTGGCTGGGCTTTGGCTCGCAGAAACAGTTCGCGCTGGACCAATGCGGGCAAGACTGGTGCCTCAGCATCGACAGCGACGAACGGATCAGCCGCACGCTGCGCACGGGCTTTGCCGATCTGCTGGCGCAGCCGGGGGTGAACGGCTGGAAGATCACTCGTTACGATTACATCAACGGCCACGGCTTTGTGCCGCCGCGCGCGCATGAACGCTATCACAACCGCCTGTTCCGGCGCGGCAAGGGGCGGTTCAACACAACCGATCTGGTCCATGAGGGCATCGCGATTGACGGAGAGACCCGCCGCGCGCCGGGCGGACTTTTGCATTTCAGCCCGATCCCGCTGCATGACCAGATGCAGAAGGAAAACCGTTATTCGACGCTCAAGGCGCAGATGAAGCACGGGCGCGGGCAAAAGGCGCAACCGTGGAAGATGCTGCTCAGCCCGCCGGTGTTCTTTCTGCGCTGGTATTTCCGCCACGGGCTTTGGCGCTGCGGCTGGGGCGGGTTCATCCATGCCGCGAAGGGCGCGGTCTATTCCTTCCTGACCGAGGCCAAACGCTGGGAAATCGAGGCGATGGAAAAGCACCCCCCGGTCGAGCCGCCCGAGCCGGACAGCTACTGACCGGGGGCGCGCGCCTCAGGCCGGGTCTTTGGCAAACCGCAGATAGGGCAGCTTCTTGTCGATCTTGCCATAGCGTTCCTCAGCCGCCGCGTCGTCCAGCGACAGCGCCACGATCACGTCCTGACCCGGCACCCAGTCGGCGGGCGTGGCCAAGGGCACCCCGTCCGTCTTGCGCACCGCGTCAAGCGCGCGCAGGATCTCGGCAAAGTTGCGGCCCACCGACATCGGATAGGTCATGGTCAGCCGCACCTTCTTGTCCGGCCCGATGATATAGACCGTGCGCACCGTCGCGGTATTCGCGGGGGTGCGGTTTTCGGGCAGGTAGGCCTCGGCGGGCAGCATGTCATAGGCCTTGGCCACGGTCAGTGAGGTGTCGTCGATGATCGGGAAATTCGCGGGCGACTGGGCGAAATGTTCGATATCGCGCTTCCATTTGCCATGATCCTCAACCGAATCGACGGAGACGCCGATTACCTTGGTGTCGCGCGCCTCAAATTCGGGGACCAGACGGGCGACGGCGCCGAACTCGGTCGTGCAAACCGGCGTGAAATCGCGCGGATGTGAGAAGATGATCGCATAGCTGTCACCGATCCAATCGTGGAAACGGATCGTGCCTTCGGTGCTTTCGGCGGTGAAATCGGGGGCGATGTCGTTGATACGAAGTCCCATGGTTCGGCCTTTCTGTTGGCTGTCATCGCGGCCGACATATGTATTGCCGCGCCGAATTCCAGCACCTTGCGCCCGGGCCGTTCAGATGCCACCCTTTTACCAAAGGCCCGAAAGGAGCAAGCAATGACCGATCTGCAAGACAAGCGTAAGTTCTATATCAACGGCGCATGGGTGGACCCCGCCGCGCCGCGCGATTGCGAGGTGATCGACCCCTCGACCGAAGAGCCGGTCGCGGTGATCTCGCTGGGTGATCAGGCCGATACCGATAGGGCGGTTGAGGCGGCGCGGGCGGCCTTTGCCGACTGGGCGCAGACCGAGCCCTCCAAGCGTCTGGAATATGTCGAAAAAATCCTTGCCATCTATAAAAAGCGCGCCAAGGACATGGCCGCCGCCATCACCCATGAGATGGGCGCCCCCGCCGATATGTCGCTGGACGATCAGGTGGCCGCCGGGACCTCGCATATTGAGAACTTTATCCGCGCCGCGCGTGACTTCGAATATGTGCGCCCCTTGGGCGACCACGCCCCCACCACCATGATCGCATGGGAGCCGGTGGGCGTCGTGGGTCTTATCACGCCCTGGAACTGGCCGATGAATCAGGTCACGCTCAAGGTGATTCCGGCGATTCTGGGCGGCAATACCATGGTGCTGAAACCGTCCGAGATCGCGCCCCTCTCCTCGATCCTCTTTGCCGAGATCGTGGATGAGGCCGGGCTGCCGCCGGGGGTGTTCAACATGGTGAACGGCGATGGCGAGGGGGTTGGCCATCAGCTTTCGGTGCATCCTGACGTGGACATGATCTCTTTCACCGGCTCGACCCGCGCGGGGATCGCGATTTCCAAAGCCGCTGCCGACACGCTGAAAAAGGTCGCGCTAGAGCTGGGCGGCAAGGGCGCGAACCTGATCTTTGCGGATGCCGACGACGACGCCGTGAAACGCGGCGCGCGCCATTGTTTCAACAATTCGGGCCAAAGCTGCAATGCGCCGACCCGGATGCTGGTCGAGCGCCCCGCCTATGATCGCGCGGTTGAGATTGCGGCCAAGGTCGCCAATGACACTCGCGTCGCAAGTGGCCATGATAGCGGCAAGCATATCGGCCCGGTGGTCAGCAAAAAGCAGTGGGAGCAGATTCAGGAGCTGATCCAGACCGGCATTGACGAAGGCGCGCGGCTGGTCGCGGGCGGCACCGGCCTGCCCGAGGGCGTCAATCGCGGCTATTTCGTCCGCCCGACCGTCTTTGCCGATGCCAATAACGACATGGAGATCGCCCGAAAGGAGATCTTTGGCCCGGTCCTGACCATCATTCCCTTCGATTCTGAGGATGAGGCGGTGCGGATCGCCAATGATACGCCTTATGGGTTAACCAACTATGTCCAGTCGCAGGACGGCGCGCGGCGCAACCGGCTGTCGCGCAAGCTGCGCTCGGGCATGGTTGAGATGAACGGCGAATCGCGCGGGGCCGGGGCGCCGTTCGGGGGCATCAAATGCTCGGGCCGGGCGCGTGAGGGTGGCGTGTTCGGGCTGGAAGAGTTCATGGACGCCAAGGCGATTTCCGGCTGGGACCCTGACGCCTGAGATGTCAGGCAGCATCGTCTGGCTGCGCCACGATCTGCGGATCGCGGATAACCCGGCTTTGCTGGAGGCCAGCCGCGCGGGCTGGGTTCTGCCGGTGTTTGTCGTCGATGATGAGGTCGCCCTATGGGGCGCGGCGTTTCGCTGGCGGGTGGCGCAGGCGCTGAGCGCGCTTGAGGCAGGGCTGCGGGCGCGAGGCTCGGGTCTGGTGGTGGTTTATGGCGCGGCAGAGCAGGTCTTGGCTGACCTCGCCCGGGCCACGGGCGCGGGGGCGGTGCATGTCTCACATGATGCGCCCGATCTGGGGCTGCCGGTTTTGCGCCACGCGCCCAATGCGCTTGTCCCGAGGGGCTCGGTTCTGACCGGGCAAGGCACACCCTACCGCGTGTTCACCCCGTTCTGGAAGGCGATGCGTCAGGCCGATATCGCGGCCCCCGCCGCCGCGCCCGACCGGCTTGATCCGCCGCCCGCATGGCCCGAATCGCAGGGCGTGGCGCGGCTGGCGCGCGGCATGGATCGCGGCGCGGCGGTGGTCGCGGGCGCGACCAAGCCGGGCGAGGATGCGGCGATGGCGCGCCTGCGCGCTTTCCTCAAGCGCCTGCCAGCCTATCCCACGGACCGCGACCGGCCCGACCGGGATGCGACCTCGGGCCTGTCCGACGCGCTTGCCACCGGAGAGATCGGCGCGCGCCAGATCTGGGCTGCGGGTCAGCGCGCGATTTACGACGGCGTCGCGGGGGCCGACAAGTTCCTGTCAGAGCTGGCCTGGCGTGAGTTCGGCCGCGAATTGCTGCATCACTGGCCCGATCTGCCGCGCCAGAACTTCGCCCAAGGTTGGGATGACTTCCCCTGGCGCGGCGACAGTGCCGATGCTGAGGCATGGCGGCGCGCACTCACCGGGGTTGATCTGGTCGATGCCGGGATGCGCGAGCTTTATGCCACCGGCACCATGCATAACCGCGTCCGCATGGTCGTGGCCAGCTATCTGACCAAGCACCTGCTGACCGATTGGCGCGTCGGGCTGGACTGGTTCGCCCAGACGCTGACCGACTGGGATGCGGCGTCGAACGCGATGAACTGGCAATGGGTCGCGGGCTGCGGCCCGGATGCCGCGCCGTTCTTTCGCATCTTTAACCCATTGACGCAGCAGCAGAAATTCGACCCTCAGGCGCGCTATACCCGCTATTGGCTGGAGGGTGAGGGCGACGCGCTGTTCCGCGCCGCCATCCCGCGCAGCTGGCAGATCCCGACCATGCGGCCCGAACCGCTGATTGCGCTTGATCAAGGCCGCAAGCGCGCGCTTGCGGCCTATCAAAAGATGCGCGGCTAGGCGGTCTTGCGGCGCGCCCCATCGGCGAACCAGAAGCCCGCGATGACCGCAACCAGCCACAGCACCGCCAGCACACCCCAGATCCCGCCATGGATCAGCGCCAGACCGATCAGACCGGCCTGCACCACATAATAAGCCATCGGAATCAGCGTCTTGCGGATGACATCGCCTTCGCGATCCACCAGCCCGACCGTTGCCGAAGCGGCCACCACGTTATGCACGCAGATCATGTTGCCTGCCGCGCCACCCACGGCTTGCAGCGCGACCACGATCGAGATCCCGGCCAGATCAAGCCCGATCCCATGCGCGGCTGAGAACTGGAACAGCGCAAACATCATGTTCGACACCGTGTTCGAGCCCGCGATAAACGCGCCAAGCGCGCCGATCGTGGGGGCGAACATCGGCCATGCGCTGCCCACCGCGTCCGAGACACCCTGCGCCAGCACCAGGGGCATGGCCAGTATCCCCTCGGACCCGGAATTGACAAAGACCTGCACCATCGGCACCGCCAACAGCAGCGCGGGCGCCGCCGAGATCATCGTCTTGCCCGACAAAGACCAGGCGCGAGCGTAATCGCTGCCCCGCATCCGGAACAGAAAGCAGGACAGGATGGAGGCAAGGATCATCACCGTGCCGGGCGAATACAGGATCTCCCACCGAACATTGATCGTGGTGCCGAAAATCCCGCGCCATGCCATCGACACATCGTCGCTGCGCAGGAACCGTGTCAGCGGCGCAATCGTGCGGGTCGCGATCAGCAGAGCCACGACGATCACATAGGGCATCCAGGCCTGCAACAGCGAGATCTCGCGGCGGCCGGGCGGGGCGATCTCATCCTGCACCTCGCGCCCGACGCTGCCTTGCCAGGTCTCATCCCACTGGTTGCGGGGCGGGAAATCGAACTGCGTGGCGGGCAGGAACAGCCCGGCCCGCGCCGCCGAGATCACGATGAACAGCCCCAGCAGCCCGCCCAGCAGCGAGGGGAATTCCGGCCCCAGCACAATCGCCACCAGATAATAGGGCACGGTGAAGGCGATGCCGCCGAAAAGCGCGAATTTCCATGCGCCAAACCCCTCACGGAAGCTACGATTCGCGCCGAAAAAGCGGGTCATCATGGCGACCATGATCAGCGGAATGACAAAGCCGATCAGCGCATGGATCATCGCCACCTTGGCGGCGACAAAGGGCACATAATCGGCCACGGTCGCATAGGTGGGTGCGATGGTGGTGCTGACCAGTTCGCTGTTTGACAGGCCGCTTTGGACGCCGACCAGCATCGGCGTGCCGACCGCCCCGAACGACACCGGCGTGGACTGGATGATCAGCGTGATCATCACCGCCGCCATGGCCGGAAAGCCAATCGCCAGCAGCAGCGGCGCGGCCACCGCAGCGGGCGTGCCAAAGCCCGAGGCTCCTTCAATCATCGAGCCGAACATCCAGGCGATGATGATCGCCTGCACGCGCCGGTCGGGCGAAATATCGGTAAATCCGCGCTTGATGGCGCGGATCGCGCCCGATTCCTGCACCGTGAACAACAGCAGGATCGCGCCGAACACGATATACAGCAGCGTCACGGCTGTGACGACCCCGTTCACCGTGGCCGCGCCGACCCGCGCGCCCTCAGCCCCCCAGACGAACAAGGCCAGCACGACCGTGGCGATATAGGCCACCAGCATCGAGACCTTGGCCGATAGCCGCATCACCACCAGCAGCACGAATACGATTGCAATTGGCAAAAGCGCCGCGAAAAACAGCATGAAAAACCCCTCTCCTCCAATCCCTTGTCGGGTGAGGAAAGCAGGCCAAGACCCTTTGCGTCAACAATTTTTTTCGTGACGCGGCGGCTAGTCGATCTCAGCCAGAAAGATATAGCCCGCGCCATAGATCGTCTTGATCAGGCGCGGATTGCGCGGGTCTTCGCGCAGCTTGCTGCGCAGGCGCGAGATGCGCACATCCATCGCCCGGTCAAAACTTTCGCCGCCCGCGCCGCCCAATGCCTCAAGCATCTGGGCGCGTGAGATCAGCCGGCGGGGGCTGTCAAGGAACATGCGCAGCACCTCGGCCTCGGCATGGCTGATCGGGGTTTCCTCGCCATCGGGCGCAATCAGAACATAGCGGTCGAAATCGGCGGCCCATCCGGCGAAACGCAGCAGACCCGCGCCACCTTGCGCGGCGGGCGCGGCAGCGGGGCGGCGCAGGCGGGCGCGGATGCGGGCGACCAGCTCGGCGGGCTCAAACGGTTTGATGATGTAATCGTCGGCGCCCAGTTCCAGCCCGGTGACGCGGTCCTGCACCTGCGCGCGGCCTGAGACGATGATGATCGCCGCGCCCGATTCGCTGGCCAGCCGGTGCACAAGCCCCAACCCGTCGCGGTCGGGCAGGCCAAGGTCGATCAGGCAGGCGTCGGGGGTGATGCGGCGCAACGCGGCCTCGAACTCGGTCGCGCGGGCAAAGCCTGCGGTGCGAAAGCCTGCGTCCTCAAGGACTTGGGACATGAGGCGGCGAATGTCGGGTTCGTCATCCAGAATCGCGATAAGGGGCGCGTCAGCCATGGGGAACCTCATTCTGCCCGGTCGCGGCGCGGATGGCCGCCGACAGGGTGGCTTCGTCAAAGGGTTTGCTCAGCACCGGCGCGGGGGCGTCGCGGCGCAAGGGGTGGTCGGGCAGCAGCGCGGTCATCAGGATCAGCGGCAGCCCGCCCGCCAGATCCCCTCCTAGGCCATCGCCCAGTTGCAGATCGGACAGAATGACGGTCAGCCCGGGCAGGTCGCGCAGGGCCTGCGCCTCAGCCAGCGAACCGGCCTCGATCACGGAATGGCCCATCGCGGTGAGCATATCGCGCAGGACGTGGCGCAGGGCGTGGTCGTCCTCGGCCAGCAGGACCATCTGCGGATTGACCCGCCGCAAGGGCAGGCGCAGCGTGACCTGCGCGCCGCCCGCCCAGTTCGACAGCCGCAGCGTGCCGCCGGCAAGTTTGGTCTGGTCGAACACCATCGACAGGCCCAGCCCGGTGCCCTGCCCGCCTTTGGTCGAAAAGAACGGCTCGGTGCCCCGGCTCAGCGCGGCGTCGGAAAAGCCGGGGCCGTGGTCGCGGATCGAGAACTCCAGCCAGGGGCCGTGCTCGGTCGCGGCCATGATGATGTCGCCCCCGGTCTGGCCCATCGCATCGCGGGCGTTCAGGATCAGGTTGAGCAGCGAATCCTGCAAAAAGCCGGGGTCCAGCAGAACCGGGCGGTCATCCAGCGACAGTTCCAGCCGCAGCCGCGCCGCCTCACCCAAGGACGCCCCCGCCATCGCCGCCAGTTCATGCAGCGCCTGCGCCAGCCTGACCGGGCGCGGGGCGGGGTTGCGCGGGGCGCTGATCTGGCCGATCCGACCCAACAGCTCAGCCCCGCGCCGCGCGGCGGCCAGTGTCGCCTGCACATCCGCCGCCGCCGCCTCGGGCAGGTCCGCCCCGGCCAGACGGGTTTGCAGCCCCAGAATGATGGTCAGCAGATTGCCGAAATCATGCGCCAGCCCAGAGGCCATCTGCGCGGCAAGCGCCCGGCGCGCGGCATGGGTCAGGGCCTCTCGGGTTTCGACCTCGGCGGTGACATCGGTTGACAGGATATAGGCGCCGTTGCCGCCCCGGTCGGGGGTCAGCGCGATGCGGATGCGGCGGGCAGAGACCGGGTGCGTGATCTCAAACACCTGACTGCGCCCGGCGAAGGCGCGGTCCATATAGGGGCGGATCGCGGCGAAGGTTTCGGGGCCCAGAACCTCAGCGCCGCCTTGCCCGATCACATCGGCGGGGGTGCCGGGAAAGATCTGCGGCAATTGCCGGTTTGAGAACAAATAACGATAGTCGCGGTCCATATGCGCGATATGAGCGGGGATCATCTCGGTCACCTGCCGCGTGCGGATCTGGCTGGCGGTCATCACCCGCTTGGTTTCGCGAAGCGCGGCGTTGGCGGCGGCCAGTTCGCGGTTCGCCGCCGCCAGCCGTTCGGCATTGTCCAGCATCTGCTGCGACAAAGCGTCCGAGCGCGCGCGCAGCAGGCTTTCCTGTTGCTTGATTTCCGTGATGTCAGTGTAAACCGCGACCCATCCGCCTTGGGACAAAGGCGCCCCCTCAACCGCGACCCAACGGCCATTGGGGCGTTCGCGTTCAAGGTAATGAGGCGCGAAACGGCGGGCCTGCTCAACCCGGATGCGCACCGCCTCATCGGGGTCGTCCTGCGGGCCATATTCACCGCGGAACACCAGAAAGCGGATGGTTTCCTCAAAGAACGCGCCGGGCCGGGTCAGGTTGTCGGGCAGGTCGAACATCGCCTGATAGGGGTGATTCGCGACCGCCAGCCGCAAGTCGGCATCGAAAATCGACAGCGCCTGACCAATCAGGTTCAGCCCTGACTGCATCAGCTCGGCCCGTGAATCACCTGTATTCATGCGTCCCTCCCCTTGGTCTTGCTAGCAGGTCGGCGCGGCGTGGAACAGCGTGTAACAATTCGTTAGATTCACGACAAATTCCGGTAAGCTTCGCGCGACAGTCTGCGCTGTAACGTCGTGCGGTTGAGGGGCCGCGCGGCCGTCCGGCCCGCCACGCGCAGGCCGCGCGAGACCAGAGGGAGGGGAAATGACCCAAGCCAATGCACCCGCCGAGCCGGGCCTGCAATCCATTCCGGCGCTGCTGGCGCGTAACGCGGCGCGTTACGGCAACCGCCCCGCCTATCGTGAGAAAGAGTTCGGCATCTGGCAAAGCTGGACCTGGGCGCAGGCCGCGCGTGAGGTGCGCGACCTTGCGCTTGGTCTGCTGAACCTTGGGCTTGCGCCGGGCGATCATGTCGCGGTGATCGGGCGCAACCGGCCCGCGCATTACTGGTCGATGGTGGCCGCCCAGATGTGCGGCGCGGTGCCGGTGCCCTTGTATCAGGACGCCGTGGCCGAAGAGATGGTCTATGTGCTGGACCATTGCGGCGCGCGGTTTGTGATCTGCGGCGATCAGGAACAGGTGGACAAGGTCCTGGAGGTCGGGCGCAGCGTGCCGGGCATCGAGCAGATCGTCTACACAGACAAGCGCGGGATGCGCAAATACGACCATACCCGCATGAACGCGCTGGCCGATGTGCAGGCCGAGGGCCGCGCCGCCGAACAGCGGCTTGGCCCGGAACTGGACCGTCGCATCGCGGGGCTCACCTATGACGACACTTGCGTGATGCTTTACACCTCGGGGACGACCGGCAAGCCCAAGGGCGTTGTGCTGTCGAACCGCAACATCATTGAGACGGCGAAGAACTCATCCGCCTTTGACAAGCTGACCCATCGCGAAGAGGTGCTGGCCTATCTGCCGATGGCCTGGGTGGGCGATTTCATCTTCTCGGTGGCGCAAGCCTATTGGACGGGCTTTACCGTGAACTGCCCCGAGGGCGCGCATACGATGATGACCGACCTGCGCGAGATCGGGCCGACCTATTTCTTCGCCCCGCCGCGCGTGTTCGAAGGTCAGCTGACCAGTGTGATGATCCGCATGGAGGATGCCAGCCGGTTCAAGCGCTGGCTGTTCAAACGCTATATGGATGTGGCGAACCGCGTGGGCCCGGCCATGCTGGATGGCCGCTCGGTCAGCTTTGGCGACCGGCTGGCCTACGGTTTGGGCAGGGCTCTGGTTTACGGGCCGCTGAAGAACACCTTGGGCTTTTCGCGCATCCGCGTGGGCTACACGGCGGGTGAGGCCATCGGGCCTGAGATTTTCGACTTTTACCGCAGTCTGGGCATCAACCTGAAACAGCTTTACGGCCAGACCGAGGCGGGCGTGTTCATCACCCAACAGCCGGACGGGCAGGTGCGTTCCGATACGGTGGGCGTGCCCTCGCCCGGTGTTGAGGTGCGCATCGGCGACAATGGCGAGGTGTTCTATCGCAGCCCCGGCACCTTCGTTGAATATTACAAGAATGCCGAAAGCACCGCCTCAACCAAGGATGCCGAGGGTTGGGTGGCGACCGGCGATGCGGGGTTTTTCGAGGAAGGCTCGGGCCATTTGCGGATCATCGACCGCGCCAAGGATGTGGGCAAGATGGCCGATGGCAGCATGTTCGCGCCCAAATATGTTGAGAACAAGCTCAAGTTCTATCCCAACATTCTTGAGGCCGTGGTGCTGGGCAATGGCCGCGATTACTGCACCGCGATGATCAACATTGACCTCTCGGCGGTGGGCAACTGGGCGGAACGCAACAATATCGCCTATGCCTCCTATCAGGAACTGGCCGGGCATCCGCAGGTTTACGCGACGATCCGCGAGCATATCACTGAGGTGAACCGCTCAGTCGCTGAGGACAAGATGCTCTCAGGCTGTCAGATCCACCGTTTTCTGGTGCTGCACAAGGAACTTGACCCCGATGACGGTGAGATGACCCGCACCCGCAAGGTGCGCCGTGCGGTGATCAATGAGAAATTCGCGGATCTTGTGACCGCGCTCTATGACGGGTCGGACAGCGTCTATACCGAGACCGAAGTGACCTATGAGGACGGGCGCAAGGGCAGCATCAAGGCCACGCTGAAAATCGAGAACACGCCCGTCTTTGATGCGGCGCATCATCAGGGGGTTGCCGCAGAATGAGCCAGACGCACACCATGGAGCAGGACGAAGGCTATATCACCCCCGACGGGCGCAAGATCGGCGGCGTCCTGATGGAGATGCGCAACATCACCCTGCGCTTTGGCGGGGTGGTCGCGATCAAGGACATCTCGTTCGACATTCGCGACGGTGAGATCCGCGCGATCATCGGGCCGAACGGGGCGGGCAAATCCTCGATGATGAACGTCATGTCGGGCTTTTATGTCCCGCAAGAGGGTCAGGTGATCTACAAGGGCTATCCGCGCGGCCCGATGCGCCCCTATGAGGTGGCGCGGCTGGGCCTCGCCCGGACCTTCCAGAACATCGCGCTGTTTGACGGCATGTCGGTTCTGGACAACATCATGACCGGCCGCCTGACCCGGATGAAATCGGGGATCCTGTCGCAAGCCCTGTGGTGGGGCGCGGCAGAGCGTGAGGAAATCGCCCATCGCGAACAGGTCGAGAAGATCATCGACTTTCTGGAGATCCAGAACATCCGCAAAACCCCGGTGGGCCGCCTGCCCTACGGGCTGAAGAAACGGGTTGAGCTGGCCCGCGCCTTGGCCGCCGAGCCCAAGCTGTTGATGCTGGATGAGCCGATGGCGGGCATGAATGTCGAGGAAAAAGAGGATATGTCCCGCTTTATCCTTGATGTGAACGATGAATTCGGCACCACGATTGCCCTGATCGAGCATGATATGGGCGTGGTCATGGACCTGTCCGACCGCGTGGTGGTGATGGATTACGGCCGCAAGATCGGCGACGGCACCCCCGACGAGGTGCGCAACAATCAGGACGTGATCGACGCCTATCTGGGGGTGTCCCATGACTAAGCGCGACAACCGACCGGCCTTGGAGGGCAAGTGATGGAACAGTTCTTTATCGTCACCGAAGTCGCCGTGAACGGGCTGATGACGGGCGTGATGTATGCGCTTGTCGCGCTTGGCTTTGTGCTGATCTTCAAGGCCTCGGGCGTGTTCAACTATGCGCAGGGCGTGCTGGCGCTGTTTGCCGCGCTGACGCTGGTGGGCATCATGTCGGGGCAGGTGCCTTTCGCGCATCTCATCAATGCCATGTTCGGCACGCGGGTGCATCATTTCGGCTGGAACGTGCCCTCGGTTGTGGCGATTGTGCTGACCGCCGCCGTCATGGTCCTGCTGGCCTTCCTGATTGAAAGGCTGGTGCTGAAACATCTGGTCGGGCAAGAGCCGATCATCCTGTTCATGGCCACCATCGGGCTTGCCTATTTCCTTGAAGGCGTGGGTGACGTGATGTGGGGCGCGGATGTCAAGACGCTGGATGTCGGCCTGCCGAAAGGCGGCTGGATGTGGCTGGATGACTGGACCTTCGAGAATCTGGGCTACGGGTTTTATATCGACACGCTGGACATCTGGGCCGCGCTGATCGCTGCGGCGCTGGTCGCGGCCTTGGTGGCGTTTTCGCAATATACCAAACATGGCCGCGCCATGCGGGCGGTGGCCGACGACCATCAGGCCGCGCTGTCGGTGGGTATCAGCCTGCGCTTTATCTGGATCATGGTCTGGTCCATCGCGGGCTTTGTTGCCCTTGTCGCGGGGATCATGTGGGGGTCCAAATCGGGGGTGCAGTTCTCGCTTTCGCTGATTGCTCTGAAGGCGCTGCCGGTGCTGATGCTAGGCGGGTTCACCTCGATCCCCGGCGCGATTGTCGGCGGGCTGATTATCGGCGTCGGTGAAAAGCTGTTCGAGTTCGTGGTCTCCAGCGCTGCCTTCCGTGAGATCATGGGCTTTACCATGCAGGCCACGGAAAACTGGTTCGCCTATGTGCTGGCCCTGTTGTTCCTGGTGTTCCGCCCGCAGGGGCTGTTCGGCGAAAAGATCATCGAGAGGGTCTGACCGTGAGTTCCGCGCAGTTGAGTATTTTTGCACAGAAGAAGCCCCAAACGGGCAAGATGACGGCGAAAGGGGCATATCATGCTGTATCGTGAAGCCGGTGATTTCAAGACGACCTATCGCGACGACGGGCAGACCTTTCCGCTGCAACTGGACCGGATCGGCTATTATGCGGTGCTGGCGGTGGCCTTTCTGGTCATTCCCTTCATCATCAACGATTACTGGGCCTCGGCGGTGCTGCTGCCGTTCCTGATCTATGCCATCGCGGCGCTTGGGCTGAACATCCTGACCGGATATGCGGGTCAGGTCAGCCTTGGCACCGGCGGGTTCATGGCGGTGGGGGCCTATGCGGTCTATAAGCTGATGACCTCATTCCCCGAAGTCTCGGTGATGATCCATATTCTGCTGGCGGGCGGGATCACGGCGCTGGTGGGCATCGCCTTTGGCCTGCCAAGCCTGCGGATCAAGGGCTTCTATCTGGCCGTGGCCACGCTGGCGGCGCAGTTCTTCCTTGTCTGGCTGTTCAACAAGGTGCCGTGGTTCTACAACTATTCGGCCTCGGGTCAGATCAACTCGCCCGAGCGCACTGTGCTGGGCTGGGCTGTCACCGGGCCCGCCGCGACGGCCAGCGCGAAATATCTGGTCTGTCTGGTCTTTGTCTTTGTGCTGGCCTGGGTCGCGCGCAACCTGACGCGCGGCACTTATGGGCGGCAATGGATGGCGATCCGCGATATGGATATCGCCGCCGAGATCATCGGGGTGAACCCGCTCAAAGCCAAGCTGACCGCCTTTGGTGTGTCCTCGTTCTTTGTCGGCATCGCGGGCGCGCTGTTCTTCGCCGTCTATCTGGGCGCCGCCGAAGTGACCGAGGCCTTTGACATCCGCAAATCCTTCCTTGTGCTGTTCATGATCATCATCGGCGGCCTTGGCAGCGTGTTCGGATCATTTGCGGGCGCGGCCTTCATGGTGCTGTTGCCGGTCCTTTTGAAAAACCTGCTGGTGGGCGGCTTTGGCTGGCCGACCGACCTTGCCGCCCATATCGAGCTGATGATCGTGGGCGGGCTGATCGTCTTCTTCCTGATCGTTGAGCCGCACGGGCTGGCCCGTCTCTGGGCGCTGATCAAGGAAAAGCTGCGGCTCTGGCCGTTCCCGCATTAACCATCAGAACCGGGTAAACCGGCGCAATGAAACCCCATGGGAGGAAACCATGAAAGTAACGAAACTGACCGCACTTGCGCTTGGCGCGGTGATGGCCGCAGGTCCGGCGCTGGCCGATCTGGTGGTGCCGAACCTGTCCTACCGGACCGGCCCTTACGGCGCGAACGGGACCCAATATGCCGACGGGTTCAACGACTATTTCACCCTGCTGAACGAACGTGACGGCGGCATCGGTGGTGAGCGTGTCAGCGTCCCCGAATGCGAGACCGCCTATAACACCGAACGCGGGGTCGAATGCTACGAATCGACCAAGGGCAACGGCGCGCTGGTCTATAACCCGCTGTCCACCGGCATCACCTATCAGCTGATCCCCAAGGTCGCGGTTGATGGCATCCCGCTTTATACGCCGGGCTACGGTCGGACTTCGGCGCAGAATGGTTCGGTCTTTGAATGGGTGTTCAACGCGCCGGCCAACTATTGGGACGGGGCCTCAGTTGCGGTGAAATATCTGCTCGACCAGAACGGCGGCAGCCTTGAGGGCAAGACCATCGCGCTGGTCTATCACAACTCGGCCTACGGTCGCGAACCGATCCGCACGCTTCAGGAACTGGGCCAGAAGCACGGCTTCACGCTGACCGAACTGCCCGTCGACGCGCCCGGTCAGGAACAGCGCAGCCAGTGGCTGCAAATCCGCCGCGACCGGCCCGATTTCGTCATCCTTTACGGCTGGGGCGTGATGAACCAGACCGCCATTCAAGAGGCCGCGAATATCCGCTTTCCGATGGAGAACTTCATCGGCATCTGGTGGTCGGGTTCCGAAGTTGACGTGACCCCGGTTGGCGCGGGCGCGGATGGCTACAAGGCGCTGACCTTCCACGGCGTCGGCATGGACTATCCGATCTATGACGACCTGCGCACCCATGTGATCGATGCGGGCAAAGCCTCACAAGGGGGTCAGCATGTCGGCTCGGTGCTGTATTCGCGCGGCATGTATGCGGCCGTCGTGATCTCTGAGGCAATCCGTCAGGCGCAAGAGATCCATGGCGTGTCGAACGTCACCGCCGCGCAGGTGCGTGACGGGTTCGAGGCGCTGGAAATGACCGACGAACGTCTGGTTGAGCTGGGCCTGCCCGATTTCGGCCCGGCCTTCTCGATCACCTGCGCGAACCATGGCGGCAACGGTCAGGCCCGTTTGCAGCAATGGGATGCGGGCGCCGGTCAGTGGAACCTGATCACCGAGTTCATGACCCCCGATAATGAGGTTCTGGACCCGCTGATTGCCGAGGACAGCGCGGCCTATGCTGCCGAAGCCGGGATCACCCCGCGCGATTGCTGATGAAACGGCCCCGGCGGCGCCTGTCGCCGGGGCATCCAGCCCAAGGATTTGGCCATGCTTGATACGACGCAAACGCCCGAGACCCTGCTTGAGGTCAACAATATCGAAGTGATCTACAATCACGTCATTCTGGTGCTGAAAGGGGTCAGCCTGTCGGTGCCCAAGGGCTCGATCACCGCGATTCTGGGCGGCAATGGCGCGGGCAAGACCACCACGCTCAAGGCGATTTCCAACCTGCTGCAATCCGAACGCGGTGAGGTGACCAAGGGTACGATCAATTACCGCGGTGAGCGGGTCTCGGACCTGAACCCGGCGGCGCTTGTGAAAAAGGGCGTCATTCAGGTGATGGAGGGCCGCCATTGTTTTGAACATCTCACGGTTGAGGAAAACCTGCTGACCGGCGCCTATACCCGCACCGATGGCAGCGCCGCGATCCAGCAAGACCTTGAGATGGTGTATAATTATTTCCCTCGGCTCAAGGAACGTCGCCGCTCGCAGGCGGGCTATACTTCGGGCGGTGAGCAACAGATGTGCGCCATGGGCCGCGCGCTGATGTCGCGCCCCGAAACGATCCTGCTGGACGAGCCATCGATGGGTCTGGCGCCGCAGCTTGTCGAGCAGATCTTCGAGATCGTCCGTGCGGTGAACGAGGGCGAAGGCGTGACCTTCCTTCTGGCCGAGCAGAACACCAATGTCGCGCTGCGCTATGCGCATTACGGCTATATTCTGGAAAACGGTCGCGTCGTGATGGATGGCGAGGCGGCTGCGCTGCGCGAGAACCCGGACGTGAAAGAGTTTTACCTTGGCATGTCGGATGAGGGCCGAAAGTCTTTCCGCGACGTGCGCTCTTACCGCCGCCGCAAGCGTTGGCTGGCCTGAGGGGACGGGATGGGCACGTCTTGCAATCCAGCCGATGCCACGGTTTGCCCGAACTGTAGCGGGGCGGTTGCGGCATGGCAGTTTCCGGGTGGTGGGACCAGCAACGTGACTGCGCACGGAGGCTTGCAATGACCTCTGCGGCTCTGGACGGGGATAAAATCAATGTGTCGCTGTCCCGGCAGGAGGCGTTGGTTTTGTTCGAATGGCTTTCTCGGAACTGGGAAAAGACGAACTGGGAAAACGACGAACTTTTCGAAGACCCCGCCGAAAAGCAGTTACTGATATGGCTTGAGAATGATCTTGGTTCATTGCTGGCTGAGCCTTTTCATCAGGATTATCGTGCAATCGTGAGTTCGGCCTATCGAGCGTTGGTTCCTGAAAAGGAAAGCTGGGAATAATGATGCCCTTTCCTCCCCTTCCGCTGGCGCCTGACACCGTTCCATTCGGAACAGAACGAAATATCCGGTCGTTGCGTCATATATCGCAGCCCCACGCGGTGGCGCGAATATACAATGACTGGTGTGCGCCTCACGGGCAGCATGGCTTTCTTGTTGCCGGGTGCGGGGTTGAGGCAGAGGAATGGGCGCGCTCGGATGAGATGGTCGCGGCGATGGCCGGAATCCTGAAAGAGGCGGCGCCGGGGCGCAGGGTCGTCATTGACGCCTGCCGGATATAGGCGGGCGAAGGGAAAGGTTTGAGAGATGAGCGGATTTTACGACGATCTGGAAACCCGCAGCGCGGATGAGCGGGAAGAGGCGCTGGCCCGTGATCTGGTCGCGGCCATCGGGCGGGCCAAGACCGCGCCCGCCATGGCGCGGCTCTTGCGCGACATCGAGGCGGAGGACATCACCTCACGCGATGCGCTGCGCATGCTGCCGGTGATCCGCAAATCCGAACTGTCGGAGGCGCAGAAAAAGAACCCGCCCTTTGGCGGTTTCGCCACCCGTCTGGCCGCCGAGTTCGACTATATCTTCCAAAGCCCCGGCCCGATCTATGAGCCGGGCCGGATCGCGGGCGACTGGTGGCGGCTGGGGCGGTTCCTGCATGCCTGCGGGGTCGGGCGCGGCGATATCGTGCAGAACTGCTTTGCCTATCACCTGACACCTGCGGGGATCATGTTCGAATCCGGCGCGCGGGCGGTCGATGCCGCCGTGCTGCCCGCAGGCACCGGCCAGACCGAGATGCAGGTCCGCGCCGCCGCCGATATCGGCTCGACCGTCTATGCGGGCACGCCGGATTATCTCAAGGTGATTTTGGACAAGGCCGATGAGATGGGTGAGACCCTGGCCATCACCCGCGCGGCGGTGGGTGGCGGCGCGTTGTTCCCCAGTCTGCGGCGCGAATATGCGGATCGGGGGATTGCCACGCTGCAATGCTATGCGACCGCCGATCTGGGCAATATCGCCTATGAATCCGAGGCGATGGACGGCATGATCGTCGATGAGGGCGTGATCGTGGAGATCGTCCGCCCCGGCACCGGCGACCCGGTCGCCGAGGGTGAGGTGGGTGAGGTCGTCGTGACCACGCTCAACCCCGATTATCCGCTTTTGCGCTTTGCGACGGGGGATCTCTCGGCGGTGCTGCCCGGCGAAAGCCCTTGCGGGCGCAGCAATATGCGCATCAAGGGCTGGATGGGCCGCGCCGATCAGACCGCCAAGATCAAGGGCATGTTCGTGCGCCCCGAACAGGTCGCCGCCCTTGTCGCGCGCCATCCCGAGGTGCTGCGCGCCCGCGTCATCGCCGAGCGTCAGGGCGAAATGGACGCCATGACCGTGCAGGTCGAGAGCCCGCGCGAGGCCGCCGAGGAATATGGCGCGACCATCGCCGATGTGCTGAAACTGCGCGGCAAGGTTGAGATCGTGGCACCCGGAAGCCTGCCCAATGACGGCGTGGTGATCGAGGACCGGCGCAAATACGACTAGGCCGCGCCGCGCCCCGCTATCCACCGCAAAACCCCGCCTTCGGGCGGGGTTCTTGGTTGCGCAATATTATTGCGCCCTGTCCCTTTGGTGCAGTTGACTTGCGCCGCGGGCCGGTCAACAACTGCCACCAACGGGGGATAGAGGAGGCTATCTTGATCAAGGTCATCGACGCCATCAATGAGGCGGTCGGGCGGATCGTGTCGCTTTTTGCGGGCGTATTCGCCGCAATCATCATCTATGAGGTCGTGGTGCGCCTGATGGGCAACCCGACCCGCTGGGCATTTGACATGTCCTCGATGATTTACGGGTTCTATTTCATCATGCTGGGCGGCTACGCGCTGCGCCATCAGGCGCATGTGCGCGTCGATCTTCTGACCGAAAAGCTAAGCGGGCCGGTCCGCCGTTGGGTTGAGATCATCGGCTATGTCGTGTTCTTCCTGCCCTTTACCTTTGTGTTCATGATCTACAGCTGGCAGTTCGGCCTGCGGTCATGGGCTCAGGGTGAGGTCACCTCCAGCTCGGTGCAGCTGCCGGTCTATCCGCTGAAGCTTGCCATGGCGATTGCGGCGACCCTGCTGTTCATTCAGGGCATTTCCGAATTGATGAAACTGATCGTCAACCGTGACGACCACCTTGAGACGCTGGAGCCGCTGGATGTTCGCTGATTTTATCAACATGCTGATCCAGAACTTTGTGTCTCTGGGCGGTTACTTTGCGATTCCGGGCCTGTCGGGCGAGGGTATCGCGCTGATCATGGCCGGACTGCTGGTCGTGGGCCTGTTCATGGGCCACCCGCTGGCCTTTGTTCTGGGCGGCACTGCGGTCATTGGCGCGCTTCTGGCCGGGCGTCCGCAGGCGGTCAGCATCACCATCAACCGCATTTACGGTGATGTGCTGAGCAATTTCACCCTTGTTGCGATCCCGCTTTTCGTGCTGATGGCGCGGTTTTTGTCGGATTCCGGCGTGACCGACAAGATGTTCGAGGCGCTGCGCCAACTGCTGGCCCGCGTCAAGGGCGGTCTGGGTCTGGCGGTGGTGTTCATCTCGATCCTGCTGGCGGCGACGACCGGCATCATCGGCGCGTCGATCACGGTGATGGGCGTCATGGCGCTGAAACCGATGCTGCAATATGGCTATTCCAAGCAACTGACCACCGGCCTGATCGGCGCGTCGGGCTGTCTTGGCATCCTCATTCCGCCCTCGATCATGCTGATCCTGATGTCGTCCTATGCGCCGGGTCTGACTGTGGGCGACCTGTTTGCGGGCGCGATGATCCCGGGCGTTCTGCTGGGCCTGCTTTACGGGGTTTATGTGTTCGCTCTGGCGGTGATCCGGCCTGATCTGGCCCCCGCCGTGACCTCGGACGAACGGATGAGCCAGTCCGAGCTGATCAAGCTGTTGCTGGTCGAAGCCGTGCCGCCGCTGGTGCTGATCCTTGGCATCCTTGGCACCATGCTGGCGGGCATCGCGACCGCGACCGAGGCATCCGCCATCGGTGCCGCGCTTGCCCTTGGCATCGTGATCATGCGCGGGCGGTTCAACTGGGCGACCTTTTACGGCGCGTTTCTGGAAACCGGGCGCACCTCGGCGATGATCCTGTTCATCGTGGTGGGGGCGACCGCCTTCACCGGCGTGTTCAACATCACCGGCGGGCTTGGCGCGACGCAGAACTTTGTGCGCGGCATGGTTGAAGACCCGAATATGCTGGTTCTGGTCATGCTGGTCACCGTGTTCATTCTGGGCATGTTCCTGGACTGGACCGGCATCGTTTTGCTGTGCTTTCCGATCTTTCTGCCGATCGTGCGCGAGATGGGCATCGACCCGCTTTGGTTCGTGGTGCTGATGGCGGTGGTTCTGCAAACCTCGTTCCTGTCGCCGCCCTTTGGCTATGCGCTGTTCTATATGCGCGCGATCAGCCCGCCTGAGGTCACGACCGCCGATATCATCAAGGGCGTGCTGCCCTTCATCGGCATGATCATCCTGATGTGTCTGCTGATCATCCAGTTCCCCGCCTTGGTGACCTGGCTGCCGCATACGCTCTATCGCTAATAAAAGTTCAACGGAGGAGAACGACATGAACTTGACCAAACTTGCCGGTGCTGCGACCGCGCTTGCCCTGCTGGCCGGTGCCGCGCAGGCCCAGACAAGCTGGACCATGACCTCGACCTGGCCGTCGAGCCTTGAGCTGATCGAGATCGACAAGCATTTCGTCGATCTGGCCAACAAGCTGACCACGGGTGAACTGAACATCGAGTTCTTTGAGGGCGGAAGCCTTGTTCCCGCCGGTGAGGTATTCGGTGCGGTCGAAAGCGGCACCATCGAGGCGGGCGCCGACTGGCCGGGCTATTGGGCGGGCCGCAACTCGGCCTTCTCGCCGCTGTCCACCACGGCATCGCTGTTCAACGCGATTGATTACGTCAACTGGATCAACGAATGGGGCGGGCAGGAGCTCTATGATGAGGTCTACGGCCAGTTCGGCATGGTCTATCTGCCTTATGGCGTGACCAATAACGAATCCGGCTTCCGCACCGTCAGCCAGCCGATCCGCAATACCGAGGACCTTCAGGGCCTGCGCCTGCGTCTGTCGGGTCTGGAGCAGGGCCGCCTGCTGGAGGCTCTGGGCGGTCGTCAGGTCTCGATGGCTGGGGGTGAGATCTATCAGTCGCTGGAGCGCGGCGTGATCGACGGGGCTGAGTTCTCGACCCCGAACGTGGACCTCTCGGGCGGTTTCCAGCAGGTCACCCGCTACTGGGCGACGCCGGGCTGGCACCAGTCGTCTTCGGTCTTTGGCGTGATGATCAACAAGAACGCATGGGATGCGCTTAGCCCCGAGACGCAGGAAAAGCTGCGCATTGCGGCGGATGCGACGATGCTGTGGTCGCTTGCCAATACCGAGCGGCGCGCGAACGAAGCCTATCGCGCCTTCCAGGATGCCGGGGTCGAGATCACCCGCATGGATGACGAAACGCTTGAGCGGATTCAGGAAGCCGCCAACGAAGTCATCGAGACCACCGCCTGCGAGAACCCGCTTTCGGCCAAGGTCTATGCCTCGATGCTGACCTATTTGCAGGATTATGCGCTGTGGCGCGATGCCTCGGCCCCGTTCAACCTGGGCCGCACCCCGAACGGCCCGGATCTGGCGACCATCGAGGCCTGCGCAGGCTGAGCCTTCGGGCATGACAAGAGCGGGCGGGCTGTGGTGGCCCGCCCGTTTTGTTTTGCGAGGTGGTGCAAGTCCTGCGCGGTCTGGTCGGTCAAGCACGAGCCAAAGCTGGTGCGCGCTGTCATCGCCCGCCCGTTGTGCCTTGGGGGTTGCGCAAGTCTTGCGCGTTCCAATCGGCCCGGCATCACCGATGCAGGCGCGCTGTCACGGCCCGCTCGTTTTCGGTTTCGCCTTTGCGCGGGTCTTGCGTGGGCCCGCATTTGCGGCCATTGCTGGCGGCATGAGCGGATTTGTTTCTTTCGTATCCTCGGGTCCGGGCGACCCTGAATTGCTGACCCTCGCCGCGGTGGACCGGCTGGAGCGCGCCGATGTGGTGCTGTATGACGACCTGTCCTCGGGGCCGGTTCTCGCCCGCGCGGGCGAGCGTGCCCAGCTGATCGGCGTGGGCAAGCGCGCCGGACGGCCAAGCGCCCGCCAAGAGGCCGTCAACGCACTGTTGGTCGAACATGGGCTGGCGGGGCGGCGCGTGGTGCGGCTGAAATCCGGCGATGCGGGCATGTTCGGGCGGCTGGAGGAGGAACTCGCCGCCGTGCGCGGGGCCGGGATCGCGCATGAGATCATCCCCGGCGTGTCCTCGGTCAATGCGGCGGTGGCGGCGGCGGGCCTGCCGCTGACCCGGCGGCTGACCGCGCGGCGGGTGCAATATGTGACCGGCGCGGATGTGACGGGCCATCTGCCGCAGGGGCTGAACTGGGCCGCGCTTGCCGACCCCGAGGCGGTCACGACGGTGTTCATGGGCCAACGCAGCTTTCCCGAACTGGCGCAGGGCCTGATCGCCCATGGCCTGCCCCCGGACACCCCCGCGATGATCGCCGAGGCGGTGGGCCATGCCGAACAGAAGTTCATCCGAGGCACGGTCGCGGAACTGGCCGCCCGCCTGTCCGAGGCCGGGCCAAGCGCCCAGCCTGCGTTGATCCTTTATGGCGCGCTGTCGCCGGAATGGGCCGCGCCGGAAGGGTCATAGGCCGCGCTGATCTGGCTCTTATCGCGGTTTGCGGTTGATGGGTCCGCGAGGCGGAAGGACTGAATAGGACGGGTCTTTTCGTGACATTTGCGCTTGCGCGCGCCGAGGCCGAGGTGTTCATGGGCCAACACGGCTTTCCCGAACTGGCGCAGATGCTGATCGACCATTGCCTGCCCCCTCTATGATTGCGGAGGCGGTTGGCCATGCCGAACAACAGTTTATCCGAGGCACGGCTGCGGAACTGGCCGAGAGGCTGCGCGCATCCGGCCCGAGCCTGCAACCCGCTTTGATTATCTATGGCGCACTATCGCCGGAATGAGGTGAGCAGGCGCCGGGCTAAGGCGGGCCTTTGCGGGTTTTGGCACCGTATCGGGCGAGATCACCCCCTGCCGAACAAATCAACCTAAGCGCCGCTGTCGCGGAACTGGTTAATGGGCTGTGACACGGGCGATTGGCTGGGCGAGCCGTTTACCGTCTTGCTAGGCTAAGGCTGGCCTTCGCAGATGGTGGCGCCGCATCAGGCGAGATCGTTGCCCCGGCCGAACAAAGCAGCTTGAGCGCCGCCATCGCTTAACTGTTCAACGGGCCGCGACGCGCGCGATTGGGTGCTTGCCCGGTCTGGATGGTCGAGACACTTACCGCCTTGCTAGACTAAGACGGCTTGCTACAGGTGTTTACACAGCCTCGGGCGAGATCGTTGCCCCCCGCAATAAAGCAACCTGAGCGCCGCTGTCGCGGAGTTGGTCAAAGGGCCGCAACTCGCGCCGGTTTGCGCCCGCCCAGAACTAGCCGCCTCACCACCGCGCCGGGGCGAGCTGCGCCAGATCCTCGCGGGCCTTGTCATAGCCATGCGCAAGGCGGTCCACCAGATCGGCCACCGGCTCAACCTGCTTGATCGCGCCGATGCCCTGACCTGCGCCCCAGATCTGCGACCAGCTTTTCGGCTTGTCCTTGCCGCCGAAATCCATGCTCGACGGGTCGGCATGGGCCAGTGCGTCCGGGTCCATCCCCGCCGCTCGGATCGAGGGCTTCAGGTAATTCCCGTGAACCCCGGTGAACAGCGAGGAATAGACGATATCCTCGGCGCTGCTCTCGGCGATCATCTGCTTGTAGTCCGGCACCGCGTTGGCCTCATCCGTGGCGATGAACGGGCTGCCAATATAGGCGAAATCCGCGCCCGCCGTCTGCGCCGCCAGAACCGCGCGGCCAGTGGCAATCGCGCCCGACAGGGCAAGCGGGCCGTCGAACCATTCGCGGATCTCTTGCAGCAGCGCAAAGGGCGACTGCATCCCGGCATGACCGCCCGCGCCCGCTGCCACGGCGATCAGCCCGTCCGCGCCCTTCTCAATCGCCTTGCGGGCGAAGCTGTTATTGATGATGTCATGCAGGACAATGCCGCCGCAGGAATGGGCGGCCTCATTCACCTCGGGGCGCGCGCCAAGCGAGGTGATCCACAAAGGCACCTTGTGGCGCACGCAGATCTCGATGTCGCGTTCCAGCCGGGTGTTTGAGCGGTGGACGATCTGGTTGACCGCGAAGGGGGCGGCGGGGCGGTCGGGATTCGCCTGATTGTGGCGGTCCAGTTCCTCGGAAATGCGGGTCAGCCAGAGGTCGAGCTGACATGGCTCGCCCTCTTTCTCGCGGGCGTTGAGCGCGGGAAAACTGCCGACAATCCCCGCCTTGCATTGCGCGATGACCAGTTCCGGCCCCGAGACGATGAACATCGGCGAGCCGATGACCGGGATGCGCAGGTTTTGCAGAAGGGCGGGCGTGGACATGGGCGGAACCTTTGGCTTGTTTCGCCCGATGTTCGCGCGGGCCGCGGCGCGGTGCAAGTGTGACCTGTGGTCAGCCGCGCGGTGGGGTGCGGGCTTGATGGCGGTGCCCGGTTCAGACGCGAAGCGCGGGGGCGGCTCCAAGGGGGCTAATGTCGCCGCGCGCGGTGCCGGATGCCGGCGGGTTGCGCGGCATATGCGCGTGGTTTCAAAGTGGGGTGCGCGGGGTTTTGATGGTGGCGCAGGCGTTGGCTTTGCGCGCGGGCGTTATAGCGGCGCACGGTTTCCCGCCCGTGTGTCTCGATGAAGCCCGTAATGCGTGGGCGGTGAGCGGGTCGTGCCGCTTCAACTGACACGTGACCCAATGAAGGCGCGTCAGGGAAGCCGGGGCCGCCCACGCGCGCCCCGCTGTCAGGCCCGCCAGCCCAGACGGGGCAGATAGCCGCCCTGCCAATCGGCGCGCGCCTGCCATTGCTCCCATGGTTGGCGGCGGGCCAGATCGGCGCTGATTTCCACCTCATCAAAGCCAGACCTCCGCGTCATCGCGTATTGATCCGCGATCACATGGCCCGCCGCGCGCAGCCGCCCGGTATAGCCCGCAAGCCGCAGCCGCCGCGCGATGGTAAAGCCGCGCCCGTCGGCAAAGCCCGGGAAGGCCACGCGGATTAGACCCGCCTTGGGCAGCTCGGCGAGAATGTCCGCCAGATCGGCGTCGGGGGCGAGGTCGAGGATCTCACCCGAGTAATCCTCGGGCGCGAAGCCTTGATCCGTGACGATTACCGGCTGGCCATCGAGCGGCACGAAACTTGCGGCGTTATCACTCATCTCGGTCTGCCCACTATCTTGCGCCGCATCTGCCCCCTCGGCCAGCTCGGGCGGCAGCGGGCCGCGCACCAGCTTGCCGCCGATGAAATGGATGCCGCATTCGTCCTTGTCCTGACCGCGCCACCGGCCCGCGCGCGGGTCTTCGCCCTCGGCCACGGGCGAGGTGCAAGGCGCGCAGCCGATGGATTTATAGCCCTTGGCGACAAGCGGGTGGCGGGGCAGGTTGTTGTTGTCCATATAGTCCTTCACGTCGTCGGGGGTCCAATGCGCAAGCGGGTTGACCTTGATGCGCGGGCTGTCCTCCTCGGCCTCGAAGAACTCAAGCGCCTGCCGCGCGCCGCCCTGAAACCGCTTGCGCCCGGTGATCCATGCGTCAAAGCCTGACAGCGCGCGTTCAAGCGGCACCGTCTTGCGGATATGGCAGCAGAGGTCGGGGTTGGTCTGGTTCAGCGTGCCTTCGGGATCATGGGCGGCGACCGCATCGGGGGCGGCGCGGATGATGCGCAGATCGGTCAGGCCCAGTTTCGCCGCGACCTCGGACTGATAGGCAAGCGTTTCGGGGAACAGCATCTGCGTGTCGATGAACAAAACCGGCGTGTCGCGGTCGATCACCGAGATCATATGCAGCAGCACGACCGATTCCGCCCCGAATGACGACACAAGCGCGACCCGCCCCAGATCGGGATCGGTCAGCGCATCGCGCAGCACCTGCATCGCCGCGCGGTTGCGATAGCGGGCGTTAAGCGCCTCGATCCGCTGCGCGCGCGTCGATGGAAAGGGCAGGATTTGGGCAGCATCAGCCATGGGCGGCCTCTTTGGGGTAAAGCGCATCCTTGAACACTTGCGGGCCAAGGCGGCGATAGGCGGTCAGGAAATCCTCATCCGCCGATTCGCGCTGTTCCAGATAGGCACCGATCAGGCGTTCAATGGCCGGAACGATCTCATCATAGGCAAAGCCGGGGCCTGCGCGTTCGCCCACGGTCATGGTTTCGGTCCCGTCGCCGCCAAGCGTGATCTGGTAGTTTTCCACGCCTGCACGGTCCAGACCCAGAATCCCGATATGGCCGACATGGTGATGCCCGCAGGCATTGATGCAGCCCGAGATCTTGATCTTCATCGCGCCGATCTCATGTTCCAGATCCAGCTCGGCAAAGCGGGTCGCGATTTGCTGCGCGACGGGGATCGAGCGCGCCGTGGCAAGCGCGCAGTAATCCATGCCGGGGCATGCGATGATGTCCGAGATTAGCCCGATATTCGCGGTGGCCAGCCCGTGTTCGCGCAAGGTCGCATAGATCGCGGGCAGATCGGCGCGGTGAATATGGGGCAGAACGATGTTCTGTTCATGGCTGATGCGGATGTCGCCATGGCCATATTGTTCTGCCAGATCCGCAATCACGCGCATCTGTTCCGCACTTGCATCGCCCGGCGTCGCCCCATGCGCCTTGAGCGAGATGGTGACGATCGCATGATCGGGCTCTTTATGCGCGGCAAGGTTGGTATCGGACCACGACCGGAACAGCGGATCGGCGGCGCGGGCGGCCTCATAGGCGTCCAGCCCGCGGCCCTGCTCCAGTTCGGGGGCGGCGAATTGCGCGGCAATCTCGGCCAGAACCAGTTGATCCGAGCCGTCGAATTGCGGGCGCAGCGTGGCAAACTGCGCCTCGACCTGTTCGCGCCAATAGTCGATGCCCAGTTCAAGCACGCCGATTTTCAGCCGCGCCTTATACTTGTTATCGCGGCGACCCACGGCGTTATAGGCCATCAGAATCGCCTCAAGGTAAGGCAAGAGATCGGGCGCGGGCAGGAAGGGGCGCAGCACCTGACCGACAAGGGGCGTGCGGCCCAGACCGCCGCCGATGATGACCTCGAACCCGGCCAGGCCGTCCTGTTCGATCATCCGCAAGCCGATATCATGCGACTTGACCACAGCGCGGTCATTCGGGCTGCCGGTGATGGCAATCTTGAACTTGCGCGGCAGGAACTGGAATTCGGGGTGGTCGGTGGACCATTGGCGGATCAGTTCGGCATAGGGGCGCGGGTCGGCGATTTCATCGGCGGCGGCGCCCGCGAACTGGTCGGCGGTCACGTTGCGGATGGTGTTCCCCGAGGTCTGGATCGCGTGCATCCCCACATCGGCCAGGGCTTGTAGCGCGTCCGGAATATCGACCAGACGCGGCCAATTATACTGAATGTTCTGGCGGGTGGTGAAATGGCCATAACCCTTGTCCCACCGTTCCGCGATATAGGCCAGTCGGCGCATCTTGGCGGGATCGAGCGTCCCGTAAGGGATCGCCACACGCAGCATATAGGCATGGAGTTGCAGATAAACGCCGTTCATCAGCCGCAGCGGGCGGAACTCATCCTCGGTCAGTGAGCCGTCAAGGCGGCGGGCGACCTGACCCCGAAAGGTCGAAACCCGGTCCTGCACGAAGGCGCGGTCGAAATCGTTATAGTGATACATCAGACGGCCTCGGTTTGTTTGCCGTGGAAATAGTTGGACGGGCCGGTCGCTCGGAACGCCTCGCGGAAATGGGCAGGCTCGGGGCCGTTTTCGCCCGCGCGGGCGGGGGCCAGATAGGGGCCGACCGCGCGTTCGGATTGGGCAAGCGCAAGCGCAAGGCGCTGCTCGGCGCGGGCCTCGTCCTTTATCAGCTCGGCCTCGGCCAGACGGTCCACCCACTGGCCCGCCGCGTCCAGATAGATCACTCGACCGTCAAACAGGTCATTGGCCGAGATGACGGCGTGCTGAAAGGCTTTGGCCATGGCCCGAATCTCCAAAATGCTTTGGGCATATATGGGACATTTTCCCTGTTCTTTGCCAGATACCTGCGTTAGATAGGGACATGGTTCTTTGTTTTTTCCCGTGACAGAAGGTATGTGCCAATGAGTGACGCGAATGAGAAAAAAGCCCGTCTCGATGGGCTGGACCGGAAAATCCTTGCCCAGTTGCAGCACGATGCCGGGCAGTCGCTGGACGATATCGCGCGCAAGGTCGGCTCGTCGAAAACGCCGGTCTGGAACCGCATCCGCAAGCTGCGTGAGATGGGCGTGATCCGGCGCCAGACGGTCGTTCTGGACCCCGATGCGATTGATCTTGGCACCTGTTTCTTCGTGCTGATCCGCACCTCGGAACATGAGGCGGGCTGGCAGCAGAAGTTTCTGGCCGCCTTGCAGGCCCGCCCCGAGGTGCTGGAGGCGCACCGGCTGGCCGGTGAGATCGACTATATCGTCAAGCTGCGCGTCCGCGACGCCCGCGCCTATGATGAGTTCTATCAGGCGCTGATCGCCGAGGTGAAGATCTTCAACGTCACCGCGCTTCTCTCGATGGAGGAGTTGAAATCGACCACGATTCTGCCGGTATGAGCCTTGATTATGACGCGCTGAGCGCCCGAATCGCCGCGATAACCAAGGGTGAGGATGACGAGATCGCGCTGATGGCGACGGTCGCCTGTGAGGTCCATCACGCTGATGACCGCTTCGACTGGACCGGCTTTTATCGCGTGGTTGCGCCCGAATTGCTGAAGATCGGGCCCTATCAGGGTGGGCATGGCTGTCTGGTGATCCCGTTCTCACGCGGGGTGTGCGGCGCGGCGGCACGAACCGGGCAGGTTCAGCTTGTCCCCGATGTGGACGCCTTTCCGGGCCATATCGCCTGCGCGAGTTCGACCCGGTCCGAGCTGGTCCTGCCGGTCTTCGGCGCGGGCGGGCGGCTGATCGGCGTTTTTGACATCGACAGCGACCTTCCCTGCGCCTTCACGCCGCGCGATGCCGGCCGGCTGGCGGGCATCCTGCACGACGTATTCTGCGCGCTTTAGTCAAGCATCACGGCGGGCCCACAGGAAAAAACACTGACTATTCTTGCATTTGCGAGACAACCTGCGGCAGAGCGGTCAGGCAAGAGGCTTCTGATCAGGATACTCGAATTTTGTCGTGACGCTGCCATCATCGTTAATAAGCAGCGTAAACGCATCCCAGTCCCCGCCAGTATGCGCTTTCATTGCCGCATGAAGCTGGCACACCACATCGAACGCCTGATCATCTCCCAATAAGGCATATCTCCGCTCGGCCCCAACAAAAAACGTCAACTGGCTTCCGACGCGAGAGCTTCCATCATCGTAGCCGTGATCATACTCAAACCTGCACGCGGCACTTGTAAATCCCTCGGGTGCGCTTGCAATCACAGCCTGATACAGTTGATCGACCAAGAGGCGTTGGTATTCGATAGGATGCGTCATGGTTTCTAGCGGAGCGCCTCACGGACGATCTCATCCAAGAGCTCGCGCACCGGGGCCATGGTCTCGCCCGGATAGTCGGGGAAGCCCACATGGACCGTTCCCGGCGCGGCGGCGGCTTCGTAGACATAGATGTGATAGGGGCAGAACTGCACATTGGTGATATCCGCCTCGATCACCTGCCGCGAGACCGTGGCCGAGCAGAACCCGAACGCCTTGGCGCCGGTGAACAGCTCAACCTCGCTGCCGACATCGGCGCGGGTGCGGGCCAGCATGTCGCCGATATGCGCCTCATCGTCGATCACCAGACCCTTGCCGATGATCGCCTCACGCACGGAAAACACCGCGTCGTCATAGCTGTCCTGCGTCTCATAGCTGGCGGAATGGGCCGCGAACGGGATCGTGATCGCCAGAGCGGCGGAAAACAGGGTCGTGGCTGCCTTGCGCATGGTATTCTCCTTTATCGCCGTGGTGGTTTTGCCCATGATGGGGCGCGGGGGCCTTTGGGGCAAGGATATATTCAGGAAAGGCGATGGAATGAGGCTTGGCTGGTCGGATGTGACTTCGCGTGCGCTGTATCTGAACCGGCGCGGCTTTATGGCGGGGGCAGTCGCGATGGCGGCGGAGCCTGCGCTTGGGGCGTTTTCGACGGATGAGACGCCCAACACGTTTGAGCAGATCACAAATTACAACAATTTCTATGAGTTCGGCTTTGGCAAGGAAGACCCGGCCCGCAATGCCCATAGCCTGCGAACCGAGCCCTGGGCGGTGGTGATTGAGGGTTTGGTGGATCGGCCCGGCAGCTATAGTGTCGCGGATCTTGCGCCGGATAACGCGGTTGAGGAACGCATCTACCGGCTGCGCTGTGTTGAAGGCTGGTCGATGGTGATCCCTTGGCTTGGCGTGCCGCTTGGCCCCGTGCTGGAGCGCGCGGGCATCCAGCCCTCGGCACGGTTCGTGGCCTTTGAGACCTTGCTTGACCCTGAGCAGATGCCGGAACAGCGCCGCGCCTCGATGCCATGGCCCTATGTCGAGGGGTTGCGGCTGGATGAGGCGATGCACCCGCTGAGCCTGCTGGCGACCGGGCTTTACGGCCAGCCGATGCCGAACCAGAACGGCGCGCCGATCCGGCTGGTCGTGCCGTGGAAATACGGCTTCAAGTCGATCAAGTCGAT
>JAUNTZ010000028.1 GCA_030538425.1 Paracoccus sp. (in: a-proteobacteria) | reverse complement strand
CAAGGCTGCCATCGCGCACCGCCTCGATCAGATCACCGGCGGGGTTTGAGACGCGGCGATCGACGAACAGTTGCGCGCCGCGCAGATTGGCGGCCAGCCCCGCGCGGGTCAGGTGGCTTGCGGGCGGGGTTCCGGCGATCACGCCGATCTCTTGCCCCTGCAAGGCCGGGTCGGACAGCCGGTCAACGCCCGCCAGCGGGCTGTCACGCCGGGTCACGATCCCGTAAACCGAGGTGTAATAATGGTTCGTGTTCAGAACCATCTCATCGCCCTGGGCAAAGCCGATCACGACATCGCAATTGCCGTCGCGCAGGGTGCGGCGGACAAAGCCCATGCCTTGCGGGAACCAGAAATACTCGACCGGCAGGCCCAGTTCGCGCGCCAGCATCTGCGCGAGGTCGTTTTCGAACCCGTCCTCCGCGCGCGTGGACATCGGGCTGGCCGCCGGATCGGCGCAGACGCGCAGCGCGGTGGTTGATCTCAGATCGGCCACCTGCGCCCCGGCGGCTCCCGCAGCCCAGACGGCAAGCGCAGCATATGCGGCAAGGCGGCGCATCACATATCCATGCAGGCGGCTTCCATCTCGGCATAGTCATCGGGCTTGTCGGCCCGCTGCGCCGGACGGCCGCGCGGAATGGTGTCGGTGCCATGCGCCAGCAGATAGACGTAAATATCGTTGATATAGCACCAGACATTGCGGTTGGTGCCGAATGCCGGCATCACCGAATTGGTCGATTGCCGCCCCGAGGCCACCACCTGCATGAAATCATAGTAATCCATCGTCATGGCCGAGTTCTTCAGCGCGGGCGCATAGGTTGAGCCCTCGCCATCGGGGCCGTGGCAGACATGACATTCGGCATGATAGCGGCGGAACCCGGAAAAGGTCGCCCAATCGACCACGCCATCCTCGACATTGAAGGTCGGAATGCCCTCGGCATTATACCAGATCCCGTTTTCCTGATAATCCGGCGTGATGTCATGGCCCGAGGGCATCACCGTCGCGCCGGTGGCGGTGGCCGCGTCTTTCGTGCTGGCGGCGTTGGCCGAAACAGCGGCGGCGCCTGCGCCCGCGTCAGAAGGCGCTGCATCCTGCGCCCAAAGCGGCGCGGCCAGACCAAGCGCCGCAGACAGCGCCATCACCGAAACAATCCTGTTACTCATTTTATCATTCCCTCCCAAGAACGAGCCGCCCCAAGGGTAGTCCCGGGACGGCTCTTGGATAGTCAGACTTTCGTCGCGATCACGAGATCTTGTCGCGGATCAGCCGCTGGTGGCGGGGGCCTCGGCCGGGGTCTCTTCACCCTCGGCCGGGGTTTCCTCGGCGGCCTCTTCCGCAGGCGCGGCCTCAGCCTCTTCGCCCTCAGCCGGGGTCTCCTCGGCGGCGTCAGCCGGGGCGTCAGCCGCAGGCGCAGCCTGAGCGGTCCGCACCGAGGGCGGCAGCTCAAACACCGTCAACTGGCCGCCCAGCTGGGTGTAATCCGACAGCGAGGCCATCGCACCCACCGCGCCCAGACCGTCATTGGGGTTGGTCAGACCGGCGGCAAGACCGATCCCCGCCCAACCGCCGACGCCCGAGAGGACAGCGACATACTGGTTGCCGTCATGCTCATAGGTCATGACGTTGCCGATGATGCCCGAGGGGGTCTTGAAGCTGTAAAGCTCTTCCCCGGTCTCAGCGTCGATGGCCTTGAGGAAGCCCTCCAGCGTGCCGTAGAACACCACATCGCCCGCCGTGGCAAGCGCGCCCGACCAGACCGAGAACATCTCAGGAATCGACCACTTGATCGAGTTTGTGTCCAGATCCCAGGCGATGAAATTGCCCATCCCGCCGTGGCTGTCCGGGGCCGGATACATCGACAAGGTGGCGCCGACATAGGGCTGACCGGCGGTATAGGCCACGCGGAACGGCTCATAATCCATGCAGATATGGTTGGTCGGCACATAAAGCAGGTCGGTGCGCGGTGAATAGGCGACCGGCTGCTGGTCTTTCGATCCAAGCGCTGCGGGACAAATGCCGGTGGTGTTCTCATCCTCACCGTTCTGCGCGGTCGAATATTCGGCCACGACCTGCGGGCGGCCATAGGTCTCACTCTCGGGGTCCATGTCCACATGGGTGGCCCAGTTCACCGCCGGGTCGAACTTGTCGGCGGCCAGCAATTCGCCCGTCTCACGGTCCAGCACATAGGTGAAGCCGTTGCGGTCAAAGTTGACCAACAGCTTGCGCGGCTCACCCTCCCAATCGCGGTCGATCAGGACGTTTTCGTTGACACCGTCATAGTCCCATTCGTCATGCGGGGTTTTCTGATAGAACCATTTCGCCTCACCCGTATCGGCATCGCGGGCCATGATGGTCATGGACCAACGGTTGTCACCGGGCCGCTGCGAGGGGTTCCAGGTCGAGGGGTTGCCGGTGCCGTAATAGACCAGGTTCAGGTCCGGGTCATACGAGAACCAGCCCCAGGTCGTGCCGCCGCCGATCTTCCACTGATCGCCTTCCCAGCTGTTGAGACTGCTGTCAGCGCCAATCGGCTGGCCCAGATGGGTGGTCGTTTCCGGGTTGACCAGCATTTCATCATCGGGGCCGGTCGAATAGGCTTTCCAGATCTCCGAGCCATCCGCGATGCTATAGGCGGTCACGCGGCCACGAACGCCGTATTCCCCGCCCGAGACGCCGACCAGAACCTTGTCGCCAATCGGGATCACGGCGGCGGTGTTGGTTTCCCCGATCGAGGGATCGCCGGTCTTGATCGACCACTTGATTTCACCGGTTTTTGCGTCAAGCGCGGTCAGCGTGGTGTCGGCCTGATGGGTGATGATCAGCCCGTCCACATAGGACACGCCGCGATAGACCGTATCGCAGCACATCACGCCGATCACTTCGGCATTCTGCTGCGGCTCATGGCTCCAGATGATGCGGCCATTGTCGTTGAGGTCCAGCGCAAAGACATTGTTCGGGAACGGCGTGTGGACATACATGATCCCGTCCACGACCAGCGGGCCGCCCTCATGCCCGCGCAGGACGCCGGTCGAGAAGGTCCAGGCAACGCGCAGGTCGCCCACATTCTCACGGGTGATCTGGTCCAGCGTGGAATAGCGGGTATTGGCGTAGTCGCCGGTCTGGATGACCCATTGGGTATCATCCTGCATCAGCTCCATCAGGTTGTCATTCGCATTGGCGATGGCACCCGTGGCGAGCAGCGCGAATGCGCTGATGGCTAGTGTTCTCATTGCTTCCTCCCATGTCAGCAACCGGCAAGCGCGGCCAATGGGGCGGGCAGGCTGCTATAGCAAGGAAGGCTATTGCCTGTAACATATCCGTCAACTGCCCATGTCAGGGGCTAAGCCTAAAGTATGGCAGCCTCAGCGCGCGCAGGCCCGCGCCAGATCGGGCAGCGCGGCCCAATCGTCGAAAGCCGCCTCATGCGGGATCTCTGAGACGGGGCTGTGCCGATAGCCCTTTGTATAAAGCAAAAAGGGCAGATCAGCGGCGAGGGCGGTCTCGGCGTCAACCTCGCTGTCACCGACATAGACGACCGGCCCTTCCCCGCCGCATTCAGCCACCGCGCGCAGCAAAGGCGCGGGGTCAGGCTTGCGCACAGCCAGCGAGTCGCCGCCGATCACCGCGCGAAACAGCGGCGAGAGCTCCAGATGCGCCAGCGCGGCGCGGGTCGGCGCCAGCGGCTTGTTGGTGCAGATGCCAAGCCGGTGGCCTTCGGCGTCAAGCTGCCGCAGCGCGGTCAGCGCACCGGGATAAAGCCGGTTAAGATGCAGATCTCGGGTATAGCGCTGCGCGATGTCCGAGATCAGCGCAGGCGCCCGGCTGTGATCGGTGACGCCGTGACGCTCCAGTATCCGCGCCACCAGATCAGGCAGGCCCCGCCCGACAAAGCCCGTGATCGTCGCCAGATCCAGAGGCGGCAACCCCTGCTCAGCCATCACCGCATTGGCGCTGTGATGGATATGGCCCGCGCTGTCGATCAGCGTGCCGTCAAGATCAAAGACCACGATCACGGTAAACGCACCCCCTCGCTCATTGCGCCGCTGCGCGAATGGCGACAATGGGGCGGCAACCCCCGCTCAGCCATCACCGCATTGGCGCTGTGATGGATATGGCCCGCGCTGTCGATCAGCGTGCCGTCAAGATCAAAGACCACGATCACGGCAAGCGCACCCCCGCGATCATTGCGCGTCCTCAGCGGCTGCACGGATGGCGGCGATATTGCGGCCGTAGACCTCGGGCGTCTCGACCGAGCCGCCCCGGAACACCGCGGAACCCGCGACCAGAACATCGGCCCCCGCTGCCGCGACAAGCGGCGCGGTGTCGGGATCGACGCCGCCGTCGATCTCGATATGGATGGGCCGGTCCCCGATCATCTGGCGCAAGCGGCGGCACTGATCGACCTGAGAATGAATGAACTTTTGCCCGCCAAAGCCCGGGTTCACCGTCATCAGGCAAACAAGGTCGATCATGTCAAGCAAGGGCGCCACCGCCTCAACCGGCGTGCCGGGGTTCAGCGCAAGCCCCGCCTTCGCCCCCGCCGCACGAATGGCCTGAAGCGTGCGGTGAATATGCGGCCCAGCCTCAAGATGGGCGGTGATGTAATCGGCCCCCGCATCGGCGAAAGCCTGAATATAGGGGTCCACCGGCGCGATCATCAGATGGACATCCATCACCGTTTTCACATGCCGCCGGAAGGCCGCGACGGCGGGCGGGCCAAAGGTGAGGTTCGGCACGAAATGCCCGTCCATCACATCGACATGGACCCAATCGGCGCCCTGATCCTCAATCGCGCGGATCTCACGCCCGAAATCGGCAAAATCGGCCGAGAGGATCGAGGGGGCAATCTTGATCTTACGCTCAAAGCTCATCTGTTTTCCTTTCAGATCCAGCCAGCAAGGTTTTCGGCGACCAGATCGGTCAGCATGTCGATATGGTCGGCATCGTCGTTGAGGCAAGGGATATAGGTAAATCGCTGGCCGCCCGCATGCTCGAACGCCTCGCGGATCTCGCCCTGAATCTCCTCCAGCGTCTCGATGCAATCCGAGGCAAAGGCGGGCGACATCACCGCGATATCGGTCAGGCCCGCGCGGGCGAGTTCGGCGACATGCTCAACCGTATAGGGCTTGAGCCATTCCTCGCGCCCGAAGACCGACTGGAAGGTCGTGTCGATGCTGTCCGCCTCCCAGCCCAAAGCATCACGCAGCAGGCGCGTGGTTTTCTGGCATTGGCAATGATAGGGGTCGCCCTCCAGCAGATACCGTTTGGGCATGCCGTGATAGGAGGCAACCAGCTTTTGCGGGCGGTGGCCGTCAAGGGCGCGCGTCACGCTTGACGCCAGCGCGGCGATGTAATCGGGGCGGTCGAAATAGGCCGACACCGTGCGCACCGCCGGTTGCCATTTCTGCGCCATCAGCGCGCGGAACAACTGGTCATTCGCGGTCGCCGTGGTCGCCCCCGCATATTGCGGATAAAGCGGCAGGAACACGATCCGCTGACACCCCGCCTTGACCATGCGGTCCAGCACATCGGGCGTCGAGGGGTTGCCATAGCGCATGCAGAACTCAACCATGACATCATCGCCCCACCGCTGCGCAGCCCGCGCCCGCAGCGCCTCAGTCTGAGCGCGCGTGATCGTCATCAGCGGGCTCTCCCCGGCCTCATGGTTCCAGATCGACTTGTAATTCGCGCCCGAGGTGAAGGGCCGCTTGGTCAGGATGATGCCCTGCAACAAGGGCTGCCATTTCCACGCCGGATAGTCGATCACCCGCTTGTCGGACAGAAACTCGTTCAGATAGCGCCGCATCGACCAGTAATCGTAATTGTCGGGCGTCCCCAGATTGGCAATCAGCACGCCGATTTTCGGGCGCGGGATCGCGGGATGATCGGCGGGGGCGTGTTCGAAGGGGCTCATGGGCTGTCCTTTTGGCGAGCGAGGGCATCGGCAAGGCGCATCTGCGCCGAGCCGGGCCTCAGCGGCTGTTGCTGGCCGGGCGCGGGCGCCCAGCCGGTCAGGAAAACAAGATCGAACGTGGCGCGGATGCGGCCCGGATGATCGGGGTCGGGATAGCTTTCGGCATAATCGGCGGCGGCGCGCGCGAAGATCGCGCGGCGCGAGGGGTGACGCAGGCGCGCCTCCATCGCGTTCGTCTCACCCATCGCCCGCAGGTCAGAGGCCAGATGAAACAGGTCGCGATAGGACACGGTCTGGCGCAGATGATCGGCCACCGGCAGCGCCAGCCCGGCCCGCCCGATCAGCCCGCCCAGATCGCGGATCTCCCCCATTGGAAGGACGCGCGGCGACAGCCCGCCGGTTTCGGCAATCTCGGCGCGGGACAGCACCTCGCGCAGCTCGGCCAGCGTTTCACCACCCGGCGCGACCGCCAGAAACAGCCCGTCGGGGCACAGCGCGCGGGCGCATTGGACGACCTGCCCGACCGGGTCATCGGCCCAATGCAGCCCCATCGCGTGAATGATCAGGTCGCGTTCCGGCGGCAGATCCAGCCGGTCATTGCAGGGGAAGATCGAGGCGCCGGGCACGGCCTCGGCCCAGAGCGCGGGAAAATCCGTCACAATCGCCACGCGGCTAAACGATTTGTTAATCTCTGCGAGCCTATCCTGCACTTCAAGAATGGCGATTCGGTGCAGGAAATCGGCAAAGCCCTGCCGGTTGGCCCGCGCCCGTCGCAGGCGCAATGTGGCGTGATCGGTCAGGCGGGGCCGGTCCGATGCGTCAGTCTGGGGGTGATCTGTGGCGGCGGGCTTCATCGGCGCGATTCATAACGGGGTTCCGGCAGTGATGAAAGCCGCAATCCGGCTGGTCTATCCGCCGCAATGCCTGTCCTGCGGCGACACGGTGGGGGATGAAGGCGCGCTCTGCCCCGCCTGCTGGCCGAAATGTGCGTTTCTGAACGGTCTGGTCTGCGATTGCTGCGGCGCCGGGCTGCCCGATGGTGGCGATATGGATGCCGCGGGCGGCAAGCCGCTTTGCGATGCCTGCTTGCGGGTGAGGCGACCATGGGCGCGGGGGCGCGCGGCGGTGGCCTATCGCGATATCGGGCGCAGCCTGCCGCTGGCGCTGAAACATGGCGGGCGGGCCGATCTGGGCCCGGCGCTTGGCCTCTGGGTCGCGCGGGCGGCGGCACCGCTGATCCTGCCCGATATGGTGGTCGCGCCGGTGCCGATCCATCCGCGCAGGCTGCTCAAACGCGGCTATAATCAGGCCGCGCTGCTCTCATCCGTGGTGGTGCGCGAATACGGGCTGGCCCATGCCCCGGCGGCGCTGCGCCGCATCCGTCACACGCCCATGCAGGACCACCGCCGCGCGGCCGAGCGCATAGCCAATCTGGACGGCGCCATCGCCCTGTCGCCGCGCGCCGATCTGGCTGGCAGGCCGGTTCTGCTGGTCGATGACGTGATGACCTCGGGCGCGACCTTGGCGGCCTGCACGCAGGCGATTCGCGCGGCAGGCGCCGGGCCGGTCCATGTGGCGATTCTGGCGCGGGCCGATAAACAGCCCGGCATGAACGGAACGTAACAGGCTTAGGCGCTTTGATTCACAGTGCAAACCGCGCATAATCGCCGCAACAATCTTGAGGATGCCATGCCGAAAGTCGAAATCTACTCTACCCCGACCTGCCCCTATTGCATCGCCGCCAAGCGGCTTTTGACCAATAAGGGCGTGCAGTTCGACGACACCGATGTCAGCCGCGACCCCTCGCTGCGTGAGGGAATGACGCGCCGCGCCAATGGCCGCCGCACCGTCCCGCAGATCTTTATCGACGGCAAACATATCGGCGGAAGCGACGATCTGCACGCGCTTGACCGCGACGGCAAGCTTGACAAGATGCTGGGCCTTGCGGGGTGAAAATCGGGCTGATCCAGCTTTGCGTGTCTGACGATCCGGGGGCGAATCTGCCGCTGACCCGTGATTTTGTGGCCTCTGCCGCAGGTCAGGGCGCCGCGCTGATCGCCACGCCCGAATGCACGAACCTGCTGTCGCCCGACCGCAACCATATGCGCCAGATGCTGCATCCTGAGGCCAGCGACCCGACCCTTGCCGCGCTGCGGCAGGATGCGGCGCGGCTGGGGCTGTGGCTGCTGATCGGCTCGCTCGCGCTGCTGGCAGAGGACAGCCAGCGTTTCGTCAATCGCAGCTTTCTGATCGGGCCGGACGGGCGCATCGCGGCGCGTTACGACAAGATCCATATGTTCGATGTGACCATCTCGGATACGGAATCCTACCGCGAATCGGCCTCTTATTGCGCCGGGGACCGCGCCGTTCTGGCGCAAGGCCCGGCGCCCATCGGGCTGAGCATCTGTTACGATCTGCGCTTTCCTGTGCTCTATCAAGCGCTTGCGCAGGCCGGGGCGCAGATCCTGACGGTGCCTTCGGCGTTCAACGACACAACCGGCGCGGCGCATTGGCATGTGCTGTTGCGCGCCCGCGCCATTGAGACCGGCTGTTTCGTGCTGGCCCCCGCGCAGACCGGCACCCATCCCGCGCCCTCCAGCCCCGACCGCCCCGCGCGGCGCAGCTATGGCCATTCGCTGGCCGTGAACCCCTGGGGTGAGATCATCGCCGATGCGGGCGAGGAGGTCGGGGCAACCGTCCTGACCCTTGACTTGGCCGATGTCGGCGCGGCACGCTCACGCATCCCCTCCCTGTCCCATAGCCGAGGCTTTGCAGGCCCGTGAACGAGAACGCGCAGATCCCTGGCAGCTCACCGGCGCATGAATCGCTGGCGGCCAGCCTGTTTTCCGAGCTGCTGATCGTGGAACAGCTGGCGCGGGCGATGCTGGGCAATGTCCTGCCCGGCGGGATGCAGATCTCACATTTCTCGGTGATCAACCTTCTGGCGCATATCAATGAAGAGCGCAGCCCCGCCCAGCTGGCCGAGGCGTTCCACCTGACCCGAGGCGCCATGTCGAACACGCTGGCGCGGCTGGAATGGGCGGGTTACGTCCATATCCGCCCTGACTGGGACGATGCGCGGCGCAAGTTCGTGTCGATCAGCCCGGCAGGCCGCGCCGCCCGAGACGCCGCCCTGGCCGCGATCATGCCCGCGATGACCGACATCGTGCGCGATATCGGCACCGACCGCATCCGCGCCACCGTCCCGGTCCTGCGCGCCCTGCGCGACCGGCTTGAGGATGGGTGAGCCGGGGCGGCGGTTTTGGTGGGGATCTTTAGGGTTGTGGCGGTGGGTGGCGCTTTGACCCGAGGGGCGCTCATATCGAGGCTGCCGGAGGTGATGTCAGGGCTTCTGCGGCGCTGATGGGAAGGGGCTACAGCGTCAAGCTGACGGTTTCCCGTTGAAAATTGTCCGAACGCTGTGAAAACCATAGCGACTGTGAAAACTGCTTTCGACGGACGAAGGGATAAGGTTTTAAAGCCCTCGCCGCACTCAAAGCGAGATAGTTGGCGGAGTTTGAACAGGCTGAAGCCGTCCGAGATCGAATCCTAGAAGAAGAACACCGCCGAAGCGCAAGCTAAGATCAGGCTACTGATCCGGCGGTCAACGACCGATACGACACGTCCGACGACATCCGCAGATTTGCGAAACGTTTCGGCCTGTTCAAGGCTCCCCGCAAGCGACTGATCTGATCGACCCGCACAAAATCACCGCTTCTATCGCGCCGTCTTGCCGGGCGACCAAAATCGCCACCCGCAGCCGCGCCCAAAACCGGCGCTTCGTTCAAGGCCGCCCGACGCCGGGTCTTCCCTAATCAGCGCATAACCCCACCCGCCCCTAAACCGCCCGCCCCGCCGAACCGCCCATACCCCCGCCCGCGACCAGCTCCGCCAACTCACCCGTCAGCACCGCGCGGCCGCGATAGGGTAGCGCGGTGGGGTGGATCTGTTCGGAGGGGTCGTGGCCGGCGATGCGGGGGGCTCGGGCGAGGAAGGCCTTGCCCCAGCCGCGCCAGCTGCCGACCGATGGCGCTGACGCGTCGCAGGCCAAGCCCGCGCGCCAGCCCGTGGGCAGGGGCAGACCCGCGCTTTCGGCCTGTTCCAGCATCCAGCCAAGCGGAATATCGGCCAGCGGTCGCGCGGGCTCAAACCCGCTCAGCTGGCCGCCGATATCGGCATGGGCGCCCCTGAACCACATCTGCCGCACGCGGCCCTGATCATCGCCCGCCCAGAGGATCGGCTGGAACACCGCGCGGGTCTCATCCAGCGCAAGGGCCTGCGCACCGCGCCGCACATTCACGCCAAGCCGTTGATCGTGAAAGCGAAACCTCGGCTCGGTCAGCATCCACAGGACCGGCAGGCGCACGCCCAGAGCCATCACCGTTTCAAACACCCCGACCAGATCGACCGGCACCTCAGCCTCACAATGGGCATCGCGGAACATCTCAAGCCCCGGCAGGTCGGGGTCGCGGTAATGCGCCCAGGCGCGGGTGATATTGCGTTCGATCGCGGCGTCCGGGCGAAGCAGCCCGACCCGCCCGATCATCCCGGCAAGTGAGCGCACCGCGAAGGCGCCGCGCGAATAGCCGAACAGAAAGATCCGGTCGCCGGGCCGCCACGACCCGGCCAGCCAGCCATAGGCCGCGATGATCCGCCGCGCGACCCCCTCGCCGCCCGCGATGCGCGGCAGATCGCGCCAGACCTCCCATTGCTGGCCCGCCGAATAATGCAGCCGCAGCGGCCCGCGCAGCCTGCGCAGCAGGCGATAGATGCGGCCGATATTGCTGTGCCGCCCCTGCATCAGCGAGGCGAAAGTGCCGTCGATCAGCACGACATGGGTGATGCTTGGGCGAGCCATATCAGCGAGTCTGGCACGGATTCGCTGACATTTCGTTAATCACTCAAGGGCGTTGACGGTCGCGCGCTCCATCTCGCCAAAGCCGTTAAAGCGCGTGTTCGTCACTACCGAATAGGCCCCCGCACCGTGGAAAATGACGTAATCGCCTTCCTCGATATTGGCGGGCAGGGTCAGCTCACCGGGCAGACGGTCCACCGAATCGCAGGTCGGGCCAAAGACGGCGCGGCCCTGCTCGGCTCCGTCGCGCGGCAGGCCCTCGGGGGTCAGCACCTCAAGTCGTTCCAGATTGCCGACCATCGGCAACTCGGTCAGCCCGCCATACACCCCGTCATTGAGGAACACATGCCCGCCATCGCGCACTGCCTTCACGCAGGTGATCAGCGAGAACGCATCGGCGCACAGCCCCCGGCCCGGCTCACAGACCAGTTCGGGGCGGCGGGTGCCGAAGGTTTCGGTGGTAACCCGGTCGATCAGGCCGAAAATCGCCTCAAGATCGGGCGCGATGCCGTGGACGCGGTGCGAGGGAAAGCCGCCGCCGACATTCAGCCGCCGCGCCGTCACCCCCGCCGCATCGCAGATATCGTAAGCGGTGCGGATATAGGTTTCCCATGCCGCAGGGTCCGTGCATTGCGTGCCGGGGTGAAAGGTCAGCGAGGGGATATAGCCGCGCGCCTGCACCTGATGGAGATATTCGGCGGCGCATTCGACCGTCGCCCCGAATTTTGAGCCGAAATCATAGATCGCGCCCGTCACCGGCAAGGTGAATCGCGGAGAGATCTCACAGCCCTCGGGCGGGACCAGCTCGAACAGCTTGTCCAGCTCGGACTGGCTGTCGACCGACCATGAGGTGATGCCCGCAGCGACGGCATGTTCGATCTCACGCCGCGAACGGACCGGGTTGTGGTAGTGGCGCGCGGCCAGAGGCGCCATTCGCCCGATCAGGTCGATCTCAAACGGTGAGGCCACGTCAAAGCCCGTCACCCCGGCCTTCAGCAGCGTGCGGATCACCTCTTCGTCGGGGTTCGACTTGACCGCATAGGTCACAAGGCCCGGAAACCCGTCCAGAAAGCGCCGCGCCGTCTCAGCCAGAACCGAGGGCGCAAAGGCCATGACCGGGTTCTGCGGCCTGGTCTTGCGAATGATGTCGGCGGGGTTGTCCCAGACCGTCGTTGCGTCCGTCATGGCGGTCCTTTCCTTTATGTCCCGAGACAAGTTGCGCGGGCGATAATCGTTCCCTGCGGCCCGGTAAAGCGGTGATGCGAACCTAACCGGAAACCGCGCCGATGTGCAAACTATGGCTTCGGCAACAAAGAGAAATGCGCGACAAAATCCTGCGCCGCCGCCCGGTCGCCGGTGACGCTGAGAAAGCCCTGTTGCTCCAGCAAATCCAGCGAGGCACAGCCGTAAACCGCCGCCGCCAGATGGTTGCCGGTGCCGTGCAGAACCGCGCCCTCATCCGCATCGGTCCCGGCGGTAATCCGCAAATCGCCATCCATGCGCGCGGTGAACCGCTCACCCATATCGAACCCGATCACGAATCGCCCCGCGCCGGGGGCTTGCGTTGACAGCATTGAGATCATCAGCGCGCTTGGGCTGATGAAGCGAAGCGGGTCATGCCCCGGCAGGCGCAGCGCCCAGACGCAAAGCGAGATCAGCACCGGCAGCAGCCCCTGCCCCAATGGCGTGAGCGCATAGGCCCCCGCCTCTGCCACCACGATGCCCGCGCCCTGCAACTGGCGCAGCCGCGTGGTCAGCACCGCCGCCGTCACATCGGGCAGCCCGGCGCGGATTTCCTGAAACCGCTTGGGCCGGAACATCAGCTCGCGCACCACCAGCAGCGCCCAACGATCCCCCACCGCATTCAGCGCATGGGCGCCAAGGCAGCCCTGATCATAGCGAAGTTTGGCCGGTTCATTCATCATGAGAACATATCAGTTGCTTTTTCATACTGCAACCGGCACCATCCCCTTATCAGCCGATTCGAGGAGGATCAGATGACCTACATCACCGGCACCGTCACCCCCGTCCCCGCCGCGAACAAGGACGCCTTCATCGCCCATGCCCGCGCCGTCTGGCCCATGTTCGCCCGCCACGGCGCGTTGCGTCAGGTTGAGGCATGGGGTGAGGACATCCCCCACGGCCAGCAGACCGATTTCTGGCGCGCCATACAGGCCGAAGACGGTGAGGTTCCGGTCTTTTCCTTCACCGTCTGGCCGGATCGGGCGACTTGTGATGCCGCCTGGGCCAAGATCATGTCTGAGGCGCAGCCCGAACTGGCCGCGATGGAGCAGATGCCCTATGACGGGCGGCGCATGTTCTGGGGCGGCTTTGCGCCCATCGTGGAACGCGGCGCGGCGGAGGGAAACTGGCTTCAGGGTTTCGTGCTGGCCGTGCCCGCAGCGAACAAGCAATCCTATATCGAGATGGCCGAGGCCGCCCTGCCCATGTTCGAAGGCCACGGCGCCACCCATCAGGTCGAATGCTGGGGTGAGGACGTGCCGCACGGCACGCTGACCGATTTCTACAAGGCCGCGCAGGCGCAGGGTGATGAGGTGCCGCTCTTTTCATGGATCGCATGGCCCGACCGCGCGACCTGTGACCGCGCCGCGCAGGCGATGCAGGCCGAACATGAGGCGGGCCAGCATCAGCACGCTCAGATGCCGTTTGACGGGATGCGCATGTTCTGGGGCGGGTTCTCCATCATCCTTGACGAACGCGCCTAGAGGTCGCCATGCAGTTCATCCCCTATCTCTCATTTCAGGGCGAATGCGCCGATGCGATGGCCCGCTATGCCGAGCTGTTTGGCGGCTCGGTCGAACTGATGCGCTTTTCCGATGCGCCGCCAGATCCGTCGATGCCCGACCTGCCCGAGGATCAGCGCAACTGGGTCATGCATGCCCGCCTTGCCCTGCCCGATGGCTCGGCGCTGATGGGCGCGGATATGCCGCCGCAATTCGGCGGCACCCGTCAGGCCGGTGTCTCGATCAGCATCTGGCGGGCCGACCGGGGTGAGGCACAGGCGCTGTTTGACGCGCTGTCCCAAGGCGGCCAGATCACCATGCCCTTCGGACAAACCTTTTTCGCCGACGGTTTCGGCATGTGCCGCGACCGCTTCGGCACGGCATGGATGATCGGCACCCAACCCGCATGAGCAAAAAAGGATCACGACAATGAGCGATCACGGTTTCCCCTGCTGGTTCGAACTGGCGAGTTCCGACCCCGCGCGCTCGGGCGCGTTTTATGGCCGGTTGTTCGGCTGGACGGTATCGGACAGCCCGATGCAAGGCTATCATCTGGCCCATATGGGCGATGATCCGGTGCCGGTAGCGGGCGTGATGGTGCCGGACGCCGGCCAGGATATCCCGCCCAGCTGGACGGTCTATTTCGCAAGCGACGACGCGGATGCAGTCGCTGCGGCCACGACAGCGGCGGGCGGCGCGGTTCTGATGGGGCCGGATGCCGTCCCCGGAACCGGCCGCTTTGCCGTGCTGAGCGACCCGCAAGGCGCCGTGTTCGGTGTGCTGCAACCCGAGCCGATGGAGACCCCATTCCCCGAAGGCTCGGGCGCGTGGAACCAGCAATCGGCGGGGCGCGGCAACTGGCTGGAGCTGATGACCACCGACCCCACCACCGCCTTCACCTTTTACGCGAATCTGTTTGGCTGGCGCAAAGGTGAGGCGATGGATATGGGCGAGATGGGCGCCTATCAGATGTTCGACCACGGAGGCGGCTCAATCGGCGGAATGATGGGCCTTGGCGATGCGCCGGTGCCGAACTGGCTGCCCTATTTCGGCACCACCGGCACGGCCTCGGAAACGGCTGAGACGATCCGCGCCGCAGGCGGGCATGTCCATCACGGCCCGCATGAGGTGCCCGGCCCCGCCTATATCATCATCGCGCAAGACGATCAGGGCGCGTGGTTCGCGACGGTCTCGGCGGAACAATAGCCTTAGCTGACGACCTGCGCGCGGCCCGCAAGGGCCTGACCTATCGGCTGGCCTGCATCGCCCAAAGATCCATGGCCAGCCGATAAACCGTTGATCGGCGCGCGATCTGGTTGACGCTGGCGGCGATGTAAAAGCCCTGATCCGGCACCGCGAACAGGATCGTGCCGTTGACACCGCTATGCCCGATCATTGGCGGGATCTGGCGGAACCCGGCCAAAAGCCACGGCATCGAAAACCGCATCAGCCCGGTGCCATATTGCAGCGGAAAGAACATCGGCCGCCAGTCCTGCAAGGCGGCCAGGGCACCCGGATCAAACAGCGCCCCACCAAAGAAACCCTGCACGAAACGCAGCCCGTCTTGCGTTGTCATGACCATGCCGCCATCAGCCCCGACCGAGGCCATCGCAAGCGGCAGATCGACCGCGCGCGGCCCAGAGCGCAGCGCGACCGGGCGCCGGTCATCGGGGTTGGTGTAGATATAGCTGGCCGACATCCCCAACGGCGCAAACAGTTGGTCGCGGCACAGATCCGCGAAATCAGCGCCAAAGCCCTGCGCGATCAGCCGCCCGAGAAGTTGATAATTGGTGTCTGAATAATGCGCCCGCCGCCGGTCGCCGGGCCGCGCGACCGCGCCAATCCCGCGCGCAATCCCGATCATATCGTCATAACCGAACGTCCGGTCACGCCCCGCAGCCAGATCGGCCAGCACGCCCTGCCCTGCCGTCGCCTGCATATAGTCGGGAATGCCGGATGTATGCGCCATCAGGTCGCGCAAGGTGACGCTGGCGCCCAGATCCTCACCCCGCCAGACCGCCAGCCCGCGCAGATCCAGCCCATGCCGCACCGCCGGATCGTCCAGTTGCCACAAGCCACGCGCGACCCCGCGCAGCATCAGGGCGGTCACGCAAAGCTTGGTTGCCGAGGCGGCAAAGAACATCCGGTCCGGGTCCAGATCACCGACACCCGCATGGGCCTCACCCCCGCGCCACGCGACCGACGCCGAGGCGCCGGTGAAATGCGCCTCGTCGATGATCCGCGCCAGCCTTGCCTTGATCGCTTGCTCCATATCGTTATGTCGCATGGCCCGGTGACAGCGATATGACCGCTGCGAGATTGCGGCGAAGCCATCCCCCGCCCTCTTGACCGCACCCGCCCTGCCGCTAGCCTGCGCGCCATGAGCGAACGCGAAACCCCGCGCAACGGCGCAATCCACATCGCCGCGCTGACGCTGCAAAAGCTGGCCGATGCGCTGATTGATCCGAAACTGGTGCTGCCCTCACTGTTGCTGGCGCTGGGCGCGCCCGCTTGGATCATCGGCGCATTGGTGCCGGTGCGTGAGGCCGGAAGCCTGCTGCCGCAACTGGCGATGGCCCCGCGCATTGCGGCGCAAAAGCTGCGCAAGCGGGTTTGGGCGGCGGGTGCCGCGACGCAGGGCGCGGCGGCGATTGGCATGGCGCTGGCGGGCTGGGCCCTCTCGGGCGTGGCGGCGGGGCTTGCGATACTGGCCGCGCTATCCGTGCTGGCATTGGCGCGGGCGGCGGGGTCGCTGGCCCATAAGGATGCGCTGGCCCGCACCGTGCCGAAGGGGCGGCGCGGCCATGTCAGCGGGCTGGCCGCCAGTATCGGCGCGGGCGCGGGTTTTCTGGCGGCGGCGGCGCTGGCGGCGGGGGTGGTCTCACTTACTCCGGGCAGTCTGTCGGCGATGCTGGCGGTGGCGGGGCTTGCGCTGATTGCGGGGGCTGTGCTGTTTCTGCGGCTGGATGAGACGCCGCAGGCCAACCCGGCCCCGGACAAACTGGCCGCGCTGTGGCATCCGTTGCGCGACAATGCAGAGCTGCGGCTGTTCATCGCGACCCGCGCCGCATTGGCCGCGACCGCCTTTGCGCCGCCCTTTATCGTCATGCTGGCGGCGGCAGAGGGGCGCGGTGCGCTGGATCAGCTTGGGCCGCTTTATCTGGCCTCGACGCTGGCGGCGGTGCTGGCCTCATGGTTCTGGGGCAGGCTCTCGGATCGCTCAAGCCGGGTGGCGCTGGCGGCCTCGGGCGGGCTGGCGGGCGCGGCGCTGATCGCGACGGGGACCACAGGACTTGCGGGGCAGATACCGGGCGGCGTCTGGGGCGCGGCAATCGCTGTCTTTGTCAGCCAATGCGGCTATCAGGGCGTGCGGATGGCGCGCAAGCTGCACCTGACCGACATGACCAATGACGAAAACCGCGCCGCATGGACCGCGCTTGCGAACACAGCCTTGGGCGCGGTGCTGCTGGCGGGCGGCGCCTTTGGCATCATCGCCAGCGTGACCGGGCCTGCGGCGGTTCTGGTCATGCTGGGGCTGCTTTCGGCCGTGGGTGCGGCGATGGCGTTGCGGCTGGCCCATGTGCAATAGTCTTGGCCTTGGCGGCCCTCTGCGCTAATTGCGACCCAAACACGGGGAAAATGACCGATGACCATGGACAAGAGTTTCGACGCAGCCGGGGCCGAGGCCCGCATCATTTCCGAGTGGGAGGCGATGGGGGCATTCGCGGCGGGTGCGAATGCGCAGCCGGGGGCCGAGACCTTTTCCGTGGTGATCCCGCCGCCCAATGTCACCGGCAGCCTGCATATCGGTCACGCGCTGAACAACACGCTGCAAGATATCCTCGTCCGCTGGCACCGGATGCGCGGCTTTGACGTGCTGTGGCAGCCGGGGCAGGACCATGCGGGCATCGCCACGCAGATGGTCGTAGAACGCAAGCTGCAAGCCGAAGGCAAGCCCGCCCGCGCCGCATGGGACCGTCGCGATTTCGAGGCCGAGATCTGGAAATGGAAGGCCGAATCCGGCGGCACGATCATCGAACAGCTCAAGCGGCTTGGCGCCTCCTGCGACTGGTCGCGCAATGCGTTCACCATGTCGGGCGCCCCGAACGCGCCTGCGGGCGAAGAGGGCAATTTCCACGACGCCGTGATCCGCGTCTTTGTCGATCTGTATAACAAGGGCATCATCTATCGCGGCAAGCGGCTGGTGAACTGGGACCCGCATTTCGAGACCGCGATTTCCGATCTTGAGGTCGAGAACCGCGAGGTCGCGGGCCATATGTGGCATTTCAAATACCCGCTGGCCGGTGGCGAAACCTATGAATATGTGGAACGCGACGTGGACGGCAACGTGACCCTGCGCGAGACCCGCGATTATATCAGCATCGCGACGACCCGGCCCGAAACCATGCTGGGCGATGGCGCGGTGGCGGTTCACCCCGATGATGCGCGCTATGCGCCCATCGTGGGCAAGCTGGTCGAGATTCCGGTTGGCCCCAAGGAACACCGCCGCCTGATCCCGATCATCACCGATGAATACCCGGACCCCGATTTCGGCTCGGGCGCGGTCAAGATCACCGGAGCGCATGATTTCAACGACTACGCCGTGGCGATCCGCAACAATATTCCGCTTTACGCGCTGATGGACGGGCGGGCGCGGATGCGCGAGGACGGGCTGCCTTACGCCGAATCCGCCGCCATCGCGACCCGCGCGGCGCGGGGTGAGGATGTGGGCGACGTCTCGAACGTGAACCTTGTGCCGGACGAATTGCGGGGCCTTGACCGCATGGATGCCCGCGCCGTGGTGGTCGATGAGATCACGGCTGAGGGGCTGGCCGTCACCTTCCTGCACAAATCCATCGACAAGGAAACCGGGGCCGAGCATCTCGAACGCCGCCCGCTGGTCGATTCCAAGCCGATCATGCAGCCCTTTGGTGACCGCTCGGGCGTAGTGATTGAGCCGATGCTGACCGATCAGTGGTTCGTGGATACAAGGAAGATCGTCGGCCCCGCGCTTGAGGCCGTGCGCGAGGGCCGGACCCGCATCCTGCCCGAACAGCATGAGAAAGTGTATTTCCACTGGCTGGAAAATATCGAGCCGTGGACGATCTCGCGTCAATTGTGGTGGGGACATCAGATCCCGGTCTGGTATGGCCTTGATCTGGAGGGTGGCAGCTATCGCGACGATGAGGGCGACGGGCAGGTCGACCCGGCCGAGATGTTCCGCCTGCTGAACGAAGACCGGCTGGTCCGCCCCGGTGAGATCCACCGCTGCGCCCCCGATTTCGCGGGTGTGCAGGGCCTGTTCGCGGATGAGCTGGGCGCGCAGCCCGCGCCGATCTCGGGCGCGCGGGTGATCGAGGTCGCGGATCGCGACGAGGCGGTGCGCGCTTTCGCCGCCGGCCTGGCCGAATATCAGGTCTCGGGCGATCCGGGCGCCATCGTCTATCCGCTCTGGCGCGACCCGGACGTGCTGGACACCTGGTTTTCCTCGGGCCTCTGGCCGATTGGCACGATGGGCTGGCCTCAGGATACTGAGGAATTGCGCAAGTATTTCCCGACCGATGTGCTGATTACCGGCTTTGACATCATCTTTTTCTGGGTCGCCCGGATGATGATGATGCAGCTTGCCGTGGTGGGCGAAATTCCCTTTCACACCGTCTATGTCCACGGGCTTGTGCGCGACGAAAAGGGCGCGAAAATGTCCAAGTCCAAGGGCAATGTGATCGACCCGCTGACGCTGATCGACCAGTTCGGCGCGGACCCGCTGCGGTTCACGCTGACCTCGATGGCGGCGATGGGGCGCGACCCGAAGCTGGGGCCGAAACATGTCGAGGCGAACCGCAATTTCGTGACCAAGCTGTGGAACGCGACCCGCTTTGCCGAAATGAACGGCGTGCGCGGTGGCGGCGACCGGCCCGCGCCCGCCCATGTCACCAACCGCTGGATCATCGGCGAGGTCGCCCGCATCCGGCAGGCCACCGATGAGGCGCTGAGCGCCTACCGCTTTAACGACGCTGCGAACGGGCTTTACGCCTTTGTCTGGGGCAAGGTCTGCGACTGGTATGTCGAATTCGCCAAGCCCCTGTTTGACGGCGAACATGCCGATGAGACCCGCGCGACGATGGGCTGGGTTCTGGATCAGTGCTATACCCTGCTGCACCCGATCATGCCCTTCGTGACCGAAGAGCTTTGGCGCCTGACCGGAGACCGCGCCAAGATGCTGGTGCATGGCGACTGGCCCGAATATGGGGCCGAGCTGATCGACGCGGATGCCGACCGGCAGATGAACTGGGTGATCTCGGTGATCGAGAATATCCGCTCGGCCCGCGCGCAGATGGGCGTGCCTGCGGGCGCGCGGCTGGACCTGATCGTGACCGAAGCGGACGATGCCGCCCGCGAAGCCCTTGCCGGCAATGCGCCCCTGATCGAGCGTCTGGCCCGCACCAACCCGCCCCGCGACGGTGAGGCCGGGCGCGGTAGCTTGCAGGTCGGTGCCAGCGGGGCCAGTTTCGCGCTGCCCATCGGCGACGTGATCGACGTAGGCGCCGAAACCGCCCGGCTGCAAAAGGCTGAGGCCAAGCTGGCAAAGGATGCCGACGGGCTGCGCAAGCGGCTCGACAACCCGCGCTTTGTCGAGAATGCCGAGCTTGAGGTGATCGAGGAAACCCGCGCCAAGCTGGACGATCTGGATGCCGAACTCGCCCGGCTGCGCGCCGGTCTGGCGCAGCTGGCGGCGATGTGATCCTGCTGCCGGTGGCGCCTGCAGGTGCCTCCGGCGAGGATATTTCGGGGCGAAAAGCGCGGGAGACTGACCCAGCCGCGCGCCGCTTTGGCAAGGCTTGCGGGGATGCAACCGAAACTCTGCCGGTGAGTGCAGGTGCCTCCGGCGGGGATATTTGTCGGACAAAAGACACATGGTCTTGATTTGCGGCCCGCGCCCGGTCGTGCATGGATCGCGCGACAATGGGGGCGCTGATGCACTGGATCGAACAGATCGCCGAACGCCGCGCCGCGCAGGCTGTTGCGCGGGGCGAATTGCAGGGCCTGCCCGGTGAGGGTCGCCCGCTGGACCCCGAACGCCTGCGCGAAACGACTGAGGACGTGCTCCACCGCATCATGGCCGATGCAGGCGCCGTGCCGGTTGAGTTCACCATCGCCCGCCAGATCGAGGCCGCCCGCGCCGCTCTGCCCGCATCCGGGCCGGAACGCCGCGCCGCCTTGGCCCAGATCGCCGCGCTTGAGGTCCGCCACGGCATCGCCCGCGATGCGCGGCGGCGGTTCATGCGCTGACGGCTTGCCGGGCGCACCCTGTTTGCGATAACGCGCATGCTTGTTGCCCTGCCGGAGACCCGCCGATGAGATACGCCCTGCTGGCCGCAGCCCTGAGCCTGACCGCGCTGCCCGCCTCTGCCCAGGAGGTCACGCTGCGCCTGCACCATTTCCTGGGCGCGACCACGCCCACCCATACCGAGTTTCTCGCCCCATGGGCCGAGCGCGTCGAACAGGAATCCGGCGGGCGCATCGCGATTGAGATTTACCCCTCGATGACCTTGGGCGGGCGCCCGCCGCAGCTGTTTGATCAGGCCCGCGACGGGGTCGTCGATATCTCATGGACGCTGCTTGGCTATACGCCGGGGCGGTTCCCGATTGCCGAGCTGTTTGAGCTGCCCTTCATGGGCTCGGACGCGACCACGACCAGCATCGCCCTGCAACGCTTTGCCGAGGCGCATCTGGGCGAGGAACTGGCGGCGGTGCATGTGATCGGGCTGCATGCGCCCTCGGCCTATAAGCTGCACAGCGCGGGGCCGGTGGCCTCGATGCAGGATCTGACCGGGCTGAAGATCCGCGCGCCGTCGCGTGCCATGACCGACATGCTGGCCGAACTGGGCGCCACCGCCGTGGGCATGCCCGTGCCCGAGGTCGCGCAGGCTCTGACCAGCGGGGTGATCGATGGGGCGATTCTGCCATGGGAAATGGCGGGTGCCATGCGGATTGAGGAACTGACGCCCTATCACCTTGAAATCGGGCAGGAAAACGGCGGGCTGGCAAGCTCGGTCATGGCTTTGGTGATGAACCGCGACGCCTATGCGCGGCTGCCCGATGATCTGCGCGCCGCGCTTGACGCCCATTCGGGCGAGGCTTTGGCGCGCTTCGCGGGTGAGACCTGGGACCGCACCGAGGCAGAGACTCGCGCCGCCCAGATCGCGGCGGGTGCCATCGTCACCGTCTTGCCTGAGGATGAGGCCGCGCGGTGGCGCGAACGGGCGGGCGTGGTCAGCGAGGACTGGGTCCGCGCGATGGATCGGGCCGGGCTTGACGGGCAGGCGATGCTCGACGACGCCCGCCGCCTGATCGGTGAGGCGCGCGACGACCGTTAAGGTTTCGTTTCCCTTTCCTGTTGTAAACCGGCTGCGATATGGTGATTGCATGAACTTTCTCGCCCGCATCCTGACCGGCCTTGTGGTGACCGCGCTGACCGTGGGCCTGTTGCTGCTGGCCGGTTTCCAGCTTTGGCAGGCCGCACAAGATCCTGGCCGCGGCGGGCCCGCCCGGCAGGCGCAGGAAATGGTCTATACCGCCGCCCTGACCACCGTTCAGGCGCAGTCGCTGGCCCCCGTGCTTGAGGTTTACGGCACCGTCCAGTCGCGGCGAATGCTGGAATTGCGGGCTGGGACCGGCGGGCAGATCGTCTATATCGCCCCCGAAATGTATGAGGGCGGCGAGGTCGCCGCCGGGCAGGTGCTGTTCCGGCTGGACCCCGCCACCGCCGAGGCCGCCCGCGACACCCAACGCGCGGCCCTTGCCGATGCGCGCCAGAACGCCACTGACAGCGCGGCGCATCTGGACATCGCCCGCGACGATCTGGCCGCCGCCGAGGAACAGGCCCGGCTGCGTGAGGCGGCCAGTCAGCGCCAGCAGGAATTGGGCAATCGCGGGCTTGGCACCTCGGCGGATCGTGAGACGGCGGCGCTTGCCGCATCGACCGCGCGGCAGGCCGTGCTGTCGCGCCGCGCGGCTCTGGTGCAGGCCGAAAGCGCGGTTGGTGCTGCGGAATCGGCGGTGCTGCGCGCGGAAATCGCGCTGCGCGAGGCGGAACGCGCCCTCTCCGACACAGAGATCCGCGCGGGCTTTGCCGGGACGGTGACGGCGGTTGCGGCGATTGAGGGCGGGCTTGTCTCCGCGAATGAGCAACTGGCCCGCATCATCGACCCCGACGCGCTTGAGGTGGCTTTGCCGCTCTCGCTGGACCAGTTCGCGCGGCTGACCCGCGACGGCCAGATCGACGGGGTTGAGGCGTGGCTCAGCCCCGGCGCGGGCGCGGCGCCGATCCCGGCGCGGCTGGACCGCTCGGCGGCCTCGGTGGCCGAGGGCAGCGCGGGGCGGGTGGTTTACGCGGCACTCGGCCCCGAGGCGCGGCTGCTGCGCCCCGGCGATTTCGTGCGCGTCAGCGTGGTTGAACCCGTGCTGCATGACGCAGCGCTGATCCCGGCTGGCGCGGTCGGGGGCGACGGCGCCGTGCTGGTCGCGGATGCCGAGGGGCGGCTGTCGGCGGTGGCGGTCGAGGTGCTGCGGCTTCAGGGCGACGATGTGGTGATCGCAGCGGGCGAACTTGACGGCGCCCGCATCGTCAGCGAACGCGGCCCCCAGCTTGGCGCCGGCATCCGCATCCGCGAGCCGGGCGCGGCCCCCGAGGCAAGCGGGCGCCAGCGCGAGACAGGGGGAACAGTGCGGCGCGAGACACGACCGGATGGTGACACCACGCCTACGGCCAATCCATCGCCCGACACCGCGACGCCTACCGCCCAGCCAAATACAGCGGGCGCGGCTTTGTCCGACACGGCGACAACCGACGCCACAGCGCCACAAGCCCAGCCACAGGCGGCGGGCGCAGCTTTGCCCGAAACCGCGACTCCCGACACCGCAGCGCCCCCAGCCCAGCCACAGGCGGGCGCGGCTCTGCCCGACACAGCAACACCTCCCACCGCAGCGCCTCCAGTGCAGCCACAAACGGCAGGCGCGGCCTTGCCCGAAACCGCGACTCCCGACACCGCCATACGGCCCGCTCAGCCAAATACAGCGCGCGCCCCCTTGCCCGATGCCGCGACGGCTGAAACCGCAGCGCCTCCCGCCCAGCCACAGGCGGCGGGCGCAACTCTGCCCGACAGTGCGACACCTGACACCGCAGCGTTTCCAGTGCAGCCGCAGACGAGAGGCGCGGCCTTGCCCGACACCGCAGTGCCCCCAGCCCAAACACAGGCGGGCGCGGCTCTGCCGGACACAGCGACACCTCCTAGCGTAGAGCCTCCGGTGCAGCCACAGACGGTAGGCGCGCCCTTAACCGATGCCATGCCTCCCGCCCAACCACAGGCGGCCACGGCTCCACCCCACTCCGATCCGTCCCCGCAGGCCACCAGTTCTGCACCGCAGGCCGCGCGCCCCTCCTCCGGCGGGGCGCAGGCGGTGCCATTGCGGGGCGGTGATGGTTAGAAGCCGCGCGGGCATATTGGGCTATTTCACCCGCCACGCCACGCTGGCCAATCTGGTTCTGGCGGTGATGGTGGTGGCCGGGCTCATGGCGCTTCCACGGCTGCGGGCGCAGTATTTTCCCGACACAGTGGTCCAGACCGTCACCGTCTCGGTGCGCTGGGACGGGGCGGGGGCCGAGGATGTGGACCAGTCGGTCGTCTCGGTGCTGGAACCGGCGCTGATGGCGGTTGAGGGGGCCTCGGCGGTGAGTTCGCGCGCGACCGAGGGCGCGGCCCGCATCCAGCTTGAGTTTGAGCCCGGCTGGGACATGGCCCGCGCACTCAGCGATGCCGAAACCGCCGTCGCGCAGGCGGGCAACCTGCCCGACGGTGCCGAGACGCCCGAGATCACCCGCGGCGCCTGGCGCGACGGGGTGGCCGATGTGGTGATCCACGGCCCGCTTGGGCTCGATCAGCTGGGCCGGATCGCCGATGATATGCTCAGCAGGCTTTACGCGCAGGGCATCACCCGCGCCACCGTGCAGGGCATCGCCGCGCCGGAAATCACCGTCGAGGTGCCCACCGACAGCCTGATCCGGCACGACCTGACCCTGACCGAGATCGCGCAAACCATTGCCACCGGCACCGCCAGCACGCCGGCGGGCGAGGTCTCATCAGGCAGTTCGCGCATCCGCACCGGCAGCGGCGGGCGAGACCCGGCGGCGGTCGCGGCGCTGCCGCTGCGGGCTTTGGGCGACGGCACGGTGCTGCGCATCGGCGATGTCGCGCGGGTCGAGATGGTCCCGCCCGACCGCAACCGCGCCTATTTCGTGGGCGACAATCCGGCGGTGGTGCTGCGCATCGAACGCTCGGCGGCGGGGGATGCAATCGGGATTCAGCGACAGGTCGAACAGGTGCTGGATGAGATGCGCCCGGCCCTGCCGCAGGGCGTGGGCCTTGATATGATCCGGGCGCGGGCGGAACAGATCTCGGCGCGGCTGGCCTTGCTGCTGGACAATGCCGTGATCGGGCTTTGCCTTGTGGTCGGGCTGCTGTTTTTGTTCCTGAACGCGCGCACCGCCTTTTGGGTCGCGGCGGGGATCCCTGCGGCGCTGCTGGCGGCGCTGGCGGGAATGTATGCGCTGGGCATGACGCTGAACATGATCTCACTTTTTGCGCTGATCCTGACGCTGGGGATCATCGTGGATGATGCGATTGTGGTCGGTGAACATGCCGATTTCCGCCGCCGCAGGCTGGGTGAGCCGCCGGTCGTGGCCGCCGAGAACGCGGCGGTGCGGATGTTCTCGCCGGTGATGGCCTCGACGCTGACGACGATCATCGCATTTGCCGGGCTGATGGCGGTGGGCGGGCGCTTTGGCCGGATGGTCAGCGATATTCCGGGCGTGGTGATCGTCGTTCTGACCGCCTCACTGGTTGAGTGTTTTCTGGTCCTGCCGCATCACATGGCGGGCGCGCTGCGCCATGTGGGTGAGGGCAAATGGTATGACGCGCCCTCGCGGGTGGTCAATCGCGGGCTGCAATGGGTGATTGCGCGGGCGGTGCGTCCGCTGGCCGGTCTGGTGCTGCGGCTGCGCTATCCGGTGATGGCGGCGCTGCTGGCGGCGCTGGCATGGTCGGCGGCAACGCTGATGACCGGCGCGGTGCCGTGGCGGTTCTTCGATTCGCCCGAGCAAGGCTCGGTCAGCGGCAATTTCGCGATGCTGCCCACCGCCACGCGCGAGGATTCGCTGGCCATGATGCGCAGCCTGCAAGAGGCGGTCAGCACCACCGCCGCGCGGTATGAGGCCGAATATGGCGTCAACCCCGTGACCTATGCGATTGCCGAGATCGGCGGCAATTCGGGCCGCGCCCTGCCCGGCGCCGACATGCTGGAGCCGCATCAGCTGGGCGCGATCACGGTTGAGCTGATCGACCCCGACCTGCGGCCCTATTCCAGCTTTCAGTTCGTCGCCGATCTGCAACAGGCGGTGCCGACCCATCCCCGGCTGGAGACGGTCAGCTTTCGCGGCTGGCGCTCGGGGCCGGGCGGGGACGCGATCTCGATCCGGCTGTCGGGTGCCGAGGCGGGGCGGCTCAAACAGGCGTCCGAGGCGCTGAAATCGCGGCTGGCCGCCTTCCCCGAGGTCTCGGCGCTTGAGGACAGCATGTCCTACGACAAGCAGGAATTGCTGCTGGATCTGACCGCGCAAGGCCGTGCTTTGGGCTTTACCCAGGACAGCCTCGCGCGGGAACTCCGCGCGCGTCTGGGCGGGATTGAGGCGGCCAGCTTTCCGGCGGGCACCCGCACCGCCACGATCCGGGTTGAACTCCCCGAGGATCAGCGCCGCGACGATTTTCTGGACGCGATGCTGATGCGCGCGGCCTCGGGGCAATGGGTGCCGTTGGGCGCGATTGTCACGGTTGAGACGCAGGCGGGCTTTTCATCCATCCGGCGCGAGAACGGGCTGCGCCAGATTACCGTGACGGGCGATCTTTCGGGCGACGATCCCGCCCGCGCGGCCGAGATCAACGCGCTGATCACAGATGAGATCCTGCCCGCCATCGCCGCCGATTTTGGCGTGGACGGCACGATGACCGGCCTGTCAGAGCAGGAACGCGCCTTTCTGTCCGACGCGGGCTTCGGTTTCGGGCTGGCGATGATCGGGATCTATCTGGCGCTGGCATGGATCTTTGCCAGCTGGTCGCGCCCGCTGGCGGTCATGGTCGTGATCCCCTTCGGGCTGATCGGCGTGGTCTGGGGGCATTACATCTGGGGCCTCCCGCTGACCCTGTTTTCGGTCGTCGGCATGATCGGGATGGCGGGGATCATCACGAACGACTCGATCCTGCTGATCTCGACCGCCGACGAATATTCGGCCAGCCGCGGGCTGCGCCCTGCGGTGATCGACGCGGTGGGCGACCGCTTTCGCGCGGTGCTGCTGACCACGGCGACCACGGTTCTGGGGCTGGCGCCGCTGCTTTACGAACGCTCATCCCAGGCGCTGTTTCTCAAGCCCACGGTGATCTCGCTGGTTTACGGGCTGGGCTTTGGGATGATCCTTGTGCTGCTGATCGTGCCCGCGATTCTGGGGATCGGCGCCGATCTGGGGGCGGCCCGGCGGGCGTTGCGCCGTGCCTTTGGTGTGCCGGAACTGCGCCTGCCCTTGCGGGTGGCGGTGGTGCTGATCGGGCTGGCCATGGTCGTGACGCTTGGCCCGCACAGCTTTTTGCCCGCGATCGGGCTGGCGCTGCCCGAGGCGCTGCCGGTGGCCGCATCGCGCGGCGCGGCGTTTTTGTGGTTCGCGGCGGCGGTGATCGGGGCCGCGCTGCTGGCGCTGATCTGGGCGGTGGTGCAAGGCAGAAGCGCCCGGCCAGCCATCTCCAGCCGCGCCCCCTCACCCCACGCCTCGCCCGCCAATTCGCCCCCCGCCCCTCGTTGACGCAAAGGCGGGCTTGTGCGAGGCGTGGGGAAACCCGCTTGATGACGGACCACCCATGCCCGATTTTTCCGACCGCGTTGCCGATGCCGAAACCGCCATCCGCGATCTGTTCGAACCCACGCCGCTGCAACGCAACGACTATCTGTCGGGGCGCTACGGCGCGCAGATCTGGCTCAAGCGTGAGGATCTGACGCCGGTGCGGAGCTACAAGCTGCGCGGCGCCTTCAACGCGATGCGCAAGGCGATCACGCCGGGCGAGCCCGCGCATTTCGTCTGCGCCAGTGCCGGCAATCATGCGCAGGGCGTGGCCTTTGCCTGCCGTCACTTTGGCGCGAAGGGCACGATTTTCATGCCGGTGACGACGCCGCAGCAAAAGATCGACAAGACCCGCGCCTTTGGCGGCGATTGCGTCACCATTGAGCTGACCGGCGACTATTTCGACCAGACGCTGGCCGCCGCGCAAGCCTTCTGTGCCGATGAGGGCGCGTCCTTTCTGTCGCCTTTCGATTCGGCCGATGTGATTGAGGGGCAGGCGACCATCGCGCTTGAGGCTCTGGCGCAGATGCCCGCGCCGCCCGATATCGTCGTGCTGCCGGTCGGCGGTGGTGGGCTGGCCGCCGGGGTGACGCGCTATTTTGGGGAACATGCCCCCCAGACGCAGTTCTTTTTTGTCGAGCCTGCGGGCGGGGCCAGCCTGTTCGCCGCGCTGAGTGAGGGGCGCCAGGTCACCCTGCCGCAGATCGACGGCTTTGTGGATGGCGCGGCGGTGGCGCGGATCGGCGATCTGCCCTTTACCGCGCTGGCCGATTTCAGCCCCGCTCAGGTGATCCGCGCGCCCGAAAACCGGATTTGCGGCACCATGCTGGACCTGCTCAACACCGAGGGCGTGGTGCTGGAGCCCGCCGGTGCGCTGTCGATTGACGCGCTGCGCGACATTCCAGATCTGGCGGGCAAGTCGGTTCTGTGCATCTGTTCGGGCGGCAATTTCGATTTTGAGCGTCTGCCGGAGGTGCGCGAACGGGCGCAGCGATATTCCGGGCTGAAGAAATACTATATCCTGCGCTTGCCGCAGCGCCCCGGCGCGCTGCGTGAGTTTCTGGATCTGCTGGGCCCCGATGATGATATCGCGCGGTTTGAATATCTCAAGAAATCGGCGCGGAACTTTGGCTCTGTCCTGATCGGGATCGAGACCAAAGCGCCCGAGAATCTGACGCTGCTTGGCGAACGGCTGGACGCGGCAGGCATGACCTATCGCGACATCACCGGTGATCAGGTTCTGGGTGAGTTCCTGATCTGAACCACCCACGCTAGCCCGAACCGGACCACCGGCGCGCAGCAACGCCCAGAGCCCGCGCCTCATCTCTCACACCACCCGCGCCACCGCGCCCATGCGCGCAAGCCCGCCGACCAAAGCGCGTTTCGACATCGTGTAACAGTCATTCAGCGCCCCGACCCCGGCCCCCGCGTCACAAAGCGCTGCAAAATCCGCAAAGCCCAGATTGGCCGCAGCCCCCTTCATCGCGTGCAGATCATCGGCAAGCCTTGCGCCATCGGCGGGGTCAAGCCGCATCAGCGTGGTTTCCACCTCATCCAGAAACAGCTCAAGCACCGGGGCGAATTCATCGTCACCCAGATCCTCCCTCAGGTCCGCCACCCGCGCCCAGTCAATCATCCGCAGCCCTTTCGAATCGCCCAAGCCCAGCCTTACCCGCAAGGCGTTAACATCCGCCTAACGCCCACTTGTGAGCCGCGCGCCAACTGGTTAATCCAAGGCAAACGCAAGGGGATCAACATGAGCGCACCGAAGAAAGTCGTCCTCGCCTATTCCGGCGGTCTGGACACCTCGATCATCCTGAAATGGCTGAAAACCGAATATGATTGCGAGGTGATCACCTTCACCGCCGATCTGGGTCAGGGTGAGGAACTGGAACCCGCGCGCCAAAAGGCCGAGATGCTGGGCATCGCCCCCGAAAACATCCATATTGAAGATCTGCGCGAGGAATTCGTGCGCGATTTCGTGTTCCCCATGTTCCGCGCCAATGCGGTTTATGAGGGGCTGTATCTGCTGGGCACTTCAATCGCGCGGCCCCTGATTTCCAAGCGTCTGGTTGAGATTGCGCATGAACATGGCGCCGATGCCGTGGCCCATGGCGCGACCGGCAAGGGCAACGATCAGGTGCGGTTCGAACTGTCCTGTTACGCGCTTGATCCCTCGATCCGGGTGATTGCGCCCTGGCGGGAATGGGACCTGACCTCGCGCACCAAGCTGATCGAGTTTGCCGAACAGAACCAGATCCCGATTGCCAAGGACAAGCGCGGCGAGGCCCCGTTCAGCGTGGACGCGAACCTGCTGCACACCTCGTCCGAGGGCAAGGCGCTGGAAAACCCCGCCGAAGAGGCCCCCGATTACGTCTATCAGCGCACCGTCAACCCCGAGGATGCGCCCGACACGCCAGAATATATCGAGATCGGTTTTGAAAAAGGCGATGCCGTTTCAATCAATGGCGAGGCGCTTTCTCCCGCAACGATTTTGACCGAACTCAACGAATATGGCCGCAAACACGGCATTGGGCGGCTGGATTTTGTCGAAAACCGTTTTGTGGGTATGAAATCGCGCGGGATTTATGAAACCCCAGGCGGCACGATCCTGCTGGAAGCGCATCGCGGGATCGAACAGATCACGCTGGATTCCGGCGCGGGCCATCTGAAAGACAGCCTGATGCCGCGCTATGCTGAGCTGATCTATAACGGCTTCTGGTTCAGCCCCGAACGCGAAATGCTGCAAGCCCTGATCGACAAATCGCAAGAGCATGTCACCGGCACGGTGCGGCTGAAGCTCTATAAAGGCAGCGTGAATTGCGTGGGCCGCTGGTCGGATCATTCGCTTTATTCCGAGGCCCATGTGACCTTTGAGGACGACGCCGGCGCCTATGACCAGAAAGACGCGGCGGGGTTCATTCGCCTGAACGCGTTGCGCCTGAAACTGGTGGCGAACCGCAATGCGCGGGTGAAATAAAGTGAAAGCCCCGCCACTGGCGGGGCTTTTTATTTTAAGGAAGGCTCGGTGTCATTCAACACCCCGGAACCCACGCAGCAGGAAATGCAAGCCGCGCTGCGCCTGTTGGACGACATGGCGAAACCGGCCATTCTGGGCGAGATTGGCGGCGGCCGACCGAATACCGAGAACCGCGCTGCAAGCTGGTGGGTTGCAATTTTCTGGGCGCCGCGGATGAGGATATCCCGATCTGCCAAAAGTCGGGACGCAAGATGCATCCCGTCTTGCAGATCCGCGTAGATGAGCTGCCTGAAATTCTGCCCGTTTTCAACGGGTTTGCGCTCATCAATATCTGGATGGATCTGCAATCTTCGGATTTATGGGAGGCAGAAAATGGCAATGGCTTCGTTGTTCGGGCCTATGCCAACATAGACGATCTTGCGCCAATCGGACCTGGATATCGGGAAAGCTCTGACCTGCCAAGTTTTCCCGTTTTCTGGCGCGAGGTGATACGCGAGCAACCGGACTGGGAAGATATGGCTGGTGAATTGCCGCTCTCGGTTGCGCAATCCTCTCAAACGGATTGGTTTTTTCAAAAGCCAATATGTCTCTGGACGATATGACGAATTGCTGAGAATGTATCCGGTCAAGCTTGGCGGACTGCCGACATGGATACAGGGCGCGAATTGGCCAGAGGACGCCCAATTTTTCTTTCAGATCGATCCAACCGATAAGGGACAATTGTATCTGGGCCATGGCGGGTCGCTCTACATTTTCAAAACACCTGCCTCATGGGAGATCAGGGGCGATTGTTGCTGACACCGAAAGGGCGCAACTTTGGATCAGGCTTTGCGGGATGGAATTATTCAATTCCGCGGAGATCAAGGGGTAAAGCTCCATGAGCAATGAATTTTCAAAAACACTTCGAACAGCAGCGAAAGGAAGCGGCTGGTCGGTCAAGCAAGATACGCTGTCAAGGCGCATTGGCGCTTATGCCCTTGATATTCATCCGCGCAGAGGATCTGTCGGCTGCATCGAGTTCAGGGCAAAGCCTGCCGAATGGGATTATCTGCTATGGTCAATTCTTCATATTAAGGGGAACGAAAAGGCGCCCGTCAGCTTTCATTTCTGGGGTGCCTTTACATGCGACACCCCGGCCCTGATCCAACAGGACATAGCCGCGGACGAAACAGATGAACGAAAGGCTGACCAGATGGTCCGGCTTGCGGCGCATGTCGCGCAACGCGCGGATATCTGGGAGGGTTACGATCTGGGGCGCGCTATTTCAAATGAGACACCTCAGCAAGCATACCGATATCATATGACCCGCGTTGTGGAACGAATCTGCCATAATGATCGGGAAACTGCGCATGAGATATGCGATGCCGCATTAAAAGGCGAGCTGGACCTGCGCGGGTTCTTCTCTTCCACCGACGATCTGGCACCTCTGGACGATACCGGGCACAGGCCGTTCCTGTCATTCTTTCAACTTGCGCAGATCTGGATAAGCCGGAACTGACCGCCCCCGCCGCTTGAACGACGGCGCGAGAGCCCTCCACTGGTAAGGAATTCCTATCTCCGCCGCCCCCACCACTGCCAGTCAAACACGCCGCGCCGGCAAGCGGCCTGCTCACCCCGTCAGCCGATGGCTCTGGTCAATCAACTGCCTGATCTCCTCCATCGCCACCGAGCCATCCAGCATAACGCTCACCCAGTGTTCCTTGTTCATGTGATAGGCGGGAAGGAAGCCGTCCTTCTGTCGCAACGCGCCGATCTCATGCGGGTCGCATTTGATGTCCAGAACATCCACCACCTCGTCGCCATCAAGGCCAAGACGGTTCCGTGGCACATCCATGACAAGGGCGAACCACTTCTCCGTCTCGCCGTGGCGCAGGACCGCATAGCGGGGATGCCCGGCCCATGGATAATCCGGGACGGCCTGATAGCGGTCTTTGACATAGCTGAAAATATCGTCGCGCAGGCTGGTCATGGCACTCTCCATCTTGTGCCGCTTAACGCATCCGCAGGCGAGCGCGGCTCCATGCAATCCGCGCAGCCCTGCCCACCGCTTGAACCGCGCGGCAAAGCCCTTACCTGTCACCGGGGCGAGCCGCCCGTGTTTTTCAGATAAGGAATTGCCCATGTCCGCCCTGTTCCAGCCGCTGACGATCAAGGATGTCACCGCCCGCAACCGCATCGGCGTGCCGCCGATGTGTCAGTATATGGCCGAAGATGGCGCAGCCAATGACTGGCACCGGGCGCATTATGGCGCGCTTGGTCAGGGCGGCGCGGGGGTCGTCGTGGTCGAGGCGACGGCGGTTTCGCCCGAAGGCAGGATCACGCCCAATTGTCTGGGGATATGGAACGACGCTCAGGCCGAAAAGCTGGCCGAGATCGCCCGGCTGATCGGCGCGCATGGCGCGGTGCCGGGCATCCAGATCGCTCATGCCGGGCGCAAGGCCAGTGCCAACCGCCCGTGGGATGGCGACGATCACATTCCCAACGACGCGCCCAAGGGCTGGCAGACCATCGCGCCTTCGGCCATCGCCTTTGGTGGCCATCTGGGCAAGGTGCCGGTCGAAATGACGCAGGATGACATCGCCCGCGTCCGCGCCGATTTCGTGGCCGCCGCCACCCGCGCCCGCGATGCCGGGTTCCGCTGGCTGGAGCTGCATTTCGCCCATGGCTATCTGGGGCAGAACTTCTGGTCGGATCACTCGAACCACCGCAGCGATGCTTATGGCGGCAGCCGTGAGAGCCGCGCGCGTTTCCTGATCGAGACCCTGCGCGCGGTGCGAAAGGTCTGGCCAGAGAACCTGCCTTTGACCGCACGTCTGGGCGCAATCGAATATGACGGGCGGGATGAGGAACAGATCACCGATTCCATCTGGCTGGCCCGCGCCCTCCGCGACGAGGGGCTGGATCTGCTGAGCGTCAGCGCCGGTTTCTCGACGCCCGATGCGCAGATTCCGTGGGCGACGCAGGGTTTCCTGAAACCTATTGCGAAACGCATTCGCGAGGAGTCTGGGCTGCTGGTCTCCTCGGCCTGGGGCTTTGATGAAACGGGCTTTGCCGAGGGCTGCGTGGCCGATGGCTCGCTCGATCAGGTGCTGATCGGAAAGGCGCATCTGGCCAACCCGCATTGGAGCTATTACGCCGCCACAAGGCTGGGCGTCGAGAACCCGGCAAGCGTGCTGCCCCCGCCCTATGGCGCGTGGTTGGGCCGCTATCGCTTCGCGGGGTGAGGCTCAGGCCCCCTCAAGCCAGTCTGGCGGAACCGGGCCGGTCAACCAGACGCCATTCTCGGCCCTGGAAAAGACATGGCCCTGCCTGTGCATCTCAAGCGCAGGCAGGCTCAGCACCACCGGCTTGCCATGACGCTGCCCGACCACAACGGCGGTCTCCAGATCCGCTGAGAGATGCACATATTGCCGGTTCTGCGGCAACAAACCCTGGGCGCGGATGCTGTCAAGAAACCGGCTTGCGGTGCCGTGAAACAGCTGCTCGGGCGGCTCGACCGCGACAAGACCCAGATCAACGGCAATCGAGTGTCCCTGATTGGCGCGAATCGACCTCCCATCGGGCGAAATCGCAAAACGCTTCTTTTCGCTTGTCGCCACGACCTCGGATATGAGCTCGCGCGTCAACGGAATATCGGCGCGCGCCATCAGCGTATCAATATCGGCCCAACCCTCGGGATCAAGCTGTAGACCGATGGCCTCGGGCTTGTGGCGCAGCACGAGGCTCAGAAACTTGCCGACTTCGGTTAAGCTTTTGCTCATCGCAACCCTCGTTTGATATTCGCATAACACGCCTCGCCAAGCATTGACAAACCCGCCTGGTTGCGGCCCGATCCGGGCAGGACAAGCCCCGCAGGAGCCAGCATGACCCAACGCCTCACCGCCCGCATCGCCATCGTCACCGTCTCCGACCGCGCCGCGCGGGGTGAGTATGAGGACAAGGGCGGCCCCGGCGCCGAGGCGTGGCTGCGCGAGACCATCACCTCGCCGGTCGAGATCGCCCGCCATATCGTCCCGGACGGGCGCGAGGGGGTGGCGACCCTTCTGCGCAGGCTCTGCGAGGAAGGGGCCGACCTGATCCTCGTCACCGGCGGCACCGGCCCCGCCCCGCGCGACCAGACGCCCGAGGCGGTGATGGATATCGCCGAAAAAGAACTGGCGGGCTTTGGTGAGGAAATGCGCCGCGCCTCGCTGGCCGAGGTGCCGACCGCGATCCTGTCGCGCCAGACGGCGGTGATCCGCGACGCCTCGCTGATCATCACCCTGCCGGGCAAGCCCGCCGCCATCGCCACTTGCCTCAACGCGGTGTTCGCGGCGGTGCCCTATTGCCTTGACCTGATGGGCGCGGCGCGGATTGAAACCGATCCGGCCCGCATCACCGCCTTCCGCCCGAAAAAATAGCGCGGATTCACCGGGCGTTAAGGGGTCGGTGCTAAACCTGCCCTATGAACAGGGCGATTCCCCCTCCTTTGGTCGAAACGGACCGGCCGCTTGTGCTGATTGTCGATGACAGTCCGGCACAGCGGCGGATGCTGGCGGTGCAGCTGGGCCGGGCGGGCTTTCGGGTCATAAACGCCGCCAACGGGGCTGAGGCGGTGGCGCTTTTTGCGCAAAAGCGGCCCGATATCGTCGTCTCGGACTGGGTGATGCCGGGGATGAGCGGGCCTGACCTCTGCCGCGCGCTGCGGGCCGCGCAGGGGGATGATTACCTCTATTTCATCCTGCTGACCTCGCGGGCGGAGAAAAACGCCGTCGCCTACGGGCTTGAGGCGGGGGCCGACGATTTCATGGCGAAGCCCGTGGCAAGCGCTGAGCTGTTGGCGCGGATGCGGGCGGGCGCGCGGATCGTCCGGCTTCAGGCACAGCAACGCGACAGCCGCGCCCGGCTGCAACTTGCGCTTGACGAATTGCGCCTGGCCCAGTCCGCGATTGAACGCGATCTGGCTGAGGCGCGGCAGCTTCAGCACGCCCTGACCGGCGAAAGACAGCGGCGCTTTGGCGATTTCTCGGTCTCATCCCTGCTGCAAAGCGCGGGGCAGATCGGCGGCGATCTGGTCGGCATGTTCCCGGTGAACCCCCGCTGTTTCGGATTTTATGCGATTGACGTGTCGGGCCATGGCGTCGTGGCGGCGCTTTTGACCGCGCGGCTGGCGGCGCAGCTGTCCCCCTCGCTTGACCAGAACGCGGCGCTGCGGATGAACGAATGGGGGCTTTATGACGCAAGGGCGCCGGTTGAGCTGGCGGAATATCTCAACCACCTGATGCTGGCCGATTTCCGCATCGACAGCTATTTCACGCTTGT
>JAUNTZ010000079.1 GCA_030538425.1 Paracoccus sp. (in: a-proteobacteria) | reverse complement strand
GAGATGCAGCGCCGCGCATCCAGTTGATAAGGCGCGGGAAAAGCGCCGGTCGGGCAGATGTCCAGACAGGCGCGACATGAGCCGCAATGGCTGACCTCAGCCGCGTCGGGCGGCAGCGGCAGGGTGGTAAAGATCGCGCCCAGAAAGAACCAGTTGCCCAAGTCTCGCGACAGCAGGTTGGTATGCTTGCCCTGCCAGCCAAGCCCCGCCGCCTGCGCAAGCGGCTTTTCCATCACCGGGGCGGTATCGACGAAGACCTTGATCTCGCCACCCGCCTGCTCAATCAGCCAGCGGCCCAACCGTTTGAGGCGCTTTTTCACGATGTCGTGGTAATCGCGGCCCTGCGCATAGACGCTGATCGCGGCGCGGTCGGGATGGTCCAGAACCTCCAGCGGGTTGTGATCGGGGCTGTAGCTTTCGGCCAGCATGACCACCGCCCGCGCCTCGGGCCACAAGGCGGCGGGGTTGCCGCGCCAATGGCTGCGTTCCTCCATCCATTGCATCTGGCCGTGGCGGCCTTTGGCGACATATTGGGCCAGCCGCGCGGGAGCCTCGGGGATGGCGTCGGGGGTGGTGACGCGCATCAGGCTGAACCCCTCAGCCAGGGCCTGCGCGTTCAGCGCGGCGCGGACCTCGGCGGGGTCAGAAATCAAGCTGGGCATAATGCGGCGCGGGCTGGAAGCCCGGCACCTGATCGGCCAGAAGCCCGCGGAAGGCCGGGCGCGATTTGATCGTGGCATACCAGTCGCGGACCGCCTCGGATCGGTTCCAATCCACGTCCGAAATATAGTCCAGACAGGAAAAATGCGCGGCGGCGGTGAAATCGGCCAAGGTCAGGTTCGGACCCGCCAGCCAGCGGCGTTCATCCAAAAGCCGGGCCATATAGTCGATATGCGTCTTGATCGCCGCCAGCCCCGACTTGACCGCGCGCGAATCGGGATAGCCCGACCTCTGGATCTTTTTCCAGACCCGTTCATTCAGGATCGGGCGCGTCACCTCTGCATTGAACTTGTCGTCAAACCAGGCGCAAAGGCGGCGCGTCTCATAGCGGCCCGCCGCGTCCTGCGGCATCAAGGGCGGGGTCGGGTTGGTCTCGTCCAGATATTCGCAGATCGCCTGACTTTCGGCCATCAGCATCCCGTCCAGCCGCAGAACCGGGATCTTGCCCGCCGGGTTACGACGGAACAGCTCAGGCCCTTGTTCCCAATAGCGTTCCTCGGCCAGTTCGACCTCGATCCGCTTTTCCGCCAGCACCAGCCGGACCTTGCGGGAATAGGGCGACAGGACGACGTGATAAAGGCGCGGCGTCGCGGGGGCGGGGCGGGGTGAGATGGCGGCGTTCTGCATGGCCCCGTGATACGCTGCCCGCCTCGCCGGATCAACGGGTGACGGCGCGGGTTGCGGCTGCGGAAGCCTCCGGCGGGGATATTTGCCGGACAAAAGACAAAGGTGGTTTAACGGCTCAGGCAGGCGGCGCGGCCATCGGCGGCGATGGTCGCCGCCCCGTCGGCAATGGCGCGTGAACGGTTTGAGGCTGTGGCGGTGCTGCGCGCCTTGGGGTTGGGCAAGACGGCGGCCAGACGCGCCGCCTGCACCGGGGTCAGCCGGTCGGGCGTGGTGTTGAAATGATGCGCGGCGGCGGCGTGGATGCCGAACACGCCCGGCCCGAACTCGGCGACGTTGAGGTAAACCTCGATGATGCGGCGCTTGCCCCAGACCAGTTCGATCAGCGGGGTGAAAAACGTCTCAAGCGCCTTGCGAATCCAGCTTCGCGATTGCCAGAGATAGACGTTCTTCGCGGTTTGCTGGCTCAGCGTCGAGGCTCCGCGCGAGCCACCTTGCGCGATGACCTTGCGGATCTCGGACATATCGAAACCCCAGTGGAGGCAGAAATTGGCGTCCTCGGCGGCGACCACGCTGCGGGCCATGACCGGGGCGATATCGTCAAGCCGCGTCCATTGGCGCGGCGCGATGCTGTAATCCTGCGCGTTCTGGATGATGGTCAGCGTGGTGGGCGGGTTGACCAGCTTATAGGCCAGCACCAGCCCAAGGATCAGCATCGCCGCCCGCATGCCAAGCCAGATCCCCCATCCCGCCAGCCACCGCAGCAGGCGGGCCATGAGGCGCGGTCGGGCCGGGGCGGCGCGGCGCCTGCGGCGGGGTTCCGGCGCCTGCGTGATCTCATCCCCGGCCGGGATCTCGGCGGGGGCGTCGTCGATCATCGCGTGACCGGAAGTGTCTTGATCGGGCCTTTGGCGCATGGCCGCGATCTGTCACGCGGCGCGGGGCCGGGTCAAGGCTTTCGCGATCATGGGGGCGCGGCGGTGGGGCCGCCGCGCCATGGCTCAGACCTGTTTATGGCCCGCGACGGGGATGTCGCTTGGGGCGGTTTCGGCGTCATCTGCTTGCGGGGCGAGGGTTCCATGGCGCTCAAACCGTTCGCGCAGGCGGGCCTCATCCTCGTTCGACAGCGAGGTCTGGATCACCCGGCCACGATTGGCGAAATGGCCCAGCCGCTCCATCACCTTGTCGCCGGTGGCCTCGCGCACCAGCAGGAACACCGCCGAGCCGCCGGGCGTGACCTTCTGGCCCAGTTCTCGCATGAAATCGTCGTTGATCCCGTAATCGGACATATAGCCCGCAAGCGCGCCGGACCCGGCACCGACGGCCGCACCGACAAGCGGGTTGAGGAACAACAGCCCGACAAGAGCGCCCCAGAAGGTCCCGCCCATCGCGCCTGCGGCGGTCAGATTCAGAGCCTGATGAAGCTGGATATCGTCCTGCGTGGGCCGCGTGACGACCACGGCATCCTCAAGCGTTATCAGATATTCCTTTTGCAGCTTGACCAGTTCGGCGCGCAGCTCGAACCCGGTGGCCTCGTCGTCGAATGCGATGACAATCAGATCGGACATGGAAAACCCCTTGCTATCACTGATCGCGCAACGCCTTGCACGGGGCGCGGGTTCCCTTAATCGGTGGCGCAATCAGCCATGACCGACACGCCATCGCGGGTCAATGTCGCGGCATCGCCCTTGCCGGTCAGAACATAGTCCGCGCCCTCATGGCGCGTCTCATAGCGAAAGCCCGAGCCGCTGACCTGTTGCGGCAACAGCATCATCGGCCCGTCCCCGTCGCGCAGCAGCGCAAAGGCGTCGTCCGGGCCAAGGTCCAGAAACGCGACCGTCAGGATCTCACCCGATGCGCAGCGGAAATCGGTGCGGATCAGCTCAGCCTCGGGATGTTCCTTGTCGGAACTCGCGGCGGCGGGGCCCGCCAGAAGGCTCAGCGCGGCTATCAGTGCGGCGGTTTTCATCGCCTGTCCTTTCGGCATGTGGCTTTCCCGCAAGCTATCACCGCCGCGCCGATGAAAAAAGTGCCGCGAGCGGGTCGCGGCACTTTGCCCTTATTGCGCCGGGATCGCGGCCTGATCGCCGGTTTCCGCCAGCGGATGCGGCAGATGGGTCAGCATCTCACGCGGGCAGACTTGCAGGAAGCGAGTCCGCTCGATCTCCCAGTTCGCCAGAATGTCGGCAGCCTTGCGTGAGCGGGTTTCCTTCTGGTGACGCTCAACCAACTCGCGCAGCTGGGCCTCCCAATGGGGATGGGTCACGGCGCAGGTCACAAGCGTCTCGGCATTGATATATTTGCCCGCGACCTCATCGGGATCGTAAAGATAGGCCATGCCGCCGGTCATACCCGCGCCGAAATTCGCGCCGATCCGGCCAAGGATCACCGCCACGCCGCCGGTCATATATTCGCAGCCATTGGTGCCGCAGCCCTCGATCACGACCTTCGCGCCCGAGTTGCGGACCGCGAAACGCTCACCCGCGCGGCCCGCCGCGAACAGATAGCCATCGGTCGCGCCATAAAGCACCGTGTTGCCGATGATGACGTTATCGGCGGCCACAAGCGGCGAGGACATCGGCGGGCGCACGACGATGGTGCCGCCCGACAGGCCCTTGCCCACATAGTCGTTCGCATCGCCCGAGACCTCGATCTTGAGACCCGGCGCTGCGAAGGCGCCAAGGCTCTGCCCCGCCGATCCGGTCAGGCGCACGGTCAGATGATCGGGTTGCAGGCTGTTCCGCATCCCGTATTTTTGCACGATCATCGATGAGGTGCGGGTGCCGATGGTCCGATGCGTGTTGCGCACGGCATAGGAGAGCTGCATCTTTTCGCCATCGCTGAAGAAGCGGTCAGCATCGCGGATGATCTCGGCATCCAGCGTATCGGGCACCGCATTGCGCGGGCGAGAGCGGTCATAGACGATCTTGTCCGCGCCATCGACCGTAATCAACAGCGGGTTCAGGTCCAGATCGTCCAGATTGGCCGCGCCCCGGCTGACCTGCGTCAGCAGATCCGCCCGCCCGATCACCTCATCCAGCGTGCGCGCGCCGATGCTGGCCAGAATCTCGCGCACTTCGGTCGCGTAAAAGGTGATGAGGTTGACCACCTTGTCGGCGCTGCCGTTGAACATGGCGCGCAGCCGTTCGTCCTGCGTGCAGACGCCGACCGGGCAGGTGTTTGACTGGCATTGCCGCACCATGATGCAGCCCATCGCGATCAGGGCGGCGGTGCCGATGCCGTATTCCTCGGCCCCCATCATCGCGGCCATGACGATATCGCGCCCGGTGCGCAAGCCCCCGTCGGTGCGCAGCGTCACCCGTTCGCGCAGGTTGTTCATCGCCAGAACCTGATGTGCCTCGGTCAGGCCCAACTCCCAGGGCAGGCCCGCGAATTTGATCGAGGTCGCGGGCGATGCCCCGGTGCCGCCATTATGGCCCGAGATCAGGATGATATCGGCCTTGGCCTTGGCCACCCCCGCCGCGATGGTGCCGACGCCCGAGGACGCCACCAGCTTCACCGTGATCTTGGCGCGCGGGTTGATCTGCTTGAGGTCATAGATCAGCTGCGCCAGATCCTCGATGCTGTAGATATCGTGATGCGGCGGGGGCGAGATCAGCGTGACCCCCGGCGTCGAGTGCCGCAGCCGCGCGATCAGGCTTGTCACCTTCATGCCCGGAAGCTGCCCGCCCTCGCCGGGTTTGGCCCCTTGCGCGACCTTGATCTCCAGTTCCTCACAGGCGTTGAGATATTCCGCCGTCACGCCAAAGCGCCCCGAGGCGACCTGCTTGATCTTGGCGCAGGGGTTGTCGCCATTGGGCAGCGGGT
>JAUNTZ010000027.1 GCA_030538425.1 Paracoccus sp. (in: a-proteobacteria) | reverse complement strand
CAAGGTAACGGTCGAACACGCCCGCGCCCAGATGGACGATCTCACCCTCGGACCCCGGCGGCAGAACCGCGCCTTGCGGATCGACAATGCGGATCTCGACCCCCTCGATCGGGCGTCCGACGGAACCCGGATGCGCAGCCGCGTCGCGCGGATGCAGGCAGCAGCCGCGATAGGTTTCGGTCAGGCCGTAATTGCGCAAGACCTGCGCCTGCGGAATCCGTTCCTCAAGCGCGGCAATCAGGCGCGGCGAAAAGGCCGAGCCGGTCGAGGTCAGCAGGCGCAGGCTGGACGTATCGGCCTTTTCAAAGCCCGAGATCCCGAACAGCAGACCGGAATAAAGCGAGGGCACCCCGGCCATGACGGTGGGGCGATGCGCGTTGATGGCAAGCGCGATATCGGCCAGAATCTCACGCTCGGGCAGGATCAGCATATGACCGCCGACAAAGGCTGACAGCATCTGACCCCAGCCGTAATCATGGGCAAAGGGGATCGGCACAAGGATGCGTTCTGACGGGCCATAGCCCAGCGTCCGCGCCACCCGAAGCGCGCCGTCGGTCAGGGTCGCGCCCTTTTGCACCACGCCCTTGGGCAGGCCGGTCGAGCCCGATGTGAACACCACCGAGGCATCGTCCTGCGCATCGGGGCGCTGCGGCCCAAGCGCGCCCGGCGCATCGCTAAGCGCATCCAGCAGGTCCTGATCGATCACCAGATTGGGGTTGTAAAAGCCGGTCACCCCGGCGCGTTGAGCCTCTGTCGCCTTGGCCGACAGGAACATCGGGATTGCCCCAAGCGACCAGATCGCGGGCAACAGCGCCATCATGCGCGGGCTGTTGGGCAGGGCCAGCATGACGCGCTGACCCGGCGCTTCACCAATGCCGCGCGCTGCCAAGGCGCTCGCCAAGGCGCCCGCCTCAGTCAGCAAGCGCGCCCGCGTCCACACGGTGTCGCCCTGCGCCCCAATCGGCGCATCGGGCGCGGCTTGGGCCAGCGACAGAAAGGCGTCAAGCGGATGCGTCATGCCTGCTCTCCCTTCGCGCAGCGCCGATGCTGCCGGGATGGTTCAGCGCACTTTCGGACACGTCGCGCAGCTGGCCGTTCTCTAGAACATATTCAGCAGGCTCGGGGTGGCTGATGAAGCGCGTCGGGCTGGCGGTCAGGCCGTATGCGCCCGACATCAGCACCGCGAGAACGTCGCCTTTCGCCAGAAGCGGCAGGGCAATCTTTCGCGCCAGCTGGTCAATCGAGGTGCAAAGCGGCCCGGCCAGCATCTGATCGACCGGGGCATCATCGCCCTGATGGCGCAGCACCCTGAACGGATAGTTCTTCTGAAACACCGAACCCATCATCCCGCAGGCGGCAAGATGGTTGTTGAACCCGGCATCACAGACCGCAATCGGCAGGCCGCGACTGGTCTTGGCCGACAAGACGCGGGCGACAAGCGCGCCCGAGGGCCCGCTGATCCAGCGACCGATCTCCAGCAAGCGTTCCGCCCCCGCCAGACGCGGATTGCCCGCAAGCGCGTCGATATGAGGCGCGACCAGTTCGCGCACGCGGTCGATGTCCAGCGGCTCTTGCCCCTCATGCAGCGAGATGCCGAAACCCGCGCCAAAGATCAGCTTTTCGGGCGGGTTGCTGGCCAGATCGGCGGCGCGGGCAAAGATGGCGCAGAGGTTCGCCACATTCTCGGCAATCGGTTCGGGCGACAGGCACATCGAGCCGGTATAGGCGTGAAAACCGGTCAGCCGCAGCGCGTCCTGCGCCTCGATCGCGCGGATCGCGTCGGGCAATTGCGGCTCATCAATGCCGAACTGGCTTGGCTTGCCCGACATGCTGGCACCGAAGCCTTTGGGCACATGGTCGGGGTTGATGCGCAAAAGCACGTCCTGCCGCACCCCTTGCGCGGCGCAGACCGAGGCCAGCATCTCCACCTCATCGAGCGACTCAACCACGATATTGATGCCGCGCCCGGCCAGACGGCGCAGCTCAGCCTCACGCTTGCCGGGGCCTGACCAGCTGATCTGTTCCGGTGCAAGACCGATGGCAAGGGCGCGTTCGACCTCGAACGCCGATGACGCGTCAATATGGTTCAGCTGCGACATGACGATGCGCAGAACCTCAAGATTCGGGTTCGACTTGATCGCATAGCTGGGGGTGAACAGCCCGTCGAAACAGGCCACAAGCCGCGCGGCCCGCCCGGCCAGCAGATCCGAGGCGTAAACGTAGAACGGCGTTTCCAGACGGTCGAGATCCAGAGCAGCAACCGAAGTCGCAAGCAGGTCGTGGTCACGGTCAGACATTTGCGGCACTTTCTGCGAACTGGCTAAGACGACAAACAGAGGCGAATACTCCAGCGCGGGCTATCATAAGTTGGCGCGAACTGAAAAGCATCTTTCGCAGCCAAGGAGTCCGAAACAAGGTCGCAAGGCAATACAAACACTTCACAATTGGCGCGTATTCTGCTTTAGAGTGCGCAATTGTTTATCGTTTTGTGGTGCCCCATGTCCGCATTGTCGCAAGTTACCCCGGTGATCCTCTCGGGCGGTTCGGGAACGCGGCTATGGCCGTTGTCGCGCAAGTCTTACCCCAAGCAATTCGCGTCCCTGATGGGCGATGCGACGCTGTTTCAAGCGGCGGCGCAGCGCTTTGCGGCTGAGGGTTTTGCCGCGCCGATGGTGGTCACCGGCGCCGATTTCCGCTTTATCGTGGCGGAACAGCTCAGCGCCGTGGGCATCGACGCGGGCGTTGTGATGATCGAGCCCGAGCCGCGCAACACCGCCCCTGCCGTTCTGGCCGCAGCGCTTTATCTGGAACAGCAGGATGCCGAATCGGTGATGCTGATCGCGCCCTCGGACCACGCGATACCGGATGCGGCGGCGTTTCGCGCGGCGGTCGCGCGGGGGCTTGAGGCGGTCGCGCAGGGCAAGCTGGTGACCTTCGGCATCACCCCCGACCGGGCGGAGACGGGTTATGGTTATCTGGAGCTGCCCGCCCGCCCCGATGACAGCGGCGCGGCGACCGATCTGGTACGCTTTGTCGAAAAGCCCGATGCTGAGGCGGCGGCGCAGATGATCGCCTCGGGGCGGTTCTTGTGGAATGCGGGGATCTTTCTGGCCCGCGCCGCCGATATGGTCGCGGCGTTCCGCACCCACGCGCCCGATCTGGTGGCGCCGGTTGCGGCCTCGGTCGCGGGCGCAAAGGCCGATCTGGGGTTTCTGCGGCTTGATCCCCAGTCGTTCGCGCAGGCGGAATCGATCTCAGTCGATTATGCGGTGATGGAAAAGGCGCAGAACCTTGCCGTTGTGCCGTTTTCCGCCGGTTGGTCCGATCTGGGCGGCTGGGATGCGGTCTGGCGCGAACAGGGCCCCGATGACAATGGCGTTGTCTTGTCGGGTCAGGCGCAGGCGGTGGATTGCACCGATTCACTCTTGCGAGCGGAATCCGACGGGCAGGTTCTGGTTGGCATCGGTCTGGACAATATCATTGCGATTGCCATGCAGGATGCCGTTCTGGTTGCGCCCAAAGACCGGGCGCAGGACGTGAAAAAGGCGGTCGAGATCCTCAAGGCCAATGATGCCCGCCAGGCCGAAACGCTGCCCCGCGATTACCGCCCCTGGGGCTGGTATGAGACGCTGGTTCTGGGCGCGCGCTTTCAGGTCAAGCGGATTGTCGTCCATCCCGGCGCGGCGCTGAGCCTGCAAAGCCACCACCACCGTTCCGAACATTGGATCGTGGTCGAAGGCACCGCCAAGGTGACCGTCGATGACAATGTGCAACTGGTGACCGAAAACCAGTCGGTCTATATCCCGCTTGGCGCCGTTCACCGGATGGAGAATCCGGGCAAGGTGCCGATGGTGCTGATCGAGGTGCAGACCGGCAGCTATCTGGGCGAGGATGACATCATCCGCTATGAGGATATCTATTCCCGTGGTCAGGGCGCGCGCGGCTGATCCGCTGTTGTTTGAATGAGTTTGCCGCAAGGTCGGCATCGCAAAGGTAAAGGACTGATACATGAAAAAGGCGCTGATCACCGGCGTGACCGGGCAGGACGGTTCGTATCTGGCAGAGTTCCTTCTGGACAAGGGCTATGAGGTTCACGGCATCAAGCGCCGCGCCTCGCTGTTCAACACGCAGCGCGTTGACCATATCTTTCAGGATGAGCATGTCGGCCACCCGCGCTTTCGCCTGCATTATGGCGACCTGTCTGATACCTCGAACCTGACCCGCCTGATCGCCGAGATCCGCCCCGACGAGGTTTACAACCTCGGCGCGCAATCCCACGTTGCCGTGTCCTTCGAGGCGCCCGAATACACCGCCGATGTGGATGCGATCGGCACGTTGCGCCTGCTTGAGGCGATCCGCTTTCTTGGGCTGGAGAAGCATACGCGGTTCTATCAGGCCTCGACTTCGGAACTTTACGGTCTGGTGCAGGAGATCCCGCAGACCGAAACGACCCCGTTCCATCCGCGCTCACCCTATGCGGTGGCCAAGATGTATGCCTATTGGATCACCGTGAACTATCGTGAGGCTTACGGAATGTATGCCTGCAACGGCATCCTGTTCAACCATGAATCCCCGCGCCGAGGTGAGACCTTTGTGACCCGCAAGATCACCCGTGGTCTGGCCAATATCGCGCTTGGGCAGGAGCCCTGCCTCTATATGGGCAATATCGACGCGCTGCGCGACTGGGGCCATGCGAAGGACTATGTGCGGATGCAGTGGATGATGCTGCAAGGCGATAAGCCCGATGATTTTGTCATCGCCACCGGCAAGCAATATTCCGTGCGTGAGTTCATCACCTGGACCGCCGAGGAACTTGGCATAACGCTGGAATTTTCGGGTGAGGGCGTGAACGAGATTGCAACCGTGGTTTCGGTTCAGGGCGAAAAGGCCCCGGCGCTGAAACAGGGCGATGTGGTGATGCGGATCGACCCGCGCTATTTCCGCCCGGCTGAGGTGGAAACCCTGCTGGGCAACCCGGCCAAGGCCAAAGAAAAGCTGGGATGGGAGCCGCAGATCACCGCCCGCGAGATGTGCGCCGAGATGGTCGCCGAAGACCTCAAGGTCGCCCGCCGCCACGCCCTGCTCAAAGAGCATGGCATGGATGTGCCGGTCTCGACCGAAGCGGGCTGAGCGCGGGTCATGTCGTTCAATTCTGACAAGCCGCGCCTGTTGATTACCGGCGCGGGCGGGATGGTCGGGCAGAACCTGCTGGCGCATCCCGATCTGGCCGCGAACTGGCAGGCGCTGACACCGTCCAGCGGTGAACTGGACCTGCGCGACCGCGCCGCGACCCGTGCCTATCTGGAACGGCACCGCCCCGATGCGGTGGTCCATTGCGCGGGCGTCGTCGGTGGTATTCAGGCCAATATGGCCGAACCGGTGCGCTTTCTGGCCGCCAATACCGAGATGGGCCTGAATATCGTGCAGGGCTGTCTTGATGCCGGGATCGGCACGCTGATCAACCTGTCCTCGTCCTGCATGTATCCGCGCGCGCTTGGTGACGGGCTGTCCGAGGACAAGGTGCTGACCGGCGAGCTGGAACCCACGAATGAAGGCTATGCGCTTGCCAAGATCGTGAGCATGCGGCTGTGCGAATTTGCCATGCGCGAGAACCCGGCGCTGAATTACAAGACGCTGATCCCGTGCAACCTTTACGGCAAATGGGACAAGTTCGACCCAAAACACAGCCACCTCATCCCGGCGATCATCCACAAGGTCCATCTGGCCCGCGAGAATGGCGAGCCCGAGGTCGAGATCTGGGGCGACGGCACCGCGCGGCGCGAGTTCATGTATGCGGGCGATCTGGCCTGCGCGATCATCCGCGCGCTTGCCGATCCGGCGGCGCTACCGGTCTCGCTGAATATCGGTCTGGGCCACGATCACACGATCAACAAATATTACCAGATCGTCGCGGATGTCGTGGGCTGGGACGGGCGCTTTGTGCATGACCTGTCGCGCCCGGTCGGGATGAAACGCAAGCTGCTGGATGTCAGCCAGCAAACTGCATGGGGATGGGCGCCGCAAACCAGTCTGCGCGACGGCATCCTTGCCACCTATGCCTTTTACAAGGAACAGTCGAAATGAGTGCCCGTTTCCCTCTTGCCACCTCATCCTGGGACCAGTCCGAGCTTGATGCGCTTTACCGTGTGATCGCCTCGGACCAGTATTCGATGGGGCCAGAAGTTGCTGCCTTTGAACAGGAATTCGCCGCATGGGTCGGCAGCAAATATGCGGTGATGGTCAATTCCGGTTCCTCCGCGAACCTCGCCATGGTCGCCGCGCTGCGCTATAGCAAGAACGACAGGCTGCGCCTGAACCCCGGCGACGAGGTGATCGTGCCTGCGGTGTCCTGGTCAACCACCTTCTATCCGCTGCACCAATACGGGCTGCATATGAAGTTCGTGGATATCGACGCGCATACGCTCAACTACGATCTGGATGCGCTGGAGGCCGCGATCACCGACCGCACCCGCGCGATCATGGTCGTGAACCTGCTGGGCAACCCCAATGATTTCGACCGTATCCGGCAGATCATCGGCGGTCGCGATATTGTCGTGATCGAGGATAACTGCGAATCCATGGGCGCGAGTTTTGACGGCAAGCAGGCCGGCACTTTTGGCGTGATGGGCACGTTTTCGAGCTTCTTCTCGCATCACATCTCGACGATGGAGGGCGGGCTTGTCGTCACCGATGACGAAGAGCTGTATCATATTCTGCTGGCGTTGCGCGCGCATGGCTGGACGCGGAACCTGCCCAAGTTCAACACGCTGACCGGAGAGAAAAGCGATGATCCCTTCGAGGAAAGCTTTCGCTTTGTCCTGCCGGGTTACAACCTTCGCCCGCTGGAGATGTCGGGCGCGCTTGGCCGTGAGCAGTTGAAGAAACTCCCCTCGCTGATCGATGGGCGGCAGGCCAACGGGCGCCGCTTTACTGAGGCGATGGCAAATCATCCGGTGTTCCGCATCCAACGCGAGATCGGCGCGTCAAGCTGGTTCGGCTTTGCGCTTGTGATGCGCCCCGATGCGGGCCTGACCCGTAAAGAGGCGATTACCCGCCTGAACGAGCTGGGGTTTGAGACGCGGCCCATCGTCAGCGGCAATTTCACCAAGAACCCGGTGCTGGACCTGATGGATCATTCTCTGCATGGCGAGATGACCAATGCCGACGATATCGACCGCAACGGCTTTTTCATCGGCAACCACCATTACGATTTTTCCGAAGCCATCGACACGGTTGCGGCGTTCCGCGCCTAAGACCAGAAGGCCGGGGGTTGCCCCGGCCTTTTTTGCTATTTCGGCGGCGTCTCGATCCGTGAGGCGAACTTGCCGGGGTTGCGTTTCCATTCGCGAAATTGTGCCTCAATCGCATCGGCCTCGGCGTCGCGGCCCAGTTGGCGCAGCGCCTTGCGATGGATTTGTGAGGTTCTGACCGCGCCCGGCACCATTGCATCGACCCGCGCGGCGACGGTCAGCGCAAGTTCGCGCGTGCGGGCCTGACGGCGCAGCATATCGGCGGTCTGGATGTGGATCTCGATCATGTCGTGATCCTGCGTGGCGATGTCCTCGAACACCTCAATGGCCGCCTGCTTGTTGCCCCGCGCCATCAGCGCAAGCCCGTATTCCGCCGCAAAGCATATCTGGTTGCCCGACAGCGCGCGCGCCTGCGCGAATTGGTCAATCGCACGGGACTTGCGGCCTTGGGCCCATGTCAGCCGGGCCTGCCGGATGGTGATCAGCGGGTTGTCCGGGTCTTCCGCGAACGCCTCGCGGATCAGCGCCGCGCCGGTCTCCGGCTCTTCGGCCTGCATATGCCACTGACCCAGAAATGAGCGGAAATTCGGCTGCTCCAGCCTGTTCCGGTAAGACGAACGGAAAAAGCCAAGCACTTTGCGCAGGTTTGGCAGGTTCCAGAAGGCCGAGGGAAAGCGCGGCGTCTGTAGCCGTCGCCAGTCGCGCAGCTCGCTTTCAAAGGGGATGAACTGGAACGGGTGTATGTCCTGGCTGTCCCGCGCGCCGGCAAGGCGGCGCGCAATATTGCGATGCACCGCGTTGAACGGGATTTGTTGCAGCACGAAATCGCGGTCCACCGGATAAAGATTGCGGTCGTCCGGCGTCTGCCCGATCACATTGCTGACAAGGATGCGCGCGATGGGCAGCGTCGGCTGCAACCATTGCGCGATATGCGCCAGCCGGGTCGCCTCGCGCAGCCTGCCATCGCGAAGCGCGGCAAGCCCGGCCCAGGCATAGACCGGCGCATTGGCCAGATCGGTCAGGATAGGCCGCGATTTCAGCGATTCCACGATGCCAAGCGCCGCGTCAGTATCGCCTGCCCAGAAATGTTCGGCGGCCAGAAGGTCGTAAATGTAGGAAAGCTGAAAGCCCCGGTCATGGTGTTTTTGCACGATGCCGCGCGCAATATCCGGCGTGCCGCGCCTTTTGTGATAGGCCAGCAGTTCGGGAAAGTTCTGGCCCAGATCGGCGTCACCGGCAAAAGCTTCGGGCGCGCTGTCAAGCTGGACGGTCATCCGCGCAAGCGCCGTCTCGCGCTCGGTCTCGCTGAGATCCGAGGTGATCGGGATGATCCGGCTGTTGCCAAGGATCGCCGCGACGGATGAAAACGCGCTTGCCCCCGGCGCCACGATCCGCTTGCACAGCGACATCGTGTAAAGCTCCAGAAAGTCGCGTTGCAGGATCTCGGTGCCTGCGCCCTGCAACAGATCAGCCGCCGAGATCACCCGGTCGGACATCGCGCAGAAGGCCGCGACCTCATGCGGGGCGTCCGAGAAGATCACGATCCGCGCGTCGGGGTCTTGCGCCAGAACGCGGGCGATATGTTCCTCATAATAGACCCGGGGGATGTATTTCGCGGGCCATAGCACGTTTGAGGGCCGCGCATCCGGGTCGATGATATCACCACGCCGCAGGTGATAGGCGACCAGATCGGACGAGCCCAGATGCGCGCGGATCTGGCGCATCGCCTCAAGGATCACCGGCTGAAATCCGATGCTGTCCAATGCCTGCGCCACGCGCTCAGCCGCGATGGCGGGGTCTTCCCATGGCAAGGCCATCGCGCGCATTGCCTCAGTGCAGCGCAGGCTTTCGCGGGCGACATGGGCGCGCAACGCGGCCTCGTCGCGAAGATGGCCGGGAAGCGCCTCGATGGCGAGGATCTGGTTTTGCAGTTGACCAAAGCCCAGCTCTACCTCGCGATACTGCTCAAGGAAGGCTTCGGAAAACAGATGCTCAGGATGCTGCAATTCCGGGCTGACGTTCTCATGGGCGGACCATGTAAAGCGAAAGGTGGCGCCCAGTTCGTCGGCAAGCCGCCTTGCGTTCAGCATCGCGCCCAGACGACCGCCCAGACGGTCATTGCGAACGGCGAAAACGGTGTTGGCGCGTAGGGCCGCGGTGTCGGGGGCGTCACTCATCACGGCAACACGAAACGGGGATAAAACAGGGGCATATCGGTCAAACCATACATGATCCCACCGATACAGGTGCCGCCACGCGACGGCAACGGCAATCGCCCTTGCATCCGGCGCAGAGGCGGGGGCAGAACGGGCGCGGGGGGATCATGCTCGACAAGCTGGAAATGTTCATCGCCGTCGCCAAGGAACAGCATTTCGGCCGCGCCGCCGAAAGCCTTGGCATCACCCAGCCCACCCTCTCGGCGGGGATCAAGCAGCTTGAGGAACAGCTTGGCGTCTTGCTGATCTTTCGCGGCTCGCGCTTTGGCGGGCTGACGCCCGAGGGGCAGACCGCGCTTGTCTGGGCGCGGCGGATCGTCGGTGACATGCGGCAATTGCGCGAGGAAATGCGCTTTACCCAGCATGGGCTGTCGGGGCGGCTGCGCATTGCCGTGATCCCGACCGCGATGACATGGGCCGCCCGTCTGGTCAGCCGGTTCAGCCGTAACCATCCGAATGTGCGCTTTACCATCCTGTCGCGGACTTCGGCAGAAATCCTGTCGATGCTGGACAATCTGGATGTGGATGCGGGGATCTCCTATCTCGACAATGAGCCGATGGGCCGCGTCACCACCCAGCCGCTTTATGCCGAGCGTTACGTTCTGGTCTGCGCCGCGGATTCGCCCATGGCCCGGCAGGGCAAGGTGGAATGGTCGGCCATGGCGGGGCTACGGCTGTGCCTGCTGACGCCGGACATGCAAAACCGGCGGATCGTGGACAAGAACCTTGCCGATGCCGGTGTCGTGCCGGATGCGCTGATCGAATCGAACTCGACCGTGGTTCTGGTCGCCCATGTCGCGGCGGGCGGCTGGGCCACCGTGCTGCCCGATGACGTGGCGCGGTTCCTGATTGCCGGCAAGCCGCTGCGGGCCGTGCCGATCGTGCAAGAGGGGCAAGCTTACCGCGTCGGTCTGGTCGCCCCCTACCGAGAGCCGAACACGCCGGTTCTGGACGCGCTTTTGTCCGAGGCGCGACGGATTTATCGCGACGGACGATAGAGATTTTCTATCGCTTGACGGAAATGCGATATTGATTCGGGTATCGTGTCGCGCTTGACTGGCCCGATATTTGGGGGAAGTCAGCCATGCCAGCCAGCAACCCGGCCCCGCCCGAGGCCGAGATCCGCGACGTGATTGCGCCATATGCCGCGCTTGAGGGGCCTTTGCTGCCCATGCTTCATGCGCTGATGGATGCGTTCGGCCATATCCCTCAGGCGGCCTATCCGGTGTTGGCGACGCAGTTGAATATCTCTCGGGCCGAGCTTCACGGGGTGGTCAGCTTTTACCATGATTTCCGTGACGCGCCCGCCGGGCGTCATGTGCTGAAGATCTGTCGCGCCGAGGCCTGTCAGGCGATGGGCGGCGATGCCGTGGCTCAGGCGGCACTGGCGCGGCTCGGGCTGGATTGGCACGGCACCACGCCCGACGGGCGCATCACGGTTGAGCCGGTCTATTGCATTGGGTTATGCGCCTGCGCGCCTGCCGCGATGCTGGATGATCGCGTGGCGGGGCGGGTCGATGCGGCCCGACTGGATGCGATGATTGCCGAGGCGCGGGCATGAAGATCTATGTTCCCGCCGACAGCGCCGCCAAGGCTTTGGGCGCCGATCAGGTTGCCGCCGCTATCGCCCGCGAGGCCGAGGCGCGCGGCCTTGAGGTCCAGATCATCCGCAACGGCACACGCGGCATGGTCTGGCTAGAACCTTTGGTCGAGGTTGAACAGGATGGCATCCGCCACGGCTACGGCCCGTTCGATCCCGCGCAGGCAGGGGCGCTGCTGGACGGCGCGCTAGAGGGGCTTGGCCCGGTGGACGAATTGCCATGGATGGCGAAGCAGACCCGGCTGACCTTTGCGCGTTGTGGCGTGATCGACCCGCTGAGTCTCAACGATTATGCCGCCCATGGCGGGCTTGCGGGCCTGCGCCGCGCCGCCGCGATGGACCCCGCCGCCATTGTGCAAGAGATCACCGATAGCGGCTTGCGCGGGCGTGGCGGTGCGGGCTTTCCGACCGGCATCAAGTGGAAAACCGTCCACGACGCGCAGGCCCCGCAGAAATACATCGTCTGCAACGCGGATGAGGGTGACAGCGGCACGTTTGCCGACCGCATGATAATCGAGGGCGACCCGTTTTCGCTGATCGAGGGCATGGCGATTGCGGGTCTCGCCGTGGGGGCAACGCGAGGCTATGTCTATCTGCGCTCGGAATATCCCGATGCGATCCGGGTGATGGAACAGGCCGTGCGTCTCGCGCGGGGGGCGGGCGTTCTGGGCGGCGATGTGATGGGCTCTGGCCGCGCCTTTGATATCGAGGTTCGCAAGGGTGCCGGGGCCTATGTCTGCGGTGAGGAAACCAGCCTGCTCAACAGCCTTGAGGGTAAGCGCGGCGTGGTCCGCGCCAAGCCGCCCTTGCCCGCGCTGCAAGGGTTTCTGGGCCGCCCGACCGTGGTTAATAACGTCATCAGTCTGGCGACCGTGCCGGTCATCATGGAGAAGGGCGCGGCGCATTATGCGGGCTTTGGCCTTGGCCGGTCGCGCGGCACGGTCACGCTGCAAATCGCCGGGAACGTCAAGCATGGCGGGCTGTTCGAGACCGCTTTCGGCATGACCTTAGGTGAGGTGGTGAACGATATCGGCGGTGGCACGGCAACCGGCCGCCCGGTCAAGGCAGTGCAGGTCGGCGGGCCTTTGGGCGCCTATATGCCGCCCGCCAGGTTCGAGACGCCCATCGGCTATGAAGAGTTCGACCAGCAGGGCGGGCTGATCGGTCATGCCGGTCTGGTGGTCTTTGACGACAGCACGGATATGCTGAACATGGCGCGTTTCGCGATGGAGTTCTGCGCGATTGAATCCTGCGGCAAATGCACCCCCTGCCGCATTGGCGCGGTGCGCGGGGTTGAGACCATCGACCGCATCAGGGCGGGTGACGATGCGGCGGTCGAATTGCTGACCGACCTGTGCGAGACGATGCGCGACGGCTCACTTTGCGCGCTTGGCGGCTTCACGCCCTTCCCGGTCATGTCCGCGCTGACCCATTTCCCGGACGATTTCGCAGCCCGCAAGGAGGCCGCAGAATGAAGGATTTCATCATCCCCCAATTCCCGCCCGGCGATGATCGCGACCTTGGCACCCCCGCCCGCCACGGCCCGCCGGTCACGCTGACCATTGACGGCGTGTCGGTCACGGTGCCGGACGGCACATCGGTGATGCGGGCCGCAGCCCTTGCGGGCGTCGAGGTGCCGAAACTTTGCGCGACCGACAGCGTCGAGGCGTTCGGTTCCTGCCGCCTTTGCGTGGTCGAGATTGAGGGGCGGCGCGGCACGCCCGCCTCTTGCACCACGCCGGTTGCGCCTGACATGGTTGTGCATACGCAATCGACCAAGGTGCAAAAAATCCGCCGCGGCGTGATGGAGCTGTATGTCAGCGACCACCCGCTTGACTGTCTGACCTGCGCCGCGAATGGCGATTGCGAATTGCAGGACGCTGCCGGTCAGGTGGGCTTGCGCGATATGCGTTATAAACCGGGCGTCAACCATTTCGACCCCTCGGGCAGCGGCGCGGTCAGCCAGGCTGAGGCTCGGCTGCGCGGGCCGGTGCAGGACAACCCTCGGTTCACCCCCAAGGATAACAGCAACCCCTATTTCACCTATGATCCGTCGAAATGCATCGTCTGTTCCCGCTGTGTCCGCGCCTGCGAAGAGGTGCAGGGCACATTCGCGCTGACGATCGAGGGGCGCGGATTCGACAGCCGGGTCAGCGCGGGCATGGCGGGCGATGATTTCATGTCCTCGGATTGCGTGTCCTGCGGGGCCTGCGTGCAGGCCTGCCCGACCGCGACGTTGCAGGAAAAATCGGTGGCAGAGCTTGGCACGCCGAAACGGGCGGTCATCACCACCTGCGCCTATTGCGGGGTCGGGTGCAGCTTCAAGGCAGAACTGAACGGCGATCAGTTGGTGCGGATGGTGCCTTACAAGCACGGCAAGGCCAATCGCGGCCATAGCTGCGTCAAGGGCCGGTTTGCTTACGGATATGCAACGCATCAGGATCGTATCCTGAACCCGATGATCCGCGACCGCGTGGATGAGCCATGGCGCGTTGTCACTTGGGATGAGGCGCTGCAATTTGCCGCGGGCAAGATGCGCGGGATTCAGGAACGCTATGGGCGGCGCAGCGTCGGCGTGATTACATCTAGCCGCTGCACGAATGAGGAAACCTATCTGGTCCAGAAACTCACCCGCGCGGTGTTCGGCAATAACAACACCGATACCTGCGCGCGCGTCTGCCACTCGCCCACCGGCTACGGGCTGGGGCAAGCCTTCGGCACCTCGGCGGGGACGCAGGATTTCGACTCGGTCGAGCAGACCGATGTGGTCATTGTCATCGGTGCGAACCCGACGGATGGGCATCCGGTCTTTGCCTCGCGGCTGAAAAAGCGGTTGCGGGCGGGGGCAAGGCTGATCGTGATCGACCCGCGCCGCATTGATCTGGTGGACAGCCCCCATATCCGCGCCGCCCATCATCTGCCGCTGCGCCCCGGCACGAATGTCGCCGTTGTCACCTCGCTTGCCCATGTCATCGTGACCGAGGGGCTGGCGGATGAGGCGTTCATCCGCGCCCGCTGCGACTGGGATGAGTTCGCGGAATATGCCGAATTCGTCAGCGACCCCCGCCATGCGCCCGAGGCGACCGAGATGCTGACCGGCGTTCCCGCCGCCGATCTGCGCGCCGCCGCGCGGCTGTTTGCGACCGGTGGCAACGGCTCGATCTATTACGGGCTGGGGGTGACCGAACACAGCCAGGGTTCGACCACGGTGATGGGGATTGCGAACCTTGCGATGCTGACCGGCAATATCGGTCGCCCCGGCGTCGGCGTGAACCCGCTACGCGGTCAGAACAATGTGCAGGGGTCCTGCGACATGGGGTCCTTCCCGCATGAACTGCCGGGCTATCGCCATGTGAAACATGCCGATGTGCGGGCGATCTATGAAAAGATGTGGGGCGTGGCCATCGACCCGGAACCGGGGCTGCGCATCCCCAATATGCTGGATGCCGCCGTCGCGGGGACGTTCAAGGGGCTTTATTGTCAGGGTGAGGACATCCTGCAATCCGACCCCGACACGCATCACGTTGCCGCCGGTCTGGCGGCGATGGAATGCGTGATCGTCCATGACCTGTTCCTGAACGAGACGGCGAATTACGCCCATGTCTTTCTGCCCGGCTCGTCCTTTCTGGAAAAGGACGGCACCTTCACCAATGCCGAACGCCGGATCAACCGTGTGCGCCGCGTCATGGCCCCGCTGAACGGATATGAGGACTGGCAGGTCACGCAGATGCTGGCCAATGCGATGGGCGCGAGTTGGGCCTATACCCACCCTTCGCAGATCATGGATGAGATCGCCGCGACCACGCCCTCTTTCGCGGGGGTGAGCTATGAAAAGCTTGAGGTCGAAGGCTCGGTGCAATGGCCCTGCAATGATGATGCGCCGCAGGGCACGCCTCTGATGCATATCGACGGTTTCGTGCGGGGCAAGGGGCGGTTCATCGTGACCGAGTATGTCGCGACCGACGAACGCAGCGGGCCGCGCTTTCCGCTGCTGCTGACCACGGGGCGCATCCTGTCGCAATATAATGTCGGCGCGCAGACCCGGCGCACCGATAACGTGGCATGGCACCCCGAGGACCGGCTGGAGATTCACCCCCATGACGCCGAGACGCGCGGCCTCAAGGATGGCGACTGGGTGCGGCTGGCCTCGCGCGCGGGTGAGACGACCTTGCGCGCCGAGGTGACGGATCGGGTCAGCCCCGGCGTGGTCTATACCACCTTCCACCACCCCGAAACGCAGGCCAATGTCATCACCACGGATTATTCGGACTGGGCGACGAACTGTCCCGAATACAAGGTGACGGCGGTGCAGGTGAGCCTGTCCAACGGGCCGACCGACTGGCAGCAGGACTATCGCGCACAGGCCGAACGCGCGCGCCGCATCCTGCCCGCCGCCGAGTGATGGAGCCGGTCGCCGCCCATAGTGCCCTGTCGGTAACGCGCGGCGGTGCCTCTGCGCGGCGGCGCGAGTTGCCCGAGGAAGTGCCGGTGGCGATGGTGTTCGACGGCACCACGCTGGCGGTGATGATGGCGACGCCCGCCGATATTGCCGATTTCGCCTATGGTTTCGCACTGAGCGAGGGCGTGATCGACCGGCTCGATCAGGTTGCAGGTTTCGAGATTGCCGAACATGAGGCGGGGATCGAGGCGCGGTTCTGGCTGCGCGAGGACCGCGCCGAGGCTCTGGCCGCCCGGCGGCGGATGCTGGCCGGGCCGGTGGGCTGCGGGCTGTGCGGGATCGACAGTATTGAGCAGGCGATGCGGCCCCTTCCGGTGGTGAAAGCGCGGCTAACGCTTTGCCCCTCGGATGTGGCGCGCGCAACCGATCTGCTGCGCGACTGGCAGCCTTTGCACGACCAAACGCGTGCGACCCATGCGGCGGGCTTTCTGACCGCGCAGGGCGTCACCTGCGCGCGAGAGGATGTGGGACGGCACAATGCCCTCGACAAGCTGATCGGTGCGTTGGCCCGCGACGGGCAAAAGGCCGCAGGCGGGGCCTTTGTCATGACCAGCCGCCTGTCGGTGGAACTGGTCCAGAAATGCGCCATGGCCGGTTGTCCCGCGCTGATCGCCGTCTCGGCACCCACGGCGGCGGCGGTGCGGCTGGCCGAGGGCGCAGGCATCACCCTTGCCGCCTTCGCCCGCGATGGCGGGTTCGAGCTTTTCACCCATCCCAACCGTTTCTTGTCAGGAATCCCCGATGTCGCCTGAGAAAATGATCCGCATGGCCAACCAGATCGCGATTTTCTTCCGCTCGCAGAACGACCCCGACCGCGCGGGGCGAGTGGCCGAGCATCTGCGCGACTATTGGTCGCCCGAGATGCGCGCGCAACTGACCGACTATGCGGCGGGCTCGGGCGAGGGGCTGGACGACCTTGTCCGAGAGGCCGCACGTCGGTTGTAGGGGGCGATACGGTAGCAAGGGCTGCCTGAGAGGCTTGGCAGTTTGGCGGCCAGCCTATAGCTGCTCTGTCCCAGCCTTCCACGCCTGCCACCACGGCCTCGCCACTCAAAAACGCGCGGCACGCCTGCACCACGCCACACTCTTCATTGCTCCGCAGGCAAATACCCCCCGCCGCGCGCGGTGCAGGGCGACGACACGCTCAGCAGGCCCGCGCCGAAGATCTCATCACGGCCCTCGCTGCCCAGATCTACAGCCGACTGACCAAGCCTCTCGCGCAGCTCGGCGGGTGTCAGCTCGGGCTCATCTTGCAGGATCAGCGCGGCGGCGGCGGTGACGAAGGGCGCGGCAAAGGAGGTCCCCGTCTTGGTCCGCGCCCCGCTGATCGAGGCGGCGGTCCAGACATCGACGCCCGGCGCTGCAAGGTCGATATGCGCGCCCCGACCGGCGCGGCGGTAAACCTCACCGCGGCGATCAACCGCCGTCACCGCGACCACGCTGTCATAGGCCGCCGGATAGGCGGGGGCGGCGCGCGGCCCGGCATTGCCCGCCGCCGCGACGACCAGAATGCCGCTATCCTCCATCGTCGCGACCTTCTCGGCCAGCAGCGCGTTGTCGGGTCCGGCAAGGCTCATATTGATCACCCGCACATCCTGCGCGGCCAGCCAGTCCAGAGCCTCGACCAGAGAAAACGCATCGGCGCGTTCGTCATTCTGGCTGCGGTGAAACGCATCGACCGCCAGCAGCGGCGCGTGACCGATCAAGCCCGGTGAGCGCGTATCCCCCGCGCCGACCAGCAGCGCCGCCACGGCGGTGCCATGGACAAGGCCGGAATCGGTCGCCTCGCTGTCCAGCCGGTGAAGGGTCAGGTCGGCCTTGGCAAAGGTCGCGTGGTCGGGGTTCAGCCCGGTGTCGATCATGCCGACACGCGGGGGCGTGCCGCAGGCAAGCTCACTCGGCCAGTCGATCATGGCGCGGGCGGGACAGTCGATGCCCTGACAATCCTCAGCCTGTTCGCCGCGATAATAGTGGTTGTAATCGACCGTGCCGACCCCGCCCGCCTGACGCAGTGCCTCTGCGGCCTGTTCGGGCGTGGTGCCGCCGGGGATACGCAGCCTGTGCATCTCATCGCCATTGTTCAGGGTCACGCTGCGCAGGCTTTCATAGCCCTGCGCGGTCAGCGCAATGAGCGCCTCGGGCGTCAGCGCGCGGGCGATCACCTCATTGCTGGCGCGGACCGGCGGCGGGGGTGGCGGCGGCGCAGGCGCGCGCCGGGTCTGGCGCTGCGGTGCGCGCGGGGCGGCGCGTTGCGGCTGGGTCCGGGTGCGGCGACGGATCACCGCCGGGGCGTCGTCATCATCGTCATTGCGCGCGCCCCCATCGTCATCATCGTCATCATCGCCAGCCCAGGCCGCGCTGATGCCGAAGCCCTCAAGGCGCGGCAGATCGGTGGTCAGGGCAAGGGCTGCGATCAGCAGCAACAGGATCGGTCTCGGCATGAACTCGCGCCTCCGGGAATCAGCTTATGGACTTGATACGCTTGTCACCCCAGAATATTCCGCAATGATCGGCGGTGACATCAGTTTTTACGGGGTTGAGGCAATTGGAACCGAGCTTTACCGACAGGCTGATTGCGCTCTTGCCGAATCTTCGCCGGTTCGCATTGTCGCTGTGCCGCAGGCCCGATCTGGCCGATGATCTGACCCAGATCACCGTGGAAAAGGCGCTGGCGAATCAGGCCTCCTTTGATCCGTCAACCCGGCTGGAGCCCTGGCTGTTTCGCATCATGCGCAACGCGTTCATCGACATGACCCGCCGCACGCGGACCCAGGGCACCGGCGTCGATGTCAGCGAAAGTCCTGAAATTTTGCCCCACGACCCCGCAGCAGGGCTTGAGGCGCGGCTGATGCTGGATAAGGTGCGCGAGGTCATTGCCACGCTGCCCGCCGAACAGCGTGAGGTGATTCATCTGGTCTGTGTCGAAGAGCTGTCCTATGCCGAGACGGCGGAGATTCTGGGCATCCCCAAAGGCACGGTGATGAGCCGCCTGTCGCGGGCGCGGCTGGCGCTTGGCGAAAAGATGGGAATAAACTGAGATGCCGCGCGTAATGCTGTGGAACCGATACCGAAAAGCCGGATGACATGGAATATAGCGACGAAATCCTGATGGCCTTTGCCGATGGCGAGCTGGACGAGGCCCGCGCCCAAGAGGTTGCGCGGGCGGTGGAAGGTGACGCGCAGCTGGCCGCGCGCGTGGCGGGCTTCCGCCGCAGCCGTGAGATGCTGGCAACCGCCTTTGCGGCTGAGCGCGCCGATGGCGCCGACGACCCGCTGGCGGCGATGATCCGCGCGGCGGGGCAGGGTGCAGCGGCTGGCCCCGCCACCCCGCCACCTGCGGCGAATATGAACTGGCGCCCGCTTGCGCTGGCCGCCTCGCTTGCGCTTGCAGTTGTCGCGGTGGGCTGGGTCGCGATGCCGGGCCGAGAGGCCGCGCCTCAGCAAGCGGCGGTGCTGCATTCAGAGCTTCGCGCGGCGCTCAGCCGGGTGTCCTCGGGGCAGACCGAGCAGCTGGGCGGCTATGATTTTACCGCGATTGCGTCATTCACCAATCGCGAGGGTGAGCTCTGCCGCGAATATGAAACCGCGACACCGGGCCGGATTCAGGTCGGCGTGGCCTGCCATGATGGCGATGGCTGGACGGGCCGCTTTTCCGCGCCGGTGGCGGTTGACGGCAACAGCTATGTCACCGCCTCGGGTGAGATTGAGGGCCTGGACGCCTATATCGCAAGCACCGGAATGGGCGAGCCGCTGACCGAAGCAGATGAGGACGCGGCGCTGAACGCGCTGCCTTGATGGGGGCCGCAGTTGAAAGCCTGCGGGGTTGGGGTGTGATGGGTGTCGGGTTGCCGTGGCTCTGCTGATCGCATTGCTTTGATCCGACGCGCATTGCTTAAGTCCCGCAATCGAGAAGCTGCGGGGCTTTCGGTGTGACGGGTGGCAAAGGCCGGAAGGTCGCTGCGGCTCTGCTGAAAGCGCTGACTTGATGCGGGTGACATAGCCAAAGCCACGCTGCCGAGAGCCTGAGGGGTTTTGGGGTGTGACGGGTGGCTGGTTGCCGTGGCTCTGCTGAACTCGATGCTTTGATCTGAGCCGGATTGCCGGAGGCTCATAGCCGAAAACCTACGGGGTTATTTGGGTGCGACGCGCGGCAAAGATTGTCAGTTCGCGGTGGCTCTGCTGAACGCGCGGCGCTGATCCGGGAGGCATTGCCAGAGCCGCGCGGTCGAAAACCTGCCGTGCTTTTTGGCGGGGCGGGGCAAGGGCTGCCAGTTCGTCGCGGCTCAGCTTGACGCGCTGCTTTTATCCGGGTGGGATTCCCAAGGTTCCCGCAGCTGAAAACCCACGGGGTTTTTGTGTGATGAGTGGCGAGGGCTGGCCGTTCGATGCGGCTCTGCTGAACGCGCAGCCCTGATCCAAGCCAGATTGCAAAGGTCCCCGCATCCGAAAGCCTGCGCGGTTTTTTGGTTTGATGGTTGGCAAAGACCGTCAGTTCGCTGCGCCTCTGCTGATCCGCCTAAGCGGCACCCCCTACCTACTCAGGAACGTGCAGCGATTCGGCATCATCGTGGCGTGCTTCCCGCATCCCCGTCCGCGCTTCCCGGCAAACTACCCGCGCCCGTCGCCGATCTTGCCGCGCCCCAGCAGTCGCAGCACGATCCCACGCCCCGCGCGCAAGACCGGATAGGCCAGCCGCGCCCTCCGGGGTGAGGCGAACAGCCACCTCGCCACGCCCCAACGTCCGCCGGGCTGCGACAGCATCAGCAATAGCGCCATCGCATCCGCGCCGAACCAGATCTGCCCGTGGCGGCGCACAAGCATTCCTTCGTCAAGGTCAAAGCTCTCCCCGATCTCCTGCACGCGCGGATCATCGCCGCGCGCGTCGATCAGCGCGACCTGCCCCGCGCGGCGCAGGGCCACCATGCGGGTGAAATCGGCGCAAAACGGGCAGTCGCCGTCATAGACAATCTCGATCAGATCGGTTTTCTGGCTCATATCGGAATAACGCCGCGGGTGGCTCGTTATTCCGGCATAGCAGAGGTCACCGCCACCATGAACCCGATTGTCGCCCGCCTGTCTCACCCCGTCTCCAGCCAGTCGCTGGCCGTGTTCCGCATCGCCTTTGGTGCGCTCTTGGTCTGGGATTGCTGGCGGTTTTTCCACTATGACCGTGTGTTCCGCTATTGGGTCGAGCCGCAGATCCTGTTCCCCTATGCGGGCTTTGGCTGGCTGCGCCCGCTGCCCGAGCCGTGGATCTATCTGGCATGGGGCGCGATGGGGTTGGCGGCTTTCTGTGTCATGCTGGGGCTGTTCTACAGGGTCGCGATTGTCGCGTTGACCCTGCTTTTCAGCTATTTTTTCCTGCTCGACCGGGCGGAATATCTGAACCATTTTTATCTGGTGATCCTGTTCGGCGCGCTGTTGTGCTTCATGCCCGCCCATCGCGCCTTGTCGCTGGATGCGCGGATCTGGCCGGGTCTGCGCTCGAAGACGATCCCCTATGCCGCGCCGTTCATGCTGCGCGCGCAGATGGAGATCATGCTGATCTATGCGGGGCTGGTGAAACTGACGCCCGACTGGCTGGCCGGTCAACCGCTGGAGATCTGGCTGCGCGGCGCGGCTGATCCCGGACCGTTCGGGTTTCTGTTCGCCTATGACTGGTTCTTTCCGCTGGCCAGCTGGGGGACGATCGCGCTGCATGTGCTGGGCGCGCCGCTGCTGATGTGGTCGCGCACGCGTGTCTGGGTGTTCTTTATCTATGCCGCCTTCCATGTCTCGAACGCGTTCTATTTCAACATCGGCATCTTTCCATGGATGACGATTGCCGCCACGACGATCTTTTTCGCACCCGACTGGCCGCAGCGCTTGCTGCGCTGGGCGCTGTCGCGGTTTGAGACCCTGCCGCCCATGCCTGCGCCCAGTGCCGCGCCCTTCCGGCTGCCCGGTATTTTGCTGGCGGGCATGGCGGTCTGGCTGGCGGTGCAGGTGGTGCTGCCCATCCGCGGCGTCATATTCCCCGACAGCGAGATCCGCTGGTCGGGCGAGGGCCACCGCTTTAGCTGGCGGATGCGGATCTATGACCGCGAGGCCGAGGGCGTGTTCTTCGTCCTCCTCCCCGACGATCAAAGCCAGATTTGGGTGATCGAGCCGGAATCGCGTCTGACCCGCCGCCAGAGCTCCAAGATGCTGACCCGCCCCGACCTGATCCATGCCTTCGCGATGGCGCTTGAGCGAGAATGGCAGGCGGCGGGGCATCGCGATGTGATCGTGCGCGCCGATATCTGGAAGTCGCTGAACGGGCGCCCGATGCAACAATTCATCGACCCGTCGGTTGACCTGACTGCCGTGCCAGTGCGCGCGCTGCGCAGCAATGACTGGGTGCTGCCGCTTGAGATTCCGGTCTGGGGCGCGCGTGACAACACCCTGGGCGTCACCCCGGGCGCCGGCGGCTGACAAAAGTTGCGCCCGCGACGCCCGATGCGACCGTTCTGTGCTTTTCATTGCCCAGGAAATGCGCATATGTGTCGCCGTTAACTATTCTGCGAGGGAGAGCGGCGCATGACGCAACTTGACGACAAACTTGGCGAGATTCTGGCTCAGGTCAAACGCCGCAATGCGGGCGAGGCCGAGTTCCATCAGGCCGTCGAAGAGGTGTTTGAAAGCCTCGATCGCGTGGTCGCCCGGCATCCCGACTATCTGGACGACGCCCTGATCGAGCGCATCTGTGAGCCCGAACGCCAGATCATTTTCCGCGTGCCCTGGGTCGATGACAAGAATCAGGTCCATATCAATCGCGGCTTCCGCGTGCAGTTCAACAGCGCGCTTGGCCCCTATAAGGGCGGCATCCGTTTTCACCCTTCGGTGAATGTCGGCATCATCAAGTTTCTGGGCTTTGAGCAGATCTTCAAGAATGCGCTGACCGGCCTGCCCATCGGCGGCGGCAAGGGCGGCTCTGACTTCGATCCAAAGGGCAAATCCGACATGGAAATCATGCGGTTCTGTCAGTCCTTCATGACCGAACTGCACCGCCACTTGGGCGAATATACCGACGTTCCCGCCGGTGATATCGGCGTCGGCGGCCGTGAGATCGGCTTCATGTTCGGCCAGTATAAGCGCCTGACCAACCGCTATGAGGAAGGCGTGCTGACCGGCAAAGGCATGACCTATGGCGGCTCGCGCGCGCGGACCGAGGCGACGGGCTACGGCAACAGCTATTTTGTCGATTCGATGCTCAAGGCCCGCGAAAACGGGTTCGAGGGCAAGAAGGTCGTGGTCTCCGGTTCGGGCAATGTGGCGATCTATACGATGGAAAAGGTCATTGAACTGGGCGCGACGGTCATCGCCTGCTCGGATTCGGCGGGTTATATCGTGGATGAGGGCGGCATCGACCTTGACCTGATCAAGGAGATCAAGGAAGGCCGCCGTGGCCGGGTCAGCGACTATGCCAAGGAAAAGGGCGATGCGGTCAAGTTCGTTGAGGGCGGCTCGATCTGGGACGTGCCTTGCGATGTGGCCATGCCCTCGGCCACGCAGAACGAGCTGCATGAGGATGACGCCCGCAAACTGGTCGAGAACGGCGTGATTGCGGTGGGTGAGGGCGCGAACATGCCCTGTTCGCAAGCCGCGATCCGCGTGTTCCGCGATGCGGGCGTGCTGTTCGGCCCGGGCAAGGCCGCCAATGCGGGCGGGGTGGCGACCTCGGCGCTTGAGATGCAGCAAAACGCCTCACGCGACCGCTGGAGCTTTGAGCAGACCGAGGCCCGCCTTGAGGGCATCATGCGCAACATCCACGACCGCTGCGCCGAAACCGCCGAGGAATATGGCGCAAAGGGCGACTATGTCCTGGGCGCGAACATCGCGGGCTTCGTCCGCGTGGCCGAAGCGATGCGTGCCCTTGGCGTGATCTGAGCGACGCCAAAGAGCGGCAAAGGGGGCGGGCGACCGCCCCTTTTTTCATGGCTGGGGGGTAGGACAGCGCATTGCTTGCCGCGTTCGCGGGTGATGGCGTGTTTCGATGTCGGGAAATGGTCGGAGCGAGAGGATTCGAACCTCCGACCCCCTGCTCCCGAAGCAGGTGCGCTACCAGGCTGCGCTACGCTCCGACCGTGGCGGGGGAGGTAGCGCGGCGGGGCGGGGAATGCAAGGGGGAAGGGGGCGAAAACTGCTGTTGGGGTAAAATAAACGGCAGGTGGGGCGGGCCATCGGCGGCGCAGGTGGCGGATGGCCGTTGCCGTGAGTTTTGCTGACCATAGCGTCCGCCGCGGATCTCCGCAGCAAGCGTTGCACAAGCTAGGCGGTCGCCCGCCTCTTCAGCAGGCCGCGCATGGCCGCTGCCATGATCTTCGGAGGCGGAGGCTCGCCGCCGATCACCGCAGCAAGCGTTGCAACAGCGAGGCTCTCGGACCCACCACCTCGGGGCGCAGGCGGGCGTTGATGGCGGGGCGGTTGGCGGAGTGGCCCATCCGCCTCTCGCGCATCACGATATAGAGGCCCGAGGCGATGATCACCGCGATGCCGATCACCATGCGCAGGCTGATGCCCTCACCAAACAGCAGCCAGCCGTAGAAGCTCGCCCAGAGGATTTGCGAATATTGCATCGGGGCGACCACGGCGGCCTCACCCGCGCGATAGGACAGGATGATCAGAAAGGCCGCCACCAGACCGAACAGCGCGATCACCGCCGTCAGCGCCAGATCGACCGCCGCCATCGGCTGATAGTCAAAGCCAAGCATCACCCCGGTCAGGGCCAGATTGCCGATCATCGGCCAGAGAATCAGCGTCTCGGCCCGTTCCGAGGTGCCAAGCCTGCGGATAATGACCGAAGCCGCGGCGCCCAGAATGGCGCCTACCATCGCGGCGATATGGCCGGGGCTGAGCGGCTCGGCTGTGGGGTTCAGCACGATCAGCACCCCGCTTAGCCCCATCGCCACGGCAAGCCAGCGATGGATGCCAACTCGTTCGCCCAGGATCGGGATGGCCAGCACCGTGACCAGCAGCGGCATGGTAAAGATCAGCACATAGAACTGCGCCAAAGGCAGGACCGACAGCGCATAGAAATTGCTGACGCTGGCCAGAACGATGCAGGCGCTGCGCAAGCCGACCCAAAGCGGGCTTGCGGCGCGCAGCGTGCCCGCGCGGCGCTGACCCAGAAGCATCACCGTGACAAAGGGGAACGTCATCAGCGATGCAAAGAACAGCACCTGATGGGGCGGATAGCCGCCGCCCAACAGCTTGATGATGGCGTCATGGGCGGCGTAAATCGCCATCCCGATCAGCGAATAGGCCGCGCCGCGCAGATTGTCCGACTTGGTCACGGCCATAAGCCTCAGCGGGCGGTCAAGGCCTCGATGATCTTGTCACCCATCTGCGCGGTCGAGACCGGCGTGCCGCCCTCGGGCCCCATCAGGTCGGCGGTGCGGACGCCATCGGCCAGAACCTTCTCCACCGCCGCTTCCAGATCGGAGGCGGCCTGCCCCTCGTCAAAGGAATAGCGCAGCGCCATGGCAAAGCTGAGGATGCAGGCAATCGGGTTCGCCTTGCCCTGACCGGCAATATCGGGGGCCGAGCCATGGACGGGCTCATACATCGCCTTGGGGCGGCCATTCGCCATCTTGGCGCCAAGGCTGGCCGAGGGCAGCATGCCAAGGCTGCCGGTCAGCATCGCCGCCGCATCGGACAGAATGTCGCCGAACAGGTTGTCGGTCACGATCACGTCGAATTGACGCGGGTTGCGGACCAGCTGCATCGCGCCGTTATCGGCATACATATGGGTCAGCTCAACATCCGGATATTCGTTGTCATGGACCCATTGGACCTCCTCACGCCACAGAATGCCCGATTCCATGACATTGGCCTTTTCCATCGAGCAGACGCGGTTGTTCCGCTTGCGCGCCAGTTCAAAGGCGGAACGCGCGATGCGGCGGATCTCGCCCGAGGTGTAGCGCTGCGTGTTGACGCCGACGCGACCGCCCTCATTATCAGGGTTGTTGTCGTCGGAATGGATGCCGCGCGGTTCGCCGAAATAGACGCCCGAGGTCAGTTCGCGCAGGATCAGAATGTCCAGCCCGGCCACCACCTCACGCTTGAGCGAAGAAAAATCGGCAAGCGCGTCAAAGCATTGCGCGGGGCGCAGGTTGGCGAACAGGTCCATTTCCTTGCGCAGACGCAGCAGCCCGCGCTCGGGTTTCACGCTGAAATCAAGGTCGTCATAGGCGGGGCCGCCCACCGCGCCCAACAGCACTGCATCGACCTCTTGTGCGCGGGCCATGGTCGCATCGGACAAAGGCACGCCGTGTTTGTCATAGGCGGCGCCGCCCACCAGATCCTCGTTGACATCGAAATTCATGCCGCGATTTGCCTCGAACCAGGTGATGACCTTGCGGACTTCGGCCATGACTTCGGGGCCGATGCCGTCGCCCGGCAGAATCAGGATGGAATAGCTCTCGGACATGGTGGACCCCCTCGTTAATGTCGGAAATGGCCTAGCGCCGAGCCCGCGCCCGGTCAAGGTCGCGCGCTGTCTGACACGGCAGATCACGGGCATTTGGGTTGCGTCCCGCGCCCGGTTCGGGCCTTTTGGACCTGCGTTTTGAGCTCAATACGAATGTCAGGGGAATGCCATGAACCGTCTGAAACTTGCCGCCGCGATGCTTGGCCTGATGGTCCTGCCGGTGATGGCGCAAGACCAGATCACCGTGCCGCTGCCCGATGTGTCGGGCCTGTCGCAGGATGAGGCCGAAAAGCTGATCGCCGCGCTTGCCCAGATCAATGTGATCACATCGAACTGTCCGGGCTATGAGATCAGCGACGGCGAATGGACCTTGCTGACCGGCACGGGCGACAAGCTGGCCGTGCGGCTGGGGCTGGACCCCGCGACGTATGAGCGGCGCTATTACGGCCCCGCCTTCGATCTGCTGGACGACCCCGAGGCCTGCGACCGCATCGGCCCGCGCGCGCGTCCGGTGATCGACGATCTGCTGCGGATGGGCGGCGAGACCGGCTGATCAGGCGCTGCTGCGCAGCATGGTGACATGGGTGTCGCCATAGCGGCGCTGATCCAGCAGATCAAAGCCCGCAGGCGGGGCAGGGGGGGTGCTTTCCTCCCAGACCACGACCGCGCCGGGGGCCAGCCAGCCGCCATCGACCGCCGAGGTTAGCGCGGCTTCGCCCAAGCCCTTGCCATAGGGCGGGTCCATGAAAACAAGGTCGTAGCCCGCGCCCCGGTTAGGCCCCAGCCGCGTGGCATCTCGCCGCCAGACATCGGTCGCGCCCATCGCGCGGGCCTTTTCGATATTGGCCCGCAACAGCGCCCGCGCCGCCGCGCCGTCATCGACAAAGGCCACCCGCGCCGCGCCGCGAGACAGAGCCTCAAGCCCCAAAGCGCCGGTCCCTGCGAACAGGTCAAGCACCCGCGCGCCGTCCAGATCGACAGCATTCGCGCCATTTATCAACAGGTTGAACATCGCCTCACGGACCCGGTCGGCGGTCGGGCGCAGATGCGCTGCCGCATCGCCCGCCCCCACATCCGCAAGCTTCAGCCCGCGCAGGCTGCCGCCAATGATCCTCATGCCAACAGGTCTTTCAGCGCGGTGGCCGGGTCCGCGACAGCCTCGGGCGCGGGGCTGCGGCCCGCCTCGATCAGCCGCTTGCCGACCATATAGGCGCGCGCATCGTTCAGCGCATCGACCGCGATCAGCCGCCCCTCGCGATAATACCACACGCTGCCGCCATGTTCAGCGTCGCCCGCACGGGTCACGATGCGGTCATGGCCCGCGCCAAGCCCGGCGATTTGCAGTTTCGCGTCGAACTGATCCGACCAGAACCAGGGCGCAGGCGTATAGTCGCGGCCCGCACCAAGGATATTGTCGGCGACCAACTCGGCCATGTCGATGGCATTGCCCACGCTTTCAAGCCGCATCCGACCGTTTGCCGTGACAAAGCTGGCGCAATCGCCCGCCGCCCAGATTGCCGGGTCGCTGGTCCGCCCCTGCGCATCGCAGGCAATGCCATTGTCGATTGCCAGCCCCGCCGCCTCAGCAAGTGCGGTTTCGGGCGCGATGCCGATGCCTGTGATCACAAAATCGGCGGGAATGATCTCACCGTCGGTCAGTTCGACCCCGATCGCGTGGGTCTCGCCGGTGATCCGCGCCACGCCCGCGCCTTCAACGATGCGGGTGCCATGCGCGGCGTGAAGTTTGCGGATCATATCGGCGGTCTCACGCGCGGCAACCCGGCCCAGAATACGCGGGGCGGCCTCGATCAGCGTGACCTCAAGCCCCAGCTTGCGCGCCACCGCCGCCGCCTCCAGCCCGATATAGCCGCCGCCGATCACGGCAAGCCGCGCGCCTTCGCGAAACTCCGGCGCCATCGCGTCCACATCGGCAAGCGCGCGGATGACATGGACCCCCGGCAGATGCCCGCCCATCGCCTCAGGCAGCCTGCGCGGCGCGGCGCCAAGCGTCAGGGCAAGCGTATCATAACCGACCACGCGCCCATCGCTCAGCCCGACCTGCCGCGCCTCGCGGTCGATCCGGGTCGCGGCGGTGCCGGTGATCAGCGTGATCCCCTCATCCGCCCACCATTCGGGCGCGCGCAGCGTCAGCCGGTCCACGCCCATCTCACCAAGCAGATAGGCCTTGGACAGCGGCGGGCGCTGATAGGGGGCGACAGGCTCATCCCCGATCACGGTGATCGCGCCCTCATGCCCGCGCGCGCGCAGCCGCGCCGCCATCGAGGCTGCCGCCTGCCCCGCCCCAAGGATCACAATATCCATTTCCGCCTCCGCCGTTCTGGCCTGAATGCGCGCGACAATGACGAGCGACGGGGCCTGGCGCAAGTGGCGGCGGGTTGCCGCTTGACAAAATCGCCGCTTTTGGCGAAACAGCGCGCCAGTGGGGCCGTAGCTCAGTTGGTAGAGCGCGTCGTTCGCAATGACGAGGCCAGGGGTTCGATTCCCCTCGGCTCCACCAATCCTTCCCGACCGTTTCAGCACTGTGGCCTGCCTTTTGATACAGGCGGGCGGCTTGGTTAATACTGCTTAACTTGACCTCTGGGTTTTCTGCGGCTACCGCAGGAAAAGCTGCATCTTTTCCGTGTTTACCGCCTTTTCCGGCCTTGAAGGAGACCCCGACATGACCCCGACCCTGTCCCGCCGTATTGTTCTGGCCGCCGCGCTGGCCTTGCCATTTGGCGGCGCGGCCTTCGCGCAAGACGGGTGGCCCAGCAAGCCGGTGCATGTCTATGTCGGCTTCCCTGCCGGGTCGTCGCCCGATCTTCTGGCCCGAATCGTGGCTGAGCCGCTGGCGCAGCGGCTGGGTCAGCCGGTGGTGATCGAGAACCGCGCGGGCGCGGGCGGGGTCATCGGCATTCAGCAAATGCTGGCCGCGAAGGGCGATAACCATGTCTTCGGCACCACCATCAACGGCCCGGTGACCACCTCGCCGCGCCTTGTGCCGGATGTGGGCTATGATGTCGCGGCGGATATCGCGCCGGTCGCGCTGGTGGCGACCTCGCCCTTGGTGCTGGCGGTTGCGGCGGGTGGTGAGATCACCGATCTGGACGGCTTTGCCGCCGCCGCGGGGGCTGAGCCTGAGGCGGTCTCTTACGGCTCGGTCGGGCAGGGCTCGGGCGCGCATCTGACGGCTGAGCTGTTTGCAAGCCTCGCCGGGGTTGAGATGCTGCATGTCCCCTATGCCTCTTACGCCGAAGTGACGACCGCGATCATGGGCGGTGAGATCGACAGCGGTTTCATGGCGCCCTCGGCGGTGATGGAACATGCGGCGGCGGGCAATATGGCGATGCTGGGCGTCACCTCGGCGGAACCTTTCGCGCAGGTGCCCGATGTGCCGGTCATGGCGGGTCAGGCGGGCCTGCCCGATGATTTCCGCGCTGAGCTGTGGAACGCCTTTATCGCCCCCGCCGGCACCGATCCGGCCATTATCGAGCGGCTGAACTCTGAGATTAACGACATCCTTGCCGATGAAACCGTGCAGCAACGCCTGATGGATATGGGCTGGCAGGTCGCCGCCGGAAGCCCCGCCGATCTTGCCGCGCGGATTGAGGCCGATACCGCGCTTTGGGGCGACGTGATCGACCGCATCGAGGCGCAATAAGCCCCGATGCAACGCGACTGGCACGACATTGCCGGGGGCTTTGCCCTTGCGGCCATCGGCGCGGCTGTGGCGATTTATGCCGCCGCAAGCTATGATCTGGGCAGCCTGAGGCGCATGGGGCCGGGGTTCTTCCCGGTCATGTTGGGCGGGTTGCTGGCGGCTCTCGGCCTTGTCATCGCACTGCCCGCTTTTGGCCGCGCGGGTGAGGAAAGCCCGGTCGCGTTGAAGGAACTGGCCGCTGTGCTGGCATCTGTCGCGCTGTTCGCCTTTGGGCTTTACCGTGTCGGTCTGGTGCCTGCGACGGTTGCCTCGGTGCTTGTCGCCTCACTCGCCGCGCCGCGCGGCGGGGTGATCTGGCGGCTGGTGCTGGCCGTGGTGGTCGCGGGCCTGACCGTGCTGATCTTTGCGGTCCTGTTGCGCATGACCCTTCCGCTTTGGCCGGTGCTGTGATGGGCGGCTGGGAGGGTTTTCTGAACGGGCTTGCCCATGCGACCCAGCCCGAGGTGCTGATCTGGTGCGTTCTGGGCGTTGTGCTTGGCACTTTCGTCGGCGTTCTGCCGGGGATCGGGGCGATGGCGACCATCTCGCTTTTGTTGCCGATCACCTATCATATCGGGCCGGAATCGGCGCTGATCATGCTGGCCGGGGTCTATTACGGCTCACAATATGGTGGCGCGGTGGCCTCGATCCTGCTGCGCCTGCCCGGCACGCCGCAATCGGCGGTCACCACGCTGGACGGCTATCCGCTGGCGCAACAGGGCCGCGCGGGCGTGGCGCTGTTCACCTCAATGGTGTCAAGTTTCGCGGGCTCGATGATCGGGATTGCGGTTCTGGTGTTCATGTCGGGCTGGCTGTCGGGCATTGCGACCTCCTTCGGCGCGGCGGATTATGCGGCGATGATGGTGCTGGGCCTTGTCGCCGCCTCGACCGTCGGGGCCGAGCGCCCGGCCAAGGGGCTGGCCATGGTGGTTCTGGGCCTGATCCTGTCGCTGGTCGGCACCGATGTGAACTCGGGCGTCCAGAGATTCACCTTCGGCTCGACCCAGATGATGGACGGCATCAGCCTTCTGGCATTGGCGATGGGCCTGTTTGGCGTGGCCGAGGTGGTCGGCAACATCACCAAGGCCGAGCGCGGCGGAAGCCCGCCCGCGATCCGGCTGCGCGATCTGGTGCCGACCCGCGACGACCTGCGCCGCCTGCCGTTTCCGTCGCTGCGCGGCGGGGTCCTGGGCAGCTTTTTCGGCGTATTGCCGGGCACCGGATCGACCATTTCCTCCTTTCTGGCTTACGGGCTGGAACAGCGCGTCTCACGGACCCCCGAGCGGTTCGGCAAGGGCGCGATCGAGGGCGTGGCGGGCCCGGAATCGGCCAATAACTCGGCCGCGATCTCGGCCTTTGTGCCGACCCTGACGCTGGGGATTCCGGGCGACCCGATCATGGCGCTGATGCTTGGCGCATTGGTGATCCACGGCATCCAGCCGGGCCCGATGATGCTGGACGCGCGGCCCGATATGTTCTGGGGTCTGGTCGCCAGCTTTGGCATCGGGAATATCCTGCTGCTGATCCTGAACCTGCCGCTGATCGGGATCTGGGTGTCCATGCTGCGCATCCCGTTTCGCTGGCTGTTCCCGGCGATCCTGATTTTCGTCTCGATGGGCGTTCTGTCGGTGCGCGGTGCGATTTTCGACATCGCGGCTGTCGCGGTGATCGGCGGGATCGGCTATTTTCTGGCGCTTGCGCGGTTCAATCCGGCGCTGTTGCTGCTGGGCTTCGTGCTTGGCCCGATGATCGAGACCAACCTGCGCCGCGCCATGCTTGTGTCACGCGGAGACCCGATGATCTTCCTTGAGCGGCCCATCTCCGCCTTCTTTGTCGCCGCATCGGTGGGATTGCTGGCCTGGTCGCTGATCGGCGTGATACGGCGGCGCAGAAGGGCGTGAGGCGAGGGCGGGCGCGTTGGTGCGGCTACCGCGCCTAAACCGTGCGGGTGATCTGTTCGACAAGCCGCAGGAGGTCACCGAAATGGCCCCCGCTGCGGGCGGGCTGGTTCGGGTCCGAGGTGATCGCGACGCTCAGCCCGCGCTGCGGCACCACCGCCAGCATCTGCCCGCCATAGCCGCGCCCATAGGCGGCGCTGTGTCCCGCGAACCGGGTCAAAAACCAGCCATAGCCGTAATCATCGCCCGAAAACGGTGAGCGGGTGCGGCGCTGCCATGAACGCTCCAGCCAGTCGCGGCTGACGACCTGCACCCCGCCCACGCGCCCTCCGGCCAGCACCATATCGCCGATCCGGGCCAGCCCGAGCGGGCTCAGCCCCATATCATTGCCGCCCAGATAGCGCCCCTGCGGGTCCGCGACCCATGGCGGGATCTCGATGCCGAGGGGGCGGCCCAGCCAGTCGCGGGCCATGGCATGCAGGCTCATCCCCGAGGCCCGCGACAGCGCCGCGCCCAGCACATGCCAGCCGCCGGTTGAGTAGATGAACCGCCCGCCGGGCCGCCCCTCGGGCCGGGCAAGCGCCGAGGCCACCCAATCCGGGCTGCTCACCCAGGCGCCGTAATTGCCGCCCGAGGTGCTGGCCAGCCCGGTCTGCATGCTCAGCAGATGGCCGATGGTCAGCCCGTCGCGCGCATCGCCGAAGCCGCGATGACCCAGAAGCGGCAGGACGCGCTGACCCGTGCCCTCGATCACGCCCCGGTCGATGGCAATGCCGGTCAACAGCGCGACCAGGGTTTTCGACACCGATTTGACATTCGCCACCCGGTCCGGCGCGGGGCCGCGAAAGGCGCGGGCAAAGACCTGCGCGCCGTTTCGGTGAATAACAAGCGCACGAAGCTGCGCCAGCCCCTCAGCCTGACGGCTGATCGCATCCAGAGACTGCGCAAAGACGGGGCGCGGGCCGTGCATCAACGCGGCGGCGGCAAGTGCTGTGGTCAGGAAATGGCGGCGGCTGGCATGGCGCATGGGTGATCCGGCTGTCGAATAAAAGAATACAATGCCTGATGATAGCGGCGGCCTGCGGCGAGGGCCCGACACGGTTATGTGAGCGTTTTGTGAGCCTCGACGCGCAACGCGGGCGGCGCGAGCCGTCCGGGGGAAGCGGGAGGCGTGTTGGGCGTGCCGTCGGCCACGATGCGTGAGACCCGTCGCGGCTCGTGATGCATCTGCGCTGAACCGCGAGAGGTGGGGCCGCCCGGCGCGAAGCGCGATAGGTGAGCCATCGGCAGCGATGCGTGAGTCGTGCCGGGAGGCCCGTGATGCATATGCGCTGAACTGGGAGCGGCGGGGCCGTCCGGCGCGAAGCGCGATGCGGTCTGGGTGAGCCGTCGCCCGCAATGCGTGAGTCGTGCCGGGAGGCCCGTGATGCATATGCGCTGAACCGTGAGCGGCGGGGCCGTCCGGCGCGAAGCGCGCTTCGTGATGGGTGAGCCGTCGCCCGTAATGCGTGAGGCGCGTTGGGGCCCGTGATGCGTCTGCGCTCAACCGCGAGAGACAGGGCGGCCCCGCAAGCGTCTCGGCGGTTCAGGCCTGCAAACTACGCACCCCGACCTCACCCTCTTCGCGGGACTTGATGGCGGCGGCGGCGGCGATGCTTCCGGCGGCGGTCGTGAAATACGGGATCTTGTCATAAAGCGCGACGGCGCGAATCTCGCGGCTGTCGGCAAGGGCCTGCGCCCCCTCGGTCGTGTTCAGGACCATGACGATATCGCCGTTTTTCAGCCGGTCCACGATGTTCGGGCGGCCCTCGTAGACCTTGTTCACCGGCTCCGCCGTGACGCCATGTTCGGCCAGATAATCGGCAGTGCCGCGCGTCGCGACCAGCTGGAAACCCATCCCCACCAGATCGGCCATGGCATCGGCCAGATCGCGGCTTTTGTCGGCATCCTTGACCGACACGAAAATGCGACCCTCATGCGGGAGATGCGTGCCGGCGCCCATCTGCGCCTTGAGGAAAGCGCGGGGGAAGTTGCGGTCCCAGCCCATGACCTCACCCGTTGAACGCATTTCCGGCCCAAGAATCGTGTCAACGCCCGGGAAACGCGCGAAGGGCAGAACGGCCTCTTTGACCGAAAACCATGGCGTGATCGGGTCGGCGAGCGTCAGCGGATCGGCGAAGGGCAGGTCATCTTCAGGGCCGACGCCTTCGGGATAAGGTGCGCGGGCCGGGAAGGCCGACAGCTTTTCGCCCGCCATCAGCCGCGCGGCGATGCTGGCAATCGCGCTGTCGGTCGCCTTGGCCACGAAGGGCACGGTGCGGCTGGCGCGGGGGTTCACCTCCAGCACATAAATCGCGCCGTCCTTCAGCGCGAATTGCACATTCATCAACCCGACCACGCCAAGCGCACGGGCCATTTCGACGGTCTGGCGCGTCAGCTCATCAATCGTCGCGCGGTCCAGCGTGTGCGGCGGCAATGAGCAGGCCGAATCGCCCGAATGGACGCCAGCCTCTTCAATATGTTCCATGATTCCGGCGACATGGACGTTCTCACCATCGCAAAGCGCGTCCACATCGACCTCAATCGCGCCCGACAGATAGCTGTCAAGCAGCACCGGGTTCTTGCCCGAAACGCTGACCGCCTCAGTGATATAGCGGCGCAGGTGGTCCATGTCGCGGACGATCTCCATGGCCCGTCCGCCAAGAACATAGGACGGGCGAATGACCAGCGGGAAACCGATTCGTTCAGCGATTTCAATGGCTTGTTTGTCGCTATGGGCGATGCCATTGATCGGCTGACGCAGGTTCAGATCGTTCAGCAGTTTCTGGAACCGCTCACGATCCTCGGCAAGGTCGATTGCGTCGGGCGTGGTGCCCAGAATCGGGATCCCCTCCGCCTCAAGCGCGTTGGCGAGTTTCAGCGGTGTCTGGCCGCCAAACTGCACAATCACGCCGTGCAACGTGCCGTTTTCCTGCTCAACCCGCAGAATTTCCAGAACATTTTCCAGTGTCAGCGGCTCAAAATATAGCCGGTCCGAAGTGTCGTAATCGGTCGAAACCGTCTCAGGGTTGCAGTTCACCATGATGGTTTCATAGCCCGCATCGGTCAGCGCAAAGCAGGCGTGACAGCAGCAGTAATCGAACTCAATCCCCTGCCCGATCCGGTTCGGGCCGCCCCCCAGAATCACCACCTTGCGCGCGTCCGAGGGCCGCGATTCGCATTCGGCATCGCCCATCGCGGGGGCCTCATAGGTGGAATACATATAGGGCGTCTGTGCCTCGAACTCGGCCGCACAGGTGTCGATCCGCTTGAAGACCGGCACAACGCCCAGGTCGCGCCGGGCGCGGCGGATGGCGTCCTCATCGCGGCCGGTCAGCGTGGCCAGCCGCGCATCGGAAAAGCCCATCATCTTCAGCTTGCGCAGCGCGTCGCGGTCGGTCGGCAGCCCGTTTTCGCGAATTGCGGCCTCAGCATCGACGATCTCGCGCAGCCGTGCGAGGAACCAAGGATCAAAGCTGGTGATCGTCTGGATTTCATCATCGCTCAGCCCGAAACGCATCGCTTCGGCAATGACGCGCAGCCGGTCGGGCGTCTGTTTCGACAGTGCGGCAATCACAGCGGGCTTGCCCTGATCCGCCGCGCCCTCAATCGCGATTTCATCAAGCCCGGTCAGACCGTTTTCCATGCTGGCAAGGGCCTTTTGCAGGCTTTCGTGAAAGCTGCGGCCAATCGCCATAACCTCACCGACCGACTTCATCGCGGTGGTCAGTTCGGGCTTCGAGCCGGGGAATTTCTCGAAGGCAAAGCGCGGGATCTTGGTGACCACATAGTCGATCGAGGGCTCAAAACTGGCCGGCGTCACCTTGGTGATGTCGTTATCCAGCTCATCCAGGGTATAGCCCACCGCAAGTTTCGCCGCAATTTTTGCAATCGGAAAGCCGGTCGCCTTGGAGGCCAGCGCCGAGGATCGGCTGACCCGCGGGTTCATTTCGATCACCACCATGCGGCCGTCCGCAGGGTTAATGGCCCATTGCACGTTCGAGCCGCCGGTTTCCACCCCGATTTCGCGCAGCACGGCAATCGAGCCGTTCCGCATCCGCTGATATTCGCGGTCGGTCAGGGTCAGCGCGGGCGCGACCGTGATCGAATCGCCCGTATGCACCCCCATTGGGTCCACGTTTTCAATCGAGCAGACGATGATCGCATTATCGGCGCGGTCGCGCACCACCTCCATCTCGAACTCTTTCCAGCCCAGCAGCGATTCGTCGATCAGCACCTGCGCGACCGGGCTGGCATCCAGACCCGAACGGACGATTCGTTCATAATCGTCGCGGTTGTAGGCGACGCCGCCGCCCGTTCCGCCAAGCGTGAAGGCGGGCCGGATGATGGCGGGCAGGCCGATTTCCTCAAGCGCGTTCATGGCCTCAGAAACGCCCGCGCTGATATCGTAGCGCCCTTTGCTGTCCTTGGGCGCCGAGATGATCGTGGCGCGCGGATTTTCCAGCCCGATCCGGTCCATCGCCTCGCGGAAAAGCTTGCGATCCTCGGCCATTTCGATGGCGGCGCGCTGCGCACCGATCAGCTCGACCCCGTATCGGTTCAGTACGCCATTGTCGGCCAAAGCCAGCGCCGTGTTCAGCCCGGTCTGCCCGCCCATCGTCGGCAACAGCGCGTCGGGGCGTTCCTTTGCGATGATTTTTTCGACCATTTCTGGGGTGATCGGCTCGATATAGGTGGCGTCGGCCATCTCGGGGTCGGTCATGATTGTCGCGGGGTTCGAATTGACCAGAATCACCCGGTACCCTTCTTCGCGCAGCGCCTTACACGCCTGAGCGCCGGAATAATCGAACTCGCACGCCTGGCCGATCACGATGGGACCGGCGCCGATGATAAGGATCGAGTTGATATCGGTTCTTTTCGGCATGGCTTCCCCGGTCC
>JAUNTZ010000078.1 GCA_030538425.1 Paracoccus sp. (in: a-proteobacteria) | reverse complement strand
GGTTCTGGAGGTCGCGCTTGCCGGTGGCACATTGAGCAGCGTCGATGAGCGGGCTTTGTTGGCCGGGGCGAACCTGATGGCGATTGGCGATGAAAGCGAGGGCAATTGGGAGCTGTTCCAGTTCGCCCGCGCCGAGTTGCTGGGGCCGAACCGTTGGGGGCTTTCGCTGCGGTTGCGCGGGCAGGCGGGAACGGATGCGCTGATGCCTGCGGTCTGGCCTGCGGGTTCCACGGTGGTTCTGATGGATGGCGCGCCCGAGCAGATCGGGCTTGGCCCGGATGCGCTTGGGCAATCGCGGGTCTGGCGGATCGGTCCCGCGCTGCGCGGCCCGGATGATCCCAGCTATCGGCAGATGGCGCGGCGGTTTGAGGGCGCGGGGCTGCGCCCGCTATCGCCATGTCATTTGCGCGTCGAAGGGCGGGCCTTGTCCTGGACGCGGCGCACGCGGATCGGCGGCGACCGTTGGGATCTGCGCGACGTCCCGCTTGGCGAGGCGCGCGAGGTCTATCTGCTGCGGCTGACCCGCGAGGGTGCCGTGCTGCGCGAGGCGCAGACCGGCGCGACCCGTTACGAATGGCCGCAACCTGTCTGGGATGCGGCCTGCGCGGGTGGTGATTTCACCGTCGAGGTCGCGCAGCTTTCGGAAACCTACGGTCCCGGACCGTTTGCAAAAAGGATGATCCATGTCTGAACAGTCAACGGCCCGTCTTGGCCTGCCCTTTGTCCAGCCTGCGCAGGCGCAGAAACACGTCACTGTGAACGAGGCTCTTGCCCGGCTTGACGCGATGGTCAATCCGGTTCTGGACAGTATCACCCGCAGCACACCGCCCGAGACCGTCCTGCCCGGCGCCTGTTTCGGCGTGCCTGCGCAGGCCGGAGGCGCGTGGTCGGGGCAGGGCGGGCAAATCGCCATGGCGGGAAATGGTGGTTGGGTCTTTGTCACGCCGTTGGCCGGGATGCGGGTCTTTGTCGCCGATCAGGGTGTCCACGCGATCCATGACGGCATAGCTTGGGTTGCCGGTGCGCTGACCCTGTCGCCCTTTGGCTCGGCCTTGCAGGCGCGGGTGATCGAGGGCGAGGTGACGCTTGGCACGGGTGAGGCGCAGAGCAGCGATCTGGTCATCCCGAATGCCGCGATGGTGATCGGGGCCGCGGCGCGGGTGGTCGAGCCGATGACCGGCAGCCTGTCGTCATGGTCGCTTGGCACCGAGGGCGCGCCTGACCGTTTTGGTCAGGGGCTTGGTCTTGTCGCCGGGGCCTGGGCGCGCGGGATGTTGTCGCAGCCCGTCACCTATTGGGAGCCGCAGCCGCTTGTGCTGACCGCGCAGGGCGGGAGTTTCACCGGGGGCCGGGTGCGGCTGGCGGTTCATCTGTTCGAGCTGCGCCTGCCACGTTAGGGCCGCTTTTATCGTCCGGGCGCATCGGCTAAGCTGCGCCATAACGAAAGGAACGGCGATGAACAGTCAGACGGATATCAGGGCGCGCGACAAGGTTTTGCCCGAAGGCGAGGCCGCGATCTGGGCGCGCATCCGCGACGAGGCTGCCGAGGCCGTTCGCGACGAGCCGTTGCTGGGGGCCTTGATCCATGGCGGCTTGCTTCATCATGGCGACCTGAAATCGGCGCTTGCCTATCGCATCGCGCTGAAGCTGGCCTCGGGCGAGATGAGCGAACAGATCCTGCGCGAGATCACCGACACGGCTTATGCGGCGCGGCCCGGACTTGTCAGCGCGGCGGCCGCCGACCTGCTGGCAGTTCTGGAGCGCGACCCGGCCACGCATCGGCTGATCCAGCCCTTGTTGTTCTTCAAGGGGTTTCAGGCGCTGCAAGCCTATCGGCTGGCGCATTGGCTGTGGCAGGAGGGACGGCGCGATCTGGCCTATTTCGTGCAGATGCGCTGTTCCGAGGCGTTCGGGGTCGATATTCACCCTGCCGCCCGTGTCGGCAAAGGTGTGATGATCGACCATGCGCATTCCATCGTGATCGGGGAAACCGCCGTTGTGGGTGACAATGTGTCGATGCTTCATTCCGTCACGCTTGGCGGGACCGGCAAGGCCGATGGCGACCGGCATCCCAAGATCGGGGACGGTGTTTTGATCGGCGCAGGTGCCAAGGTTCTGGGCAATATCCGCGTCGGGCATAGCAGCCGCATCGCGGCTGGCTCGGTCGTGCTGGACGAGGTGCCGCCCTGCAAGACGGTTGCGGGTGTGCCTGCGCGGATCGTGGGTGACGCGGGTTGCGAAGATCCTGCCTTTGCGATGGATCACCGCATTCGCGTCGATCAGGGCTGAAGCCCGGCCACCCATTCCGGCACGATCCGGGTGGCCGGTCCGCTGATATGGTGATGAAAATCGCGCGACACGGCAGAGGGTTCAAGGTTCAGTTCGACACATTCGACGCCGTGCCGCGCGGCATGTTGGGCAAAGCCCGCCGCCGGATAGACCTGCCCTGATGTGCCGATGGCCGCGAACAGATCGGCCCGTTCAAGCGCCTGCCAGATCTCGGGCATGTGATAGGGGATCTCGCCGAACCAGACGATATCAGGGCGCGCGGCCGCCGCATGGCAGTCCGGGCAGGTGGTCGTCGCATCCATTTCGGCGGGGCTTGGCCAGTCATGGCCGCAGGCGGCACAAAGCGCCCGGTTCAGCGCGCCGTGCATATGGGTGACTTGCGGCGCGCCCGCGCGTTCGTGCAGGTCATCGACATTCTGCGTGACCAGATAAAGATCATGCCGCGCCGCCAGTTCGGTCAGCGCCAGATGCGCCGCATTGGGTTGCGCCTGCGCGGCGGCGGCCCTGCGCATATTATAAAAGCGATGCACAAGGGCCGGGTCTCGGGCGAAGGCTTCGGGTGTTGCCACGTCCTCGACCCGGTGATCTTCCCACAATCCGCCCGCCGCTGCGCGAAAGGTCTGAAGCCCGCTTTCGGCGGAAATGCCTGCGCCGGTCAGAACGACGATGCGCACAGGATCAGCGGCGGCAATAGGCTTCGGCGGTGTTGGTGAAGTTGCGATAGCGCGCCCAGAAGGCGTTGTCGTCCTGACGTCGCGAGGTGCGGACCTCTTGCGCGCGATGCGGATCGCGGAAGAAGCTGGCGGCGCGGCGCTGATCGGCGCGCGAAAGGGTCATATCGGCGACCTGCTGGATGCAGCCGCAAAGCGCGACATTGCGCGCACCACGTTCCGAACGGGCGCAGGCGGTGTCGATGGGACCGGCCACGGCAAGCGGTGCGGTCATGACAATGGCGGCTGCGGCAATCATCAGGCGTTTCATCTCTGTCTCCTCGATCTGGCCGGGGCGCGCTGCGCAGCTTTTCCTGCGTCTGGTTCCGCCCTTGGTGCATTATTCTAGCAAAAAGAGTGCCGGGCCTCAATCGCGGTTGCTGTGGCAGTATGGCGCAACCGTGCCAGTTGGCATCAAGATATTGTGGGTCACGCGGTGGCGGGTTCAGGCGAAAAGCCTGCCTTGCGAATCAGATCAAGCGCGGTTTGCGGATCGACGCCTTCGATCTCGACACTGTGGCTGTCGAGATCGGCGCGGACGGTGCCGCCTTCGGCCTCGATGATTTTGGTGATCGAGGCGACGCAATGGCCACAGGTCATATCGGGAATCGCGAGTTTCATGGGAAGTCCCTTTTCGGCTTTGACACCCGTGTGAGTTTTCTCCAGCTTGGCCCGAGGCGCAAGTGCGCCTTTTTTCAAAACGGAGCCTGATCTTGGAAAACTACCGCGCCTCGATCCTGATGGTGCTGGCGATGGCCGGCTTTGCGATGGAGGATATGTTCACCAAGCTGTTGTCGGCACGGCTGCCGATCGGGCAGATCATCGCCATGTTGGGGCTGATGGGGATGGCCGTGTTCTGGCTGCGCCTGCGCCACGGGGGCGGGCGGCTGTTTACCCGCGATCTGCTGCGCCCGGTGCTGCTGATCCGCAATGGTGGCGAGGTGATCGGCGGGGTTGGCTTTATCTCGGCGCTGATTCTGACCGAGATATCTTCGACCTCGGCCATCCTTCAGGCGGCGCCGCTGATGATCATGTTGGGTGCCTGGCTGTTTCTGGGAGAAAGCGTCGGCTGGCGGCGATGGCTGGCGATTGGCGTGGGCTTTGTCGGGGTGCTGCTGATCGTCAAGCCGGGGATGAGCGGGTTCCAACCGCTTTCGGTGCTGGCCGTGATCGGGGTTGCGGGGCTGGCGGTGCGCGATCTGGCGACGCGGCGGGTGCCGCCGGGCATCCGCTCGGATCAGCTTTCGGCCTCGGCTTTTGGTGCGCTTGTGCCTGCGGGCGTGATGCTTGATCTGGTCTTTGGAACGCCTTGGGTCATGCCTGATCTGGTCAATATCGCACAGCTTTTTGGTGCGATGATTGCGGGGGTTGCGGCCTATACCGGGCTTGTCTCGGCGACCCGCGTGGGCGAGGCGTCGGTGATTGCGCCGTTCCGATATTCGCGGCTGATCTTTGCGCTGATCATCGGCGTGGTGATCTTTGGCGAGCGGCCCGATACGCTGACCCTGTTGGGCGCGGCGATCATTTCCGGGGCGGGTGGCTTTGCGATGTGGCGCGAGGCGGCATTGCGGCGCCGCAAGTTGGCAAGTCTGCCGCCTGCGGGATCGTAAATCCCTCTTTTCGTGCCGATTGCGCCCCTGTATAGCCACGTCATGACAGACCTTGATCTCATCCGCAATTTCTCCATCGTGGCCCATATCGACCACGGTAAGTCCACCTTGGCCGACCGGCTGATCCAGCTGACCGGGACGGTCGCCGCGCGCGACATGAAAGAGCAATTGCTCGACAGCATGGATATCGAGCGCGAGCGCGGCATCACCATCAAGGCCAACACGGTGCGAATTTCCTATCCCGCGCAGGACGGGCGGACCTATACGCTCAACCTGATCGACACGCCCGGCCATGTGGACTTTGCCTATGAGGTCAGCCGCTCGATGCGCGCGGTCGAGGGCAGCCTTCTGGTGGTGGACGCCACGCAAGGGGTTGAGGCGCAGACGCTTGCGAACGTGTATCAGGCGATTGATGCGGGCCATGAGATCGTGCCGGTTCTGAACAAGATCGACCTTCCCGCCGCCGAACCCGAGCGCGTCAAGGAACAGATCGAGGATGTGATCGGCATTGATGCCTCGGACGCGGTCGAGATTTCGGCCAAGACCGGGCTTGGCATTCCTGATGTGCTTGAGGCGATTGTCACCCGTCTGCCCGCGCCCAAGGGCGACCGCGACGCCCCCTTGAAGGCGATGCTGGTCGATAGCTGGTATGACCCTTATCTGGGCGTTGTGGTGATGATCCGCGTGATGGACGG
>JAUNTZ010000077.1 GCA_030538425.1 Paracoccus sp. (in: a-proteobacteria) | reverse complement strand
GCGCGCTGATCACTGAGGGCAAAGAGATCCCCGAAGGCGCGCTTGTCATGGGCGCGCCGGGACGGGTGGTGCGGATTCTGGACGAGACGGCGCGCGCCGAACTTTTGGCCTCGGCGGCGCGTTACCGGGCCAATGCCGCGCGTTATCGTGCGGGCCTTGTTGCGGCGGGCTAGGCCATGCCCGCGCAGGTCACCCATGAGATCATCGCGGCCCTGCCGATCCCGGTGATCGTTCTGGATCACGAGGCGCGGGTGATCGAGGCGAATGCGGCGGCGGTCACGCTTTTGGGCCAGATCACGCCGGGCCGCCAGTTCGTCACCATCCTGCGCCATCCGGTCGTCAATCAGGCCGTGGACGCGGTGCTTGACCCCGCCCATGCCACCGCGCCGGTGACCGATCCGACGCTTGGCGCGGTCGATTCGGGCGGCCAGAGGCTGCGCGCGCAGATCTCTGCGCAGGGCCGCGATATCCCCTGCGAGGTTACTGTCTCACCGCTCAGCGCCAGTCGCGGCGCGCTTGTGGTGATCGAGGACAGCTCGGCGATTGAACAGGCGGGCCAGATGCGCCGCGATTTTGTTGCCAATGTCAGCCATGAATTGCGCACGCCGCTGACCGCGCTGATGGGCTTTATCGAAACCCTGCGCGGCCCGGCCCGCAATGACGCCGCCGCCCGGGATGAATTTCTGGCCATCATGGAACGCGAGGCCGGGCGGATGAACCGTCTGGTCCACGATCTTTTGTCGCTCAGCCGGGTCGAGTCGGAAGAGCGCCGCCGCCCCGCGCAACAGATCGACCTGGCCGCGCTGATCCGTGGGGTGGCCGCGACGCTGGCCCCGCAGGCGCGCAAGAACGGCGTCGAGATCAAGATCGAGGGTGAGGACAAGCCGGTGATGCTGCCGGGCGATGCTGACCAATTGGTTCAGGTGTTCCACAACCTTGTCGAGAATGCGGTGAAATACGGCGGCGCGGGCGGTCTGGTCACGCTGCGCCTTGCCCGGATCGAACATGAGCCCCTGCTGCGCGGCCCGGCCTGGGCGGTTGAGGTGCGCGACCGTGGCGAGGGGATCGACCCGATCCATCTGCCCCGCCTGACGGAACGCTTTTACCGCGTCGATACCCACCGTTCGCGCCAGCAGGGCGGCACCGGGCTGGGTCTTGCGATTGTGAAACATATCATCAACCGCCACCGCGGGCGGCTGCGCATCGAATCAGAGCCGGGCCGGGGCGCCTGCTTTACCGTGATCCTGCCCGAGCGGCAGGACCGGCGCTGACCTTGCCCCGCGCCGCGCAAAGCCCTATCTGACGGGCAAAGCAGAAGGGGCCGCGAGATGAGCCATAACCCGATCCGTCCATGGCGCAATATCGACCGGCGCAGGTCTCGTCAGATCATGGTGGGCAGCGTGCCGGTGGGCGGCGATGCGCCGATCTCGGTGCAGACCATGACCAATACCGACAGCAGCGATGTGCGCGCGACGCTGGACCAGATCATCCGCGCCGCCGATGCGGGCGCCGATATAGTTCGCGTCTCGACCCCCGATGAGGCCAGCACGCGGGCGCTGCGCGAGATCACCCGCGAAAGCCCGGTGCCCATCGTCGCGGACATCCATTTTCACTACAAACGCGCCATCGAGGCGGCGCAGGCGGGCGCGGCCTGTCTGCGCATCAACCCCGGCAATATCGGCGACGCGGCCCGTGTGCGTGAGGTCGTGCAGGCCGCGCGCGATCATGGCTGTTCCATCCGCATCGGGGTGAACGCGGGCAGCCTGGAAAAGCACTTGCTGGATAAATACGGCGAGCCCTGCCCCGATGCGATGGTTGAATCGGGTCTCGATCATATCAAGCTGTTGCAGGACAACGATTTTCACGAGTTCAAGATCAGCGTGAAGGCGTCGGACGTGTTCATGGCCGCCGCCGCCTATCAACAGCTGGCCGAGGCGACCGATGCGCCGATCCATCTGGGCATCACCGAGGCGGGCGGCTTTGTCGGCGGCACGGTGAAATCCGCGATCGGGCTGGGGCAATTGCTGTGGATGGGGATCGGCGACACGATCCGCGTGAGCCTCTCGGCCGATCCGGTCGAGGAGGTCAAGGTCGGGTTTGAGATCCTGAAAAGCCTTGGCCTGCGCACGCGCGGGGTGCAGATCATTTCCTGCCCCTCCTGCGCGCGGCAGGGGTTCGACGTGATCAAAACCGTTGAAATCCTTGAGAAACGTCTGGAGCATATCAAGACGCCGATGAGCCTGTCGATCATCGGCTGCGTGGTCAACGGCCCCGGAGAGGCGCTGATGACCGATATCGGCTTCACCGGCGGCGGGGCGGGCTCGGGCATGGTCTATCTGGCCGGACGCCAGAGCCACAAGATGAGCAATGCGCAGATGATCGACCATATCGTTGAACAGGTCGAGGCGCGGGCGGCGGCGATTGAGGCTGAGAACGCGGGCTCAGAATAAGCCGAACGGGCCATTGCTTTCGGCGGGCGCGGTTTAGACCCGCGCGTCGCCCTGTTGCCTGTTATTGGGTCGTCTCGACCTCGGTCGTTGCGGGCTTTTCCAAACTCCTCGACCCCGGGTCAAGATCGGTGTGGCTGGGTTTCATTCGCGCCACAAGCGGCGTTGCTTCGCCGAGCGGCCGCCGTCCTCCTTTCAGCAGATCAACAGCGGCAACTTTGCCTTGCCCCAATAGCCCCCGACCCAGACGGGTCATGCGGTTGCTATCGCCCCTCGCGCCGACTGGTCGCCCTCACTCGGGAGCGGCTCAATCCCGCGCGCGATCCTCTTGCCCCTGCACAATCACCGGCAGGTTCACCTCAACCCAATCGGCCAGGGCGGCGACGCGCTCGGCGCCTTCGTGGCCCAGATCGGTGAGGCTGTATTCCGTCACCGGCGGCACCACCGGATAGGCCACGCGCCGCACAAGCCCGTTCGCCTCCAGCCGTTTCAGCGTCTCGGCCAGCATCCGTTCCGACACGCCGCCGATCCGCCGCCGCAATTCGCCGAATCGCAGCGTTCCACCGCGCAGCACCATCAGCACCAGCACGCCCCATTGGCTTGTCATCGACCGCAGCACCGCACGCGAGGGACAGGCGGCGGCCAGAACATCGCCGCGTTCGAGTTGTTCGCTCAGGTTGCTCATCAGAAAAATCCATACTTACATTTCTGTGCGTTCTTACGATTCGTAAGCGCTTACTATATGTAAGCCTCAGATCGAAAACTCAAGGAGAATCACCATGACCATTGCAGTCACCGGAGCCACGGGCCAGTTGGGCCGTCTTGTCATTGAACGCCTGAAAGGGCGCGATGTGATCGGGCTGGCCCGTTCGCCCGATAAGCTCGCCGATGCGGGCGTCACCGCGCGGGCGTTTGACTATGACAAGCCCGAGACGCTGGCCCCCGCACTTGAGGGCGTGGACACGCTGCTGCTGATTTCCGGCAGCGAGATCGGCAGCCGCACGCCCCAGCACCGCGCCGTGATTGAGGCCGCCAAGGCCGCGGGCGTGGGGCGCGTAGTTTATACCAGCCTGCTGCGCGCCGACAGCTCACCCCTGACCGCACTTGCCGCTGAACATGCGGAAACCGAGGAACTGCTGCGCGAATCGGGTCTGGATTACACGATCCTGCGCAACGGCTGGTATTCTGAGAACTACACCGCCTCCGTGCCCTCGGCGCTCGAAAATGGCGCATTTTACGGCGCGGCGGGGGATGCGCGCATCGCCTCGGCGGCGCGTGCCGATTACGCCGATGCGGCGGTCGCGGCGCTGACCGGGGCGGATCATTCGGGCAAGACCTATGAACTGGCCGGCAGCCATCCCTATACGCTTGCCGAACTGGCCGCCGAAATCTCACGCCAGACGGACCGCGAGATTCCTTATGTCAACCTGTCTGAGGCCGAATATGCGGGCGCATTGGAAAAGGCCGGTCTGCCCGCGCCGGTTGCGGGGGCCTATGCGGCCTTTGACGCGGGCGCGGCGCAAGGCGGGCTGGACGGCGACAGCGCAGCGTTCGAGGCGCTGATCGGGCGCAAGACCACGCCCCTGGCCGATGCGGTGCGCGCGGCGCTGTAAGGTGAGAAAGGGGCCTCGCGGCCCCTTTTTTTTATCCGTCCTGTGCGGCGCGGACCTGTTCGACGACCGGCACCAGACCGGCACGCGGCACGCCGCGCAGCAACTGATCGCCAATGACGAAGGTCGGCGTCCCCGAGATCGCCAGCCGGTCGCCCAACTGGCGGTTGGCTTGCAGAACGCCCGAGACCGCATCGCTGTTCATCGCGGTGATGACGGCATCGGTATCAAGGCCCGCCTCATCCGACAGGGCGCGCAGGCTGGCCTCGGTCACGCCGCCGCGCAAGGTGAAGAGGCGGTCGTGAATGTCGCGGTAAGCATCATCACCCGCCACCTGCAACACCGCCACGGCAAAGCGCGAGGCCAGCGTGCTTTCCTCACCCAGAATGGGGAATTCCTTGATAATCAGGCGGATATTCCCGTCGGCCTCAACCGTGTCAAAGACATGGCTATAGACCTGACGGCAGACGCCGCAGCGGTAATCGACGAACTCAACCATGGTCACATCGCCCTCGGGATTGCCGCCGACCCAGCTATGGCCATCGTTGAAAATCAGGTCCGCGAACTCGGTCAAGGCCCGCGCATCGCCCGCCGCCTCATCCGCGATGCGGCGTTCTTCCAGCACATTCATCGCCTCGATCAGCACTTCGGGATTGTCGAGAAGATAGGCCCGCACCGCGTCGTTGAACGCGCCGCGCTCGTCGTCGTTCATCGCGGCAAGGTCAAGTGCTGCGGCAGGGGTGGCACTCAGCAACAGGGCGGCAATCAGCTTTTTCATCGGCGGTCCTTTCGGGTTTGCGCGGAATGTGGCGGTAACGTGCGGGCTTGGCAAGTCACCAAGGCTTGACCATGCGCCCGACCCGCAGGCATACCCGCCGAAAACACGGGCGGGCTGCATATGCGACATTCGAATCGGGGTCAGGTTGATCCGTTCATCGTCATGGACGTGATGGAGGCCGCGCGCCGCGCCGAAGAGGCGGGCCGCCACATCATCCATATGGAGGTCGGCCAACCCTCGACCCCCGCGCCGCGCCTTGCGCGCGAGGCTCTGGCGGCGGCGCTGCCCGAGCCGCTTGGCTATACGGTCGCCCTTGGCCTGCCCGCGCTGCGCGAAGGCATCGCGGGGCTTTACCGCGAATGGTATGGGCTGGACATCGACCCGGCCCGCGTGGTGGTCACGCCCGGCTCATCCGGCGCGTTTCTGCTGGCATTTGCGGCGCTGTTCGATGCGGGCGACCGGGTGGCGATCGGTGAGCCGGGCTATC
>JAUNTZ010000026.1 GCA_030538425.1 Paracoccus sp. (in: a-proteobacteria) | reverse complement strand
ATGGCGGCGAGGGCGCGGACGCGTTCTCGCGCGTGTTCCTGGTGCCGGGGATGCACCATTGCGCGGGCGGCGACGGCCCGGTCAGCTTTGACGCGCTGACGCCTCTGGTCGATTGGGTCGAGCAGGGAACCGCGCCTGAGGTGATGGAGGCGGCGGTCCCGGGCGGCGAGGCCGCGGACGCCCGCCCGCTCTGCGCCTGGCCCGCCTATGCCCAGCCCGAGGGCGACGGCTTCGCCTGCGCTGAGTAGGTCTGTGCCGAAAACCTGCCCGGCGGGATTGGCGTCGGGCAGGGATGCTCAAGCATTTTTATTCCGGCGCCCTTCGTCGTGCGTTGGCGTCGGGTATCGTGAACCACCGCCGGGACCCGATCGCGTAGATCGATCGAGTGATCTACCTTGGTCCCAATGGCGGCAAATGGCGAAAGGGCTGTTGCCTATTAACGAGCGCAACCAGTCACCGTCCTCGCCCGCGACGCGGCCCGAGTGCAATTTATTGGCCAAACCGAACGCGGGAAAATATGACATATAGGTGATGAAGCAATGAGTGATGGAAAATAGAGATGGGACGTTTTCGCCTGACGAAGAGTGACAGTGAAGATATCGGCTTTGTTCAATCTTGTCTGACCGCCGGCATAATCAGCTTTGATGAGTTCAAGAAGTGGATTTTTTGGGTTGTCGAAACAGAAGATGATGTGCCGAGCTATTTCTGAGACATTATTGATTTGAAGGAGAAGTTCGACTTTGTGCCGCTGAGGATCATGGGCTTCAACCCGTATTGGAAGCATACGGAGGACGAAGATGACGCGTTAGGTAGGATTGGCTACAAGCGCAGCTTTGATTTCAAAAGTGATGCCGTTTCCCGTAGTGTTGCGTTGCAGAAACTGGCTTCTAACCCTCATATAGAAAGTCGGTTCAGGTGGACCTTTCCATTCTTTAATTTGTAATGATTAAGCCACATACTTGTGGCCAATTTTTTCTTGATGGGGCATTCTCAGCCTGCTCTGGCACATGATATCTCGGCATGGCCATATCTCAGAACGCGTTTCGGCTTGCGTGTTGAAAGATCTTCGATTGGGAGCGTCCCTGCGAAACCCTCGACTTTTGGTGCCAGTGGGCTTGATTGCGTCCCTCGCGCGTCGACGGGACATTTCGATTCGGGTGTCATTTTTGACGGCCATTGGGTGCGCGCCGAACGCTTCCAGCCCGGCCATCGACCGATCAAGGGTGATGGCGCTTGGCCCGAAGTAGCTGCGAAGCCGCTTGCCGCCGAGCCACTTACGGCCTATAATCTTAGTTTTAAAGAGTTCCGCACGCATTGGGTCGTCCCAAATTCCAAATCCTGGATGGGATCGGGGCACAATGCCCTCCGCTCCGGACCGCGTGTTGGAATGGAGATTTGAAGGGCGGTTCGGGCTGATTCCTGGACCTTCTGATAAGGAGGCTTCTTGGCTGAAGAGCGGCGACGATGCTGTCGCTTTGCCGCGTAATTGCCCGGGTGGGCTAACTCCTTTCGTTGCGACGCTCATCCTACTTTATGGAATTTTTTGTATTTTAATCAACAAATAGGTGAGTAATGATCGAAAATCTTGATGATGCGCTGGAGTTTTATGCTGGCCGTGAGAAGGAATTTTCGTTGTTCGGAGCGCCGGTGTTGAGGCGCCGCAGTGAGGCAATTGATGATCTTGACGACGTCGCGCGTGAGCTTGGATTGCCGGAGAGTTATGTTCGCTGCGCCAAAGATCTTTACATGGAGGGGGTGTCATTGGGGTTTTTCGAACTGTGCCCTGGAGACCCCCGAGATCTCTGTCGGTCGCTCTTGGATTTTAATTCTAGTATGAGTAACTCAATATTGCCGCAGGACTTGCTTCACGTTGCGAATTTTGACGCGGATATTATCGCTGTGCCGAAAGGGGCGCCCTTTCATCGGATGAGCACTGTCTATTTTGTTGATATCACAACTTCGGAACGGGCGAAAATCAATGCTATTTCGAATAGCTTTTCGGACTTTATTGTTCTCGCCAGTGCTTTGTATGAGGCTGTCCTTGAGGATCGCAGTGATCCAGAAGGCATTTTATGCAGATTGTTATTGAAGCTCGGTTGCGAAAGCTATGCAGGACAGTGGCGGCGCATCGCAAGCATGGCGTAACGGCTGCACGGTTTGGATAATCTGATTGCCGAGAGTATCACTGTCTCAGACCGCGCAGCGGCTTACTCTTAAGGTTCTGCGGATCGACTTGACGCGTCGGCGCCGCCTAGCAACTATGAAGGAGCGACGCGAATTGGCGGATCATGGTTTAAGCTGCGGGTACCGGAGGTGTTAGTATGGACTTGACTTGTCGTCGAGATCAGTTTGCATATTTTATGGGGTTTGCTTCTAAGGGCAGTGAGCGCGCCCTGAATGACGCGATGCGGATGCTTGTTGATCAGGGTTATGGGGACCGTTGCCAAGTGACGTTTTGAGCATTGTCCATTTAATGATACGTTGACTCAAATCTTGCGGGCGGTGCGTATTTTTGAATGTGGGAAAAAGTCAGACTTTGCTAATAATTTTTACAATATGCTGGCCGAGTTTGTGTTTTTGGTCTCGGATTTTGAGCCGCCTTTTTGCGGGGATGATCGTGCCTTCTATGAGCAAACTGTGAGCGGTGAGATTGTTCTTGGCTGTGATCGTTGTGGTGCTGCTTACTCTCTTGATGCGCGGCCGGTTCAGCCGGGTCGGCGTATGAGGATGAGCAAGTCGCGATTTGTTGAGGTTTTTGGAGAGGGCACAGCTCAAGACTGGCCGTATCGTCGGCGGTTGAGGAGGCTTATTGCGGGATCAACAGTCTCGCTATAGTCGCTTGATCTTGAGGTTCTTCTGATTGGCTGGAAGATTTTCAGTTTTGACCTTGGGTGGTTTTTGAAGCACGCCTTTCTGCATCAATCTCAGCTATTCAATTCATATCAGTGTAAGCAATAGCTAACCTTGTAATTTCGAGGAACTATCCCCGGTGAGGCTATTATGAATTCCGATCGCGAAGACTTTGAGCGGCTCTGTCAGACAGGTCATGTTTTCGGTCCCGTTGAAGATCTGACAATTGCGGCGGCGGAGGCTGAGCTGCGCGTTGAGTTTCCAGATGAATATCTTGAGCTATTGCGAAAATATGGTGCAGTTCTGGCGGGGGTGTTGAGGTCTATGGGCTTCCCGAAATAGCAGGTAACGAGCCTCCGCTTTGGCAAAATGTTGTTTCTGTTACAAAGCAGTTGAGGCAATCGGGGCAGGTTGGTGCTGATCGGCAGGGCTTTGTAGCGATTGGCGATGATGGCAGCGGGGTTTATTTTTATCTGGATACGTCAAACTCGCCAGAGACGAGGCTCTGCGGAATTGGACCCGGTGTTGAGAAAAGATTTGATGTCGGATTGTTCAGATTTTTTCTGGATCTGACGGAGGGAAAGGTGATTTTTTAGGTTAAATGTCCATTCGTTCGCGCTGCCAGCATCATCGCAATGAGGTTAATGACAAAAACCATAGTGGTCGCACAGGACGCGAGAAAAGGCCCGTCTTCGCCCCGAAATAACCGCAGCGCCGCAAGGCGCCCGCGACCAGAACAACGATCAGCCGTAGCCAAAAGGGGGCGTTTCCGCCCCCCTTTCCGTTCAATGCGGCAGCGCCACCTCCGGGTGAAGGCCCGGATGCCCCGGCGAGGGCTCGCCCTGTGCCTCGCCCAGATACAGGCCGATCTGGCTGCGGAAACGTTCGACCTCCTCTCGGTCGGCCATAAAGCGGCCAAAGGCCAGCGGGTCGCCGTTCGGGTAGTCCCAGATCGGCTTATAGCCCTCGGGCGGGGCGATATCGGTGCGGACGGACCACATATACCAGGTGTTGGCCTGCGTCTCGTCATCCAAAAGCCAGTTCAGATAGAGCTTGGCACCCTCCGGGCGGCGCGCGCCTTTCAGGATCGCGGCCTGCTGCGGCCATGCGACGAAGGGGTCATGCTCGGGCAGCACAAAGCGCGAAACGGTGCCTTCCCACGGGATCAGCGCGCCATCGGTGGAAAAGCTGGCAACTGCCTCACCGCTTTCGACCATATCGGCGGGGGCCTGCGTGCCGCGCACAAAGATCGGCTCTTGCGCGGCCAGATCGGCGACATAGCCCCAGCCGTATTGATCGACCACCTGCTTGAACCAGAACAGCACCGCATCGTCATCGGTCGGATAGGTCAGGACGATCCGGCCCTTCAGATCGGGGCGCAGATAGTCGCGCGCCTCACGCGGCCATGTCGACGGGTCGGGCAGCAGCTCCGTGTTCACCACATTGGAAAACGCATCGACGAAAATCCCGGTATAGGCCCCGTCCGCATCGCGGAACGGCTCATAGATGTGCTCCCAGTTCAGCGGCTTATAGGGTTCCAGAACGCCATCGGCCTTCCAGCGGGGAAAGTTCTGCAAGGTCTGGATCTGGACCACATCCGGGACCAGCGTATCGGTGGCGATTTGGTTGTCGATCCGCGCCTCGTGGAACTTGGAATAATCCACGATGATGTCGAGCACCATGCCGGGAAAGCGCGTCTCGAAGGCCTGTTTCATCCCGTCCTGCTGGCCCGCGGTATCGCCGCCGGCATAGACGATGACGCGGCCACCTTCGGCCAAAGCGGCCTGATGGATCTGGTCCAAGGTCCGGGTTTCAGGGCCGATATCGGCCAGCGCGGGGGCGGCCAGCAGAACCGCCGCAAGAGTTGTCTTGATCTTCATGGTTAACCCCATTCCATCTCGCCCATGGCGACTTTTGCGCCCAGTTCCAGCGAATCCGCGCCCGGCAGGTCGGGATAGGCGGCGGTCATGGCGGCGATGACGGCGGCGCTGTCCTGACCTGCGGCTTGGGCCTTGGTGACCTCGGCATCGAAGGCCGTCAGATAATCGCGGGTAAAGCGGACGGCCTCGACACCCTGCGCGGCACCTTCGCTTTGATGGCCGGGGATCAGCATGGCGGGGTCCAGCGCCAGCAGATCGTCAAGCGCGGCAATCCATGCGGCGCGCGCCTCGGTCGTGGCCTCATCGGCGGTCCAGACATGAAGGCCGGAATAGACCAGCACGCCGCCGAACACCGCATTCAGCGACGGCACATGAATATAGCGGCGGTCATGCATGGTCGGCACGTCCACGATATTCAGCGCCTGCCCGTCAACCGAAAGGCTTGACGCCTCGGACGGGGTGGGGATCACCACATCACCCAGCACCTGCGGGCCGTTCTCACCCAGTTGCGGGCCCCAGACGTCCAGCTTGGCCTGCACATTGGCGTTGATCGCCTCAACCGTCGCAGGTGCCGCAATGACGGCCGCATCGGGGAAAGCCTCGACCACGGGGCGCAGGCTGAAATAATAGTCGGGGTCGTTGCAGGTGACATAGATCGTCGTCAGCCGCTTGCCGGTGGCCCGGATCGCCTCTGCCAAAGCGCGGCCATCGGACAGGGTGAAACCGCCGTCGATCAGCACCGCCTCGGTCGGGCCGCTCACCAGCACCGGGGTGCGGTTGAAACCCGCCTCATCGGCCTGAAAATACTGCCATTGCAGCGGGGTATCGGCCTGGGCGCGCAGGCCAAGCCCGGTCAGGGCGGTGGCGGCAAGCGCGGTTTTCAACGTCTCTCTGCGGGTCATCATGGGATGGTCCTTTCAGGGTCATGCGGCCGGTTGGGCGACCAGATCGGTTGTATTGTCGTAAAGCATCTGGCTGGGCAGCAGACGCGCCCCCCGGCCATCCTCAAGGATCAGCACCGGCACGCCCCGCGCCCCGAACTGCGCCATCAGGCAGCGGGCATGGGTGATGCGGTCGTGGCAGGCCGCGCGGGTCTGATCCGTCACCGGCGGCAGGCCCGCATCCGCGATGATCCGCGCCACCACGTCCGCATCCGAGGTATCGCGCCCGTCCACATAGCGGGCATGCTGCAAAAGGCTCAGCGCCTCCAGCCCACGCGGGCCTGCGGCAACAACCGCCAGCGTCGCGGCGGTCGAATCGAAGCGCCCGCCCGCCTTCAGGACGTTTTGCCGGTAAGCGTCGCTGAAGGGCTGCCCGGTCAGCGCCGCAATTCGCTGATCGTTTTCCCAGGCATAGGCGGAAAAAGCCGCATCCATCGCCCGCCCCCCTTCGCCTGCGAAAAGCCCGGTCGGCAGGGCGTCGATGGCAAGCCCCGCATCCGCCAGCGCCCGGATCGCCGGGGCCGCAGCATAGCACCAGCCGCAGAGAGGGTCGAAAAGATAGGTCAGTTTCATTGTCGCACTCCTGTCGTTGGGGGGAAGATAGCAGCGCTGTATCGTTTGCAAAATATCCGGTTTTGGGACATACTGTGCGCCAACAGCACACAATGACCCATGCAGCCCGTCAATCTGAACCGCCTCTCTTATTTCGTCGCCGTGGTCGAGACCGGCTCATTCACCCGCGCGGCCCAGCGGCTTGGCATCACGAAAACCGTGGTCAGCCAACAGGTTGCGCGGCTTGAGGATGAGCTGAGAACCGCTTTACTGTCCCGCACGACCCGCTCTGTCACGCCGACCGAGGCGGGGCGTCTGCTGCACGCCCGCTCCGCGCGGATCTTGCAGGATGCGGGCGATGCGCTGGGCGAAATCGCGCAAGGAAATGCCGCGCCCTCGGGCCATCTGCGCGTCGCGGCCAGCAATGATTACGGCGCTCAGGTCATTGCGCCGGTGGCGGCGGCGTTCACCCGGCGCTATCGCGATTGCACGGTTGAGCTGATCCTGTCGGATAGTCGTCTGGACCCGGTGGCGGCGCAGATCGACCTCTCGATCCGAGCGGGCTGGCTGGAGGATTCCACGCTCCAGGCCCGCCGGATCGGCTCATTCCGTCAGCTTCTGGTGGCCAGCCCCGACATTCCCGCGCCGCTCACGCCCGAGGATCTGCCCGAGCGCCCCTTCATCGCCAACACCGCGCTGCGCGATCCGCTGACATGGCGGTTTGCCCATGCGGCCACGGTCGCAAACACCCGGCTCAGCGCCGTGCTGACCGCCAATACCACCACGGCCACGCTGGCTATGGCGCTGGCGGGGGGCGGCATGGCGGTGCTGCCCGATTATGTCGTGACCGACCACCTGCGGCTTGGGCGGCTGATCCATCTTCTGCCCGACTGGACGCTGCCCGAAGGCGGCATCCACGCCGTCTATCCCGCCGCCCGCTTCCGCCCGCCAAAGGTCACGGCATTTGTGCAAATGCTGATATCGGGCTAAGGCGCCGCTCGCGCCATCTCTGCCAGCGCCTCCATCGGCACATGCAGCGCCTCATCTGCGGCAAAGGCGTCCAGCAGGTAATCGACCGCCGCGCGGACGCGGGGGGCGATCAGGGCGCGGTGGGGGTATTGCATGACCATCTGGTAATCGCCGGGGTGGTGGTAATCGTGCAGCACCAGCCGAAGCGCGCCCGATTGCAGATGCGGCCAGGCCAGATGCACGCCGGCCTGCGCGATCCCCGCGCCGGCAAGGGCGGCGTCCACCACCGCCTCGGGGGCGGAAAGGGTCAGGCTGGCGGCTGGGGTCGGATCGAAACTGACCTCGCCGCCGAAGGCGCGGAACCCCCATGGCGGCACTCGCCCGCCCAGAAAGCTGCGGGCGATCAGGCGGTGGGTCAGCAGGTCTTGGGGAGTGCGCGGCGTGCCGTGGGCCTCCAGATAGGCGGGGGCGGCCACCACCGCCATGTTCAGCCGACAGATCCGCCGCGCGATCAGCCCGGTTTCGGGGATCGTGCCGCCCCGGATGGCGATGTCATAGCCGTCGCGGACCAGATCGGTCACGCGGTCGTCGAAATCCACGCTGACCGACAGCGCCGGATGCCGCGCCGTCAGACCGGGCAGCTTCGGCAGCAGATGCCCCCGCCCGAAGGACGCGACGGAGGAAATCCGCACCGGCCCGCTTGGCCCGAACTGCCGCGCCCGTGCGATCTCCACCGCCTGATCAAGCGCCTGAAGCGCGGTGCGCGACTGGGCCAGAAACGCCTCGCCCTCATGCGTCAGTTGCAAACTGCGGGTGGTGCGGTTCATCAGCCGCACGCCCAGCGCGGCCTCCAGCCCCGCCACGTTCTTGCTGACCGCCGCCGCCGAAATCCCCAAAGCCCGCGCGGCCGCGGCAAAGCTGCCCGCATCGGCGGATTGCACGAAAGACAGGATGGCGCGCACGCGGGTCGAGGGTTCCATGCGTGATTATCAACCCGAGGTTACGGATGATGCAACCCATTATCATCTAATTCTGGCAATCATCGACACCATCTGTCCGGAATCGAAAGAGAGGACAGATCATGCCGGTCAGCACCGTTCATGACAGCGTTCAGGGCCATGGCGCGAAACTGACCGGCGCGGTCGCGCAGGGCGCGGCGCATGTTCTGGGTGATGCGCCCGCTCTGGTGGCGCTGGCCGACGATGCGCGCTTTGGCCGCGTCGATCTGCCGGTCAAGAATGGGGGCATCTTCTCTCAGTCGCCAGTGGCCAAGCTGCGCGTCGGTGAACCGGACCGGATGATCTACCTGAATATCAAAGGCGGCCTTCACGGCATCGCCGCTCTGCCGGGGATGCGGGCGCAGAACTCGGGCCATATCGACAAGCTGTCCTCGGTCGCGGGGCTGAAGGTCTCGGTCGGGGTCGGCACGGTTTACAGCGCGACGAAGTTTGCCGTGAAGGCGATGTCCGAAGGGCTGCGGGCGGAGGTCGCGGGCGACAACATCCGCGTGACCGCGCGTTACCCCGGCGCCATTGACCGCGCGCTAAAACTTGACAGCTCCGAGCCCAACGCCAGCGCCGACAGCGTGGGCCCCGCCATCCCCCCTCCGCCCCACGAAGCATAGATTTTCAAGGAGTATCACATGGCCCATCCATCTCTCCACCGCCGCGCGGTCCTGCAACTCGGCAGCGTGAGTGTTGCCGCACTGGGCCTCGCCAGCTTTACCGCCCCTAACATTGCAAAGGCACAGACCATGACAAACGACTGGGACAAGGTTTTCCCGAAAAGTGATCTCGTTGACCATGAAAAGATCACCTTTACAAACCGTTACGGCATTACATTGGCGGGCGACCTGTATCTGCCGAAAGATCGCGCGGACGCGCTGCCCGCCATCGTCGTTTGCGGACCCTTCGGCGCCGTGAAGGAGCAATCCTCGGGCCTTTATGCGCAGACCATGGCCGAGCGCGGTTTCGTGACGCTGGCCTTTGACGGCTCTTTCACCGGCGAAAGCGGCGGCAACCCGCGCAATATCGCCTCGCCCGACATCAATACTGAGGATGTCATGGCCGCCGTTGACGCCATCGGCCTGCGCCCCGAGGTTGACCGCGAGCGGATCGGCGTCATCGGCATTTGCGGCTGGGGCGGACTGGCGCTGAATGCCGTCGCCGTCGACAAGCGCGTCAAGGCGGTGGCCGCCAGCACCATGTATGACATGAGCCGCGTCATGTCGCGCGGCTATGACGACAGCGTGATGCCCGAGCAGCGGGCCGAGGGGCTTGCGGCCCTCAGCAACCAGCGTTGGGAGGATGCCGAGGCAGACACGCCCGCTTATCAGCCTGCGTTCAACACCGAGGTGGCGCCGGACGCGCCGCAATTCATGATCGACTATCATGATTATTACATGGGTCGCGGCTATCACCCGCGTGCCGTCAACTCGGGCAATGCGTGGTCGGTGACAACGCCGCTTTCCTTCATGAACATGCCGCTCATGACCTACATCGCCGAGGTCTCGCCGCGCCCGGTGCTGCTGATCCACGGTGAAAACGCCCATTCGCGCTATTTCAGTGAAAGCGCCTATGAAGCTGCGGTCGAGCCGAAGGAGCTGCTGATCGTGCCCGGTGCCAGCCATACCGATCTGTATGACCAGATGGATGTGATCCCGTTTGACAGGTTGCAGGCGTTCTTCGAGGACGCCCTGAGCGCCGCATGAGCCGACCACATGGCGCGGGGGAAGCCTCGCGCCGCCATCGCCCGGCTGTTGCCGTAAAGCGGATTTGCGTTGAGGCTCAATCTGGTTGACCATGCCATCGAGCAACCCGCCGATGTGGCGATCAGCGCTAGGACCCTCCGCCCCACACGGCAGGAGTTCTAAGGCAGGATTTCCAGCAGAGTGACTGATATGACCGACCAACCACCTGACCGTCGCAGGGTTTTGCAACTGGTTGGGGCCGCGTTTGCCCTGCCATTCGTCACCCCATCTTCAGCAAAGGCGAACAGCATGAATATCGGCTCTGACAATTTCTACACCAGCGATCAGGTCTCGCGGGCCGTGGTCCGCTTTCCCAGCCAGCTCGGGCTTGAAATCGCGGGCAATCTGATCCGCCCGAAGGATGCGACCGGCCCCTTGCCGGCGCTGATCGTCGGGCATCCGATGGGCGCGGTCAAGGAACAGGCCGCCACGCTTTACGCCACCAAAATGGCCGAGCGCGGCTATGTCACCCTTGCCATCGACCTGCCCTATTGGGGCGAAAGCGAGGGGCAGCCGCGCAATACCGTCGCCCCCGACGCTTATGCCGAGGCTTTCAGCGCCGCCGTCGATTACCTGACCACGCAGGATGTCGTGGACGCCGCCCGCATCGGCGTGATCGGGGTCTGCGCCAGCGGCGGCTTTGCGCTCTCGGCGGCCAAGATCGACCCGCGCCTGCGCGCCATCGCTACCACCAGCATGCTGGACATGGGCGCGGCCACGCGGATGCTGGTCGCGGGCGGCACCGATGAGGGCTGGCAGGCCGCCATCGAGGCCTCTGCGGCGCAGCGCGACGCCCAAGCCGCAGGCGGCGCGGTGGCCTATACCGGCGGCACCGTGCTGGAGATCACCGACGACACCCCGCAATTACAGCGCGATTTTTACGATTTCTATCGCACCCCGCGCGGCAAGGTCGTCCCCGAAGGCGCGACGGATGACAGCATCACCCGGCCCACGCTGGCCAGCAATGCGCGGTTCCTGAATTTTTACCCGATGAATGACCTGCACCATATCTCGCCCCGCCCGATCCTGCTGATCGCCGGCGACAGGGCGGAATCGCTGAGCTTCAGCCAGGCCGCCTATGAGGCTGCGGCGGAACCCAAAGAGCTGTTCTTGATCGAGGACGCGGGCCATGTCGATCTCTATGACGGGGTGAATGTGATCCCCTGGGACAAGTTGCAGGCGTTTTTCGATGAGGCCCTCGGCGCGTAGGGCGCATACGGCGCGGGACCAACCCCGCGCCTTTTTTTGTGGGAAAGCACCATGCCCCCGATCCTGCGCATCTTTGAATTCACCCTGGCCCCGGATGATGTGGAAACCTTCATGGCGGCGGGCCGGGACAATATCCGCAATTCGGTTCGGGACGAGCCGGGCGTGTTGTCAATGTCTGTCGCGACGGATGCCACCGACGCGACCCGGCTGTATGTCGTGGAAACCTACCGCGATGAGGCCGCCTATCAGGCCCACCGCGACACCCTGCATTTTCAGGCCTTCATCGCCGCCATCGACGGCAAGTTCCTGTCCCGCCGCGTGATCGAGACGACCCCGGCAATGCTGGGTGCCAAGGCGTTTGAATGGGGGGTGGAGTAGGTCAAGGCTGAGCGGTAGGCGTCACGCGACGGGCCGGTTAACGCGACGTCGGGGCGGCATGGGCCTTCTTTGGATGCTATCCAAAGGAAAACCGAGGGGGATCATGCCGCAGACTGTCAGCATCGAGGCCAAAGGCGCCACCCTGTCCGGCCTGTTCTATCCGCCGCAGGGCAAGGCGCGGGCGCATCTGGTCCTGCATGGCGCGACCGGGGTGCCGCAGGGCTATTATGCCGGTTTCGCGCAATGGGCGGCGGCGCAGGGTGTGGGCGTGCTGACCTATGATTACAGGGATTTCGGGGCCTCGACCACGGGTGCAATGCGCCACGCGCGCGCGACGATGGCGGATTGGGCCGTGCATGATCAAGAGGCAGCCGAGCGCGCTTTGCGCGATCTGGCGCCTTTGGGGCCGCTCTTGATCCTTGGTCACTCGATTGGCGGGCTGGGGCTGGCCTTTCGGCGGCAGGATGCCCGCGTGGCCGGGATCACGACCATCGGTTCGGGCTTTGCCCATGTGGCGGATCACCCGATGCCCTATCTGCTTTTGGTGCTGAGTTTCTGGTATGGGCCGGGGCCGCTGGCGACTGCACTTGCGGGCTATCTGCCGGGGCGCAGGCTGATGCTGGGCGCGGATCTGCCGGCGGAGGTCTATTGGCAATGGCGGCGTTGGTGCACGCGGCGCGGTTTCTGGGCGGATGATATCGGGGTGAGCCTGCCCCCGCCCGAACCCGACCCGAGCGGCCCGCCATGGCGGCTGATGGTCAGCGCCGACGATAGGGTCGTGCCGCCTGATGCCGTCTGGCGCTATGGCGATACGCTGGACCCGGGCCGGGTGACGCGGCACCTGCTGAACCCCGCCGATTTCGGCCTGCGCAAGATCGGCCATATCGAGGCGTTCTCGCGCCGCAATCAGGCCATCTGGCCGGTATTGCTGGGAGATCTGGTGGGGTGAGGCGTGACCCCGCCTGGTTCGGCAAGTGCGGCCATGGGGCCGGTTCCGGTGGTTGTCTTGCTGGAGTGCGATGCTTGGGGCACCTCATGAAAAAGGCAAGGATCGGCGATGCCACGGCAACGACAAGGCTTGCCCCGCAGACGGACAGGGCATCCCATCCCTGAGCCTCGCCCGCAGCCCGAGCCAGATCCAACCGCCGGAAACCAATGGATAAATGTGACTGGCGTGATACCCCCGGCGGCGGGCGTGATCTTTCGCATAGAACGTCGGAAGCCATCGAGCGCCTTAGTGCCAGCTTATCCTGCCTCGGCCTTCCTTCAGGATCAGCTCTGCCCCACCATCGAGGCCGCGCCATAGCCGCCCACAGGCAAGCCATTTAGTGCCTGAGCACCAGATGCTCATGCCCCCGCCTCGATCTAGAAGGGCATCTCGTTGCCCACAAACCACCGTGTCAGAGCGCAGCGGCGACCTGCGCCGATCTACCTTCTTTCGAGACCCGCTCGGTCGGCCCAATAAGGCCGAGACACCCCCACGCGATAGCCGTCCCGAACACCAGCCATCAGGCAAATCAGCCGGTGAGCGTTGGATGCCTCCGCCGCCCGGCCCGGGAAAGACGGACGCGCACGCAAATCACCTCAGCGCAGCGCCATATTCATCAGCGCTGCGCTGCCCAAGTCAGGACCAAATCCCACCCTACCGCCTCGGCCTTGCCATTTCCGCGTGGCGGCGGGCTTTTTCTTCCTCGGACAGGCGCTTGTGGTCCTCGCCCGCTTGTTGCGTCTCGGCATCTCCGCCGATCAGCGAGGTCACCTCCGCCAGCATCGCCTCATAGCCTTGCCGGGCAATCAGGGCTGGGTCGTTTTTCCAGCTATTGTCGCCAAACCCGGTCGCGCCCATCCCGGCGCGGGCGTGAAAATCGGTGGCGGTCGCGCCGGGATGCAGGATCGTGACCGTGACACCGGTGCCCCGCAATTCCTCTCGTAGACCGTGGCCGAAGGAGGTCATGAAGGATTTTGACGGCCCGTAAACCCCTTCATAGGGCGTGGGCGTCGTCGCCGAAAGCGAGCTGACCATCAGAACCTTGCCCTCTGCTGCGATCACATTGGGCAAAAGCGCATGGCACAGCCGCACCGTGCTGCCGATATTCAGGTCGATCAGGCCCAGATGCCGCTCCAGCGGCATATCCAGAAACGACGCCCCGCCGGTGGCAATGCCCGCATTCAGGATCAGCGCGTCCAGCGGGCGCGTGCCGACGGCTGCCACGACAGAGGCAACCCCTTCGGGCGTGGACAGGTCGGACTGCACCGGCGTGACCGGCACGCCCGTCGCGCGCAGGTCTTGGGCGGCCTTGGCGGTGCGGTCGCTGCTGCCGGTCACGATCAGCTCATATCCGCCCGCCGCCAGCAGTTTTGCCAGTTCAAGCCCAATCCCGGCAGATCCGCCGGTGACAAGGGCAAGCGGTCTTGCGGTGCCATCCATTTTGCAAACTCCTTTTTGTAATCATCATGCCAGCGCGGGGCGTTTCAGGACCATGTCATGGGCCGCCCAGAGGATGCGTTTTCGGCCCATCTTGGGGTCACTTCCTTTCCCCTTGGCCGTGCCGGTTGTCACCGCAACCGCGCCGGGGCCGCGATGGCCGTCATTTGTGCCTCTTCGCGATCCTACTGATGCCACTCTGGCAACAAGATAGGCGGCGGGCCGATAAACTCAACGGACCGCAACGACGCGTTGACCTGCGACCGCCAGTCGCTAACCTTACCCTGCAAACGGAGGAGGCCCAACCCATGCGACGCCGCACTTTACTCAATACCGCCGTCGCGACTGCGGCCATGGCCACGACGGCGGGAGCCAGGCGGGCGGGCGCAACGCAGAATCCGCTCAAGGTGATCGTGATCGGCGCGGGAATGGCGGGTCTGGTCGCCGCCCGGCAGTTGGTCGGGCGCGGCCATGAGGTCATCGTGCTGGAGGCGCGCAACCGGCTGGGCGGTCGCACCTGGACAAGTGCAGCCTGGGCCGATGCGCCTGTCGATCTTGGCGCGTCCTGGATCCATGAGCTGGATGGGAATCCACTTACGCCACTCGCCCATGACGCTGGCGCAAAGCTGATTACGACCAGTTATAACAGCGTGGTTTTTTATGAATCAAACGGACAGCCGATGAATGCTGCCCGTCTTGCACATTTGTCCGCGCTCAAGATTGCGCATGAGAGGGCTTTGGAACATGGCCAAGACCTTGAAGTTGATCGTTCGGTCAGGGTGACAGTCGAAAATCAATTGAATTGGGACAGTCTCGACCTCGCCGATAAGGAACTTATATCGTTCATTACAAACAGCACTGTCGAGCAGGAATATGCAGGCAGTCGGGACGAGATATCGACCTATTGGTTTGACAGTATGGAGGGATACCAGGGCGCCGATGCGATATTCGCCAATGGCTATCAGGATTTGACGAATTATCTGGCGCGTGGTCTGAATGTGCGATTGGGGCATGTGGTGAATGAAATTGATTCAACCATGCCTGAAATCCGTATCATGACCAATAGGGGTAGCTTTATCGCTGACCGTGTTCTGGTGACGGTGCCGCTGGGCGTGCTGAAAGCCGGGGCCATTCGGTTCGTCCCCGCTTTGTCGGATCGAAAGATGGTCGCGATCAATAAGCTTGGTATGGGCCATTTCAATAAATGCTATCTGTATTTTCCAAATCAGTTCTGGCCGCAAGAAGACTGGATGGAATATGTTCCGCCATTGTCCCAGCATGGCCAATGGAGTCAATGGCTCAATCTGGCGCGGCTGACGGGAAAACCCATTTTGCTTGGCTTCAATGCAGGTGGCTTTGCGCGTCAAATCGAGGATTGGGATGATGCTGAAATCGTCGCGAGTGCCATGGCCCGGCTCAAGCTGATCTTTGGAAATAATATACCCGACCCGGTCGATTTTCAAATTACCCGCTGGGGTCAGGACCCGTATAGTCTGGGTGGCTATTCGTTCCACACGGTCGGGTCCAGCCCCGCAATACGTGACGATCTGGCCGCGCCCATTTCGGACCGAGTGTTTTTCGCCGGTGAAGCAACGCACAAGCAGATGTTTGCGACCGTGCACGGCGCCCTGCTATCGGGACAGCGCGCGGCAGCTGAAATCGGGGGCTGACCCCGTTGCAAGTCTGGAATGGCTGATGAATATGGATTTGCCCAAATGGGTTGGGATCAAATGGATATGAAGCCCAACCCAATATAGCGGCCCAAGATTATTATTTTAAGGCAGCAAGTCCAGCCCGACATCCTCAATCTGGCCGTTCACCGCATTTGCAATCCATTGCGCGGGGGTGATCGGCGCCAGACCCTCGGTGAAGGAGAACAGCAGCAGCGCGGTGTGAAAGGTCAGGTTTTCCTCGCTCCGTTCGGTATCGAAGATGTAGAACGCCGTATTCGGCACCGCCGCGCGCAGGGCTCGCACGAAATCGGCCAAAGCCGCCTCATAAGCATCGCCGCCCGCAGAGGTCTTGCGCATGGTGCCGGTGTCGAAATATTCCTGCACCTCGACCAGCGCATCGTCGCGGATTGAGGACAGGAACAGCACCTTCACCTGCGGATGATCCGCCGCAAGCGCCGTCAGTGCGTCCAACGTCAGGTTATCGCCGGTGATCTGCCGGGTGATCTCAGCCGGTGGCTGCCAGATATTCGCAGCGATGCCGTGCCAGTCGTCGTTGAGCAACAGCGCGCTGTCCACCGCGACGGTCACATCACTCGTCTCGGGAAAATAGCCCATGACGTGATCGGCCATCAGAGCGGCGGCAAAGCCTCCAGCCGAATAGCCCGAGATCAGCAGGCGCTCGGGCGCGGGCAGATGCGGCATGATCTCTGCCATCACCAGATCAAAATTCAGGAAGCCGTTATGGTGGAGCGTCTCGGTCTCACCATCGGCGTTCTGAAAGGTGAAATCCCCCGCACCGATGTGGAAATCTCCGGTCGTGTAGGGCAGGTTAATGACGGTCCAATCGGCGAAAGGGTTGGCAGCATCGTCGCTGCCAAGGCCAAGCCGGGCCAGAACATCGCCGCCCGTATCCGTGTTGAAGGCGCGATCCGGGCCAGAGGCGGTCTGAGCATCCACAGCGGCACCGCCGCCATTGAACAGCACCATCACATTATTCGACGAACCGCGTCTGAAGATGCCGTGATAGGGCTCACCCAGGGCCGAGCGCGCGCCTTCGGGGTAGATGCCATACCATGTCCCGATCTCAGGCGAGCCCGTCAGTTCGGGAAAGCTCTCCTGCACCGACCTGATCCAGAGGAACCCCGCCAGAGCGACCAGAGCGACAACGGCAAGCGTGGCGAAGGCGATGATTTTCGCGCTGCGGCCAAGCAGGCGGCGGGTTGTGCGCAGGGGGTTTCCGGTTGTCATGGCTTTCCTTTCTTATTCTGGCTGTAGGGCATCGTCACCGGGCACAAAGCCCTGCATCTCCAGCCAAGCCATAAATTGCGGTATCAGCAGGGCGTTCGTTTCGCCCGGTTTGCCAAGGCCGAATCCGTGGCCGCCGCTTTGATAGACATGCAGCTCGACCGGGCGCCCGGCGTCGCGCCAGGCGGTGGCCAGCCCGAAATCGCCACGGCTGAACATGCCGTCATCCATGGCCAAAGCGGTGAAAAGCGGAGGCGCGCCCTCGGGCACCTCGACCGCCTCCATCGGGCCATAGATCAGGCCCAGAAAATCAGGCGAGGCGCCATGCAGCACCGCATCCCGCGCCGCAATCGCCCCGGCGGAAAAGCCGATAATGCCCACGCGTTCCGGGTCGATCTCCCAGTCCTCGGCCCGGTTGCGCAGCAGATCAATCGCCGCAGTGGCATCATCGCGGGCCTCGGCCGGGTCCAGATCCGGCGCGGGACCGATGCCGCTTGCGCCCAAAATCACGCTGAACAGCTCCCGCGCATAGGCCCCTTGGTCCGCAGGCGTCGGGTTGAGCCGGTATTTCAGCACAAAACCCGTCACGCCCTGATCGGCCAATGCTTGCGCCACATCCAAACCCTCGCTGTCCATTGACAGGAACAAAAAGCCGCCACCCGGTGCCACGATCACCGCCGCGCCGTTGGCGGTGCCGGGCGCGGGCAGAACCGGCGTCAGCGTCGGATAGGTGACGTTGCGCAGATCGCGGCCCGATCCGGTCAGCATCTCGTCATCCGGGCTGCCGGGATTGTCCGCGCCGTAAAGCGGTATGGCATCCGCGATTTGCGGCGCGGCTGTGGCGTGGGTCGCCATCGCCAGAAGGCAGGCGGCAAGGGCAAGAATTGGCGTTTTCATCATATCTCCTTTCGCGGTCAAAGCCCGGTGCGCGCGGCGCGGCTGTCAGCCCAACTGATGCTTTCATTGAAAAACTCATCCCCCGGCGCAAAGGCGGCCGCGGCGCGGCGGTCGCCGTTCAACTGCCACATCAGCCAGGCGGTCGAATAACCCAGATAGGGGCGCGGGCGGGGGCCGATGGCCTCGTGGCCGGCATGGCGCAGCAGGGCGAAGGCTTTGGGGGCGGGGCCGCCCACGGCCTCATACCAGTCGGGATTGCCGCCATCGACCTGACTGTTCCAGTGAAAGATCGAGCCGCGCGGCACCAGTCCCGCATAGCTGGCCTGATCGACGCCGCAGCACCAGCGGGCGAACCAGCCGGGTGAGATGTGATAGGCCATATAGCTGCGAAACAGCGGCGCATTGCGCGCATGCAGCGCCGCGACCGAGGACGCGCCCTGCGAGTGACCAAGCGCCGCCATACGGTCGCGGTCGATGCGGCCATGAAACGGGCTGGCGGGGTTATCGCCCTGCCGGATGATATATTGCGCGGCATCGAAAACCGTCTGGCCGTTGCCGGTCATGTCGTCGCGCGGCGCGATCACGACAAAGCCCCATGAGGCCAGATGCTCCAGAAACTGCGTGTAAACCTCGGGCATCTGGCCCGAGCCGTTCGCCCATGCGACCACCGGGTGACGCCCGCCGCGCAAGCCGGGGGCGGTGTCCGGTGCAGGGCCGGTGGGGGCCCAGATCTCGCAGCTTTGGCCCTTGCTTGTGCAAGCCTCACCGCTATTGCTGCGCGAGACCTGCCAGGGGCCGCGCGCCATGAAGGACATCTCAACCGGGCCTTTCGCGGCGTAATCGGGGGCGGGCGTCCAGCCGCAGGCCGCAAGCCCCGCCAGCATCACGCCCAGCGCCGCCAGTTTGATCCGTTTCAGCATCTCAGCGGTCCTGCCCCTCAGCCTCAAGCTTTTTCATCAGCCCCTCGAAAGAGGCGGGAAAGGTCGCTTCCTCGATGGTGTGGATGGACAGCTCCTCGCGCCCGATCGCCAGACGCTCCAGAAAGGCCAGCATCTCGGGCTGGCGGGTCATGATCGGCAGCGCGGCCAGCATGTGGTCGCCCTGCGGGTAATCGACGAACCATTTCGGATAATCCGGCCCGGCGAATTCGCGGACATAATAGGCCGGGCCATAGCCCGCGAAATCCCCCTGCACCTCATCATAGGTCACAAGCCAGTCCTGCGCGCCGTGAAAGAACATGATCGGCGCAGGCCGCGCGGCGAATTCCAGCGGCGTGCCTTCGGGCAGCCAGAAGGCGCCTGCCATCGAGATCACGCCCGCATAGCGGAACCCATCGGGCAGATGCGCCTGCGCCAGCGGGGTGGCATTCGCCGCGTGATACTCCGCGACCAGCGAATTTGTGGCCCCGGCGCTTCCGCCCAAGGTCACGATCTGATCGGCGTTCAAGTTCCACTCATCCGCGTGATCCACGACAAAGCGGGTCGCGTCGAAGAGATCCTCGACCCCCCATTCAATCGCGCGCAGATAGATCTCGGTGCCGTTTTCATCGTTAAACTCGCCCGATTGCTTGGCATCGCGGACGCCCAACCGATAGTCGATGGCGACCACCGCATAGCCTTCGGAGAGGAAGGGCGCCCACATTTCGGCGTCGTCCTCGGAGCCACGGTCGCCTTCTTCCCAACCGCCGCCAAAGGAATAGATGATCACCGGGCGCGGGCCGTCGCTCTCTGCCGAGGGATCGACGATCAGGTCCAGATAGAGATCCTGCCCGTCCTTGGTGGCGTAATGATGAGTCGTGAAATCAATACCTTGCGCGCTCGACGCGGCGGGGATCAGCGACAGGGTGGCAAAAGCGGCAATGGCTGTCAGACGGAACAATGGGGTCATCCTTGATTCGTTATGGTTGCCCGCTGATAGGGCGCGACTGTTACGCGAAACTTACGCCTTTTCGTCCGGTTCCCTCCCGCCGCGCGTAATCCTGCGGTAAGGATGGCCCGTCAGAGTGACCCAAAGAACGGAGGCGCCGATGCGATTGCTGCTTGTTGAGGACGAACCCGAGATGGCCGAGGCCCTGGGCGCGGCCCTGCGGCGTCACAACATCAATGTCGATACCGCGCCCAGTCTGGAGATCGCGCGCGAGGCGCTTGAGAACAATGTCCATGACGTCGTGCTGATCGACCGGCAGATGCCCGATGGCGATGGGCTGAGCCTTGTGCCGCTGCTGCGTTCGCGCCCGCGCCCGGTGCCGTCAATCGTGATCTCGGCCTTGGGTGAGACGCATCAGCGCATTGACGGGCTGAATATCGGCGCCGACGATTACCTGCCCAAACCCTTTGAGCTGGACGAGCTTCTGGCCCGCATCAACGCCGTCCTGCGCCGCGCGCCCGAGGTTCTGCCCGAAACCATCCGCCTTGGCGCGCTGGAATATGACCTCCATGCGCGCGAGGTCCGCGTCAGCGGCGCCAAGATCGACCTGACGCGGCGCGAATTGCTGATCCTTGAGACGCTTTTGCGCCGTCCCGGCCGCACGGTCGTCAAATCGGCGCTGGAGGATGCGGTTTACGGGTTCGACGATGAGATCCAGTCGAACTCACTTGAGGCGAATATGTCGCGGCTGCGCCGGAAACTGGCCGATGCAGGCGCAGGGGTGGAGATCCATAATGTGCGCGGCGTCGGCTATTTCATCCATGCAGGCCGGGCATGAGCGCGCCCTCGCTGCGCTGGCGGATCACGCGCGGGCTGGTCCTGTTCCAAATCCTGATCTTTGTGGTGATCTCATCGCTGACGGTGGGGCTGGTGTTCAATGCCTCACCCTCGGGTGTGATCGTCGGCGGAAAGGCGATCCGCGCGGTCACCGCGTCAACCGCGCGCGATGCGGGCGGGCTGATACTGACCCCGAATGCGGAATTGCAGCGGATACAGGATGCCTCGCCCGATCTGTGGTTCATCGTCCAGTCGGGGGAGGCTCGGCTGACCCATGGCGCCCCGCCGCCCTTCGCGATGGCCATGATGGACGACGCACCGCGCATCAAGGTCATGGATATTCGCGGCGAGGATGCCGACCCGCACCTGACCGCCCGGTTCGAACATATCGGCGACATGGCCATCATCCTAGGCGGTGGCGGCTATATCAGCGATGTCTGGGCCAGCATCTTTCTGGCGAATATCGTCGTGCTTGTGCCCGCTCTGGTGCTGATCGGGCTGACCCTGCTTTGCGTGCCGCCCTTCATCCGCCGCAGCCTGCGCCGCGTCACCGACCTGTCGCGGCAGGTCGCGCGGATCGACTATGACAGCCGGGGCAGCCGTCTGGCGACCGAGGGCCTCCCGCGTGAGATCGTCCCGCTCGCCCAAGGCATGAACGAGGCGCTGCGCCGTCTGGATGCGGGCTTCGAGACGACCGAGCGGTTCTTCATGAACGCCGCGCATGAGCTGCGCACCCCGATTGCGATCATCCAGCTGCGCCTTGACGCCCTGCCTGCCAGTGCCGAGCGTGAAAGCCTGCGCCAGATCACCCGCCGCCTTGCCGCCCTTGCCCGGCAATTGCTGGAGATTGAGCGTTTCCGGCAGGCGGGCCTGACCCTGACGCGCCTTGATCTGCGCGCGGTCCTGTCCGATGCGGTGGCCGATCTGGCGCCCTATGCGCTGGCCGAGGGCTACGATCTGTCGCTCGACAGCCCCGACGCGCCGGTCTGGGTTCAGGGCGACCGCGCGGGGCTTGACCGGATGGTCGTGAACCTGATCCAGAACGCGGTGCAGCATGGCGGCGGGCGCGGCGCGATCACCGTGCGGCTGAGCCTCGCAGGCGTGATCGAGGTTCAGGACCAAGGCCCCGGCATCCCCGAGCCTCAGCGCGCCCGCGTCTTCGAGCCCTTCTTCCGCCGCAACCCCCATGGCGCAGGCGCGGGGCTTGGCCTGAAAATGGTGCGCGACATTGCGCGGGCGCATGGCGGCGATGTGGTGGTCGCTGACGCCGCGCCCGGCGCGACATTCCGGGTCAGCCTGCCGGTTTCGGGATGAGGGCGGATATGTCGAAAAAAGCGCGCCTGCGGCGCATCGCGTAATCCCGGCGTAAGCCTTGCCCTGCATCTGTCCCCTGATGCCGGTCACAGCACCGGCCCCATCAAAAGGACAGTAAACATGCAAAAACCCGCTCTTCGTCTTTCCGCCATGGCTTTCGCTCTCGCGGCTCTGGCCGCTTGCCAGCCCAGCCCTTACGGCGGCTCAGTCATCACCCCCGACGCGCAACGCGCCGCAGGCGGTGCCGTGGCGGGTGCGCTGATTGCCCGCGCGCTGAAGGAGGACCCCGCCAAGGGCGCGCTGATCGGCGCGGGTGCCGGTGCGCTGTGCGATGATGTGGGCGTCTGCCAGCGCAGCTATTGAGATTGAGGCAGAGCGCCGCGCGGTTCAGTATCGCGCGGTGCTTTGTTCCGGGGGCGAGTCTTGGCTCAATGCGACCTGACCTCGTGCAGGCCCCGTGGCAGGTTAACGCCAAATCTCTGCTCGTGATGTCACATCTTAATCTGCTTGAGCGGGCTGCAATCCAAGCCTCGGTCATGGTCCTCACGGGATAGCCCAAGGTCAAGCAACGCCTCTTTTCGGCCCCGTCCAGCCGCGCAGCATGTCCAGACCACGCCGTTTCACCATGTCCGCAGGGGCGATGCTGTTGATCAGCCATTCTTTTCGAGCAGCATGACTCGGTTTGCGGAGAACGTCACGCGCACAGCGCGGGTGGGCGCTTCGCGGGTGGTCGCAATGCCGGGGCGGCGAACAACCGCCGCTCCGTTCCGGGTCGAGGCCGCCTTGACCTTGGCGGACATGACCGGGTGCGGGCTCAGGCGCGCCGCGAAGGGTGGCGCCTAACAGCTCAGCGCCACCCTACATTTTCAAACCCTTAGCGGCGGCTAGAGATCAGCAAGCGCCCCCGCCGCCGCTCGGGGCGCGGCGGGTAAGCCTCAATGCGACATCAGCACCGGCACCGGGGCGCGGTCGAAGATGTCGCGGGTCACGCCGCCCAACAGGTCCTCGGCGAATTTGCTGTGCTCATAGGCGCCCATGACCAAGAGGCCCACGCCGCTGTCGCGCACCATCTGCATCAGCGTCTCACCCGTGCCGCGGGGGCCGGTCGGGCGGGTCATCAGCTCGGCATTGACGCCGTGGAGCTTCATCAGCCGCATCACATCCGCGCCGTGATTCGCATCCAGCCCCTCACCGACCGACATCAGGATCACCTGCTGCTTGGTCTCCAGAATATGCATCGCATCGGCCAAAGCGCGGGCGGCGGCGCGTTTGCCGTCCCAGGCGATGGCGGCTGTCTCAATGATCTGGGGCGCGTCATAGCTGTGCGGCACGACGATCACCGGACGACCCGAGCGCAGCGCCACAACATCGGGCCGGGCGGCGAAATCGCGGCTGGGCGCGGCGCTGGCGGCGGTGCCGATCACCACCACGTCGTGACCCCGCGCGGCCTCGTTGATGCTGCGTTCGCGCGGGCCATAAGCCTCAAAGCTGACGCGGCCCTCCAGCCCGGCCTCAGCCACCGCCTTTTCAAAATCGGCCCGGCGACCGGCGACGAAATCGGCCTCATATTCGTCAAGGATGCTGCCGATCTCAGCGGTCAGAAAGCTGCCTGCCTGATGGCGCATCGGGTTTTCGGGCAGCCAGACCGCTGCGGTCAGATGGGCGTCATATTTATGCGCCATCTGAATCGCCATGCGCAGCGCCGCCGGGCCGCCGCCGTTGCCGGTGTAATTGGTCAGGATGCTGCGAATGCTCATCTGTCTGCTCCTTGATCTTGCATCTGCGGGGTTGTGGGCCGCGAAACATGCAAAGCCTCGCGCTTTCGCGGGGCAAGCACAAGGGCCAACAATGTTGCATCGGGCAGGCTTGACGACCCGCGCGCCGCCGCCGCAGATTTGGCGGGATATGGGGGCGGAATGACACGGGTTGCGGTTCTGGACGATTACGCGGGCGCGGCGATGCGGCTGGCGGACTGGCCTCCGGGCTGTGAGGTGACGGTGTTTCGCGATGGGGTCACCGACCCGGCCGCGCTGATCGAAAGGCTGCGCCCGTTTGAGGTGGTTTGCGTGATGCGCGAGCGCACGCCCCTGCCTGCCCAGATCATCAACGCCCTGCCGAGCCTGCGGCTGATCGTGACCACCGGCGCGCGCAATCTGTCGATTGATGTGGCGGCGGCTCATGCGCGGGGGATCGTGGTCTCAGGCACCGAATCGCGTGGCAGCACCACGGCTGAATTCGTCATGGCGCTGATGCTGGCGCTGAGCAGGCGTATCCCGGTTGAGGCGAACAGCGCGGCGCAAGGAGGCTGGCAATCGGGGCTGGGCCGGGATCTGTCCGGGCAGGTGCTGGGCATCGCGGGGTATGGGCGGATCGGGCGGATGGTGGCGCGGCTGGCGCGGCCTTTCGGGCTGCGCGTTCTTGCATGGTCGCGCAGCCTGACCGCGGAGGGTGCCGCAGCCTGCGGCGTGGATCACGTGCCCGACCTGCCCGCGCTGTTGGGGGCTTCCGATATTGTGTCGGTGCATCTGGTGCTGTCTGAGGAAACGCGCGGGCTGTTCGGCGCGGCCCAGTTCGCGGCGATGCGCCCTGATACGCTGTTCCTGAACACCTCGCGCGGGCCGATCGTGCAGACCGACGCCCTGCTGGACGCGCTGCGATCCGGGCATCTGGGCGGGGCGGCGCTGGATGTGCATGATGTTGAGCCGCTGCCCGCAGGGGCCGATATCATCGACGCTGAGCTGATCTCACAGGGGCGGCTGCTGGTCACGCCGCATCTGGGCTATGTCAGTGAGCAGACCTTTGCGATGTTCTATCGCCAAAGCGCCGAGGCCGTCGCCGCATGGCTGAAAGGTGCGCCGATCCGGCTGTTGACACCCGGCCCGCAACCCGCGCCGGAATCGCCTCAGGGTAACAATTGACCGCCACGGCGGGCGCAATCATAAATTTATTGCTGCGGGCTCTCGCACGACAGCTTTATGACAGGTTCATGTGTTAACGCCTGAATGTGTTAACCGGCGCCGCGCTGTGCCGGACCAAGAGGGAGGAAGACCAATGTTCATGTCCAAGCGTCGCTTTTGCGCGACCATTGCCGCCGCCGCGACCGCGCTGAGCTTTGCGGCCACCGTGCCCGCCTCGGCGCAATCGACCGATTTTTCGGGCAAGACGATTGAATTCTGGGTGCCGTTCTCGGAAGGCGGCGGCTCGGACGTCTGGGCGCGCTTTCTGGCGCCCTATCTGGGCAAGCATCTTGAAGGCAACCCCAACGTGATCATCCGCAACGTGCCGGGCGGCGGCTCGATCACCGGGACCAACGAATATGCCGCGCGGGCGCGTCCGAACGGGCTGCAACTGCTGGGCACCTCGGCTTCGACCCAGTTCCCCTATCTGCTGGGCGACCGCCGTGTGCGTTACGACTATGAGAACTTTACCCCGGTTCTGGTCTCGCCGACCGGCGGCGTGGTCTATATCCCCTCTAATCTGGGCATCGCCGATGCGTCCGAACTGGGTGAGCTGGGCGACCGTGAGCTGGTCTATGCCAGCCAGGGCGCGACCTCGCTTGACCTTGTGCCGATGCTGGCCTTTGAGGTTCTGGGCCTGAACGTGCGCCATGTGTTCGGCATGACCGGGCGCGGCGATGGCCGTCTGGCGTTTGAACGCGGCGAGGCGACCATCGACTATCAGACGACCTCGGCCTATCTCACCAACGTGGTGCCGCTGGTCGAACAGGGCACCGCCGTGCCGCTGTTCTCTTACGGTGTGCTGGACGCGGACGGCAATATTCAGCGCGACCCGTCCTTCCCCGACATCCCGCATTTCGTCGAAGCCTATGAGATGATGCATGGCGAGGCCCCCTCGGGTGAGGCGTTCGAGGCCTATAAGGCGTTCTTCGTCGCCGGTTTCGCGGCGCAAAAGCCCGCAGTTCTGCCCGCGAACACCCCGCCGGAAATCGTGCAGGCTTACCGCGATGCTTTCGCGGCGGCCGCAGCTGACCCCGAACTGGTCGCAAGCGCGGGCGAGATTCTGGGCGCCTATACCCAGGCGGTCGGCGATGATGTTGAGGCGCTGTATCGCATCGGCACCACCATCGACCCCGAGGCGCGTGAATGGGTGCGCAACTATCTGCGCGAGAACCACAACGTGACGCTGGACTAAGATAAACGGGTCCGGGTGCCATCCGCGCCCGGGCCCGGTGACGATCAGGCCCGCCCCACCGGACGGGCCGCCCGCCTTGGGCGCCGCGCGGCAGAACAGGGCGATATTCCAGAACAACCTGCCGGTTCGATCCGGTTTTCACTTGCCGATACGGTCAGATCCCCGCCGCCCCGTCGCGGCGCTTTGACCGTCAGGGCAGGGCTTATGGGGGGCGGTTCCATGATCATGGACGCAGTCTATGACGCGTTAGGCACGGTTCTGACGCTTCAGCATTTCAAATATCTGATGGTCGGCGTGGGCGTCGGCCTTGTCGTCGGCATCCTGCCCGGTCTGGGCGGCATTGTCGGCATGTCGCTGCTGCTGCCATTCGTCTATGGGATGGAGCCGACCTCGGCGCTGGCCATGCTGATCGGGATTCTGCCGGTTCTGGCAATTTCCGACACATTCGCCTCCGTGCTGATGGGGATTCCGGGCTCATCGGCGTCACAAGCGACGATTCTTGACGGCTTTCCGCTGGCCAAGAAGGGGCAGGCGGCGCGGGCGCTGTCGGCGGCCTTCACGGCCTCACTGTTTGGGGGGCTGTTCGGCGCGCTGGTGCTGACCGTCTGTGTTCTGGTCGCGCGCCCGCTGATCCTGTCCTTTGGCGCGGCCGAGCTGTTCATGCTGACCCTGTTCGGCCTGTCCATGGTGGGCGTGTTGTCGGGCCAGAGCCTTGCCAAGGGTCTGGTCGCCGCTGCCGCCGGTCTGGCGCTGGGCATGGTGGGCTCTGCCCCCGCAACCGGCGAATACCGGATGGAGTTCGGCACGCTCTATCTGATGAACGGCCTGCCGCTGGTGATCGTGGGTCTGGCCCTGTTCGCGGTGCCGGAGATCGGCGACCTGCTGCGCAAGAACAGCACCATTGCGACCAAAGGCTCGGCGCTGGGCGCGGGCTGGGGGCAGGGCATCCGCGACACATGGGTTTACCGCTGGCTGACCCTGCGTCTGGCCGGTCTGGGCGCCATTCTGGGCATGATCCCGGGGCTTGGCGGCTCAGTCGTGGACTGGATCGCTTATGGCCATGTCGTCCAGACTTCCAAGGATAAAAGCCAGTTCGGCAAGGGCGACATTCGCGGCGTGATCGCGGTTGAGGCGACGACCTCATCGAAAGAGGGCGGCGGTCTGGTCCCGACCCTGCTGTTCGGCATCCCCGGCTCGGGCTCGATGGCGATTTTTCTGGCGGGCATGGTGCTGATCGGCTTGCAGCCCGGCCCCTCGATGGTGTCCACCAACCTCAACGTGACCTATACGATCGTGTGGTCGCTGGCGATTGCCAACGTCATGGGCACGGCGCTGTGTCTGGTGCTGGCGCCAGGCATCGCGCGGATCACGATGATCCGTTACGCGCTGATTGCGCCCTTCATGATCATGGTGATCTCATTCGCGGCGTTCCAGCCCAACCGGCAATTGCTGGATCTGGTCGCGCTTGTGGGCCTTGGCATTATCGGCATCCTGCTGCGCCGCTTTGGCTGGCCGCGCCCGGCCTTCCTGATCGGCTTCGTGCTTGCCACGCAGGCCGAGCGTTACCTCTATCAGGCGCTGCAATTCTCGGGCTGGAGCTTCTTCACGCGGCCCATCGTGCTGGTGATCCTTGGCATCATCATCCTGTCGATCTGGCTGAGCCTGCGTTCCGGCAAAGGCGACAACAAGATCGCGACCGAGGGCGCGGGCACGGTCTCGGACAGCCATCCGCTTTGGCCGCAAATCGCCTTCACGCTGGCGCTGATGGGCTTTTTCCTGTTCACCATCATCGACACTTACAGCCTGCAAATGCTGGGCAAGGTGTTCCCGATTGGTGTGTCAGTCGTGGGTCTGATCGCGGGCGCTTTCGTGCTTTACCCGCAGGTCACCGGCAACCGCGCCAGCGGTGCGGTCTTCGACAGTGAGGAAAAGCTGCGCGCTGAGGATGACGGCCCGGTCTCGCCCAAGAAATACATCGCCTGGCTGGTGGCCTTTGTCGTGGCCATCGCGCTTGTCGGGTATTTCCTGGCGCTGATGCTGTTCTTTGTGGCCTTCCTGCGGATCGTCGCCAAGGCAAGCTGGCTTCAGACGGTGCTGCTGACCGCGCTTGGCGCGGGCGTGCTGCTGGCGCTGACAGCGGCGCTGAACCTTGTGCTGCCCGCCGGTCTGTTGCAGGACCATTTCTATGGGCAATTGCCGTGGCCTTTGGGCTGACGGCATCACAACCAAGCGGCCCGCACCAGTTGCGGGCCGTTTCATTTGAAAAGGGGGCCAATATGGCGAAACAACACGCAATTCCGGTCATGGTGATGCGCGGCGGCACCTCGAAGGGGCCGTATTTCCGCATGGACGACCTGCCCGGTGATGAGGCCACGCGCGACCGTGTTCTGCTGGCGGCGATGGGCTCACCCGATGCGCGCCAGATCGACGGGATCGGCGGCGCGGAGCCACTGACCTCAAAGGTGGCGATGGTCGGCCCGTCGGATCGTGAGGGGGTCGATGTCGATTATCTCTTCGCGCAGGTCTCTGTCACCGAGGCGGTGGTCGATACCGCGCCGTCCTGCGGCAACATTCTGGCCGGCGTCGGCCCCTTCGCGATTGAGCGCGGCATGGTCCCGGTCACCGGCGCGCAGACGCGGGTTGTCGTTCACAACGTGAACACCGACAGCCGGATCGAGATTCTGGTGCAAACCGATGGTGAGGCGGTCAATTACGACGGCGACACCGCGATTGCGGGCGTGCCGGGGACGGCGGCGCCGGTTCATCTGAACTTCATGGACATTGTCGGATCAAAAACCGGGGCGCTGTTGCCGACCGGCCATCTGCGCGAAACCATTGACGGGGTTGAGGTCACGCTGATCGACGTGGCCGTGCCGATGATGATCCTTCGCGCCGCCGATCTGGGCAAGACCGGCCATGAGACCCCGGCTGAGCTGGACGCCGACCGCGAATTCTTCGCCCGGATTGAGGCGATGCGGCTTGAGGCCGGGCGGCGCATGGGCCTGGGCGATGTGACTGGTAAGGTCATTCCCAAGGTCGGCGTCATTGCCGCGCCCAAGGGCGACGGCCATATCGCCGCCCGCTATCTGGTGCCGCACAAGACCCATGCCGCCTTTGCCGTGACCGGCGCGCTGTGCGTCTCAACCTTGGCCGCGCTTGAGGGCTCGGTCTCGGACGGGCTGGCGCGGCGGCCTCAGGGGGACGCGCGGCAAATGGTGATCGAGCATCCCAGCGGCGTGATTGAGATCGCGCTTCGGACCAAGGGGCAGGGCGCCGATTTGCAGGTCATTAGCGGCGGCGTGATCCGCACCGCGCGCAAGCTGATCTCGGGTGAGGTCTTTGTGCCCGCGCGGGTGCTGGACTGACCCCAGCCAGAGGAAAACCCCCGCAGGCCGGGGGTTTTCTTCATCCGCTCAGCGCGACTTGCCCGCCTCGGCAATCAGCGCGGTAAAGCGGAAAAAGCCGTGGACCATCTTTGAAAACGGCATCAGCAGGAACAGCGTCATCACCGTGGCCAGATGCACCGCCAGCAGCGGGCCAACCGCCGTGGTCCCGGTCGCCGCATAAAGCATGAGCCCGGTCAGCGCGACCGCACCCAGCAGCAGGATGAAGGCCATCTCACCGCCCCAGACGCGGGCGTCGCCAAGCGCGCGTTCCGCCCGCAGTTTCAGGCTGGCGAGACCTGCCGCACCCGCAACCATTGCAATGCCGCCCGGAATCCCCAGCAGTTTGGGCAGCGACCAGATCGGATAAGGCGCGGGCCAGCCAAGGATATAATGCATGACCGTGCCTGCGCTTGTCGCGGCAAAGCAGGCCAGAAAGCCCCACATCATCAACTGGTGAAACACCCGACGCTTATGCGAGAAACGGTCGCCATCCTCAAAATTGCAGCCGTCACCGCCGCCTTTGAGGTTCTTCATCCGCGCGGCCATGTCACCGGCGCGGGCGATATCGGCCAGACGGATGCGCCCGCCGCCGGTTTCGCGCCAGTAATCGCGCAGCGCCAGAAAGATCAGCGCCAGAGGCCCCAGGAAGGCCGGAATAAACAGCGCAATCATCAGGTTATGCGCCATATATGCGTAAAACCCGGCGCCCTCGGCAGGCCGGAACGCGGCCAGCAGCCAGAAGAACAGCGCAAGCGCCACCACCAACAGTCCCGCCATGGCGACCCCGTGGCGCTGAAAGAGCCGCGCGATGCCTTGCGGGCGGGCCAGTCGTTCCCAGCTGTCGGTGCGGACCTCCGCCAGCACCGCGGGGATGTTCAGCGCGAATTCATGCGGCGCGGTATATTGGCAGGCGTGGTAACAGCCCCGGCAATTGTGGCACAGATTCGCCAGATGGGTGAGGTCGCCATCCAGAAACGCCTTGTTGCGGGTCATCGCCGGAAAGACCGAACAGAACCCCTCACAATAGCGGCAGGCATTGCAGATCTCGATCTGGCGGCGGGCTTCGGAGATGGTGTCAGACATATGCGGCGGCCTCTTGTCCTGCGATGCGACCGAAAACGGTCCCGATGGTCATGCCGAAACCGGCCAGATAGCCCTGACCCAGAATCGAGCCGGCCATGATCTCACCCGCCGCCCATAGGTTGCGGATCGGGCCTTCGGCGCTTTGCACCTGCGCGGTCTCGGAAACCTTCAGCCCCAGATAGGTGAAGGTCACGCCGGGGCGCAGCTGGTAGCCATAGAAAGGCGGCGTATCCAACGGTCGCGCCCAGTTGGTTTTGGGCGGGGTGATCCCGGTGGTGGCCAGCCCGTCAAGCTCGGTCGGATGGAACTGGCCCGGACGGCAGGCGGCGTTGAACGCCTCGACCGCGGCGGTCACCGAGGCCGGATCAAGGCCCATTTTCGCCGCCAGTTCAGGGATCGTCTCCGCCTTGATCGGCGGAAAGACCGAGGGCATGAACAGGTCGATGGATTTCGCGTCGATCAGCGCATAGCCGACCTGATCGGGCTGGGCGGCGACAAGGCGGCCCCAGATTGCGTAACGCTTGGGCCAGACATCCTCGCCCTCGTCATAGAAGCGCTGACCGTTGCGGTTGACCACCACCGAGAACGGCACACAATCCAGCCGCGTGACGATCCCGCCATCATATTTCGGCGCCCGCCCATCAATAGCGACCGCGTGACATTGCGTCGGATCGCCCACGCTGTCGGCGCCCTGATCCAGCAGATCGCGCAGCACCACGCCGCGGTTATAGGGCGTGCCGCGGATCAGAAAGTTCCGCGCAGCAGGCCCCCAGGCCCGTGCCAGCCAGTCGATATCGGCCTGAAACCCTCCCGAAGCCAGCACATAGGCGCGGGCGTGGATGGTTTGCGGCTGGCCTTTCACCTCGACGTCAAGATGCGTGATTTCCTGCCCGTTGCGATGGACGTGGCGCACCTGCGCTTCGTAGATCACCGAAACGCCCAGATCTTCGGCGGTATTATAATACGTGTTCACCAGCGCCTTGCCGCCCCCCAGAAAGAACGCATTGGTGCGCGACAGCGACAGCGTGCCCGACAGCGAGGGCTGAAAGCGCACGCCGTTTTCCTGCATCCACGGCAGACATTCTTCGGATGTGCGGATCGCCATGCGGGCCAGATGTTCGTTGGTCTTGCCCTTTGTCACCAGCATCAGATCGTGGAAATACTCGTCCTCGTCATAGCTGCCGGTCAGGGGAAACGCTGGCCCCCGGTGCATACAGCGAAAGTTGCGGGTGTGGCGCGAATTACCGCCGCGATAGGGTTCGGGCGCGCCTTCCAGAATGATGACCCGCGCGCCTGCCCGCGCCGCCGTGATCGCAGCGCAAAGCGCGGCATTGCCGCCGCCGACCACCGCGATGTCATAGGTTTCGGTCATTCGTCATCCTCGGCAGGCGCGCTGGCCCGGATCGCGCGCAGGCGAAAGTTCAGCGCGGCCTCGATATGGCGGCGCATCGCGGCCTCGGCGGCGTCGCCGTCGCGCGATTGCAGCGCGGCGATGATGGCGGCATGTTCCTGCGCCGCATCGCCCGCGCGGGACGGGTCGGCCAGCGTTGTCGGGCCAAGGATCAGCAGCGTTTTCTTCAACGCGCTGTTGGTCTTGACCAGAAAGCGGTTGCGCGCGGCATCCATCAGCGCGGCGTGAAACTGGCGGTTGAGATCCTGCGCAAGCGGCCCCGGCCCCGCCGCGACAAGCGCCGCGTTGAGGTCAGCCAGAGCCGAGATCTCAACCGGAAGCGCCATGCGCGCGGCCAGCCGCGCCGCCGTGCCTTCCAGAACCGCGCGCATCTCATAAAGCTCGATCACCTCGGCATGGTCCAGGCTGCGGATCGTGGCCCCCTGCCGCGCCTGATGGATCACAAGCCCGTCGGCCTCAAGCTGGCGGATCGCTTCACGCACGGGGGTGCGTGAGATGCCGAATCGTTCCGCCAGTTCGGTTTCGCGCAGCCGCATCCCCGGCCCAAGCTCGCCCGCGCGGATCTCAGCCAGCAGGCGGCGATAGGCTGACTGGCCCTGCGGTTCCTCGCCCAAAGCGTCGTGATTGTCGTTCATAACCGGCCTGTTCTGGATTGCATACGGCTGGATACAAGTGTATGCAAAACCCGTCAAGAGGATCAACCGATGCCAGATGTCGCACCCCAACCCGCCGCAAATCGCCGCAAGCTGATGGCCCGCAGCCTTGCCAATCTGGCGCTGGGCATCGCGGGCGCCATGGTGTTCACGGCTCTGGGTCTGCCGCTGCCCTTCCTGTTCGGCCCGATGAGCTTTTGCCTGATCGCCGCGCTTGCCGGTGTGCGGCTGCGCGGGTTGGGCCAGATCTCGGTCGCGGCGCGGACGATCCTTGGCGTGGCGGTCGGCGCCTCGATCACGCCCGAGGTCATCAGCCAGATCCCGCAAATGGCGCTGAGCGTCGCGCTCATCCCGCTTTATGTGCTGCTGATCGGGCTGGTCGGCGTGCCGTTCTTCCGCCGTCTGGGCTTTGATCCGGTGACATCCTATTACGCGGCCATGCCGGGCGGGCTGCAAGACATGATCATCTTTGGGCAGGAGGCCGGGGCCGATGTCCGCGCGCTGTCGCTGATCCATGCGACGCGGGTCGCGGTGCTGGTGACGATTGCGCCGATGGTGCTGGTCTGGCTGTATGATGCGCCGCTATCGGGGGCGATTGGCAAGCCGATGGCCGAGATGAGCCTGACCCAGCTGGGCCTGATGGTTGTCGCTGCGATTGTCGGCTGGAAAGGGGGTGAGCGGATCGGGCTGTTCGGTGCTTCTATCCTTGGCCCGATGATTGTCACGGCGGTTCTGTCGCTGGCGGGCATCATCACCTCGCGCCCGCCGGCCGAGGCGATCATGGCCGCGCAGCTGTTCATCGGCATTGGCATCGGCGTGAACTATGTGGGCGTCACCCTGCGCGAGCTGCGCCAGTTCGTTCTGTCGGGCCTTGCCTTTGTGCTGGTGCTGGCCGTGCTGGCCACCGCCTTCACCGAGTTCGTGACTCTGACCGGCCTTGCCACCCCGCTGGAAGGGTTTCTGGCCTTTCTGCCCGGCGGTCAGGCCGAACTCACCGTCATGGCAATCGCGGTCGGCGCCGATCTGGGCTTCGTGATTTTGCACCACCTGACCCGCATCGTCGTGGTCATAACCGGAGCGCCCCTGATGGCGCGTCTGGTCGCAAGACGAAGGCGACCCTAGCCTGCCGTCCAAGCCTCCGGGCAACAGCGCGAAAAAAATGCAATTCATCGCGCAGGTCAGGCTTGAAAACGCCGCGCGGCTGCACAATATGCGCGCCATCCGCTCAAGCGCGGATATGCCAGTGACCGGGCCCCTCTGGCAGATGTGGCGGCACATCTGCGATGTCGGCACTTTTCCCAACGCGCCGCGAAAAGCGTTTTCACATGCAAACCGGACCCGTCTCATCATCGACGATGATGCATTATTTCAAATGGGCGTTCATCGTGACCGCCCTTGGCCTCGCGCTGGGCGCGTTTCTGGGCTGGCAGATGACCGGCACTATCGGCGGCATGCTGTCGATTTTCTTTATCTGCGCGGTGCTGGCCGTGCTGGAGATCTCGCTGTCATTCGACAATGCCATCGTCAACGCCAACAAGCTGAAGGACATGACTCCGGTCTGGCAGCGCCGCTTTCTGACCTGGGGGATCCTGATTGCCGTGTTCGGGATGCGGATCATCTTCCCGCTGCTGATCGTCGTTGTCGCGGCCAATATCGGGCCCTGGGACGCGCTTGTGCTGGCGGCGAGCCAGCCTGACGAATATTCGCGGATCATGCATGACGCGCATCTGCCCATCGCGGCCTTTGGCGGCACCTTCCTGATGATGGTCGGGCTGTCCTTCTTCTTTGACCATGAAAAGGACGTCCACTGGGTCCGCGTGGTTGAGGAAACCATGCAGAAATATTCCACCGTGCGCGGTATCGAGGTCGCGATTGCGCTGGTCACCCTGCTGATCTTCTCGCGCTTTCTGGAGCCTGCCGACAGTCAGGTGTTCTTCCGGTCCGCGATCTGGGGCCTCTTGACCTTTCTGCTGGTGCAGGTGCTGGGCGGGTTGCTGGACAGCTCACAACAGGCGCTGTCGGGCGCGGCAAAGGGCGGGCTGGGCGCGTTCCTTTACCTTGAGGTTCTGGATGCGTCCTTCAGCTTTGACGGCGTGATCGGGGCCTTCGCGCTGACCCATAACCTGTTCATCATCGCCATCGGTCTGGGCATCGGCGCGATGTATGTGCGGTCCATGACCATCATGCTGGTGGAAAAGGGCACGCTGGCGCAATATCGCTATCTGGAACATGGCGCGTTCTATGCGATCATCGCGCTGTCGCTGATCATGTTCATCCAGCCGCTTGTGCATATCCCCGAGGTCATCACGGGTCTGGGCGGCGCAACGCTGATCGGCATTTCCTTCCTGGCCTCGCTGCGCTGGAACCGGCGCAACGCGGTCGAGGGCTAAGCCCGCGCGCGGCCCTGCCCGGGCCGCGTCACATTTTGCTTTAACTTGCCCATGGGGCAGGCTATCGGTACCACAGTTAAACATTTCGGAGTGTTCGCCGTGACCAATATAGCGCAGCAACTGCACAGCTTTATCGCCGAGGAAACCGGCATGGATGAGGCCGAGTTCAACGCCGAGACCGCGCTGTTCTCGGAGGGCTATATCGACAGCTTCACCATGACGGCGGTCATCGCCTATATCGAGGAAACCCACGGCGTTGAGATCCCGCAATCCGAGATCACGCTGGAAAACTTCGACACGATCAACAACATGGTCGGCTTTATCGAACGCGCCAAGGCGTGAGCGAGGTCAACGCACAGCGGCTGAACAGATAGGACACTGAGGCCACCTTTGCGCTTTTGTCCCGCGTCTGGCCGTAGTGATCTACTCCCCATCTTTCGGACAGTTTCGAACTGTTTGAAGTAGACCACCGCGGGCGGCTGTCCGCGCAGCCGCTCGATGAAGATGTTGTAGAGGCAGCGCCCTTTCCCGTCATTGAGATCCGTGTACCGATCCGCTTCATCCTCGATCCGACCCACAAGAGGCCGGGACTGAGCGCCTAAGCCGACTTCGGGATAATGTGGCGCGATCACCGTCAGGAGCCGGCCCAGAGGAACAAATACTCCATTTCTGTCAGGAATTGCTCTGGCCGAGTCTCCTTCTTCATCAGAGCGCGTAGACCCGGGAATCTAGGTTGTTTCGGCATCGTAAAGGCCCTTGACCACAGTGCTAAATCTGCCAGATTGTATTGCAGAAGGCAGGTTCTTCAGATGTTTCCAGCCTAAGTCGTCATTTTTCCAAATATATGCTTTGGGATCGAGGGTATCCTAAAACGCCGACCAAAGGAGCTGCTATAGAATGGATATCGTCAATCTTGGGGTCGACAGCGTACCGGAAATAATTTCGTTACTTAAGAAAGTATGGGCCGACTCATACGGAGAAAATAGCTACCCGCATTTTACAGAAGACTATTTGCGTTGGCTTTATGGCGGGCCCAACGAGAACCGAAATATTCTGCGCGGGGTTCGAAATAAAATGGGAGATTTGATTGCCTTTAGGGTTGATTTGTATCGACCGGCAAATCTAAATGGCCAAAGGCGAGACGCTTATGTTTCTAGGCACTTGGCAATCGACCCAAAGGCTTCCTTTAATCAGCGATTGAGTGTCGCCGCAGAGTTTGGGCGCTTAGTGCCCATAGAGCGCGATCGATCCGCCGTCAGCGTTGCATATTATGAGACCGAAAAACATATCGCAAAAACGTCGAAGAGACTGGCGATGCGACGCGGGATGCAGATATTCGAGCAGCGGTTTTCCCAATTTGTGGTTAATAGAAAAAAGTTACTCGCTAAAGAAGAAAGTTCAATTGAGCTGGAGGCCCTCAAGCTAACAGCTGCTGATTGCGATGAGGCTGTTAATCTTCTGTCTTCAAGATCAAGTGAAAAATCGCTCCTTTGGGCGCCCAACGCTAATGAATTGGCTTATCATACTCTAAATGCGCCAGAACATTTTTCATTAATTGCGCGCTCCAGCAGCGGAAAGCTCGTTGGCTTAATTGGTTGCTATGCTTTAGATTTAATGCAGGCAAGCCAAAAGAAGAGAATACTGATCTGTGAGACATTAGCCGTGCGCTGCCCTAACGTGGCAAATTTTCTTCTACGTCGGGCTCTGGACTATTCAGATAATGTTGGGGCTCGCGGTGTTGTGATTGAAAATGCAAGCTATTTATCGGATGAGGTTATTATGGCTGCAGGGCTTTTACGATCGCCGAGGCAGATGATTTATGCTATCAGGGGCATAGACCTTCCGCCCACTCTGTCCGAGGGCTTTTCAACTGATCTCAAATAGTTACCCCCTGAACAAGTTTTGTTGCGCAAATCCAGTGTGGTCGCTGGGATGCATGAGCAAACCTACCCCCCCCAAGCTACAGCACCAAGAACTGGCCACCCTGTAACGAAGCGCTCAGGCGCCGGGGTTCGCTGACGATCTGGTTCGACGCTGATATGAGCTGGGGTGGCGCTCCGGCACATCGCGCCATGAGAACGCCACTGTTCCGAGAGACCATCGCGAGGCGGGTTCGCCGAAAGTCTGCTGCGACTGCTTGGCCTCGACTGGACAAGGTAACGGTCGAACACGCCCGCGCCCAGATGGACGATCTCACCCTCGGACCC
>JAUNTZ010000076.1 GCA_030538425.1 Paracoccus sp. (in: a-proteobacteria) | reverse complement strand
TCGCGACCACCCGGCCCGCGCCGATATTGGTGTGGCCGACCTCGGAATTGCCCATTTGCCCGCGCGGCAGGCCGACATCGGGACCATAGGTAATCAGCGTGGCATGGGGACAGTCGCGCATCAGCCGGTCCATGACCGGGGTTGCGGCCTGCGCGGGGGCGCTTTGCTCGGGGCGATCCGAGATCCCCCAGCCGTCAAGGATGCACAGAACGACCGGCCCCGTCACAGTCCCGCCCCCTCATCCATGCCCAGCATGATGTTGAGGTTCTGCACCGCAGCGCCGGACGCGCCCTTGCCCAGATTGTCCAGCACCGCGACGACCACCGCACAGCCGCTGGAATCGTCGCCATGCACCGACAGTTCCAGCATATTGGTGCCGTTGAGCGCGGTTGGATCAAGGCGCGCGCCGATCTCTTCGGCCTCGCGGACGCGGACGAACTCGGCCCCTGCATAATGGCTGGCAAGCGCGGCATGAAGGCTTGACAGGCTGCGCCCGCCGCCCAGATGCAGCGGCAGGCTGACCGCCATGCCTTGCGCGAAATTGCCGACCGAGGGGGCAAAGACCGGGCGGGTGACAAGGCCCGACTGGGCCATGATCTCGGGGATGTGCTTGTGGCTTTGGGCCAGTGCATAAAGGAAGAACGGTGCGGCGCTGCCCTGTTCGAACTCGGCGATCATGCCGTTGCCGCCGCCCGAATAGCCGCTGACCGCGTTCAGCGTGAGGGCCTCATCCGGCGCGATAAGCCCCGCCGAGATTAGCGGGCGCAGCATGGCCATTGCGCCGGTCGCGTAACAGCCGGGATTGCTGACCCGCGCGGCCCGTGCAATCTCATCGCGCCGCCCCTGCACCAGTTCCGGAAAGCCGAACACCCAGCCCGGCGCGACGCGGTGCGCGCTTGAGGCATCGATCAGCCGCACCTCCAGCCCCTCGCAGAGCGCCACCGCCTCACGCGCGGCATCGTCGGGCAGACACAGGATTGCCACATCGGCCTGCGCGAAACACTCGCGGCGCGCGGCTGCATCCTTGCGCAGCGCCGGGTCGATCTGGATCAGCTCAATATCCGCGCGCCCGGCCAGTCGCTCGCGGATCTGCAACCCGGTGGTTCCTGCCTCTCCGTCGATGAACACGCGATGCGCCATAGCTCGCCCCCTGCTGAATTGCCGGGACAGACATAGCGATCCATCAGAGGTTCGGCAATGCCAAGCGCCGCGCGGGCGGCAAGGGCAGATGCCTGCGGCGCGAGTATTTCTGCACAGAAGAAGCGCAAAGCCTCATTCTCTTGTGCCGAAATACTCCGGGGAGTCCCGCAGGGACGGGGGCAGCGCCCCCTGCGCCGGTTCAGCCCGCCGCTTCGGCGGCGATTTCGGCGCGGGATTTGCGGCCCCGCTCGGTCGCGGATTTAAGCTGGCCGCAGGCGGCCATGATATCCTCGCCGCGTGGGGTGCGGATCGGGCTTGCGTAGCCGGCCTTGTAGATAATGTCCGCGAAAGCCTCGATCCGTTCCCAGCTTGAGCGTTTATAGGGCGCGCCGGGCCATTCGTTGAAGGGGATGAGGTTGATCTTGGCCGGAATGCCGCGGATCAGCTTGACCAGACGGCGGGCGTCCTCATCGCTGTCGTTCACGCCGTCGAGCATCACATATTCAAAGGTGATCCTCTCACTGTTCGACAGGCGCGGATAGTCGCGCAGCGCGTCCAGCAGGGCAGCGATGTTCCATTTCTTGTTGATCGGCACCAGACGGTCACGCACCTCGTCGGTGGTGGCGTGGAAGGACACGGCCAGAAGGCAGCCGATTTCCTCAGCGGTGCGGGCGATCTCCGGCACGATGCCCGAGGTCGACAGCGTGATGCGGCGGCGCGACAGGCTGATACCCTCGCCATCCATCACCACCTGCATGGCATCGCGGACATTCTCGAAATTATACAAAGGCTCGCCCATGCCCATCAGCACGACATTGCTGACCAGCCGGGTCTCGTCCTTGGGTGCGCCGGGTTGCGGCCATTCGCCCAGATCGTCGCGGGCCAGCATGACCTGCCCGACGATTTCCCCGGCGGTCAGGTTGCGCACCAGCTTCTGCGTGCCGGTATGGCAAAAGGAACAGGTCAGCGTGCAGCCGACCTGAGAGGAAATGCAGAGCGTGCCGCGCGTTTCTTCAGGGATATAGACGGTTTCGACCTCATGCCCGCCCGCGATGCGCAGCAGATATTTGCGCGTGCCGTCCGCCGAGACCTGTTTCGTCACGATCTCGGGCAGGGCGATCTCAAAATGTTGGGCCAGCAAGGCGCGGTAATCCTTGCCCAGATTGGTCATCGCGTCAAAATCGCGCACGCCCCAGTGATAGACCCATTGCCAGATCTGGCCTTCGCGCATTTTCGCCTGTTTCTCAGGCGTGCCCGCCTCGATCAGAGCAGCACGAAGCTGCGGGCGGGTCAGGCCCACGATGTTCAGCCGCCCGGTTTCCGGCAATTTGCGCGGAATGGTCAGCACGTCTTGCGTGATCGGGGCGGTGTTCATGGCGCGGGCTTTCGGGCGGATTTGCAGGGGAATGAAGGCGCCAAGATAAGCAAAAACGGGCCGCGTTTCAAGGCGGCCCGTCTGAATCCTGCGGTTTTGCCCTTACTGGCAGCCCATTACTGGCAACGCTGGCGGGCCGCGTTCGTTGCCGCCGTCACACCCATCAACGAGAAGGTATCGACCGTCTGCGTCCCGCGCGCCGAATTGCCGGTGACGGTCATGGTCGAGCCGCCGCGCATCGCCGCCAGCAGGCGGGCGTCATCATCGGCTGAGCCGGTCCATGCGCTTTCGCCTTCGGTGAACATATCGAACTTGGTGCCGCCCACATCGACCGAGACGGTCGAGCCGGGCCGGAACGGATAGCCGCCCGAAAAGCTCACCTCGCCATTCGCGCCGGGGCGATAGGCGACATAGAGGCGGATATCGCCGCGCCGCACATCGACGGGGTTGCCGCCTTGGGTGTTCACCGACCGGGTGGGCGGCGAGACGGCCCAGCATTCGCGCGGGCTGTCCGCCGCGAAAACGGTCCAATCGCCCTCGGTGGCGATCACGTTGCTGGATTCCTGTGCCATTGCCGCCGAGCCGATGCCGGTGGCGATTGCGACCATCGCGGCGAACCCGCGCAGCGTCGTTTTGTTCATGCTCTGCCTCCTGCCGAATGCCTGTCCGGCCTGTCCGATGTTTCCGCCCTTTTTTCAACGGGGCGATGGTCTTTTCAACCGACTGACGACAAGATAACGCCAAAGCGGGGGGCTGCAAAACCCCAAACGGCGTAAAATCGCGCATTTGTCACCGCAAAGAAGGAAAATGAGATCGTGAAACCCGCTGAGATGATCGAATTGTGGCGTGGCGACCTGCGTGAGGGCGTCCATCGCGGCCATGCCGTCATCCATGACGGGCGCGACGTGGTGGCGGCCTGGGGCGATCCGGGCGCGGTGATCTTCCCGCGTTCGTCCTGCAAGATGGTGCAGGCGCTGCCCTTGTTGGAATCGGGGGCGGCGGATGCGGCGGGGCTGGGCGAGGAACAGCTTGCGCTCTGCTGTGCCAGCCATTCGGGCGGGGCGATGCATGTCAGCCGCGTCGGGCAATGGCTGGAGTCGCAAGGGATGGCTGAGGCCGATCTGCGTTGCGGCAGCCATGAGCCGCGCGACCGGGACGAACGCCTGCGCCTGATCCTCAATGCCGAGGCACCTTGCCAGTTGCACAACAATTGCTCGGGCAAACATGCGGGTTTTCTGACGCTGAACCGGCATCTGGGCGGCGGGGCCGAATATGTCGAGCTGGACCACCCGGTGCAGCAGGCGATCCGGCAGGCGACTGCCGAGGTCGCGCAGGAAGAACCGGCGGGTTACGGCATCGACGGCTGTTCCGCGCCGAATTTCGCCATGACGATCACCGCGCTTGCCCGGTCGATGGCGGCGTTTGCGCAGCCTGCGGCGGGCAAGCGGGGCGCTGCGATGGGACGGCTGGTGCAGGCCATGACGGCCTATCCCGAACTGGTCGCGGGCGAAGGGCGCGCCTGCACGCTTTTGATGCGGGCCATGGGCGGGCGTGTCGCGGTCAAGACCGGAGCCGAGGCCGTGTTCATCGCCATCATCCCCGAGACAAAGCTGGGCATCGCGCTGAAGATCGAGGATGGCGGCACCCGCGCGTCTGAGGCCGCGATCACCGCGCTTTTGGTGCATCTGGGCCTGATCGAGCCCGCGCATCCGGTCGTCGCCACCCTGCTGAGCGGTCCGCAAAAGAACTGGCGCGGCAGGATCACCGGGGGATTGCGTACCGCGCCGGGCTTTCCTGTCTGACACTCCCGCAATTCGCCTGATCTGTCATGCAGGGGTTACGTTGGCGTGTTCTTTTGTGTCCGTGGGCCGGGCCTCCCCCGAACGCGGCCCGCTGACGATCCGACTCTCGCCGGTGCCTCTGGGCAGAGAGGCATCGGCGTTTCCCTTATATGTGTTAACCAATGACGATCTGACCATCCCGCTCGCAAAGCGGCAGCGGGGTCAGCCCGCAATCGGCAGGCCCCGCGCAGACCTCGCCGCTTGTCGCGTCGAACTGTGCCTGATGCGCGCTGCAAATCAGCCGTGCGCCATCCGCCGTCAACACCTGCCCGCCGCGATGATCAAGCGGCAGGAACTGATGCGGGCAAAGGTTCACGAAACCGCGCAGCCCGCCCGCATCGCGAATGACAATCGCCCCGAAACCGCCTGCCGCCACGATCCGCGCGCCGGTGAAATCAGCGGCGCAAAGGGCGGTGCCGGGCGCGGGCGCGCCCGGATAGTCGTCCCAATTCATGCAGGTTCTTCGGCTTTCAGCACGCCACGGCGAAGCTGGTCCTCCTCGATCGACTCGAACAGGGCGCGGAAATTGCCCTCGCCAAAGCCGTCATCGCCCTTGCGCTGAATGAACTCGAAAAAGATCGGGCCGATCACGGTTTTCGAGAAAATCTGCAACAGGATACGGGTATGGCCACCATCGACCACGCCTTCGCCGTCGATCAGGATGCCGTGCTTTTTCATCGCCTCCAGCGGTTCCTCATGGCCGGTCACGCGCTTTTTCGACATCTCATAATAGACATCGGGCGGGCCGGGCATGAACTCCATCCCCTTGGCGGAAATCGCGTCGGTCGCGGCATAGATGTCCTCGGTCGCGACCGCGATATGCTGGATGCCTTCGCCTTTGTATTCGCGCAGATATTCCTCGATCTGGGAATGCTCATCCGCCGATTCGTTGATCGGGATGCGGATCTTGCCATCGGGCGAGGTCAGCGCACGGCTGAAAAGCCCGGTCTGTTTGCCCTTGATGTCGAAATAGCGGATCTCGCGGAAATTGAACGTGTCGTGGTAGAATTTATACCATGTGTCCATGTTCCCGCGCACGACATTATGCGTCAGGTGGTCGATATAGTAGAAGCCCACGCCCTGAGGCCGAGGGTCCGCATCCCCGATCCAGTCATAATCCGTATCCCATGCGCTGCCGGTGTCGTCATATTTGTCGATGAAATACAAAAGGCTGCCGCCGATACCTAGAAC
>JAUNTZ010000025.1 GCA_030538425.1 Paracoccus sp. (in: a-proteobacteria) | reverse complement strand
CGATGCTGGCTACACGTTCGGGCGCGGCGTCAAAGCGCAGCGGCACGCCGCAATTCTCGAACTCCAGCGGATATTCGGTCGCGGCCAGCGCAGGCGCGGCAAGGCAGATCGCCGCAAGGGCGGTTGTCAGTCTCAACATGGCATTTTCCTGAAATATCGACCTGCGCGCCTGTCTGGGACGCGGAACAGGGTGCGGTCTGGGCCGCCCCTTGGAATGCCGATGGGCGCGCAGCCGCGCCGTGCCGTCAATGCCATGCCACACCTCCCGGACAACCCCGCCCGGCCTTGGTTACGTCTCGCGTCGGCAGGTCTCCTGACTGGCGGGTCATCACCGGGCGCGGCCTTCCCGGGGTCGCCCCCAGTGGCATGATCGCGTCCGGCTCACCGCCGACAGTTGCGGGGGCAGTTCCGTTTCGCCCCGATGGGGGCGGCGGATTCCCTATTATTTCCGTATGGAAACCGACAGGGCAGCGATAGCGTGATCGAGGCCGCGGCGCAACAGGAAAGGGGGATGGGGCAGGGTTTAATTTGAATACAATGGGTTGTGGGAGGAACCTCAGGCTTCCTGAGGCTTTGTCATCCGGTGTCGCCCCCGCAAAAACAGGCAGACCAAGCGGCATCACCGCTATCCCATCGCATTGTGAGGAAAATGGTGCCCGGAGGCGGATTCGAACCACCGACACGCGGATTTTCAATCCGCTGCTCTACCAACTGAGCTATCCGGGCCAACCGGCTCTTGCCGGGGTGAGGGCGTGTTTAAGTGAGGGCGGGGGCGCTGTCCAGTGCCAAAATCAGAAAAATCACCTCTCGCTGTCCGTCTCGGGCGGGGGCGCGGCATCGCCCGGGATCACATAATCGCCGCGCAGCCAGTGGGCGAGGTCCACATCCGCGCAACGCTTTGAACAGAAAGGACGAAATTCCGGCACGCGCGGTTTGCCGCAGATCGGGCAGCGGCCCGCGACGGGCGCCTGTTGCTGAGGGGTTTTGCTCTCATTCATGATTGGGCCAAAATCGTGTGAAGGGGCGCGCGGTCGCGCTTGCGGGTCAGCTCGAACAGGCCAAGCCGGGTCCAGCCGATCAGCGCGGTCTCAGCGGCCTCACCCCGGAAGGCCTTTTGCAGCTCTTGCTCGATGGTGCCGCGATCCCGCTTGGAGACCGGGGCAAAGTCGATCACCACCTGACCGCCCAGACCGCGCAGCCGCAACTGGCGCGGCAGGTCGCGCAGCAGCGCGATATTCGCCTTGAGCGCGGCGGCGGGCGAGGTATCGGGGCCGGTATTCACATCCACGGCGACAAGCGCGCTTGTGCTCTCGATCATCGCAAAGCCGCCGCCGGGCAGCGAGACCCGCGCCGAGAGAAGCGCGCGCAACGCCTCACCTGCGCCGCTATCGTCGAAGGCGGTCGGACCCTCATCCACCGCATCGGGGGCGGGGGTTGTCCAGTCGTTGAAGGCGGTCTCGGCTGGGGTGGGCGCGTCGAGCAGCAGCCCAGGCTCACCCTGCGCGTCTCCCGCGATCCCGACAGCGATCTGCCCAAGCGCGATCAGCTCATCGGCAATCTCATCGGGGCTTGCCTCAGCCGCTGCGCTGCGGATGATCAGCCCGGGCACCGCGCCCGCCAGCCCCGCCTCAGCCAGCGCGGCATTGGCATCGGCGACCAACTCGTCGCGCAGATCCGGGTCGCGGATGGCGCGCGAGACATTGATGCCCGCAGCACCCGGCGTCACGATAACGTAGCGGCCCCGGATCAGCAGCCGGGTGGTCAGGGGCAGCGCCTTCCCCGGCTCCGCCGCGCCCGAGACCTGCACCAGCAGGTCCTGCCCCTCGCGCCAGCCGCCCTTGCCGCGCAGAAATCCGCGCGCGCCCTCGGGCAGGCGCAGGAACACGCCGCCCTGACCCTTGACCAGACGGTCCACCCGACCGCGCAGGATGGCGCCGGGCGCGAAGCTCTGGGCGCGCGACGGATCAAGCGCCACATCCTCAAGCCTTCCATCGACCATCAGCGCGGCGGCATCCAGACCGGCAAAGCGGCCAATCACGATCTGACGGCCCTTCATGACCCGGCCTCGATGCCTGCGGCCCGCAGCAGGGTCGCGGTCTCCGACAAGGGCAGGCCCACCACGCCGGTGAAAGAGCCGCTGATCCACGGAATGAACGCGCCCGCCGCGCCCTGAATGCCGTAGCCGCCCGCCTTGCCCTGCCACTCGCCGCCCGCGATATAGGCCGAGATCTCAGCCTCGGTCAGCGGGCGCATCCGCACCACCGTCTCAACCAGCCGCGCCCAGGCCTGCGCGCCCGCGCAAAGGCAAAGCGCGGTCATCACCCTATGACGCCGACCGGCCATCAGGCGCAGGAAACTGGCCGCCTCAGCCGCGTTTTCTGGCTTGCCAAGAATGCGGCGCCCGACATTCACCACCGTATCGGCGGCCAGCACGACCTCACCCTCGGCGGCTTGGCTGGCTGTGGCTTTCTCGCGCGCCATGCGCCGGACGTAATCGCGCGGGGTCTCGCCCTTATGGGGTGTCTCGTCGATATCGGCGGGGCGGATCTCGGCGGGGGTGACGCCGATCTGGGCCAGCAATTCCAGTCGGCGCGGACTGCTTGATGCCAGCACAAGCCGCAGCGGCGGGGTATGTGTGATACTGTTCATGCGGCTGTCATAACGCGGTATCTGCGCCAACGGAATGGCATTTCCATGCGGATTGTGGGGGGCTTCGGTTGTTGGAGGATCCGCAGGGCGGCTCTGGAGGTCCGGCTTGCCAGCGATGATCGAGTTTGTGGTGTGAGTGGCTGCGGCTCATTTTAAGGGCGAGGGGCTTTCGATGCAGAGGCACGGCGAGGCGCTTTCGATGATGTGCCGTTCTGGTCGCCACGATTGACCACGTTGCTCGGCCCTCGTCGCGGGCGACGCGCCCAACTGCGGCTCACATAATGGATGGGGCGCTCTTTATGACGGGGGCGCGGTCAGGGCGGCTTAGGGTGAGGGAGTGTTCTGGAGGCCACAGCTGACCGCGATGATCAGCCTTGTGGGGCGGTGAGACTGCGCAGGCCGCCTTTTTGATCTGGTGCCGGTCTTTGCTGGCATGGGTTTGAGGCGCGGGCGATGCTCTGCCGATCATAGAGAGGCGAAAGCACGCGAGGCGAGGCGCTTTCGATGATGTGCCGTTCTGGTCGCCATGATTGGCCGCGTCTCTCGGCCTTATGGCGCTTGGGCCGCTCCGCCCCAAATCCCTCACCGCGCCCCCCGCGTCAAAGCCCCAGCTCATGCGCCCATGGCGGGTTTGCGCCTGCGCGCGAGACGGTGACCGCTGCCGCTCGGCTGGCGAGGTCCAGCGCGGCCTGCAAGCCGGTCTCATCCAAGGCGGCCAATCGGTCAGGGGACAAGGCCCCCTGCGCGGCCAGGGCGGCCAGAAGCCCTGCATTGAACGTGTCACCCGCGCCGATCGTGTCGGCGAGTTCGACCTCGGGCGCGGGGTGGTGGTGGCGATGCGCACCGCAGATCGCCGTGGCCCCCTGCGCGCCGCCGGTCAACAGCAGCAGACGCACGCCGCTGTCATCCATCTGGGCGGCCAATTCGTCCGCGTCTTGCCCCGGAAACAGCCATGCGCGGTCGTCATCCGAGAGTTTCACAATGGAGGCCAGCCTCAGCAGACGACCGATGCGGGCGCGGGTCTCGGCCTCATGGTTGATGAAGGCAGGGCGGATATTGGGGTCGATCATCACCGTGATGCCAGCCTGTGCGGCCCGCAGCGCAAGTTCCTCAACCGCGGTGCCGCAAGGTTCCTGCGTCAGGCTGATGCCGCCGATGAACAGCGCCTCCAGCCCCTCGGGCAGGGCGGGGAGGGCGGCGGGCTCAAACATGCGGCCCGCGCTGCCTTCGTCGTAGAAGCTGTATTGCGCCTCACCCGTATCGGAGAGATGCACGAAAGCCAGCGTGGTCGGGCGGTCGGTGGCGGGGCACAGCTCGCGCCCGACCCGCGCATCGTCAAGCGCCTGCGCCAGCCTTTGCCCGAAGCGGTCGCGCGACAGGGGCCAGAGATAGCCCGCCTGCGCGCCAAGCCGGCCAAGCGCAATGGCGGTATTGAACACCGCGCCGCCGGGCAGGGGGCGGAAAGCGTCGCCCTCGGGCACCATGTCGATCAGCGATTCACCGCAACAAAGGATCATAGGCGCAACCTTGGCATGATGTCGGGGATGGCTTCGGCGGTCACAACGGCAGGCGGCGCGGCGCCGATGCGGATATTGCCGCCCTGCGTGGCCAGAACGAAGACCGCGATGGCAAGCGCCGCGACCAGAACCGCCGCCGCGATTTTCCAGATCGAGTAAGGCCGCTCACCCTGCACGCGGCCCGACTGGCCGTTGACCACAAAGCGATAGGATTTGCCGTTATATTTATAGGCGGCGGACCAGACCGGCAGGAGGATATGCTTGAATGTCTCGGCGCTGTGTTCGGTGTTCAGGCTGCTGATCTGCTGCACATCGCCGCCAATGTCGCGGCGCACATCCATCGCGATCACCCCGGCCATTTCCTGCCGCGCGATCTGGTGGCCATCGGCAAGCGCGATTGTATAGCCCTCGGCCTCAAAGCCCGAGAGGAATTGCGGGTTATATTCACGCAGATGCGACAGATCCCAAGGCGTCAGAGCATCGGTAAAGCGGCGCGGCAGGGATGAGGAGGCCAGCACCAGAACATCGTCGAAGTGCCGCGCGACCCGCCCGCTTGCCGGGCGCCAGCGGGTGCGGCGTTCCTGCCGCGCGACCCGTCGCCCCTCGCTGTCGGTGACCCAGACGGTCACATAATAATAATCGCCGCGCTGTCCGGCATAGCTTGATCTGGTGTCGGCATCGAAGGTCCAGAAGGGCGAATAGACCCCGGCCATGCGCCGCGCCCGTCGCGCATAGGCGGTCAGGCCCGAGGGCGCGAACCACAGGCTGCCCAGCCAGTCGTCCAGCGCGCCGCGCGCCTGATCCTCGGTCACGACGAAGGGCAGGACGGCCTGCGGCTTGATCTGGCGGGTACGGCCGTTATCGGTGACGACCGGCGTCGCGCAGAACGGGCAATTGGTCGAGTGATGCGTGCTGTCCAGATCAAACCGCGCCCCGCAATTGGGGCAAGACAGCGTGCGGATCTCTTGCGCGAGGTCCGAGGCCGCATCCAGCCGCAGCCCCTTTTCCAGCGGGATCTCATTGAGCCCCGCCGATTTGCGGCCCCCGTCCCATTGCAGCGCCCGCCCGGTCGAGGGGTCGCGCAGCAACAGCTCATCGCCCTCGGCCCCCTCGGCGCTCTGGCGGGCGGGGGCGCGGGCCGCACCGGGAGAGATCTGCTGGCGGTGGCCGCAGAACGGGCAGGTCAGCTCGGAATCGCCGGGGCTGAACCGAAGGCTGCCGCCGCAGCTTTCGCAGGGAAAGCGGTATTGGCTGGGGGGTGTCGGCATGTTGATGCGTGGCCCTGAATGGTGAAGCGAGCGGGGGGCTGCCTGCCCCCCACCGCCTGCGGCGGTTCCCCCCCGGGGATATTTGCGGACAAAAGACCCGCAATCAGCCCCGGAGGATTAGGTCAGCTTGCGGGGGGCGGGGGCGGCGCGATGGTGAACAGCTGCGCCAGCTCGTCCACCTCATCGGCGGGTTTCCAGCCGTCCTGACCGGGCGACCAGACAAGGGTTTCGCGGGTAAAGCTGCCATCCTTGACCATCCGGCCCAGATGCCCGCGCCCATAAGGCCCGTCGGCCTCACCGCCCGCCGCGATATGCCAGACGGTTTCCGAGGCTTTGGGCGGGAGCGGCGGCGGCATGGCACCGCCGGCACCTTGCGGCTGCGCCTGCGCGCTGACCGGACCCCATGGCCCGCGCCCCGCGGCCATCCCCATGCCAAGCGCGGCACCCATGCCCGCGCCCAGACCGGCCCCCGCGCCGCCCTGGTTCTGCGAGGCGTTCAGCATCGCCTCGGCCTGCGCATATTGGCCGAAACGGTCCAGATCACCGACAATGCCCATTGAGGTGCGCTTGTCCAGCATCGCCTCAACTTCATCGGGCAGGCTGATGTTTTCAATATAGAATTCGGGGATAGTCAGCCCGTAATTCGCAATCGTCGGCGCAATCGCCTTGGCGACCATCTTGCCCAGCTGATCGGTATTCGAGGCCATGTCCAGAACCGGAATGCCAGAGCCCGCAATCATGCGCGAGAACTCTTGCACGATGACATTGCGCAGCTGGAAGGTGATCTCATCCGAGCTGAACTCGCCATCGGTGCCGACGATTTCCGCCATGAACCGCGCGGGATCGGTGACACGCATCGAATAGGTGCCGAAGGCGCGGATGCGCACCGGGCCGAATTCGGGGTCGCGGGCGATGATCGGGTTGCGGGTGCCCCATTTCAGGTTGTTGAAACGGGTGGTGTTGACGAAATAGATCTCGGACTTGAAGGGTGAGCGAAAGCCGTGATCCCAATGCTGAAGCGTTGTCAGGATCGGCATGTTGTTCGTCTCAAGGATATAAAGCCCCGGGCCGAACACATCCGCAATCTGCCCTTCATGGACAAAGACCGCCGCCTGACCCGCGCGCACGGTCAGCTTGGCGCCGTATTTGATCGCGTTGCCGCGCCGCTCGAACCGCCAGACCATCGTGTTGCGGTTGTCGGAGGTCCAGTCGATCACGTCGATGAACTCACCCGAAAGGAAATTGAACAGGGCCATGTCTGCCTCTTGCGGTTAGGGCGCGGAAGGGCGAGCGACAAGCTCACCCGCGATGCGCCGGATGATCGGGGTTGCCTCAGCCTCAGTCATGCCGGGGCGAAGGCGGGGGTCGTAAAGCAGTTTCAGCAACAAAGCATCATGCGGCGTCATTTCGCCGTAAGTCATGTTGTCGTTGAAAATCGAGGGGTTCGCGCGCGGGCTGTCATTGGCCAGCCCCATGCCCTGCGCCAGTTCCTCATGGATGCAGGACTGGCGCAGGCGAGAGGGCAGCTCCGACCGGATCAGCGCCACGGCCTGCACATAGCCCGGCTGGCCCTCCAGCGAATAGGCAAAGACCGCGCAGTAATTGTCGCGCGGCATGTTGCGCATCGAGGCCAGATCGGCGGGCGGAAGATCGGCAAGGCCGGGATAGGCGGTGGGCGAGAGCGCGCGGCGCTCGGCCTCGGACAGGACCATCACGATGAAATTGCCGCCCGAAGGCACGACCGCGACCGAATGGCCTGAAATCGCGCCAAGCGCAGCACTTTGGCGTGCAATCGCGGCGCGGTCGCGGGTGCGGGCGGCGGGCGCGACCGATTCGCCGAACACGATCTGCACGCGCACCGGATCGTTCCAGCGGCGCAGGGGCGCGGGCACGGGGCCGGGGATCAGCCGGTCGCCCTCACGGTAATATTCGTCGTAAAGCGCGATATCGACAAAGTTGCGGGCCAGCGTCGCGGCATCAAGGGCTGAAATATCGGCCGCATCGGCCGGGCGCAGCAAATTGCGCGACAGCAATTCCCCCTGCACCGTGCGATAATAAGAGGACAGCGCCTGCGAGGCCGGGTTTTGGGCCAGGCTTTGGGCCTGACCTGCGGCGCGGATATTTTCTTCGACCCGCGCGGCGCGGATGATGGCGTTGGGGCGTGCTGCGGGCGGGGCCGCCCGAGGGGTGATATTGTCCGGGCGCGGCTCGGGCGCCAAGGCGACGGGCGCGGGCTGCGTGGCGGTCGGGGCCTCGGCCCGGTCGCACGACGTCAGCGTGAACAGCGCCGCCGATAGCAGCACAGGCGCGGCAATGGCGGGACGCAGCAGGACAGCGCGCAGCGGGACGGGACGCGGGTCATGCCGCGCCTTGGTCAAGCGTTCCGCTATTCCCTGTTCCGCCTGCTGCACCTGCGCGCCCTGTCCGTTACAGATTGACCGGCTCGCCGAGGCTGCGATCCTGACGCGCACGGGCCGAGGCCAGCGTATCGCGCAACTCACCTTCCATCTTGACCAGCTCTTCTTCCGCTGCGGCGCGACGCGCCTTGCCTTCATCCGCGATGCGCAGGCTGTCCTCGATGGTGGCGATCAGTTCGGCATTGGCGGTCCGCACGGCCTCGATATCGAACACGCCGCGCTCCATCTCGGTGCGGACCTGCACATTGGCCTCACGCAGGTTCTTGGCATTGGCGGTCAAGAGGTCGTTGGTCAGATCGGTCGCCTGACGCACCGCGCCCGCCGCCTCAACCGAGCGTTGGATGGTGACCGCCTGCGCAAGCTGGGTTTCCCACAGCGGCACCGTGTTCACCAAGGTCGAGTTGATCTTGGTCACCAGCGATTTGTCGTTTTCCTGCACCAGCCGGATCGAGGGCAGCGACTGCATCGTGACCTGACGGGTCAGCTTGAGGTCATGGACGCGGCGTTCCAGATCGTCGCGAAGCGCGCGCAGGTCGCGCAATTCCTGTGCGCGGATGACCTTGTCGTCTTCGGGCGCGTTCTGGACGGCCTCTTCCAGCGTGGGGATGTCCTGTTCGTCCAGCTCACGCAGCTTGGCCTCACCGGCGGCGATATAAAGCGCAAGCTCGTCATAAAAATCCAGCGTGCGTTCATAAAGCACGTCCAGCGATTTGATGTCTTTCAGCAGGCGGTGTTCGTGGCTCAGCAGGTCTTCAGTGATCTTGTCGATCTGGCCCTGCACGTTTTCATATTGCGCCACAAACCGCGCGAAAGGCGCGGCCCGGCCGGTCAGCCGTTCCCACCATGAGCGTTCGCGCCGCACATCCAGTTCCGAGACCGAAAAGCCGCGAATCGTGCCGACGATATCGCGCAGGCTTTCGCCCGCCGGGCCCACATCCTTGTTCTTGACATCGGCCAGCATGGACTGGCTGATTTCCTGCAAGCCCGCCTGCGCGCGTGAGCCGAAATGCACGACCGATCCGGTATCGCGCAGGTTGATCTCATCCATGCGGCGGCGGATCTCATCGGCCACGGGCGCGGGGGCCTGTTCCAGCTGGACGATCTCATTTTGCGGTTCGGGCAGCACAAGCGCCGTCACCTCTTGCAATTCGTCCAGTCGGGCTTCGGCCTTGCGCTGAGTCTCGGTGGTCATGGCGTGATCCTTTATTGCGATTTGTGCCGCAGCATAGGGGCTTTACAAAGCAGATCAACAACCGGCTGCAAGTGAAAGTTCCGCGACAGCGCGCGGGCGCACAAAAAAGAACCGGCGCAAGGGGTTGCCTTGCGCCGGTCAGCGTGTTCAGGGGGCGGGCTCAGGCGGCCTGTTTCGCGCCGAAACGGTCGTAGAAGGACTGACCCTTTTCCGCCATCTCGCGCAGCAGGGCGGGGGCCTTGAAGCGGTCTCCGTGATCGGCGGTCAACTGGTCGCAGATCTCAACCGCCTGCGCGGCACCCATCATGTCCAGCCAACTGAACGGGCCGCCCGACCAGGGCGCAAAGCCCCAGCCCAGGATCGCGCCGACATCGCCCTCGCGGATATCCTCCAGCACGCCTTCCTCAAGCGCGCGGACGGCCTCAAGCGATTGCGCGAACATCAGCCGGTGCTGCACATCGGTCAGCTCGGGCTGTTCGTCCGCGACGGGATATTGCGCGGCCAGACCGTCCCAAAGCCCCTGCCGCTTGCCCGCATCATCATAGGCATAGAAACCGGCATTGGCCTTTTTGCCCATGCGCCCCTGATCGGCCATCCAGAAGATCACATCATCCACCGCGCCATCGGGATAGGCATCGCCCATCGCCGCGCGGGTGGCCTTGGCGATCTTCACGCCCAGATCAATCGAGGTCTCATCGACCAGTTGCAGGGGACCAAGCGGCATCCCCATCATCTTGGCGGCGTTTTCGATCAGCGTGGGGTTCACACCCTCGCCGACCATACGGATGCCTTCGTTGATATAGGGGATGATGCAGCGGTTGGCGTAGAAGAACCGCGCGTCATTGACCACGATCGGCGTCTTGCGGATCTGGCGCACGAAATCGAGCGCCTTGGCCACGGCGACCGGGCCGGTCTCACGGCCCTTGATGATCTCGACCAGCAGCATCTTGTCCACCGGCGAGAAGAAGTGGATGCCGATGAACTGTTCGGGCCGCGACGAGGCTTTCGCCAGATCCGAGATCGGCAGGGTCGAGGTATTGGTCGCGAAAATCGCATCCGCCGGGATCACGGCCTCGGCCTTTTTCGTGACCTCGGCCTTGACGGCGGGGTCCTCGAACACCGCCTCAACGATCAGATCGCAACCCGACAGGGCCGCATAATCGGTGGTGGCGGTGATGCGGCCAAGGATCTCGGCCTTCTTCTCGTCGGTTGATTTGCGGCGGCTGATCGCCTTGTCCTGCAAACCCTCGGAATAGGCGCGGCCCTTCTCCGCCGCCTCTTGGCTGGCGTCGATCAGCACCACCTCGATCCCCGCCATGGCCGAGACATAGGCAATGCCCGCGCCCATCATGCCCGCGCCAAGGATGCCCACCTTTTTCACCGTCTGGTCGGGTGCCTCGGGCCGGTTCGCGCCTTTTTCCAGCGCCTCCTTGTTGATGAACAGGCTGCGGATCATCGCGGTCGAGGACGGGTTCATCAGCACATTGGTGAACCAGCGCGCCTCGATCTTCAGCGCCTGATCGAAGGGCACCATCGCGCCTTCATAGATCGCGCTGAGCATGGCGCGGGCGGCGGGATAGACGCCATTGGTCTGGCCATGCACCATTGCCGAGGCGCCCACAAAGGTCATGAAACCGGCAGGATGGAACGGCTCACCGCCGGGCATCTTGTAGCCCTTGGCGTCCCATGGCTTGACCAGATCGGCGGGCTTGGCATTCAGCACCCATTCGCGGGCGGCGGCGACCGGATCGTCTACCACCTCATGAATCAGCCCGGCCCCCTTGGCCTTTTCGGGCGACATCATCTGACCTTGCAGCAGGATCGGTGCCGCCGCCATCGCGCCCAGCAGGCGCGAGACGCGGGTGGTGCCGCCCATGCCGGGGAAGATGCCGACCTTGATTTCCGGCAGGCCGATCTTGGCCTTGGGGTTCGGGGCGGCAAAGATGCGATGCGTGGCCAGCGGGATTTCCAGCCCGATGCCAAGCGCAGTGCCGGGCAGGGCCGCAGCGATGGGCTTGCCGCCCTGTTTGGTTTTCGGGTCCATGCCCGCCAGTTCGATCTTGCGCAGGATCGCGTGGCTGGACATCAGCCCGTCGAACAGCCCCTTGGCCGGGTTGTCGCCCGCGCCCTCTTTCATCTTGGCGATGACGTTGAGGTCCATCCCGCCGGCAAAGTCTTTCTTGCCCGAGGTTATGACGATGCCCTTGACGGCCTCATCGGCCAGCGCGTCGTCGATCAGGCTTTCCAGCAGAGGCCATGCCTCCATCGACAAGACGTTCATCGACTTGCCCGGAACGTCCCAGGTGATGATGGCGACGCCGTCGGCGTCTTTCTTCATGGTGAAATCGGTCATGTTTCCCTCCCTCAGACGCGCTCGATGATGGTGGCCGCGCCCATACCGGACGCGATGCAAAGTGTCGCCAGCCCGGTGGACAGGTCGCGCCGTTCAAGCTCGTCCAGCAGGGTGCCAATGATGATGGCGCCGGTTGCGCCAAGCGGATGGCCCATGGCCATGGCGCCGCCATTGACGTTGACCTTGTCAGGCGACACGTCAAACGCCTGCATGAAGCGCAGCACGACCGAGGCAAAGGCTTCGTTGACCTCGAACAGGTCAATGTCGCTGATCGATATGCCGCTGTCGCGCAGGATTTTCTCGGTGACGGGCACCGGGCCGGTCAGCATGATCGTCGGATCGGTGCCGATCTTGGCGGTGGCGCGGATGCGCGCGCGGGGGCGTAGACCGTGGGCCTTGCCGAAGGCCTCGTTCCCGATCAGCACGGCGGCGGCGCCATCCACGATGCCCGAGGAATTGCCTGCGTGGTGGATGTGATTAATCGCGGCCAGATGCGGATATTTCAGCATCGCCACCTTGTCGAAACCGGGCATGACCTCGCCCATTTCCTTGAAGCTGGGCTTGAGCTTCGCCAGATCCTCGACCGTGGTGCCGGGGCGCATATATTCGTCGCGCTCAAGGATGGTCAGGCCGTTCTGGTCGATCACCGGCACGATGGACTTGGCGAAACGGTTCTCCTCCCACGCCTTTGCCGCGCGGCGCTGCGATTCCACGGCCAGAGTGTCCGCCTGTTCGCGTGTGAAACCGTATTCGGTGGCGATGATATCGGCGCTGATGCCTTGCGGGACGAAATAGGTCGGGAAGGTCAGGCTGGGATCAACCGCAATCGCGGCCCCGTCGCTGCCCATGGCCACGCGGCCCATCATTTCCACGCCGCCCGCGATATAAGCCTGACCGGCACCGCCACGCACCTGATTGGCGGCAAGGTTCACCGCCTCCATCCCGGAGGCGCAGAAACGGTTGATCGAGAGGCCGGGGATGCTTTCGTCAAGCTGCGAGGCCAGCACGGCGGAGCGGGCAAGGCAGCCGCCCTGTTCCTTGACCTGGGTCACATTGCCCCAGATCACATCCTCGACCGCATGGCCGGTCAGGTTGTTGCGCTCTTTCACCGCGTTCAAAAGCCGCGCCGAGAGCGCCAGCGAGGTGACTTCGTGCAGGCTGCCATCCGGGCGGCCCTTGCCGCGCGGCGTGCGGGCGGCGTCGTAGATATAGGCGTCAGACATAGTTCCTCCTGTTGGGGCGGCTGCGCGCCGTGGCGCGCCGTTCAGTGGACGGGGGTGAGCCTGCTGTCATCAAAGATCGCAGGAATGCTCAGACCCCGGAAGATCGGGATAAGCCAGGACGACGGCGTGAGCCGCGTTCGGGGGAAGCAGGGTCGCGGGGATTTGTGTAAAAATACTCATTCATCCTGCTTTCAGAATTGTAACGCGGTGGGTGGCCAAGGCCCGGCGCGGGGTCGCGTCCCCTGAGCCCATGCACACCTTGGCCACCACGCCGGGTATTTTTGTGATGAAGAAGGCCGGGTTCAGATTTTGTTAAGGTTTTTGTGCCAGAACCAGAGGCGCGGAACAGGCTGGGGAGCCGATGGCCGCTGATGGAGAAGGCCCCGGTTCGCGCCATTGATGCTTCTGGCCGCGCGTGGATCGGGGTCCGACCCGCTTTGCGGTGATGTAGCGCATCCGTGCCCACTCCCGCCCCTTCTTCATCACCCAAATACCCTGCCGACAGGGCGTCGGGGTGCATGGTTGCAAAAGGGGCGGGGTGGTTCGGCATGGCTCAGAACTGCTCTGCCGACAGCGCCATGACCGGGGCCGCGCCGGACTGGATGCGGGCCAGATGGGTGGCGGTCATCGGCAATTGCCGTGCCATGTAATAGCGGCCGGTGGCCAGCTTGGTTTCATAGAACGCGCGGTCGCCCTGGCCCGCATCAAGCGCGGCCTGTGCGGCCACCGCCATGCGCGCCCACATCAGGCCAAGCACCGTATGGCCGAACAGGTGCATGAAATCATACGACCCCGACAGCGCGTCATTGGGGTTCTTCATCCCGCGCTCCATGAAGAACATGCCGGCGGCTTGCAGATCCTTGGAGGCGGCTTTCAGCGGAGCGATGAAATCCTGCGCCAGCGGGCCGTCGCCATGTTCCTTGCAGAAGCCCTTGACCATCTCGAAGAAGGCCATGACGTGCTTGCCGCCATCCGCCGCCAGCTTGCGGCCCACGAGGTCAAGCGCCTGAACGCCGTTCGCGCCTTCATAGATCATGGTGATGCGGGCATCGCGGACGAACTGGCTCATGCCATGTTCCTCGATATAGCCGTGGCCGCCGTAAACCTGCTGCGCCAGAACCGCCGTATCGAAGCCCTTGTCGGTCAGGAACCCCTTGATGACCGGCGTCAACAGCGAGATCAGCCCCTCGGCATCCGCGTCATTCGCCCGGTGCGAGCGGTCGATCAGATGCGCGCCCCAGAAGGCCAGCATCCGCGCGCCTTCCAGAAACGATTTCTGATCCATCAGCGAACGGCGAATATCGGGATGCACGATCAGCGGATCGGCGGGACCGTTCGGGTTTTCAGCCCCGGTCACGGCGCGGCCTTGCAACCGGTCCTTGGCATATTCCACGGCGTTCTGATAGGCGGGGACGGCCACCGCATAGCCTTGCAGGCCGACGCCCATCCGCGCCTCGTTCATCATCGTGAACATGGCCCGCATCCCCTTGTGGAGATCGCCCAGAAGCCAGCCTTTCGCCCCGTCATAGTTCATCACGCAGGTGGAATTGCCGTGAATCCCCATCTTGTGTTCGATATTGCCGACCGAGACGCCGTTGCGTTCGCCAAGCGAGCCGTCCTCATTGACCAGAAACTTCGGCACGATGAACAGGCTGATGCCTTTGGTGCCCTCACCGCCGCCGGGGGCCTTGGCAAGAACCAGATGGATGACGTTTTCGGCCAGATCGTGATCGCCCGCCGAGATGAAGATCTTTTGGCCGGTGATGGCATAGCTGCCGTCTTCCTGCGGCTCGGCGCGGGTGCGCAACATGCCCAGATCGGTGCCGCAATGGGGCTCAGTCAGGTTCATCGTGCCGGTCCAGTCGCAGGACACCATTTTCGGCAGATACATCGCCTTTTGCTCATCCGTGCCATGGGCGTGGATCGCGGAATAGGCGCCATGGGTCAGGCCCTGATACATGTTGAACGCCATATTGGCCGAGACAAACATCTCACCCGTGGCCAACCCCATGATATAGGGCATGCCTTGCCCGCCATATTCGGGGTCGCAGTCAAGCGCGGTCCAGCCGCCTTCCTTCATCGCCTCGAAGGCGCGGTCAAAGCCTTTCGGCGTGCGCACGACGCCGTTCTCCAGCACGCAGCCCTCTTGGTCGCCCACCACGTTCAGGGGCGCCAGCACCTCAGAGGCTAGCTTGCCCGCCGCGTCCAGCACGGCTTCGGTAAAGTCACGGTCCAGCTCATCATGGCCCTCAAGGCCCGAGGCTGTGATGTCCAGAACGTCATGCAGGATGAACTGCATATCGGCGACGGGGGCGTGATAGATCGGCATGGGCGTTCCCTGTTATTCTGTGGTTAATCGGTGGTTATTCGGTGGTCATTCAGCGGCCGAGGCGCCGCTCAGCCGGTTCAGCACCTGCTGCGCCTCGTCGATCTGCAAACTCAGTTCCTCAATCGCATCGCCCAGTTCCTCACGCTGCCGGATCATGTCGGCCAGCCGCAGCCTTGCCGTCTCGATCGTGGCGCCGATCTGGGTGATGTTTTCCTCACGCGGGTCATAAAGCTCCAGCAATTGCCGGATTTCCTCAAGGCTGAAGCCGAAGCGCTTGCCACGCAGGATCAGTGTCAGCCGCGCGCGGTCGGTCTTGTCATAATAGCGATGCTGGCCGCGCCGCTCGGGCGAGATAAGTTCGCGCGATTCGTAAAACCGCAAAGTGCGCGGCGTGACCTCATAGCGGTCGCACATCTGGCGGATGGTCAGAACGTCGTCGGACATGAGTGAACCCGTCTGTTGAGCGGGGCCGGGGGCGCGGGCCTCCCGTCCCGGTTGGGTTCATCATGCATAAAGTTGACGTTCGCGTAAGCGGGACGTTGCGTCATAATCGACAATTCCCGCAAAGCCATCGCCGCGCCCGGCAGAATGTCCCGCCAGATCACCGGCTTGCCGTGATCAGACCATCTTGCGCAGAATATCCGCGGTCTCGTCGCGGTTCTCTTTCAGCTCGGCGATGATCTGGTCCAACTCCTGCCGCTGTTGTTCCAGCACCTCCAGCTGGCGGTTGGCATAGCCGACCCAGACCTCATATTGCTCACGCGTGCCCTTGCGGTCGTAGATCTCAAGCCATCGGCGGATCGTCTCAAGGCTGAAACCCCAGCGTCTGCCGCGCAGGATCAGCATCATGCGGGCGATCTCACGCGGGCCATAAAACCGCGCGCGGCCCTGTTTTTCAGGTCTCAGCAATTCAATATATTCGTAATAACGCAAGGTGCGCGGCGTGACGTCGAAACGCGCGCACATTTCCTTGAAATTCAGCTTTTCAGAATTCGGCATGAAGGCCACCCTTTGAATACAGGCGCCCCAAGACTAGTGCGCCCGCGCCGTCGCATCAACCGTCAAGGTGACGTATAGGTTAATTGCACCGCTCTTGCCGGATTGTCGCAAGCGGGTTACGCCAGAGACAAAGCAGCAGAGAGGCCCTATGCAGGACAGCCCAGAAGACGCGCCCGCCGGTGACGACACCCGCACCCGCATCGCCCGCCAATTCATCGAGGCGATTCCCCATGCGACCGCGCTTGGCATGCAGCTTGACCGCGTGGGCGCAGGTGAGGCTGAGCTGTCGATGGGCTGGAGCCCCGATTTCGTCGGCGATCCGCGCAGCGGGGTGATCCATGGCGGCGTTGTCTCGGCGCTGATGGACACATGCAGCGGGGCGGCGGTGCTGTCGCATCCGTCCGCGCCGCGCGTCACCGCGACGATCGACCTGCGCATCGACTATATGCGCGCGGCGACAAGCGGCCAGCGGATCCGGGCGCAGGCGACCTGCTATCATATCACCCGCTCGGTCGCCTTTGTGCGGGCGGTGGCGATGGATGATGACAGCGGCAATCCGGTGGCCACCGCGACCGGCGCCTTCACGGTCGAGAGGTAAGCCATGGCCGACCGCAACGAGCCGCTGCACCAGATCAAGTCGCGCCGTGACGCCGCCCTGCGCGCCCTTGTCGACAGCGTCCCCTATATCCGTTGGCTTGGCCTGCGGTTCGAGCGGCGCGGGGATGAGCTGACCGCGACCATGCCCTTTGACGAAAAGCTGATCGGGAACCCGTTTCTGCCCGCGATCCATGGCGGCGCGACGGCGGCCTTTCTGGAAACCGCCGCGATGGTGGAGCTGTCATGGTCCGCAATGTGGGAGGATCTGGAATCGGGCCGCATCGCCCCCGATGCCGCCGTGCCCGATTCGCTGCCGCGCCTGCCCAAGACGATTGATTTCACGGTGGATTACCTGCGCTCGGGCCTGCCGCGCGATGCCTATGCGCGGGCGCGGGTGGTGCGTTCAGGGCGGCGCTATGCCTCGGTCCATGTCGAGGCTTGGCAGGACAACCGCGCCCGCCTCTTCGCGCAAGCCACCGCGCATTTTCTGATGCCGCCGGGGCGGTAGCGGGGACTATCGCGGATAGCTGATCCGCCCGCCGCAGACCGGGCCGGGCGCGCCGGTGGTCATCGGCCCGGATGTCGGCAGGCCGCGCAGCACGCGCACCGCCAGCCAGCCGAAGGCCTGCGCCTCAAGCATATCGCCGTCCAGCCCGATCTCCTCGACCGGGGCCACGGGGCAGGGCAAGGCGGCCCGCAGCGCGCCCATGATCGCCGCGTTGTGACGCCCGCCGCCGCAGACCAGAACGCGGGCGGGCGGCGCGGGAAGAAAGCGCCAGCTTGACGCCACCGCAGCCGCAAGCGCGGCCACAAGCGTTGCCGCCGCATCAGGAAGGGACAGCGCCTCCACCGCGCGCGAGAGGTCCGCGAAGGTGTCGCGGTCCAGCGATTTGGGCGGGATGCGGGCGAAATAGTCATGCGCCAGAAAGCGCGCGACGATCCCCTCATCCGCGCGGCCCTGCGCGGCCAATGCGCCGCCCTCATCCCGCGCGCCTGCGCCGCGCGCGCGCATCAGATCGTTGATCGGCGCATTGGCGGGGCCGGTGTCAAAGGCCAGACAGGCGCCGCGGGCGGCCGCATCGGGCGCGGCAGGGTCCACCCATGTCAGATTGCCGACCCCGCCGAGGTTCACAAACGCAACAGGGCGCCCATCAAGCCGCCCCGCGCGCCGCGCCCAATCCGCGCAAGCCCAGTGAAAGAACGGCACCAAAGGCGCGCCTTCGCCGCCCTGCCGGACATCCTCGGTGCGAAAATCCCAGACGACCTTCCGCCCGGTCAGCCGCGCCAGACGCGCCCCCGATCCCGCCTGATGGGTGCCGCGCCCCTGCGGATCATGGGCAAGGGTCTGGCCGTGATAGCCGATCACCTGCGCCTCGGGGAACGCCGCCGCAAGATCGGAATGCGCGGCCTCGCTGATTGCCGCAGCGCCGGCCACGCGCCCGTCTCCGGGCCATGCGCCAAGGGCCGCGTGCAGCGCGGCCCCCTCAGCCTCACAATAGGCGCGGTAATCCGACCGGCCAAAGCCTGCGATGGCTTCGCCGTCGGTCTCGATCAGGGCCGCGTCCACCCCGTCCAGAGAGGTTCCCGACATCATGCCAAGCGCAAGGATCATGGTGCTTTTCCTTTTCCCTGCCCTTGGGTATATCCGCCGCATTGGAAAGGAAACAGAGATGACCTACAACGCCAAATCCGATTTCATGCGCATCCTGATCGAGCGCGGCTTTCTGGCCGATTGCACCGATTATCAGGCGCTTGACGAAGCCCTGCTGAGCGGGCCGGTGACGGCTTATATCGGCTATGACGCCACCGCCGCGTCGCTGCATGTGGGGCATCTGCTGAATATCATGCTGCTGCGGTGGTTCCAGAAAACCGGCAACCGACCCGTTACGCTGATGGGCGGCGGCACCACGAAGATCGGGGACCCCTCCTTCCGCAGCGATGAACGCCCCCTGCTGGACGATGCGGCGATCCAGTCGAATATCGACGGGATGCAAAAGGTCTTTGCCCGCTATCTCGATTACGGCGCGGATGGCGCGATGATGGTGAACAATGCCGACTGGCTGGTCGGGCTGAATTACCTTGAGTTCCTGCGCGACATCGGGCGGCATTTCAGCGTCAACCGGATGCTGTCCTTCGAATCGGTCAAATCGCGGCTGGACCGGGAGCAATCGCTGTCCTTCCTTGAATTCAACTACATGATCCTGCAAGCCTATGACTTTCTGGAGCTTTACCGCCGCCACGGCGTTACCTTGCAGATGGGCGGCTCGGATCAATGGGGCAATATCGTCAATGGCGTCGATCTGACCCGCCGCGTCCTTGACCGTGAGGTCTGGGGGCTGACCACGCCGCTTTTGACTACCAGCGACGGGCGCAAGATGGGCAAATCGGCGGGCGGCGCGACATGGCTGAACGCGGAAATGCTGTCGCCTTACGAGTTCTGGCAGTTCTGGCGCAATACCACCGATGCGGATGTGGGCCGGTTCCTGAAGCTCTATACCGAGCTGCCGGTCGCGGAATGTGAGCGTCTGGGCGCCCTGTCGGGGTCCGAGATCAACGCGGCCAAGGTGATTCTGGCCAATGAGGTGACGACGCTTCTGCACGGTGCCGAAGCCGCGGCAAGCGCCGAGGCCACCGCGCGTCAGGTGTTCGAACAGGGCGGCGCGGGTGGCGATCTTCAGGTCGTGACAATCGCCGCCACGGCACTGCCGCTTTCGGTCGTCCAGATGCTGGCCCAGAGTGGCATCACAGCCTCTGGCAAAGAGGCCAAGCGCCTGATTGCCGAGGGCGGGCTGCGGCTGAACAATGAGCCGGTGACCGACCCGCAGATGACGGTCGATGCGGGCCTGATCGGTGAGGGGCTGAAGGTCTCGGTCGGCAAGAAAAAGCACCTGATGCTGCGGATCGGCTGACCGGGCCGGGGGGCGCTGCCCCCCAAAACGCCAGCGGCGTTTCTCCCCCCGGGATATTTGCAGACAGAAGAAAGGCGCGCGGTGGTGATCCGCGCGCCTTTGCTGTCTTTTGTCGGGAAATATCCTCGGGGGTCCGGGGGCAGACAGCCCCCGGCGCTGTCGGCAGGGTGATTATTCAACCACCGTGACGCGGGCCATATAGTCGGGCTCCGCGACGGCGCCATTGGCGGCCTCATCGCCGGTCTTGATGCTTTCCAGAACCTCCCAGCCTTCGATCAGCTGGCCGACCGCCGTGTATTGGCCGTCAAGGAAGGTTGCCGGGGCCAGGTCGATGAAAAACTGGCTGTTGGCGCTATCGGGATGCTGCGAACGCGCCATGCCGACGGTGCCTGCCTGAAACGAGACATCGTTGAATTCAGCCGGCAGGTTCGGCAGGTCCGAGCCGCCCATGCCCGCGAATTGCGTGTCGCCATCGCGGCGGCCATGCTGCACATCGCCGGTCTGCGCCATAAAGCCCGCGATCACGCGGTGGAACACGACCCCATCATAGGCGCCGTCACGGGCGAGCGTTGTCAGGCGTTCCACATGGTTCGGGGCCTTGTCCGCGAACAGGTCCAGAACGATGGTGCCCTTGGGCGTGCCGTCATGGGCGGCAACCTCGATCACCAGATTGGGGCCGGGACCATCGGTCGCGGCAGGTGCCTGAGCAACGACCGGAGTCGCGGCCAGAAGAAGGGCGGGGATCAGGGCTTTATTGAACATCGGCAGCCACCTTCACAGAGATCATGCGGTCAGGGCTCGCCGGCGGCTCACCGCGGGCGATCTTGTCAACGAATTCCATCCCCTCGATCACGCGACCGTAAACGGTGTATTGGCCGTTCAGGAAATGGTTGTCGTTGAAATTGATAAAGAACTGGCTGTTGGCCGAGTTCGGATTCGACGAACGCGCCGCCCCAAGCGTGCCGCGATCATGCGGCAGTTTCGAGAACTCGGCAGGCAGATCGGGCAGGTCCGAGCCGCCGGTGCCCGCGCGCCCGGGCTGATAGTCGCGTTCCATATTCGCATGGGCGACATCGCCGGTCTGCGCCATGAACCCGTCGATCACGCGGTGAAAGGCCACATTGTCATAATCGCCGCGACGGGCCAGCTCTTTCATGCGCTCGGCATGTTTGGGCGCGACATCGGCCAGCAGTTCGATAACCACCTTGCCGTCTTTCAGTTCGATGATAACGGTGTTTTCCGGGTCTGTAATTTCGGCCATGAACGGCTCCTGTTATCTGTTTGTGACGGATTGCTACCTTGCGGGTGACACGGACGCAACGCATGACTGGGCCAAAAGGTTTGCCCTCTCGCGCGCATTGACGATCCTGTGATCTTGCCCCAAAAGCGGATAACACCAGAAAACAGGGGCGTAGCATGGCCGAGTTCAACCGCATCGAAGACATGGATCTGGACGGAAAAACCGTTCTTGTGCGCGTGGATGTGAACGTCCCAGTCGAGGATGGGCGGGTCACCGACACCACCCGCATCGACAAGATCGTGCCGACCGTCCGCGCCATTCAGGAGGCCGGAGGCCGGGTCGTGCTGATGGCGCATTTCGGCCGTCCCAAGGGGCAGCGCGTGGATTCTATGAGCCTGCGCCAGATCGTCCCCGCGCTTGAACAGGCTTTGGGCCAGACGGTCGGCTTTGCCGAAGAGGCCATTGGCGGGCCTGCGAAACGGGCCGTGGCCGCGATGGGGCCGGGCGATGTTCTTCTGCTGGAAAACACCCGCTTTTATGAGGGTGAGGAGGCGAACGACGCGACCTTCGCGGCCTCGCTTGCCGCGCTTGGGAATGTCTATGTGAATGACGCTTTTTCGGCCTCCCATCGCGCCCATGCCTCGACTGAGGGCATCGCGCGGCTTCTGCCTGCGGCGGCAGGCAAGCTGATGGAGGCGGAACTGGACGCGCTTGACGCCGCTTTGGGCCAGCCGCAGCGCCCGGTCGTGGCGGTGCTGGGCGGGGCAAAGGTCTCGACCAAGCTTGAGCTGCTGTCGAACCTGATCGAAAAGGTCGATCATCTGGTCATCGGCGGCGGCATGGCGAACACCTTTCTGGTCGCCCAAGGGGTCGAGGTCGGCAAATCGCTTGCCGAACGCGACATGGCCGAGACCGCGCGTGAGATCCTCGCCAAGGCCGAGGGCGCGGGCTGTCAGATCCATCTGCCGGTCGATGTGGTCGTCGCGCGTGAGTTCAAGGCGGGTGCCGCCCATGAGACGGTCCCGGCCAATGCCTGCCCCGCCGATGCGATGATCCTTGACGCGGGCCCCGAAACCGTTGCCGCGATTGGCGATGTGTTCGGCGCGAGCAGGACGCTGATCTGGAACGGCCCGCTTGGCGCCTTTGAGATTGAACCTTTCGACGCGGCAACCAACGCCGCCGCCGCCCGCGCGGCTGAGCTGACCCGGGCGGGCGCGCTTGTCTCGGTTGCGGGCGGGGGTGATACGGTGGCCGCGCTGAACAAGGCGGGCGTCGCCGATGCCTTCACCTTCATCTCGACGGCGGGCGGCGCGTTTCTGGAATGGATGGAGGGCAAGGATCTGCCAGGGGTCGCGGCCCTTGCCGAGACCCGGCGCTGATCTTAGCTAGACCACGACATTCATCCAAAGGAGGCGCAGATGGACCGCGCCAAGACTGACGCCGCAGGCGTGATCGACACCATGGCCCGCGCCGCGCGCGAGGCCGCAGCCGAACTGGCCATGGCCACGGCGGAACGCAAACATGCCGCGCTGATCGGGGCCGCTTATGCGGTGGCCGCCCGCGCCGATGAGATCATCGCTGCCAATGCGCTTGATCTGAAGGCGGGCGCGGAAAAGGGGCTCTCGCCCGCGATGATGGACCGGCTGAAGCTGGACCGCGACCGGCTGCGCGGGATTGAGGACGGCTTGCGCACCGTGGCCGAACAGCCCGATCCGGTGGGCCGCATTCTGGCCGAATGGGACCGCCCCAACGGGCTGCATATCCGCCGCGTGGCCACGCCCTTGGGCGTGATCGGGGTGATCTATGAAAGCCGCCCCAATGTGACCGCCGATGCCGGCGCACTTGCGCTGAAATCGGGCAATGCGGTGATTCTGCGGGGTGGCTCGGACAGTTACCATTCCTCGCGCGCGATCCATGCCGCTATGGTTGAAGGGCTGCGCGCCGCGGGCCTGCCGGAGGCCGCGATCCAGCTGGTTGAGACCCCCGACCGTGAGGCCGTGGCCGCGATGCTGCGCGCGCAGGGGCTGATCGACGTGATCATCCCGCGCGGCGGCAAGGGTCTGGTCGGTCTGGTCCAGCGTGAGGCGCGGGTGCCGGTGTTTTCGCATCTTGAGGGCATCTGCCACATCTATGTCGATGCCGAGGCGGACCCCGAAAAGGTGCTGCGCGTGGTGCTGAACGCCAAGACCCGCCGGACGGGCGTATGCGGTTCCGCCGAAACGGTGCTGATCGACCGCGCCTATCCTGAGGTCGACCGCGAGGCGCTGATCCGCGCGTTGCTGGAGGCAGGCGTCGAGGTCCGGGCCGAGGGCGAGTTGACCCAGACCCGCGGCACCACCCAAGCCCAGCCCGACGATTTCGGGCGTGAGTTTCTGGACATGATCATCGCCGCGCGTCTGGTCGATGGGGTGGAGGGCGCCATCGCGCATATCCGCCGCCACGGCTCACAGCATACCGAATCGATCCTGACCGAGAACGCGACCACGGCGGCGCGCTTCATGCAAAGCCTCGATTCGGCGATCGTGATGCATAACGCCTCGACCCAGTTCGCCGATGGGGGCGAATTTGGCATGGGGGCGGAGATCGGCATCGCCACGGGCAAGATGCATGCGCGCGGGCCGGTCGGCGCCGATCAGCTGACCAGTTTCAAATATCTGGTCACCGGCGACGGCACGATCCGGCCCTGAGATCTACCAGGCGACCACCGCCCGCGTCTCATCACGCGACCATCGCGGATGATGGCCCATGGCGCGGGCGGTGACGCCCAGAACCGCGAAATGCATATGCGCCGCGTCGGGCATGTCGGGCTGATCGGCGTCAAGCCAGGCCCAGACCGCGCGGTCATTGCCCTGCGTGCGGTCGGCCTCGCCGGTGATCGTCCAGTGGCGCAGGTTCTGCGTGACCGTGACCCGCCCGCCCCATGGCATCGCCGTGGCCATGCACATCAGCGCCAGCATCACCAGCTTGACATCCGCGCGCGGCAGATCGTCGCCGGTCTCAAGCGAGACGCGCAGCCGCGCCGAGTGGTTCAGATCGTCGATGACCTCAGCCAGCTGCCCCTGCGACACCCGCTGACCATCGCTGGCGGTGCCAAAAGCCATGCGAAACGCCCGGATCCGCGCCCGCGCCGCCTCGACGCTTTCAGCGATCAGCATCATCTCAGGGCTTTGCGCAATGCCCGGATAATCGGGCGTCATCTGGAGCAGCTCAACCCCGTTGCCGATGGCCCCCAAAGGCGAGATAATGTCATGGCACAGCCGTGAGGCCAGCAGGGCGGTCATCTGTGCAGGGTCGGCAGGGGTCGGCAAGGTATCTTTCATGGCAATCATCTGTCTTGGCTAAGGGAATGGAAATGAACGGCTTTCTGGAACCCGGCATGATCGTGCGTCACCCCGGCGCGCCCGAATGGGGCGTCGGACAGGTCCAGTCGCGCATCGGCCACCGCATCACCGTCAACTTCACTCAGGCGGGCAAGCGCGTGTTGGACGGCAGCCGCGTGGTTCTGGAATTGGTGGTTGAGGATCGGTAACGCGCTCATAACCCATTTGTGAAATGCAACCATGGCGAGAGTCAAACATCAGACGTCCCGCTCAAGATTGCCCTGCGAGACTGTTGCATTGCTGCACCGGCCCGCTTAGTTAAAGCGCAATCCCAGCCTGTAGCGGATCGCATGACCCCAGATCAAAGCCCCCTGACCGTCCGCCTTGCCCGTGATCAGGCCGATCTGCTGGCCGCGCAACGCCTGCGCTATCGCGTCTTTGTCACGGAACTGGGCGGTGACGGCGCGCTTGTCGATCATGCGGCGGGGCTCGAACGCGATGAGTTCGACCCGGTCGTCGATCACCTCGTTCTGGTCGATACCCGCCGCGATGAGGCCGCGCTTGATCATGTCGTGGGCGTCTATCGGCTCTTGACCGGGCAGGCGGCGGCGCAGTTCGGGCGGTTTTATTGCGACAGCGAATATGATCTCGACCGGCTGAAACGGTCGGGCCGCTCGCTGCTGGAACTGGGCCGGTCCTGCGTGGATGCCGATTATCGCGGCGGCGCGGGCATGTTCCTGATGTGGAACGCCTTGGCCGAATATGTGCTGGACCGTGAGATAGAGATCCTGTTCGGCGTGGCCTCGTTTCACGGGCTTGATGTGGCGGCGCTTGCGCCCTCGCTCTCATGGCTGCATCATCACCATCTGGCGCCCGAGGCGCTGCGCGCGGTGGCCCGGGCCCCGGGCTATCAGCGCATGGACCTGATCGCGCCCGACCAGATCGACCGCAAGGCGGCCATGCTGGGGATGCCCGCGCTGATCAAGGGCTATCTGCGGCTGGGCGGCACGGTCGGAGAGGGGGCCTATCTCGACCGCGATTTCAACACGACCGACGTGTTTTTGATGATGGACACCAAGGCGATGTCCGAAAAGCATCGCGGCTTTTACACCCGGGGCCATCAGGCCACTCATGGCTGAGCCCGCCCACGCGACCAACCCCGGCACCTGGCGCGGCGACCAGATCGAGCCGCCGCGCCCCGGCCCGTTGGGCTGGGTTCTGGTCGTGGCGCGCGCGGTGCCGATCATCGCGGTTTTGGGCGCGGGGGTGGTGGTGCTGTCGCTTTTGCGAGTGGTTGAGCGGCTCTTTACGGGCCCCCGCCGCCCGGTGACGGGGCCCTTTGTTCAGGGCATCTGCCGGCTGGTTCTGGCGATTCTGGGGCTTGGCTGGCAGCGTGAGGGCAGGCCCCTGCGCGGCCCCGGCGCGGTCGTGGCCAATCACGCAAGCTGGCTTGACATCTTCGTGCTGAACGCCGCGCAGCCGGTGTTCTTTGTCGCCAAGTCCGAGGTCTCCGCCTGGCCCGGCATCAACATCCTGACCCGCGTGACCGACACGCATTTCGTGCGCCGCGACCCAAGGCTCGCCGCGTCCCAAGCGGCCGAGTTCGCCGCCCGCATCGCCGCCGGTCACCGCCTGCTGTTCTTCCCCGAGGGCACCTCGACCGACGGTCTGCGCGTCCAGCCCTTCAAGCCGACGCTGTTTCAGGGCTTTCTGGCGGTGGATCTGCCCGCAGACCTCGCCATCCAGCCGGTCAGCGTGATCTATCAGGCCCCCAAGGGTGAGGATGCGCGCTTTTACGGCTGGTGGGGCGATATGGCGCTCGGGCCCCATCTGCTCGCGGTGCTGTCGGCGCGGCGTCAGGGCAGGGTGCGCGTGATCTTGCACGACCCCATCCCGGTTGCCGGAGAGACCCGCAAAACCCTCTCCGCCAAGGCCCAGGCGGCGGTGGCGGGGGCGCTTTCGGCGGATCGGGAGGGGTGAGATGTGCAAGGCCGGGGGCGCGGTTTCGCGTGTTGGATGCGGCGGGTTGTGCGGTGTTGTCCTAAGGATTGAACGAGTTGCGAACCGCCATATGAGAGACGCCACGACTGTTTGACAGAAGGCTGTTCCGGGGCGCAAGAGGCAAAAAATAGCTGTCGCGGGACGCAACTGCCATCAGCTCTGCAAAGCCATATCTGGCCCCCAAACGTTAGTCTTCGGTGACCAATCGCCACGTTGACGCTGCGGCGGGCGGAGGCTTTCTGGTCATCGACCCGCCGGGCGCTTCAGCCGCCACTGACCTGCGCCCCTGCCTCGCCCCAAGGCAGCTATCTGCCCGCCCTGATCTTCTCAAAGCCCGCGCGCGATCAGGCCAGCCAGCGACCTGACGCGCGTTGCCCCGCTTCAAGGCTGAAAAACCTGCCTGCCTCGATCTGCCCGACACGGGACCGAGAGCCGTTCAGCCAGTCAAAGCCCGCGAGGTGGCCCGCAACCCGCAAAGGCGACAAAAGGCGCCCATCTCTGGGCGCCTTTCGAGGTTTCGCGCGTTACACGCTGTAATACATCGCATATTCGACCGGGTGAGGGGTGTGCTCATAGGCATAGACCTCTTCCCATTTCAGCGCGACATAACCCTCGATCTGGTCGCGGGTGAAGACGTCGCCTGCCAGAAGGAAGTCGTGGTCTTTCTCCAACTCATCCAAAGCCTCGCGCAGGCTGCCGCAGACGGTCGGGATCTCGGCCAGTTCCTCAGGCGGCAGATCGTAAAGATCCTTGTCCGAGGCCGGGCCGGGGTCGATCTTGTTGCGGATGCCGTCAAGACCGGCCATCAGCAGCGCGGCAAAGGCCAGATAGGGGTTCGCCGCCGGATCGGGGAAGCGCGCCTCGACCCGTTTCGCCTTGGGGCTTTCAGTCCACGGAATACGCACACAGCCCGAGCGGTTGCGCGCCGAATAGGCCCGCAGCACCGGCGCCTCAAAGCCGGGGATCAGCCGCTTGTAGCTGTTGGTCGAAGGGTTGGTAAACGCGTTCAGCGCCTTGGCATGTTTGAGCATACCGCCAATGAACCACAGCGCCTCCTGGCTCAGATCGGCATATTTATCGCCCGCAAACAAAGGCTTGCCGTCTTTCCAGATCGACATGTTCACATGCATGCCGGAGCCGTTATCGCCCTTGATCGGCTTGGGCATGAAGGTCGCGGTCTTGCCATAGGCATGGGCGACGTTGTGGATGACATATTTGTATTTCTGGATATTGTCGGCCTGTTCGACCAGACCGCCAAAGATCAGGCCCAGTTCGTGCTGGCAGGTCGCGACCTCATGGTGGTGCTTGTCCACCTTCATGCCCATCTGCTTCATGGTGGTGAGCATTTCGCCGCGAATATCCTGCGCCGCGTCCACCGGATTGACCGGGAAATACCCGCCCTTGAGCGGGGCGCGATGGGCCTGGTTGCCCATTTCATATTCGGTATCGGTGTTCCAGGCCGCGTCCACCGCGTCCAACTGATACGAGACCTTGTTCGGCGCGACCGAATAGCGCACATCGTCGAACAGGAAAAACTCAGCCTCAGGGCCGAAATAGGCCGTGTCGCCGATGCCGGTCGATTTCAGATAGGCTTCGGCCTTGGCGGCGGTGCCGCGCGGGTCGCGGGGATAGGGCTCACCCGTGTCCGGTTCTACCACATTGCAATGAATACAAAGGGTTTTTTCGGCATAGAACGGGTCGATATAGGCGCTTGCCGGGTCCAGCATCAGCTTCATGTCGGACTGGTCGATGGATTTCCAGCCGGCAATCGAGCTGCCGTCGAACATGAACCCTTCCTCGAAAAAGTCCTCATCCACCAGATCAACGTCAAGCGTCACATGGTGCAGCTTGCCTTTGGGATCGGTGAAGCGGACATCGACATAGGCGATGTCTTCGTCCGAAATCAGCGTCAGAACGTCTTTGACTTTCATGTCATCCTCTCTGGCCCTTGGGCCGGTCTTATCGCAAAGTCTTGAAAATTGGGTTAAGATTACACGGCATCATCGCCGGTTTCGCCGGTGCGGATGCGGATCGCCTGTTCGACCGGCATCACAAAGATCTTGCCGTCACCGATCTTTTCGGTCCGCGCAGCCGAGATGATCGCCTCGATCGCGGCTTCGACCTGATCGTCGGGCAATACCATCTCGATCTTGATTTTCGGTAGAAAATCAACGACATATTCGGCGCCGCGATAAAGTTCGGTATGGCCCTTCTGGCGGCCAAAGCCCTTGACCTCGGTCACGGACAGGCCCTGGACGCCGACCTCTTGTAGCGCCTCTTTTACATCATCCAGTTTGAACGGTTTGATGATCGCTTCGATTTTCTTCATCCTCTGGCCTCAATCGCGTGATGTCACCTGATGAGCCATGCTTGGCGGGATTCGCGGCGGGGGTCCATGCCGCGCCGCAGCCCGCGCGGCCCGGCTGATCAAAATTGCCGCTATATGCCCAATAAGAGGGCGAGTTGCCTAAAAATAAGGCAGCGGCGAGATCCGCGCGGGCCAATAAAAAAGCCGCGACCCGAAGGTCGCGGCCTGTGCGCGTCAAAACCGGAGAGATTACAGCTCGTCCAGAGCCTCGACCGCCTTTTCCAGATCTTCCTTGGTCACGGTCTTTTCCTCGACCTTGGCCTGCTCGGCGATCAGATCGACCACCTTGTCTTCAAAGATCGGGGCGCGAAGCTGCTGCTGCGCCTGCGGGTTTTGCTGGATGAACTGGAAGAACTCACGCTCCTGACCCGGATAGTTGCGGGCCTGCGCCATGACGGCCTGGGTCATTTCCTGATCGGTCACCTGAATCTCGGCCTTGCGACCGATTTCGGCCAGAAGCAGGCCCAGACGCACGCGGCGCTCGGCCAGCTTGCGGTGTTCGTCGGTGGGCTCGATCTTGTCGTGATTGTGGCCGTGTTCCTCGGGATGCTCTTCGTGCCAAAGCTGATGCGCGATCTGGTCGGCCTCGGCATTGACCAGAACTTCGGGCAGGTCGAACTTGACCGCATCGTCCAGCTGATCCAGAAGCGAGCGCTTCAGCACCGCGCGCGAGGCGCCTTGATATTCCGCCTCAAGCCGTTCGGTGATCTGTTCTTTCAGCTTTTCAAGGCTTTCCGCGCCGAAACGCTTGGCCAGCTCATCGTCAAGCTCAGCCGGTTTCGCCGCCTTGACCGCCTTGACGGTGGTCGCGAAAACCGCATCCTTGCCCTTGAGCGTGGGGTGGCCGTAATCCTCGGGGAAGGTCACCTTCACCTCGACCTCATCACCGGCCTTGGCGCCGATCAGCTGATCCTCAAAGCCCGGAATGAACGAGCCCGAGCCCAGCACAAGCGGGTAATCCTCAGCCGAGCCACCCTCGAACAGCTCACCATCGACCGAGCCCTTGAAGTCGATCACGATCTGGTCGTCCTTGGCCGCCTTGGCGTTCTTTTTCTTGTCCTCATAGGAGACGGCGTTCTTCGCAAGGCTTTCCAGAGCCTCTTGCACCGCGGCGTCCTCGGCCTTGACGACCAGACGTTCCAGCTTGACGCCGGAGAGGTCAGCCTCGGGGATCTCGGGCAGGGTTTCGTAAGAGACGTTGACCACGACGTCATCGCCTTCTTTCCAGTTCTCGCCATCGACCATCTCGATCTGCGGCTGAACGGCGGGGCGGTCGCCCGATTTTTCCAGATGCTCGCGCAGCGCGCCGTCAATCGCGTCCTGCATGGCGTCGCCCATCACGCGGGGGCCGAACTGCTTTTTCAGCATCGCCATCGGGACCTTGCCCTTGCGAAAGCCCTTCATCTCAACCTCGGGCTGGGCTTCTTTCAGCTTGGCCTCGACCGTGGCGGCAAGATCGGCCGCGGGAAGCGTCATCTGATAGCCGCGCTTGAGGCCTTCGTTCTGGGTCTCTTTGACCTGCATCTTTCTTCCTTCACATCGTTTTGGTGCGGGTGGAGGGACTTGAACCCCCACGCCTTGCGGCGCCAGAACCTAAATCTGGTGCGTCTGCCAATTTCGCCACACCCGCATTGCCCAAGGCGCGGCACAAGGCCACGCCCCCTAAATCCGCGCCGTTCTAGCAAAGCCGCGCGGCAGGTGCGAGAGGAAAAGCGCGTCAGGCGCCGATCTCGCGCAGCACCGTCGGAATAAGCTCGGGCAGGTCATCCGCGATCAGCCCCGGGCCGAAGGCGCGGGCCGAGGCGGCGTGAAGGGCGGCACCCCAGCCTGCGGCGTCAGCGGGCCGGTTTCTGCGCGCGAGAAGGCCGGTAATGATCCCCGACAGAACATCGCCCGCGCCTGCGGTGGCGAGCCATGGCACATCCGGCGCGGAATTGATCCGCGATGGCTGGCCCGGCGCGGCAATGACCGTATCAGGCCCCTTGAGCAAAACGGTGGCGCCGCAGCGGGCTGACGCTTCCTGCACAAGCGCTAGTTTCGAGGCCCCGTCGGGGTGGAATGCCGGGTTCAGCCGGTCGGCGAGGTCGGGGAAAAGCCGCCCGAACTCACCCTCATGCGGCGTCAGCACGCAGCGATCATGGATCATGCTGAACAGCGCGCCATCGGCGGCAAGGGCACTCAGCGCATCAGCATCCAGCACCACCGCCCGCCTGCTTTGCAGCGCCACCGGCAACAGATCGGCGGCGCGCTCGACCCCCATGCCGGGGCCAAGGCAGAGCGCGTTGATGCGCTGATCGTTGAGAGCGTCGGCCAGATCAGCGGCGCTTTCGATCACCCGCCGCATCAGCGCGTCAGGGGGCGCGGCCAGCTCTCGCAGTGCTACGTGCGGGCAGCCCATCGTCACCGCGCCCGCCCCGACCCGCAGCGCGGCCCGGGCCGCCAGCCGCGCAGCACCACCATGGCCCGCGTGACCTGTCAGGATCAGCGCATGGCCGTGGCTGTATTTGTGGCCTTGATCTTTATGCAGCCGCGCGCGGGACAGCTGCACAAGCTCGACCGGATCGGAAAATTCAGGGCCATCGGCGGCAAGCCCGATCGGCGCGACCACCAGATCACCGCAAAAATCCGGCCCGTCGGCAAGATAATGCCCCGTCTTCGCGGCATGGAAGGTTACGGTCAGATCGACCTGCGGCGCCAGTTCGTCGCGATGAAGCATGACGCGCCCGGTCTCGGCGCTGAGCCAGCTTGGAATATCGACGGCAACAATATGGCAAAGGCCCGGATCTGGCCCGCCCCGTGCGTCATAAATATCGCTCAGCAAGCCCTCGAACCGGCGGTCAAGCGGGCGGGTCAGGCCGGTGCCGAACAGCGCGTCGATCATCACGTCGCAATCAAGGTGATGCCCGGCAGGATCAAGCGGCCCGACCGCGCCCATCTCTGCCCAACGCGTGTAATTCAGGCGCGCTTCAGGGGGCAGCTTGTCGGCATCACCCCACAGAAGCACCTCGACCCGCCAGCCGCGCCCCGCCAACAGCCGCGCAATGACAAAACCGTCGCCGCCATTCTTCCCCGGCCCGCAGAGCACAAGCGCCGAGGGCGCGCGCTGATCCATCTGCGCTTCATAATGCGGCCATTTCGCGGCCATCGCGTCAACCACCGCTTGCCCCGCATTCTCCATCAGCTGCAAAGCGGTCAGCGCGCCGCGAGACATCGCGGCGCGCTCAACCTCGCGCATCTGCTCGGGCGTCAGGATCCTGGTCATTCAGGGTCGCGCGGCGGCAGGCCATGCAGCGCGCGAAGCTGTTGATCCGCTGCTGAGTTCAGCTCGGCCCCGACCAGAACCACGATGGACGCGATCCACAGCCACATCATCAGCGCAATCGCCGCCCCGATCGAGCCATAAGTCGCGTTGTAATCCGCGAAATTCGAGGCATAGAACGAAAAGCCGTAGCTCGCCACAACAAGCCCGATACCGGCCAGAACCGCGCCCGGCGTCAGGAAGGCAAGCTTGGTATCATCCTTGTTCGGACCCCACCGATAAAGCGCGGCAAGTGCCACGATCAGCACCCCGAACATCAGCGGCCAGCGGACCCATTCGATCAGCGTGGCCACGCTGTCGGGCATCGGCACCCAGGCGATCACCGCCGGAATGACCGCGATCACGCCCAGCATCGCGATGATCATGCCGATAGCGCCAAGCGTGAGCGTCAGCGCGACCAGATTGAGCCGCACGAAGCCCCGCGTTTCCCGCTTGAACCAGGCGATATTCAGCGCGTCGATCAGCGCTTTCATGCCGCCATTCGCCGACCACAAGGCCGCGCCAAGTGCGACCAGACCCGCGATGGACAAAGCCGATTTCGGGGCCGAGGCAATCGATTCGACCTGCGAGCGGATGATCTCCAGCCCGCCCTCGGGGATGAACGCGCCCAGCATCTCCAGATGGCGCGCGATGGTCGCGGGGTCGGCAAAATAGCCGTAGATCGAGACGAAAGCGGTGATGGCCGGGAACAGCGCGAGGATGCCAAAGAACGTCACGCCCCCCGCGACCGAGGTCACGCGGTCCTCGCTGATTGCGCGAAAGGTGCGCTTGCCGACCTGTTTCCAGTCGGAGAACCGCATCCCCCAAGAGTTCTTCGGCGCATCGGCGCGCGGCGCGGGCAATTCATCCGCGCCGTCGCCGGTCGGGATGCGCCGCCCGCCATGGGGCGCCGCATCACGCGCGGGAGGGTTGGCGGATGTCTCGGCGGCCTTTTCAGGCTCGGGATCGGGGGCATATTCGCCGATCCCGTAACGCCTGCGCACCTCGTCGGGCAAGGGCGCGAACAGCGCGTCTTGCACCGAGGCGGCGCGGGGCAGGGGCTTGTCGTCACTCATCGTCTGCGAAGTCATGCGGACCCGGTCAGAGACGATGCGCGCGGCGGTCGTCACCATCCGCTTCTTGCCCGTCAGCCGCGTGGCGGCGGCCAGTATCGGCGCGATCCGTTCCGCGAAAGGGGCGCGAGGGGGCGGCCTCCGACCCGCCGCCAAGAATGGACCGCACGGTATCGGCGGCGTTGCTGAACTCGGACAAGAGCCCGCCCGCCTGACCGGCGACTGAGCGGAACCCACCCACAGCCGAGGTCAGCGAGGCCATCAGCCCGCCAATGCTGCCGGTGAAACGCTCGGCGCTGTCGGAAATGTTGTTGATCATATTGCCGTTGTCGCGACCGCGAGCGGCGCGGGCGCGCAGCTCAGCCACGCGGCGGCGTTCCGCGCGGGCGCGGGCCTCGGCCCGTTCGCGCATCTCGGCGCGCTCATCAGCATCCATCGCGGCAAAGCGCGGCGCATGGGCGCGGGCCTCACGCACCGGCGGCATGAAGGGGGCGTGGTCGCGGCGACCAGACCCGCGGCGGGCGGGCTTGTCGTCCTCATCGCTGCCGCCAATGGCCTCGATGATCTTGCGACCGGCCAGCAGGGTGCCTGCGGTCAGCGCGACCGCCGCGACGCTTGCGCCGCCGATCAGCATCACCTTGGTCGTCATAGAAGGCGCGGGCGCGCGGCGGCCTTCGGCATCAACCTCACCACTGGGCGGCACGGCGCGCGATTCCAGACGGTCACGGGTGGCGATATGGCCCTGAGGCACGCGGCGCGGGCCGTGAGGGGTGTCGCTGTCAACATCGGCAAAACGGGTCATGATCTGTCCATCTGTTCAGAGATTTGCAAGACAACACATGCGCCGGACGATTGTTCCCGGGATTTGAAAAGGCTAACCCTTTGGCGGTCAGTTCGGGGGCGCAAGGCGGCGTTGCCCCATCCGCCGCGCGTCCGTCGCCGGAGTATTTAGGCACAGAAGAAACCCGCATGAAAAAACCGCGCCCGAAGGCGCGGTTCTGATTTTCGGATCGGCTTTGCGATCAGGCTTCGGCTTCGCCGTCCTCATCGCGACCGGCAGAGCCCAGATCGTCGAACAGCTCGGCGATCTCGAACTCGGCGGCGGCCTCTTCCTCAGCGGCCAGATCCTGGATCGACTTGCCCGAGGCTTGCAGCTCGGCCTCTTCAGTAGAACGGGCGACGTTCAGCACGATCTCAGCCTCAACCTCAGGGTGCAGGACGACCTGCACATTATGCAGACCCAGTTCCTTGATCGGCGCGCCCAGAATGATCTGTTTGCGATCAACCGAGAAGCCCGCCTCAGTCGCGGCATCGGCGGCATCGCGCGGCGTGACCGAGCCATAGAGCGCACCGGCATCCGAGGCCGAGCGGATGATGACGAAGGTTTCGCCGTTCAGCTTGTCGGCCAGTTTGGCGGCCTCATCGCGGGTTTCAAGGTTACGGGCCTCAAGCTGGGCTTTCTGGGCCTCAAACGCCTTGATATTGGCGTCCGACGCACGCAGCGCCTTGCCTTGCGGCAGCAGGAAGTTACGCGCGTAACCTTCCTTGACCTTGACCACTTCGCCCATCTGGCCAAGCTTGGCCACACGTTCCAACAGAATGACTTGCATCGTGGTGTCCCCTTATTTCACGGCGTAGGGAAGCAGCGCGAGGAAGCGCGCGCGCTTGATGGCGCGAGCGAGTTCGCGTTGTTTCTTGGCCGAAACGGCGGTGATGCGCGACGGCACGATCTTGCCGCGTTCCGAGATGTAACGCTGCAGCAGGCGCGTGTCCTTATAGTCGATTTTCGGCGCGTTCTCACCCGAGAACGGGCAGACCTTGCGACGGCGGAAAAACGGTTTGTTTGCCATTATTCTTGTCCTTCAGATCAATTGTCGCGGTCGCGACGCTCGCGGCGCTCGCCACGCTCTTCGCGTTTCTGCATCTGCACCGAGGGGCCTTCCTCATGCTCATCGACCTTGACGGTCATGACGCGCATCACGTCGTCATGCAGACGGGCCAGACGCTCCATCTCCTGCACGGCTTCGGACGGGGCGTCCGAACGCAGGAAAGCGTAATGGGCCTTGCGGTTCTTGTTGATCTTGTAGGCGAGGGTGCGCACACCCCAATATTCCGAATTGACCACCTTGCCGCCATTATCGGCGAGAACGGTGGAAAAATGTTCGACCAGCCCTTCGGCCTGCGCGTTCGACAGGTCCTGACGGGCGATCAGCACATGCTCATAAAGCGGCATGAGAGATCCTATCATGTTCAAGGCGGCTTCAACGGCGGGACAGACCTTCCGCACCCCGCCACGAGGGGCCTGCCGGTTTCGCAAATTGCGGAAGGATGTGGCTTTATAGCGGCAAATGCGCCGGATGCAAGGCGATTCGCGGATGCCATGGCCGGGGCGTGATGCCCGGCCATGGCGATGTCGTTACTGCGCGATCATCAGCACCGGATGCGGCGTATCGGGGCCGCGTTCGGGCAGGATCGGATGTTCGACAATCGGCTGATCCCCGGTCAGCGTGTGCAGGAAGGCCACGATATCGGTCGCCTCATCGGCGGTCAGCTCGCTGCCAAGCTGGGACGAGGACATGATCTGCACCGCCTCTTTCAGATCCCAGACGGCGCCCGAGTGGAAATAGGGCGCGGTCAGCGCGATATTGCGCAAGGGCGAGGCGCGGAACACATATTCATCGCTGGCGGTCTGGGTGACCTCAAACCGGCCCGTGTCGCCTTCGGGCAGGATCTCGGCGCCCGGACGCGCGATCACGCCAAAGGCGAAATATTCCTGCCCACCCAGATTGATGCCGTTATGACATGCCGCGCAGCCCGCATCCATGAAGGCCGCCAGCCCGCGCAATTCCTGTTCGCTCATCGCGTCATCATCGCCCTTGAGGAACAGATCGAATGCCGCGTTGGGGGTGATCAGCGTGGCCTCGAACTGTTCGATGGCCAGAGCGAAATTGTCAAAGCTGACAGGGTCATTCTCACCGGGGAAGGCGGCCTGGAACATATCCACATATTGCGGCATCGAGGCGATGGTCTCGATCAGCCGCTCGGGCGTGTTGTTCATCTCGACCGAGGCTTGCAGCGGACCCATCGCCTGTTCGGCCAGGTCGGCGGCGCGACCGTCCCAGAACTGCGCGGCGTTGAACACCGAGTTCAGCGTGGTCGGCGCGTTGCGCGGCCCGGTTTGCCAGCCATGCCCGACCGAGACCGGCAGCTGATCCACCCCGGCCAGCCCCGCATTATGGCAGGTCTGGCACGAAATCAGCTGTGAGGCCGACATGCGCGGATCAAAGAACAGCTTGCGGCCAAGGTCGATGCGTTCGGCGGTCAGCGCGATCGGTTCATCCGAGACCTCGGACTTGACCAGGGGTTGGGGTTCAAGCGGGATCGGCTCGAACAGTTCAAGCGCATGTTCGCGCAAGGTCTCGATATCAAGCGCGTCCTGCGCCATGGCGGGCATGGCCGCAGCACCAAGGGCGGCAGCGAATAGATAGGCGGAAGGTTTCACCTGTCGTTCCTTTCTCTGTTCGTGTCGCGCGCAGCTGGACTATCGTGACCACCTGACGGTCGCGCCATGATCCAGATCAACACGGGGCATGCGGGCGCGTCTGGCGCCTGCGGGTGGTCGGAACGACCGGCGGGTCTAGCCAAACCAGCCGAAATTGATCGCCATCAGCGCAATCGTCACGAGCGACAGGATGATCGAGGCTGCGGCAAGCTTGCGGGATTCTGTCTTGTTAACCATGCTAATCCTTGAGTGAAGGGCCATGCGGCGCTATATCTAAAGGAGAGGTTGGCGCTGCGTGAACAGCACCAACGCCTTCAGTCTACCAATGATGAATGATGTTGGCCAGCAACATCACCGCCACGATAAGCTGAAGGATAAAGGCAAAGGTTTGTATTTGCATGCCTTTCTCTCCTTTTGCTGCTCGGGGGCGGGTCATTCCGCCCCCTTCTCAGCAAGTCCTTCTACATCGCCATCCGTTACCCCCCGGTTAACCGCGCTGATGTAATGCCCCGCTGATGTGGCGCCCGCCGATGCCCTCCGCTTGACCTGCGCCGCGCGCTGCGGCACATCGCGGGAATGTTGCCCGCAGACCGCCTTGCCCAGATCAGCCAACGCTTTGAGTTTCTCGAAGCGCGGCTCAATGCCGGGCCAAGCCCCGACGAAATCGCCGCGATCAGCCGCGAATATGCCGAACTGAAACCCGTTGCCGCGCAAATCGCAGCCTGGCACCGCGCGCAGGCCGATCTGGATGAGGCGCGGGCGATGCTGGACGATGCCGATATGCGCGAACTGGCCCAGGATGAGATCAACCGCCTGCGCGATGAGATGCCCGCGCTTGAACAGGCGCTGCGGCTGGCGCTGTTGCCGCGCGATGCCGCCGATGCGCGCCCCGCGATTGTCGAGATCCGCCCCGGCACCGGCGGCGAGGAAGCCGCTTTGTTCGCGGGCGATCTCTTGCGCATGTATCAGCGTTTCGCGGAATCGCAGGGCTGGCAGTTCCAGATCCTCGACCTCTCCCAGACTGAACTCGGCGGCGTTCGTGAGGCCGTCGCCCGGATTGAGGGCGAGGGGGTGTTCGCCCGGCTCAAATACGAATCCGGCGTCCACCGGGTGCAGCGCGTGCCGGAAACCGAATCGGGCGGGCGCATCCATACCTCGGCCGCGACCGTCGCGGTTCTGCCCGAAGCCGCCGAGGTCGATATCGACATCCCCGCCACCGATATCCGCATCG
>JAUNTZ010000075.1 GCA_030538425.1 Paracoccus sp. (in: a-proteobacteria) | reverse complement strand
CGGCTGAATTTCTGCGGGTTGCGGAGGAACTCGACGATCTCTTCCAGCTCTTCCTTGGCCTCGTCAATGCCGGCCACGTCGTCAAAGGTCACGCGGCCCGATTTCTCAGTCAGCATCTTGGCGCGCGACTTGCCAAAGCCCATCGCGCCGCCGCGCCCGCCACCCTGCATCCGGTTCATGAAGAAGATCCAGACCCCGATCAGCAGGATGAAGGGCAGCAACATGCCGACCAGCGACATGAAGCCCGACTGTTGCTGACGGCGCACCGTCACCTCAACGTCATTGGCGATCAGCCGGTCGGCGATATCCTCGCCCAAGGGGCGCACCGAGTTGAGGTTCTGCCCGTCGCGGGTGGTGATGTTCAGCCGCTCGCCGTCGATGATGACTGAGGCGATGCGGTCGTTCTCGACCTGAGTGATGAACTCGGAATAGCTGACCTGCCGCGAGTTCACCTGAGACGATCCGTCGCTGAACATATTGAACAGCGCAAGGATCATCACGAACAGAATGACCCAGAATGCGAGATTGCGCGCGTTACCCAACGGGCTTCCTCCAGAAGAATGGTTTGTGGTGAAAATAGGGATTCATTCGCCGGGATCAATGCGCGAAGAACATATCCCGAAAATCATCCGCGCCGCGCAGCGGTTTCGCGCCAAGGCGGGGATGGGCGACAAGGGCCGGGGCGGCGATGATTTCGGCGCCCTGACGGATGGCGGGGGTGGCGGCGGCCTCATCCCGGGCAAGCCCCGCTGCGCGCCAGTCAAAGCCGGTCAGGCCGTCATAGCCAAGCGCGGAAACGGTTTCCGTGGCGCGTAAGCCGCTGATATGCCATCGGTTATCCCAGATGCCATCGGCGCTCAGCGGGGTGGCGCGGGCGGCTGCGGCGGGCTCTCGGATGATGCAGAGGCGGTCTCCGTCGGGCGTCAGGATCATCCCGGCCAGCGTCGCGCGCCCCCCGGCCATGAGAGCGTTCAGTGCATGATCCGTCTGGCTGCGGCGCGGGGGATAGCCGGGCCCTGCGAAGAATCGCAGCGCCGCGATCAGGATGCGGCGGCGGATCTCGGCGGGCGATTCGGTGAAGCGGGCCAGATCGAGCCGCACCGAACCGGCCACGATCCGCGCATCAGAGCAGACCCGCGCCGCCGCCCACGACAGCGCCTCGCGGGCCTGCCGCAGATGCGCGGCGCTATCGGCAAGGGCTTGGGTGGGCAGGCGCAGCCCGGCGATGGCGGCGCGGATGCGGGCGCGGTCGTAATCGGGATTCTCGTTGCTTGGATCATCGACCCAAGGAATGCCCTGCCCGCGCAGCCAATCGCGCAGCGCGTCCCGCCCCACCGCCAGCATCGGGCGCAGCCAGAGCGTGCCGTGACCCGTCCGCGCCTCATCCATCGCGGCCAGCCCGTCCACGCCCGCGCCCCGCGCCAGCCGCATCATCAGCGTTTCGGCCAGATCGTCGCGCGTGTGACCCAAGACAACCGCCGCAAGCCCGTGCCGCGCCGCCCAATCTGCCAGCAAAGCGGCTCGCGCGGCGCGGGCATTGGCCATCAGATTGCCCGACCTGTGGCCGCGCCATTCCAGCGTTTCATGTGCAATCCCAAGCGCTTGCGCCGCGCGGCCTGCGGCCTTGGCCTCACCTGCGGCCTCGGCGCGCAAGCCGTGATCGACCGTCGCCGCCATGACCCGGCGCGGCCCGGCCCAACGGGCGGTGATATGCAACAGCGCGACCGAATCGCCGCCCCCCGACAGCGCGATGCCGATTGAGGGAAGGCCGCCCGCCAGCCGGTCAAGCGCGGCGCGGGTGCTGGCCTCAACCGTCAAGGCCCTCATCCGGGCAATCGGCCTGAGCAATCATGTCGGCGGCCTCGGCCACCTGCGGCGCGTCGGGAAAGCGGGTGGTGAGCGCCGCCAGATAGGGGCAGGCATCCGCGGGCGCGCCGCTTTCGGCCATGAACCGGGCCAGCGAGATCAGCGCGGGCGGCGCGGTCTGCCCCTCGGGATCGGCGGCGAAGGCTTCAAGCCAAGAGGCGGCGGCCTCGGCCTCATCGCCCTGATCGTGCAGCACATCACCGCGCAAAAGCATCGCAGGCGCGGTCAGCGGCCCGCCAGAGCGGACACCGATCAGCCGGTCAAGGATGGACAGCGCGGCGGCCCGGTCACCCTCGGCCACGGCCTGTTGTGCGGCGGCAAAGGCGCGCTGTTCATCCGCCGAGGCGGGCGCGGTCTGGGGGCCTGCCTGCGGCGGCGGGGGCAGGGTGGCCTGGGTCACATCCGAGACCTGACCGGGCTGCAAGGGCGCGCTTGGCCCCTGCATCCCGCCGGGCATCGGCCCGCCCTGCGCACCGATTTCGGCGGTCATCAGCGCGGCCAGATCGCAATGCGGGTCCAGTTCGCACAGGCGGAACTCGATATCGCCGATGCGGAGGGTGCCTTCGGAAACGACCCGGCGCAGGCGGTTTTCAAGCTGCTCGGTGCGGTCGGTCATGGCGCTGATCTGGGCCTCGATGGCGTCCATGCGGTCAAGCGCGCTGTCACCGCCCGCCGCCGCAAAGCCCGCCGCGCCCGAGGCCAGCAACTGCGCCCGAAGCGCCTGTAGATCAGCCGCCACGGCGCGTAGATCGGCCTGCATATCGGCCAGCGTTCCGGCCGGGATCATCGGCGCTTCGGCGGGGATCGCCGCGCCCGGCGCATCGAACGCCTCATCGAAAGGCGCGTCCGGCGGGGCGCCTGTGGGGTCGTAAAACTCGCCCTCGTCCAGTTCCGCCGCGTCCAGTTCGGCCATATCCAGCCCGGCCTGATCAAACGGATCAACACTCGCCGCCTCAAGGCTCAGCGGATCACCGGCCAGGCCGTGCTGCGCCAGTTCGGCAAGGCCCGGCTCAGCACTGAGATCGCGCGAAAATGGCTGTCCGCCCGTCTGCCCAACAGCCTGAACTCCAAGCCCAAGCGCGCACAGCAGAACCAAGGCCCGCCCAAGCCGCATCACACGCCTGCGCCGCCAGAGACGGTGGTGACCGCGCGGCGGTTCTGGGCGCGGCAGGTCTCTGTTGTGCAGACCTCGACCGGGCGTTCGCGGCCATAGCTGATGGTGCGGATCCGGGCCTGCTCAACCCCGCGAAGCACCAGATATTCCTGCACCGCGCTGGCCCTGCGCGCGCCAAGCGCAAGGTTGTAATCGCGCGTGCCGTCCTCATCCGCGTGACCCTCGACAAGCGCGGTCGTGCCCTCATTGGCCAGCAGATAGTCGGCCTGCCGCGCCAAAGCCTCGCGGCTGTCGGGCGACAGGGTGGCGCGGTCGCGCTCAAAGGCAACGGTGCTGCGCGCGCCGGTCTCAACCATGGGCGCGGGCGCATCTGGCGCGGCGGGCTGCGGCGCGGGCGTGCCGGGCAGATGGACGCCGGGGCGGTTCACATCGCCCTGATAGGTCGCAACCCCGCCGGGGCCCACGCGGTAAGGGTCGCTGACCGCCGCCGTCATGGTCGGAGCCTCGGGCGGCGCGGAACATGCGGAAAGCGCCGCAACCGCCAGAAACATAAGGGAAAAACGCGTGGTCATCGGCGGGCTCATCATCGTCACATCAAGGCGGAGGCCCGCCGGAACTCAGCTCAACAGCGGGCCCCAGAACGGTTCCGTGGCCGCCACCCCTGATTCCACAGGGCGAAGGTTTCGTCCAGTGACATCAACGTAATAAACCGCCGGAGGTTCCCCCGACTGTTGCCGCGCGAACACCAGATTGCGCCCGCTTGGCCCCCAGCTTGGCGCCTCATCGCCCGGGCCCTCGGTCAGGATGCGCTCATCGCTGCCATCGGGGCGCATGGTGGCGATTCGGGCCCGCCCCTCGACCATATGAGTAAAGGCCACGGCATCGCCGCGCGGCGACCAGGCGGGCGTGCCGTAACGGCCCTCGCCAAAGCTGATCCGGGTGGGCCCCGACCCGTCGGCGCGCATGACATAAAGCTGCGGGCTGCCCGAGCGGTCGGATTCGAACACGATCCGCTGGCCATCGGGCGACCATGAGGGCGAGGTGTCGATCGAGGCGCCCTGCGTCAGCTGCCGCGCGAAAACGCCCTGACGGTCCATCACCCAGATATCGGTATTGCCCTGCGTTTCACGCGAAAAGGCGATCCATTCCCCGTTCGGAGAGATGCGCGGGCCAAAGCTCATCGCCTGGCTGTTCGCGGTCAGCTGCCTGCGGGTCATGGTCGCAAGATCGACCGCGATGACCTGCGGAACCCCGGTCGCGTAGGACGTAAACAGCACCGTCTGCCCATCAGGCGAGATGCGCGGGCCAAGCACCAGATGCGCGCCATCGGTGACCCAGTTCACGTTCTGGCCGTCGTAATCCATCACCCCGATGCGCTTGCGCCGGGCGGTCGGCGGGCCGTCCTCACCGACAAAGGCGATGCGGGTGTCGAACCAAGGCGCCTCGCCGGTGATGCGGGTCAGCGCCTGATCGGCCAGCTTATGCGCCAGCCTGCGCCAGCCCGCGCTCGGTGCCTGCATCTCGATCCCGTCGCCCAGAGGCTGACCGGCAAAGATGTCGAACAGGCGAAAGCGCAGGGTGATCTGGTCATCCGCCGCCGCGACCGAGCCGGTGATCAGCAACTCGGCCCCCGTCTCACGCCATTCGGGGAAACCCACCGGCCCGTCAAAGGCGGTCGGCGGCTGCTCGGCCTCGATGCGCTCAAACAGGCCCGAGCCGTTCAGATCGGCGCTTGCCAGTTCGGCGATCTGCACCGCCAGTTCGGCGGCCTCACCGGGATCAGTGCCGCGCCGCGCCTCGAAGGGGGCGATGGCGAAGGGCATGGCGCCACCGATGCCGTCGGTGATGTCGATGCGCAGCGGCGTTTGTGCGGCGGCCATGCGCAGCCCCAATGCGGGCATCAGCGCCGCGCAGGCCATGCCACCGATCAGCCCGCGCCGCCGCATCAATTGGCCTCAACGCCAGAGCTGGAAAAGGTCAGCTCGACCATTTGCCAGGCGGCATATTTATCGGCGGGCAGGTCGTATCCGTTGCGGGCGCAATGCATCACCGCGCGGCGCCCGGCCTCAAACGCCTGTTGCAGCGTGACTGCCTCCGTCGTTGAACTGGCCGCAGGAACAAAGCTGTCAGGATCGGGCAAACCATCGGGGAACATATCAAAGCGCAGGGTCATGCGCACCGCCGCCACCTCGGGCGAAAGCTGCTGCATCCGCCAGCATTCGTTGACCGCGCGGGCGAATTCGACGCGTTCCTGTTCGGTCAGCGGCACGGCGGCCACCACGCGCGGGTCGCCGCGCACGATATCGGCGGCGCGGGGGCGGCCGGTGGCGTCGGCCAGCGCTGCGGACAGCGCGTCGTCCATGATATCGCTGCCGATGGCCTCATTGAGCGCATCGGTCAGAATGTCCGAGCCGCCGCCCTCGCCCATGCCTTCGGGCGCGTTTCCATCCACCGGAGACGGAGTCGCCTCTTGCGCGTTGCGGGCGGCCTGCTGAGCGCGGTCCTGTTCCGCGATCCGGGCGATTTCGCGGTCCATCGCGGCGGCGATCTCGGCGGCTTCGCGGCGTTCGCGTTCCAGCCGTTCCTGTTCTTCGGCGATGCGGCGCTCGGCCTCAAGCCGTTCCTGTTCCGCGCGCTCGCGTTCTGCGCGTTCCTGTTCCAGACGCTCCTGCGCGGCGCGTTCCTCGGCCAGACGGCGTTCGGCCTCGATGCGTTCCTGTTCAAGCCGCTGCTGCTCAGCGCGTTCTTCGGCCAGACGGCG
>JAUNTZ010000024.1 GCA_030538425.1 Paracoccus sp. (in: a-proteobacteria) | reverse complement strand
CCATCCCGATCAGCGCGCCGTCCCCGATGGTGCAGCCATGCAGCATCGCGCGATGGCCCACGGTCACATCCGCGCCGACCCGCAGCGGAAAACCGGGATCGGTGTGCAGGCAGCACAGATCCTGAATGTTCGAGCCGCGCCCGATGCGGATTTCCTCATTGTCGCCGCGCAGAACCGCGCCGAACCAGACGCTTGCCGCGTCCTCCAGCACGATGCGCCCGATCAGTTGCGCATCCGGCGCAGCCCAGGCATCCTTGCCCAGTTCGGGCGCTGTTCCCTCAAGTTCCCAGATCATGCCGCGCCCTCTCCCTGCATCAGCGTTTTGACGAAAGCGCCAAGGCCGGTCTGGCGGTCGCGGCGCATTCTTTCGGCCATGATGATCGTTCTGAGCCGCGCAAAGCTGGACTCAAGATCGTCATTGACCAAGACATAATCATATTCCGCCCAATGCGATATCTCGGCGCGGCTCTTTTCCATCCGGCCGGCGATGATCTCAGACGAATCCTGCCCGCGCGTGATCAGCCGGTGTTCCAGCTCAGCCAGCGAGGGCGGCAGGATGAACACCGACACGACCTGCTGGCCAAGAGGTGAGTTGCGGATCTGCTGGCCGCCCTGCCAATCGACATCGAACAGCGTGTCGCGACCGGCGCGGATGGCGGCCTCGACCGGCGCGCGCGGGCTGCCGTAAAGGTTGCCGAACACCTCGGCATGTTCCAGCATCTGGTCGCAGTCGATCAGGTCGCGGAACTCTTCGCGGCTGCGGAAATAATAGTGTTTCCCTTCAATCTCGCCGGGGCGGGGCGGGCGTGTCGTGGCCGAGACCGAAAAGGCAAGCGACGGGTCCCATTCCATCAGCCGCCGGGCCAATGTCGATTTCCCCGCGCCCGAGGGCGAGGACAGGATGATAAGAAGGCCGTTGCGTTCCATGCGGTCCCCGATTTTTTGCGGTCTGTCGCAACTGGCGCGGCTGTGGTCAAGGGCTGCGGCGATCTGCCCGGCCCCGTCGCTGCGGATTTCGTTAACCTTTTATCTATATTTCCGGCGACTTGGCGGAACGAAACGGGTATCACCCAGGTTGAGCAAAACATGCGAATAAAGGGTGCGGGGCCGATGGACGGGCCAGAGAGTGACACAGGAGACGACACGGCGGGAGAGGTCCGCGAGGGCGGGGTGGTGGTGCCTCTGACGGGTGCGCGGGGGCGTGATCCGGGGGTGATCTGCGCTGAGCTGCGGGCCTGTTGGGACGGGCTGCGCAAGGGGCGTGCGGTGCCCGAACGTGCTGAGATCGACCCGCGCCTGCTGCGCGGCCTGCTGGATCATGCCTTTATCCTTGAACGCATCGCGCCCGGTGCCGCGCGGTTTCGTCTGGCCGGGCGGCATCTGGTCGATGTGATGGGGATGGAGGTTCGGGGCATGCCGCTCTGTTCGGTGCTGAACCCCTCGTCTCGCGGGCGGCTGTCGGATGTGCTGGAAACCGTGTTCAAGGCTCCGCAAATCGCCGAATTCCGGCTTGAGGCGCAAGGCGGCTTTGGCCGTCCGCCGCTGGCGGGGCATATGGTCCTGCTGCCGCTGAGATCCGATCTGGGCGACGTGACGCGGGCCCTTGGGGCCTTGGCGGTCAAGGGTGATATCGGGCGCGCGCCGCGACGGTTCGACATCGCGCGGGATGTGGTCTTTCCGATTGTGGCCGGTGGGTCCACGCTGGCGCCCTCGCCTTCGGGTTTTGCCGAAATGCCTGAGCCATGGCGGGCGCCGGTCTTGTCGCAGCCGCGCAAGCCGCTGCCCGAGGATGCCACGCCCGAAGAACGCCGTGCGCGTTTCCGTGTTGTCGGCGACGCACCAGATCAGCCGCAGCATCCCGCATAGCGGGGTCAAAGCAAGAATCAGGGCAAAGAACAGTCTCATACCCCGATCCATAGCGCCAAAAGCTGAAGAAAGACTGAACGCGGCTCAGATGCCCCGGCGCGCCCGCAGCGCGGCCAGAATTGTGCCATCGTCCAGATAATCCAGCTCGCCGCCGATGGGCACGCCTTGCGCCAGCCGGGTGACGACCAGCCCCGGCGGCAGGGCGTCGGCAATATAATGGGCGGTGGTCTGGCCTTCGACCGTGGCATTCAGCGCAAGGATCACCTCACGCACCGATTCGGTCTCAATCCGGGCCAGCAGATGCGGGATGCCCAGATCCTCGGGGCCGATATCGTCAAGCGCCGACAGCGTGCCGCCCAGAACGTGATAGCGCCCGCCAAAGGCCCGACCGCGTTCAAGCGCCCACAGATCGGCCACGCTTTCGACCACGCAGATCTCACCGCTCGCGCGGGCCGGATCCGCGCAGATCGCGCAGGTCTCGCGTTCCGAAATATTGCCGCAAACCGTGCAGGGGCGGGCATTTTCCGCGACCCGCAGCATCAGCCGGGCCAGATCGGCCATGCGCTGCGGGTTCTTTCCGATCAGCGACAGCACCATGCGCCGGGCCGAGCGCGGCCCAAGCCCCGGCAGCCGGGCCAGCCCAGCAATCAGCGCGGCGATATCGTCCTCGGCCTCGTCCAAGGCTCAGAACGGCAGCTTCATATCGGCGGGCAGGCCCAGTTCCGAGGAAATGCGCTGCATTTCCTCCTGATGCTTGTCGCTCGCGCGGCGCTGCGCGTCCTTGATCGCGGCCAGAATCAGATCCTCGACCACTTCTTTTTCCGAGGCGACAAAGATCGACGGGTCGATCTCCAGCCCGGTCAGCTCACCCTTGGCGGTGGCCGTGGCGCGCACCAGACCCGCACCCGATTCGCCGGTGACGGTCATGCGGCCCAATTCGTCCTGCAATTGCGCGACCTTGCCTTGCAGATCCTTGGCGGCCTGCATCATCTTGGCCATATCACCTATGCCGCCCAAACCCTTTAACATTCTGCTATTCCTCTTCTTCGAACGGGTCCCATTCCTCGACTTCGGCCACCGGACCTTCGGCTGCGCCGTGAAGCGAGGGCTCTTCTTCGGTATCGGCTTGAGCCGGCTTGACAGACCGGGTCGCGACGATCTTTGCGCCCGAAAACGCGGCCAAGGCGGCCTGAACAACGGGCAGTTGCAGGGCGCGGGCCTCAGCCTCGGCGGCGCGGGCGGCGCGGGTCTCGGCGATGGTGGGCTGACCCTTGGCCGCGCTGATGACAAGCGCCCAACGCGCGCCGGTCCAGTCGCGCAGCCGGTCGCCCAGGCGCTGCGCCAGATCGCGCGGCGCGTCGGGGGTCGGCTGAAATTCAATCTGGCCGGGGCGGTAGGAGACAAGGCGCAGGTGGTTTTCGACCAAGAGCATCAGCGGCACGTCACGCATCCGGCGGATCAGCTCCAGCACCGCGTCGAAATCGGTATAGATCGCCAAAGCGGGCGCGGCTTGCAGGGCAAGCGCGGTCGCGGCGCCGCTTGCCTGGGGCTGCGCGACGGTGTGATGCGCGGGGGGCCGGGCGGTGGTCTGAGCGGTCGGCCCGCCCGAAGGCGACCCGCCAGTGCCGCGCGTGAACTCGCCCGCTGCCTGCGCCTGCTGGACCTTGCGGATCAGCGCCTCGGGGTCGGGCAGGTCGGCGGCATGGGTCAGCCGGATCACCGCCATCTCGGCGGCCATCATCGCGTTGGGCGCGGCAGACACTTCCTCAAGCGCCTTGAGCAGCATCTGCCACATCCGCGTCAGGATCCGCATCGGCAAGCGGCCCGCCAGTTCCTGCCCGCGATTGCGTTCGTCGGGTGAGACGGTGGGGTCCTCGGCCGATTCGGGCGTGATCTTGACGATCGAGACCCAATGGGTCAGCTCGGCCAGATCGCGCAGCACGGCGACCGGATCGGCCCCATCGGCATATTGCGCCTGCAATTCCGCAAGCGCGGATGCCGCATCGCCGCGCAGGATCATGTCGAAGAGGTCGATCACCCGGCCCCGGTCGGCAAGGCCCAGCATGGCGCGGACTTGCGCCGCGGTGGTCTCGCCCGCGCCGTGGCTGATCGCCTGATCCAGAAGGCTGGTCGCATCGCGCGCGGAACCCTCGGCGGCGCGGGTAATCAGCGCAAGCGCGTCATCGGTGATCTGCGCGCCCTCAGCCCCGGCGATGCGGCGCAGCAGGGCGATCATCACCTCGGGTTCGATCCGGCGCAGGTCGAACCGCTGGCAGCGCGACAGGACCGTGACCGGCACCTTGCGGATCTCGGTCGTGGCAAAGATGAATTTGACGTGGGGCGGCGGTTCCTCAAGTGTTTTCAACAGCGCGTTGAAGGCGCTTGTCGAAAGCATGTGAACTTCGTCGATGATATAGATCTTATAGCGCGCCGAGGCCGCCCGGTAATGCACCGATTCGATGATCTCGCGGATGTCGCCCACGCCGGTGCGCGAGGCCGCGTCCATCTCCAGCACATCGACATGGCGGCCCTCGATGATGGCGCGGCAATGTTCGCAGACCCCGCAAGGTTCGGTGGTGGGGCCGCCCTGACCGTCGGGGCCGATACAGTTGAGACCCTTGGCGATGATCCGCGCGGTGGTGGTTTTGCCGGTGCCTCGGATGCCGGTCATGATGAATGCCTGCGCGATCCGGTCGGCGGCAAAGGCATTCTTCAGCGTGCGCACCATCGCATCCTGACCGACCAGATCGGCGAAGGTCTCGGGCCGGTATTTGCGGGCCAGAACCTGATAATTATGTTCGCTGTCAGTCATCGAGCCCCTTTCGCGCGCCGGGCCACCTTAGCTGCGCGGGCGCGGCCTCGCAACGGGTCAGAGCACGCCTGCTGCGCGCGCCCCGCTTAGCAGATCGGGCGCGACCAGATCGGCAAAGCGGCCCGTCGCGGGGCCAAGATCGGGGATCTGGACGACGAACATGCCGGCGCGATGGGCGGCCTCGGCCCCGGTTTCGCTGTCCTCAAAGGCCAGACAGCGGGCCGGGTCCACGCCAAGGCGCGACGCCGCAAGCAGAAACGGCTCGGGCGCGGGTTTGGGATCGGTGACGCAATCGCGCGCGACAAGCGCGGCAAAGCGCGGCGCAAGCGCGGTCAGGCGCAGCTTGTATTCGGCGCGGGCGCGGTAAGATGAGGTGGCGATAGCGCGGGGCAGGGGTGCCGGTTGCGCATCCAGAAGGTCAAGCACTTCAACTGCATAGGGCCGCAATGGCAGGCCATGTTCGGCAATGCGGGCGTCGATCAGCGCGCGGATGCGGGTGTCAAAACTCGTGCGCTCGATGGGGCCGAAATGCGCCTCGATCAGGGTGTGAGAGCGGTTGTCATCGACCCCGACAAGCCGGTTCAGGAACCCGTCCGGCACCGCATGGCCCAATTCGCGCAAAGCCGCGCCCGCCGCCTCAAGCGCCAGGGCTTCGCTGGCGATCAGCGTGCCGTCGAAGTCGAAAATAATGGCGTCGAAATCGCCCGGCATCTGTGTTCCGTCCCGCGGGCTGAGGGTGAGAGGCTGGACAGCGACCCAAACGGGAATCGTTGCGGCTGCTCCCTTCCGGGCCTGACCGGGTTGGCGAAGCGTTTGCCCGCGCCAACCTCTCGCGCAGTCAGATAATGGGCCGGGCCGGCGATTGCAACCCCGCTTGGCTCAGAGGCGGGGGCTCACAGCGCGACCCGCATCCGCATGAAGCCCTGGTCGGTCAGCCCCAAGGGCGTGGCGGCAAGCGGGCTGGCCGCCGGATCGGCCTCGGGCGCGGTCTCGAACAGCGCGGTCGCGCCAGGGGCGGACAGCCGAAAGGGTAGGGTGGCGGCGGGCGAAAGGTTGGTCTGCCGCGCGGCCCAGTCCAGCAGAACGTCGCGCACCGGCTCGGTGTCGAAGAGATGCGTGACCTGCGCAGGCAGCGCGGCGTAAAGCCCCGCGCCTGACAGCCGATAGCTGTTGGTCGCCACCACAAACAGCTGATCGGGCGCGACCGGCTGGCCGTTATGGCGCAGTTCGCGGATGCGGCGTCCGCCGGTGGGGCGACCCTCGGCGTCGAATGCTGCGGGCGCGGTCAGGTCGATGGTGTAGTCGAGACCGCCTAGCACATCGAACTGATAGGCGGGAAAATCAGGGCGCAGCAGGGGCGCGTCCTGAGCGCCGCTCGCGATGGTCTGATAGATCGACGCGGCCCGTTCCAGCCAGTCGCGAAGCGCCGCGCCTGTGGCGGTGACGGCGCAAAGGCTGTTGGTGAACTGATAAAGCTGGGCCATGTCCGAGAGGCAAAGCTGGCCCGGCGCGATATGGGTGTAATGCTGCGGCCCGCCGCGCCCACCGGCGCGGAAAGGCGCGACAGCCGAGAGGATCGGCAGTTCCGCCAGCGGTCCACCCGCCAGCATCCGCGCGACACGCGCGCGCTTGGCCTCAGCGATCAGGCGGAGCCCGGCATCCGCACCGATCAGCACGAAATGGGATGATAGCGGCACAAGGCTGGTGGTGACGGGCCGCGCGATCTCGCGCAGCGTGGCCTGATGTGCGGGCGCCGTCAGCGCGACAATTTGCGGATCAGCCGCGCCGCCGGGATTGGCGATCAGGCGCGCATTGGCCGCGACGCGCCGCCAGCCTTGCGCGGTCTGTTCAAGGCTCAGCTCGATCACCGCCAGATGCGAGGCGCCAAACCCCGCCATCGCGACCGGAACACCGTTGATCAGCCCGTCCCCCGCCTCTGGGTGCAGCGCATGGGCATGGCCCGCGAAAACCGCGTCGATCCCCGGCACAAGGGACAGCGCGGCGGCGGCGTTTTCCTGCATCGGCGCAGGCTGGCCGGTGCCAAGCCCGCTATGGGCCAGACAGATCACCAGATCCGCTCCCTGCGCCCGCAACGCCTGCGCCGCACCGGGCGCGGCATCCAGCATGTCAGAGACGCTCAGCGCACCGTTCAGCCCGGTTTCCCAGTTCACGGTCTGCGGCGGCAGCACCCCGAAAACGCCGATGCGCAAAGCGTGATCCTGCCCCGCCTCATCGCGCATCACCCGGCCCAGAATCACGCCGCTTTGCCATGGCGTCTCGGCGCCGGTCAGGCGTGCATTGGCGCTGACAACCGGATGGCGGGCCTGTGCCAGCACCCGGCGCAGCCATTGGGTGCCATAGCCGAAATCATGGTTGCCAAGCGTGGCGGCATCATAGCGCAGATGGTTCATCGCCGCCATGGCCGGGTGGCCCTTGGGCCGCGTGCCCAGATGATCGGCCAGAGGGTTGCCCTGCAACATATCGCCATTGTCGAAGAGCAGCGCGTTGCCCTCTGCCCGCAGCGCAGAGATCACCGGGGCGAGCGTGGCCAGACCGCGCTCGGGCGTGGCGCGGCCCGCATAATAGTCATGCGGCATGAGGTTCATGTGAACATCGGTCGTCGCCATCAGTCGCAGGTGAAGTCTTGCCACGGCACTCTTTTCTTGGGGAAGCCTGCGCGGTGGCGGCTTGGCTGCACTTGTCGCGGCCTAACTAGAAAAACCCGCGCAGGGGCGCAAGGCGCGTGACGCCTTGGGACTTGTCACCGGGCGGGGCAGGCATTAAGCCGGATTTGCTTAACCCGTCGTTTTGTCCGGTATATTTTTGCCATGAAGTTCTCAACCCGTCAGGACCGCGATATCCCCGCCAGCGAGATGTTCGACGCCGTGGCGGATTTCGACCGGATCGAGCGCATCCTGATGCGGCGCGGGGTCGATGTGCGCCGCCGCCATGCCGGTGGTGATGAACGCGCGGGCTGGGATATCGGCTTCGACTGGCGCGGCAGCCGCCGTGAGGTCAAGCTGGATCTGGTGCAATTCGACCGGCCTGAGAAGATCGTGCTGAACGGGCGTTCACAACCGCTCGATCTGGTGGTCCAGATGACCGTGATCGCGCTGGCCACCAACAAATCGCGGCTGATGTTCGAGGTTGAGGCGACGCCGCGCAACATGCGGGCGCGGCTGATGCTGCAAACCGCGAAACTGGGCAAGGGCGCGCTTGACCGCAAATTCGCCAAGCGGATTTCCGAATTCGTCGATGCCTCGCTGGGCAAGCGCGCCTAGCGCGGCATCGCTCCCAGCTGTGCGGCCTGATGGGCGCGCAGCGGGTCCGCCGGATAGGTGCCCAGGATCGCCAGATGCGAGGTGAAATAGCTCAGCTCATCAACGGCGAGGCGGACATTTTCGTCCTCGGGATGGCCCTCGATATCGGCATAGAACTGGGTCGCGGTGAACATGCCATTGACCATATAGCTTTCAAGTTTGGTCATGTTCACGCCATTGGTCGCAAACCCGCCCATCGCCTTGTAAAGCGCCGCCGGAATGTTGCGGACGCGGAACACAAAGCTGGTCAGCATCCCCGTGTCGCCGCGCCGCTGATAGTCGGCGCGCGGTGACATGACCAGAAAACGGGTGGTGTTATGGCCGTGATCCTCAATGTCGCGGGCCAGAACGTCCAGCCCGTAGATCTGCGCGGCGAGTTCCGAGGCCAGAACGCCGTCGCCGTCTTGCCCCCCCCGCGCCAGATCGGCGGCTGCACCCGCGCTGTCCACCGCCGCCTCTGAGGTGATGCCATGGCGATTGAGGAACCCCTTGGCCTGCGGGATCAGCACCGGATGGGCGCGCACATGGCGGATATCGTCCAGCCGCGCGCCGGGCGGCCCCATCAGCGCGACCCGCACCCGCACGAAGGTCTCCGCGATGATATGGAGGCCCGATTCCGGCAGCAGGTGATGGATATCGGCCACCCGCCCATAGGTCGAGTTCTCAACCGGCAGCATGGCCAGATCGGCCTTGCCGGTCCTGACCGCCTCAACCACATCCTCGAATGCGCGGCAGGGCAGAACCTCCATCGCGGGATAGGTGTTGGCGCAGGCCTCATGGCTATAGGCGCCCGGCTCTCCCTGAAAGGCGATGCGGTTGGTCTGGGTCATGGGGGTCTCACGATTGGGTGGCGTGTTGCAGGCGGGACGAATTGTCGCGAAAAACTGACGGATCAGCCCGAACTATACCTTGAACCAAGCAAGGGAAAGCGGCTAGACACAAACCGCAATAATACGCCTGTCGAGATCGGGGACCGTTTCATGTTCAACACCATGACCATCACAAAGGCCGCAGGGGCCGTTATCGGCGCATTGCTGTTTCTGATGCTCGCGCAATGGGCCGCAAGCGGTCTTTACCATGTCGGCCCCTCGGGTCACGCCGCTGAGGGTGAGTTGAACCAGGCCTATATCATCCCGGTCGAATCCGCCGATGCCGCCCCCGCCGAAGAAGAGGCGCCGGTCGATTTCGCCGAAGTCATGGCAACCGCCGATGCAGGCCGTGGTGAGCGCGCCTTTGCGAAATGCCGGTCCTGCCACGCGCTTGACGGCCGCGACGGCGTCGGCCCGCATCTGAATGGCGTGGTTGATCGCGACAAGGCCTCGGTGGCGGGCTACGCCTATTCGCAGGCCGCCGAGGATATGCCGGGCGTCTGGACCGCTGAAAACCTCAGCGATTTCATCGCCAACCCGCGCGGCTATATGCCGGGCACCAAGATGACCTTTGCGGGCATCAACAGCGTGCAGGAACGCGCCGATCTGATCGCCTATCTGGCGACCACCAACTGACCCCTTCGCATCATTGCGGATGGAAAGGCGCGGTCGCTGGCCGCGCCTTTTGCGTTTCAGCGCGCCGGATCTGGCCTGCAAGATCACGAAATCGCGCATAAGGTGCTGCGCGGGCTTGATCGCGATGCGGGCGGCGTTCTAGCCTTGATCCACCAGAGGAGAGCCTGACCCAAATGACCGTCCCGTCCGCCGCATTCGTCGCAACTGCCCTGTCGCTGATTCTCTCTGCCATGCCGCTGGCGGCCATTGCGCAAGAGACGGCGGCCCCCGAGGCTGCGTCGCAGGTTGAGAGCGCGGATGCGGAAGCCCCCATCACCATCGCCTCGGGCATCGGCACCTTCGGGCCGCCCGATCTGCCCGAGGGCTTTGCCCATCTGCCCTATGTCAACCCAGAGGCGCCCAAGGGGGGTGAGTTCTCAACCTCCTGGGTGGGCGGGTTTGACAGCTTCAACCCCTTTACCGTGCGCGGCCGGGCGGCGCTGTTGTCGCATGGCATGCTGGAATCGCTAATGGAGGGCAGCGCGGCTGAGATCGGCGCGGCCTATTGCCTGATCTGCACCACCATCGAATATCCCGAAAGCCGCGACTGGGTGATCTTCAACCTGCGCGACGATGTGCGGTTCTCCGATGGCAGCCCGCTGACGGCCGATGATGTGCTGTTCTCATTCGAGACCCTGCGCGACAAGGGTTTGTCCACCTTCCGCACCATCATCTCGCAGCAGGTGGCGGGGGTTGAGATGCTGGATGCGCACCGCATCCGCTTTGATTTCGTCGAGGGCTATCCCCGGCGTGAGGTGATCCAGACCGTCGCCAGCCTGCCGATTTTCTCGCGCGCCGATTTTGAGACCAACGGGCTGAGCCTGGATGAGACCAGCACGCGGGCCTTTCTGGGCTCGGGTCCCTATATGTTCGACCGCGCCAATATGGGCCGGACCGTGGTTTACAAACGCAACCCCGATTACTGGGGCGCCGCGCATCCGCTGCGCATCGGGCGGAACAATTACGACAGCATCCGGTTTGAATATTTCGCCGATGCCGACAGCGCCTTCGAGGCCTTCACGGCGGGCGAATATACGTTCCGCAATGAAAACAGCTCAATCAACTGGGCGACGCGCTATGATATCGCGCCGGTGCGCAGCGGGGCGATTGTGCGCGCCGAACTGCCCGACGGGACCAAATCCGCGACGCAGGGCTTTTGGCTGAACCTGCGGCGCGACAAGTTCGAAGATCCCCGCGTGCGTGAGGCCATCGGGCTGATGTTCAACTTTGAATGGTCGAATGAATCGTTGTTTTACGGGCTTTATGACCGGGTGGAGTCCTTCTGGGGCAACACGCCGATGGAGGCGCAGGGCAAGCCCTCGGCTGAGGAAGTCGCGCTGATGGAGCCGGTCGCGGAATATCTGCCCGAGGATATCCTGACCGCGCCTGCGGTGATGGCGCCCGAAAGCACGACCCGCCAGCCCGACCGGCACAACCTGCGGCTTGCCGCCGCCCTGCTGGATGATGCGGGATGGATGCCCGGCCCAGACGGTCTGCGCCGCAACGGGTCGGGGCAGGTGCTGTCGGTCGAGTTCATGGAATCCGACGGCACGTTCGAGCGGGTTCTGGCCCCCTATGTTGAGAACCTGCGGGCGGTGGGCATCGACGCGCGGATCGCCCGGGTTGATGATGCCGAATTCGAGACCCGTCGCCGCTCGCATGATTATGACGTGATGATCCAGAACGTGCCCCTGGCCGAACAGCCGGGCGATGAACTGGTCGCGCGGTTCGGGTCGTCGGGCGTGGACGGCGTGTTCAACGTCACCGGCCTTGCCAATCCGGGCATCGACGCGCTGATCGCCAATGTCGTGGCCGCCGAAACCGAGGATGAGCTACAGCTTTCGGTGCGGGTGCTGGACCGGGCGCTGCGCTCGCTCTATATCTGGGTGCCGCAATGGTATAAGCCACAGCATACGGTTGCGTTCTACGATATGTTTGAACACCCCGAGAGCCTGCCCCCCTATTCGATGGGAGAGCTTGATTTCTGGTGGATTAACGCCGAAAAGGCAGCACAACTGAGAAGCTCGGGCGCGCTGCGGCGCTGATCCGGGCCCAAGTGAGGCAGCGGGAAACGTAAATGGGCGCCTATCTTCTGCGGCGATTGCTGCTGATCATCCCGACGCTGATCGGGATCATGATCATCAATTTTACCCTGACCCAATTCGTGCCGGGCGGACCCATCGAACAGATCGCGGCGCGGATGCAGGGCGAGGGCGACGTGTTTCGCAATATCGCGGGCGGCGGGGGTGAGGCCGCAGGCGCCGCGCAAAGCCAATATGCCGGGGCGCAGGGCCTGCCGCCCGAATTCATCGCGCAGCTGGAAAAAGAGTTCGGCTTTGACAAGCCCCCGGTTGAGCGGTTCTTCCGCATGCTGGGCAATTACCTGACCTTCGATTTCGGGCAAAGCTGGTTCCGCTCGATCTCGGTGGTCGATCTGGTGATCGAGAAATTGCCGGTCTCGATCACGCTGGGGCTGTGGTCCACGCTGCTGGCCTATCTGATCTCGATCCCGCTGGGCATCCGCAAGGCGGTGCGCGACGGCACGCCCTTTGATAGCTGGACCTCGGGCGTCATCATCGTGGGCTATGCCATCCCGGCCTTTCTGTTTGCGGTGCTGCTCTTGGTGCTGTTCGCGGGCGGATCTTACTGGAAGATCTTTCCGCTGCGCGGGCTGACCAGTGACGGCTTTGCCGACATGACCACATGGGGCCAGATCAAGGATTACCTCTGGCATATCACCCTTCCGGTCATCGCGACCTCAATTTCCGGCTTTGCCACGCTGACGCTGCTGACCAAGAACAGCTTTCTGGATGAGATCAACAAGCAATATGTCGTCACTGCCCGCGCCAAAGGACTGGCTGAGCGGCGGGTGCTTTATGGTCACGTCTTTCGCAATGCCATGCTGATCGTGATTGCGGGCTTTCCGGCGATGTTTCTGGGCATGCTGTTCGGATCGTCGATCCTGATCGAGACGATCTTTTCGCTGGACGGGCTGGGCCGGCTGGGCTTTGAGGCGGCGGTGCAGCGCGATTATCCGGTGATCTTTGGCACGCTTTACGTCTTTGGCCTGCTGGGCCTGCTGGTCGGGATTCTGTCGGACCTGATGTATGTGCTGATTGATCCGCGCATTGACTTTGAGAAGAGGGCGGGCTGATGGCGATTTCCGAACTCAACCGCCGCCGGCTGCGCAATTTCCGCCGCAATGGCCGGGCCTTCTGGTCGCTGGTGATCTTCAGCATCCTCTTCGTCGTGGCGCTGCTGGCCGAGTTCGTGGCCAATGACAAGCCGATCTTGCTGAAATATCAGGGCGAGTATTACTTTCCGGTCAAGAATTTCTATTCCGAGCTGACCTTCGGCGGCGATCTGGCCATCGAGGCGCAATATAAGGACGAATCCGTCGATTGCCTGATCCGCACCGGCGGGCGTGAGGAATGTCTGGACGACCCCGAGGGCTTTATCGCCGCGGTCAACAGCCGTTCGGTCGAGATCCCGCAGGCAGAGCGCGGCTGGATGATCTGGCCGGTGATCCCCTATCATTACCGCACCATCAACAATGTCGGTCAGGCGCCAAGCGCGCCCGATGCGAACCACTGGCTTGGCACCGACCGCTCATCGCGCGACGTGCTGGCGCGGGTGATCTACGGCTTTCGGACCTCGATCCTGTTCACGCTGATCGTGACGGTCTGCGCCTCGGTGATCGGCATCGCGATGGGGGCGATTCAGGGCTATTTCGGCGGGCGCACCGATATCATCCTGCAACGGGTGATGGAGATCTGGCAGAACACGCCCTCGCTTTATGTGATCATCATCCTGTTCGCGATTCTGGGGCGAAGTTTTTGGCTGCTGGTGTTCATCACCATCCTGTTCGGCTGGCCCGCCCTTGTCGGCGTGGTCCGGGCCGAGTTCCTGCGGGCGCGCAATTTCGAATATGTGCGGGCGGCGCGGGCGCTGGGTGTCAGCGACCGCAAGATCATGTTCCGCCATATCCTGCCCAACGCCATGGTCGCCACGCTGACCATGCTGCCCTTTATCGTGACCGGCACGATTTCGGGCCTCGCCGCACTGGATTATCTGGGCTACGGCCTGCCTGCGGGCGCGCCCTCATTGGGGGAACTTGCGCTTCAGGCCAAGCAGAACCTGAACGCGCCATGGCTGGGCTTTACCGCGTTTTTCACCTTCGCGATCATGCTGTCGCTGCTGGTGTTCATCTTTGAGGGCGTCCGCGATGCGTTCGACCCGCGAAAGACCTTCAAATGAGCCGCGACGACGACCCGACCCGCCCGCCCGCGCAAACCCCGGTGATCCCGGTTCCGGGCGCGCCCGCCGCCGTCCCCGACCGCGCGCCGGGAGATGGCACGGGTCCGATGGGCGCGCCTGAGGCCGCGCCGCTTCCCTCTGCCCCGAGTGACGCGGTTCTGGCGGTTGAGGGGCTGGACATCTCATTCCGTCAGGATGGCAAGATCCATCACGCCGTGCGCGGGGTCAGCTTTCACATCGCGCGGGGTGAGACGGTCGCGCTGGTCGGTGAATCCGGCTCGGGCAAATCGGTGACGGCCTTGTCCACGGTGCAATTGCTGGGCGATTCGGCGGAATTGGCGGGCTCGGTGCGCTATGACGGCACGGAACTGGTGGGCGCCGACGAAAAAACCCTGCGCCGGATTCGCGGCAATGATATCAGCTTTATCTTTCAAGAGCCGATGACCTCGCTCAACCCGCTGCACACGCTGGAAAAGCAGTTGTCCGAAAGCATCGCGCTGCATCAGGGCTTACGCGGTGCGGCGGTGCGGGCTCGGATCATCGAACTGCTCACCCGCGTTGGCATCCGCGACCCCGAAACCCGGCTGGCCGATTACCCGCATCAGCTTTCGGGCGGGCAGCGTCAGCGGGTGATGATCGCCATGGCGCTGGCGAACCGGCCCGAACTGCTCATCGCGGATGAGCCGACCACCGCGCTGGACGTGACCATTCAGGCGCAGATTCTGGACCTGTTGGCGGAACTCAAGGCCTCGGAAGGGCTGTCGATGCTGTTCATCAGCCATGATCTGGGCATCGTGCGCCGCATCGCCGACCGGGTTTGCGTGATGAAGGACGGCCAGATCGTTGAGCAAGGCCCGGTCGCGCAGATCTTCGCCAATCCGCAGCACGCCTATACCCGCAAACTGCTGGGCGCTGAGCCGAAAGGGCTGGCGGAACCCGTCGCGCCCGACGCGCCCGAGATCGTCGCGACCCGTGATCTGCGCGTCTGGTTCCCGATCAAGCGCGGCTTTCTGCGCCGCACCGTCGGCCATATCAAGGCGGTGAACGGCGCAACCGTCAGCGTGCGCGCGGGTGAGACGCTGGGCATCGTGGGCGAATCTGGCTCTGGCAAAACCACGCTGGCACTGGCGATCATGCGGCTGATCGAAAGCGAGGGGCCGATCCTTTATCTGGGTCAGGACATTTCGGCATGGACGGCCAAGCGCTTGCGTCGCCTGCGCCGCGATATGCAGATCGTCTTTCAGGACCCGTTCGGCAGCCTCAGCCCGCGCATGACGGTTGAGCAGATCATCGCCGAAGGTCTGGGCGTTCACGGCGTGGACAAAGGCCGCAACCGCCGCGAAATGGTGGCCGAGATCATGGCTGAGGTCGGCCTTGCGCCCGAGATGATGCACCGCTACCCGCATGAGTTCTCCGGCGGTCAGCGTCAGCGCATCGCGATTGCCCGCGCCATGATCCTGCGCCCCAGAGTCGTAGTGCTGGATGAGCCGACAAGCGCGCTCGACATGACCGTTCAGGTCCAGATTGTCGAGTTGCTGCGCGGGTTGCAACGCAAGCATGGGCTGGCCTTTTTGTTCATCAGCCACGATCTGCGGGTGGTGCGCGCCATGTCGCACAAGATCATGGTGATGCGCGCGGGCGATGTGATCGAACAGGGTGAGACCGCGCAGATCTTCGATGCGCCGCAAACCGAATATACCCGCGCGCTGATGGATGCGGCCTTTCGCGACCGTCAGGCATGAAAATCCTTCTGGTCCATCAGAACTTTCCGGGCCAGTTCCTGCATCTGGCCCCGGCGCTGGCCGCGCGCGGGCATGAGGTTCTGGGCCTGACCGACGACAAGAACAAGAAGCCCGCGCCCGTTCAGGTGGCCCGCTATGCCACCCCGCCCAAGGTTGAGATCTCCCCGCGACTGGGCAAATTCAACGCGGATATGCTGGAACGCGCCTATCTGGTCGCGCGCGGCGCGCGGGCCCTGCGCGACCGCCACGGTTATGTGCCGGACCTGATTTTCGGCCATCCCGGCTGGGGTGAGACGCTGATGCTGCGCGAGATCTGGCCCGAGGCGAAGCTGCTGCTTTATGCCGAGCTTTACTATCGCTCGCGCGGGCATGATGTGGGCTTCGATCCCGAGTTTGATACCGACCCGGACGGCGCGCGCTTTTCATCTGTGGCGCGGATGGGGCCGATGGCGGTCGCGATGTTGCAGGCCGATGCGGCGCTGTCTCCGACCCGCTATCAGGCCGAAAGCTATCCGGCGGAGCTGCAAGACAAGATCACCGTGATCCATGACGGCATCGACACCGACCGGCTGCGCCCCGATCCTGCCGCGCGGGTCACGCTGCCCGACGGCACCCAGATCGCGGCGGGCGATGAGGTTCTGACCTATATTGGCCGGGGGTTGGAGCCCTATCGCGGCTTTCACGTCTTTATGCGCGCTCTGCCAGAGGTTTTGCGGGCGAGGCCCAATGCGCGGGTGGTGATTGTGGGGCGCAATATCACCAGCTACGGCTTCCCGCCGCGCGATGCGCCTGACTGGAAGACGAAGCTTCTGGCCGAGCTGGACGGCCAGCTTGATCTCTCGCGCATCCATTTCACCGGCCCCTTATCCTATGCCGATTACACCCGCGTCATTCAGGCGGGGCGGGTGCATTGCTATCTGACCTATCCCTTTGTGCTGTCATGGTCCCTGACTGAGGCGATGGCGATGGGCGCGAATATCGTCGCCTCGGATACCGAGCCGGTGCGCGAATTCATCACCGACGGGGTTGAGGGCTGCCTAGTGCCGTTCTTTGACCGCGCGGCACTTGAGGCCGCACTGATCCGGGGGCTTGAGGGCGACCCCGATGCGCCCTCGCGGGGGCAGGCGGCGCGGGCGCGGATCGCGGGCGGCTATGACCTCCATCGCCATTCGCTGCCACGCCTGATCGACTGGGTCGAATCGCATGGCCCGGCCTGATCCGGGCCGGCCAGGAATCGCCGCCCCAAGCGCAAACCCTGCGTTGCCCCCATCGCGGTTTCGTGGCAAGACATATGCATAATGACGTTGCCGAGGCTGAACAATGGTCGATTACGCCGCCCGCCGGACCATGATGGTGGACACTCAGATCCGCCCGAACGAAGTCACCAGATACCATGTGCTTGAGGCGTTCCTGAACGTCCCGCGTGAGGCGTTCCTGCCGCCTCAGGCGTCGGAACTGGCCTATCTGGGTGAGAATGTCCCCGTTGCCCCCGGACGCATCCTGTTTGAGCCGCGCACCATCGGCAAGATGCTTGAGGCGCTGAACGTCCAGCCGGGTGAGCTGGTGATGGATCTGGCCTGCGGCTATGGCTATGCCTCGGCGCTGCTGTCGCGGATGGCGGGCGCGGTGGTCGCGGTTGAGGATGATGCCGAACTGGTCCGTGAGGCCGAGGCCCGGCTGGCCGCCACCGATGCCCATAATGTCGCCGTGATCAACGCAGGCCTCACCACCGGCGCCCCCGCGCAAGGCCCGTTTGACGCGATTTTCGTGGGCGGCGCGGTCGAGGAGATCCCGGATGAGTTGATCGCGCAACTGCGCGATGGCGGGCGGATCGTGGCGCTGTTCATGGAAGGCCAGCTTGGCACGGTCCGGCTTGGCCACAAGATCGACGGGCGCGTGAACTGGCGCTATGCCTTCAACGCCTCGGCGCCGCTGCTTCCGGGCTTTGTGCGCCAGACCGGCTTTGTTTTCTGATCGACGAAAGGGCTGACCCGATGGCTTTCGCAAAAGGGTTGCGCCGCGCGCTGCGCGTGACCGCCACCGCGCTGTGTCTGGGTGGCCTTGCCGCTCCGGCATGGGCGCAATCGCTGGGTGATGCGCTGGTCGGTGCCTATCGCCATTCCGCGCTTCTGGACCAGAACCGCGCTGTGCTGCGCGCCTCGGATGAGGATGTCGCGCAGGCCATGGCCCGGCTGCGCCCGGTGGTGCAATGGTCGCTGACGCATGAGTTCCAATATACCTCGATGACCGAGGAATGGCGCCGTTCAAGCGCGGCGACCCTTGGCGCGCAGATGACGCTGTTCGACTGGGGGCGTTCGCAAATCCAGATCGACATGGCGAAGGAAAGCGTCATGGCGACCCGCTATCAGCTTCTGGCGATTGAGCAGGACGTGCTGTTTTCCGCCGTTCGCGCCTTTATGGATGTGCGCTCGGCCGCGGAACAGGTCGCCTTGCAGCGCAATTCGCTGCGTGTGATCGGTCAGGAAGAGGACGCCGCCCGCGCCCGTTTTGAGGTGGGTGAGATCACCATCACCGACGTTGCGTTGGCCGGTGCGCGGGTGGCCGGGGCGCGTGCGGGCCTGTCTGCCGCCGAGGGTCAGCTTGAGATTGCGCGGGAAAACTACACCGCCGCCGTGGGCGCCCGCCCCGGCGATCTGGCCGCCCCGCCGCCCTTGCCGCAGCGCCCGGCCTCGCTTGAGGCGGCGCAGCGCACGGCGCAGGCCACCCATCCTGGCGTGCTTCAGGCGCAGCGTCAGGTCGCGGTGGCCGAACTGGCAGTGGCTGCGGCCAATACCGAGCGCAGCCCGACGCTGAGCGGGTCTGCCGGTGTTTCGGTGCGCAACACGCCCGACGGGATGGGCGGTCATGCGACGGTTGGCGGCGCGCAGGTCGGGCTTGATCTGTCGCAGACGCTCTATTCGGGCGGGCGGTTGTCCTCGGCCTCGCGTCAGGCGATGGCGCAGCGTGATGCGGCGCGCTCGGCGCTGCTGCAAGGCTCGCGTCAGGTGGCGCAATCGGTCGCGACCGCATGGGCGAATATCGACATCGCCAATGCGCAGATCAGTGCGATTCGCCAGCAGATCGAGGCGGCGCGGCAGGCCTATTCCGGCGTCCGCGAAGAGGCGCAGCTGGGCGCGCGCACCACGCTGGACGTGCTGGATGCTGAACAATCGCTGCTTTCTGCGCAGGCGGACCTGATTTCCGCAGAAGCTTCGCTCCAGTTAGCACATTATCAACTTTTGGCTGCTATGGGTTTGTTGACGGTAGAACATCTTCAACTGGGGATACCCACCTATGACCCATCAGCGAATTACAATGCGGTCTCGAATGCGCCCTATACCAGCCGGCAAGGTGAAAACCTTGACCGGGTTCTGGACCGGCTGCGGCGCTAGGCTCTGCACCATTGCGGGGGGCTGCCATGTCTGAACTGGCCCAGCCCCTCTCGCCGCCCTCGCGCCCCGCTCCGGGCAGCCCGCGCGGCTCTGAATCCGAACATATCGGCGACGTTCTGGCCTCGATTCGCCAACTGATCGCGCAAGAGGACGGGATGCCCGATTTCGCGCCCCGCGCCAGCCGCGCCGATTCGCTTGGCGTGATTCGCCCGACCATGCCGCTTGGCCCCCGGTCCGAGCGGTTGCGCGGTGTGATCGCGCAGGAACTGGCCGCGCTTGAGGATGCTTTTGGCACGCCCGAGGCAGATCCCGGCGACGCCCCCCTGATTCTGGATGAGGCGGCGATGGTGCCCGCCTCTGATACCCCCACAACTGAGAAGGATGAGCTTATGAACGTGGCAGAACTGCACCGCAATGATAACGTCGCCCGCAGCACCGAACAGGATGACGGCTTCGATCTGTTCGCCTTGGACATGGATGAGGGTGAGGACCCTGTGTCGGGCGGCAACGCGCTGCGCAGCCTTGTCCGCGACGTGATCCGCCAAGAGTTTCAGGGCGACATGGGCGACCGCATCAGCCGCAACCTGCGCCGCGTCGTGCGCCAGGAAGTGGCGGCTGCGATTTCAGCCGGGCTCAAGGTCTGAGGGCTGTGGCGCGGGTATTGATCCCGCGCGACGGTAAGCGGGTTTGTGGGCGCGCGGCGCAGGGTCGATGCCTTGCACCGGCGCTTCGATCTGGCGCCCTACGCTGCGTCGTGCGTCAGAAGGTGGCCGCTGCGATTTTGGCCGGGCTCAACGCCTGAGATATGGCTGTGGCAAGAGGTATCGGCACCGCCTGACGGGAAGCTTGGGGGCGCGCGGTGAAGGGTTCATGCGCTGCACCGGCGTCGGAATCTTGCGCGGAATGGCGGGGGCGCGAATGTATTAACACCGCGCCCCGCCCATGCTTCGAGCGGCCTAGCCTAGGTAATCCTCAGGATTCACGCTGTCATACCCACGCCGCACCTCGAAATGAAGCGAGCCGGTCGCGCCCGATGTCCCGATCGTCTGGCCAGCCGTGACCTGCGCTCCTTGCGCGACGCTCACCCGGCCAAGCCCCGCATAGACGGTCAGCAGCCCGTCGCTATGGCGCAGAACCACGATCTGCGTGCCGTTGGTGTCCTGCGTGATCGCTGCCACCTCGCCCGCACCTGCGGCCACCACATTGGTGCCGGTGGGCGCGGAAATCGCGATGCCGTCATGGGTGCCACGGCTATAGGTGCGGGTGATCGCGCCCGCGACCGGCATGCGGAACCGGCCCGAACCCGATTGCGCGGTCCGTGTGGCGCCCAGATTGGGTGCGTTTGGGCGCGGTGCGGGGGCGGCTGCGGGCGAGGTGCGCTCATCCGGCAATGGCGTCGCAGCCGAAGGCGGCTCTGGCGTGGGCGAGCCTTGGCCGGGGGCGGTGACGCCCGCTTGCGCCGCGGCGCCGCCACTGGCCGGAATGGTCAGGGTCTGCCCAACCCGCACGGTCATGCTGGTGTCAAGATTATTGGCCTGCGCCAAAGACTGCACGCTGACATCATGGCGCCGGGCAATCGACCACGCCGTTTCACCCGCCGCAACGGTATGGCTGCGGGCGGCGGCGGGTGCGGCGGTGGCGCCCGGGCGCGGCGCGGGCGCCGTGGTTGCCCCGGCTGCGGGCGCGGGCGGCGGTGTTGCTGCCCCGGCGGTCGGTTCGGGCAGGCGCGCCAGATCGACGCCTTCGGCGGTGACCGGCCCGCGCTGTCCTCCTGCCGCCGCAGGCACGCTTGGCGGCGCGACGCCCTGTCCCGCGAACGGGTCAACGACCTGCGGCTGCGCAGGTGAGGCTGCAGCAGGGCCAACCCCCAGATCGGCGGCGGCCTCGGCATCGGGCATCTGCCCGCCGATCATCCCGCCCATCCCGCCGGGCTGACAGGCCGCCAGAAGAACCACCGAAGCCATCGCCGCCGCGCGGATCATCGTATGAGGCGACGGCGTGGCCTTCGGACGGCTCACTTCGGACGCGCTGCGGCTGCCCTCGCGGATGCTGCCCGCAGCCCGGCAAGCCGCGTGAATATCCGGTCGCTGGCGGCTCTCCTTGTCCAGCGGTTTCGCTCCATCGCGCGCCGGAGGGATCTGCGCCAAGGGTGCCGCCATTCGCTTGCCGATCAATGACGCTGCACCGCCGTCGCCCCGCATATCCGACACCAGAGCGTCACCTCTCCCACCGCGCATTCGTCCGCCTTGAACCGCGCCATCGCGGGCCGGTGCGGTCTGTGCCGAGGGTGCCGCATTTCGATTGCCGGTAAATGATGCGGCGCCATCGCCCGCGATGTCCGGCGCCAGAGCATCATCCCTGCCATCACGCATTTGCGCGCCTTGGGCCATACCATCCGGCGTTGCGTCCGCCGAAACCGCTGCCAGAGCGCCCCTGCAACCACGCATCAGCCCGCCCATGCCCACGCTACCTTCCGCGACCCCACAACCCGACACATCGCCGCCTGCCGCCATCTCAATGCCTCTTTCGTCGCGCATGTGAACTGCCCTCATCTTTCGCGCTAGAGTGGTGCGCCGCCGGGCCTGGTCCGGCTTAGCCCGCTTGTCCCAGCCCCTCGACCAGGGGGACAAAGCGGACCTGACGCATCTCGTCGTAATCAAAGCCTGTTTCCGTCCGGTGAACCCGGATCAATGTCTGCACCGCGTCGGACTGGCCGACCGGAACTACCATGATACCGCCGATCTTGAGCTGCGCCAAGAGAGGGCCGGGCGGGTCCTCGGCGGCGGCGGTCACGATGATGCGGTCGAAGGGGGCCTGTTCGGGAAGGCCGAACGATCCATCCGATAGCCGCGCCGTGATGTTCGACAGGCGAAGCTCGGCGAAGAGCGCCTCGGCCTCAGTCACAAGCGGGCGGTGGCGCTCGACCGTGTAGACGCGGCGGCACAGCACCGAGAGGATCGCCGCCTGATAGCCCGAGCCGGTGCCGATCTCCAGCACCGTGTCGCGCGGGCCGGGATCAAGCGCCTGCGTCATCAGCCCGACAACCGAGGGCTGGCTGATCGTCTGCCCGCATGGGATCGGCAGCGGCGTGTCCTCATAGGCGCGGTCGGCGAAATGGCCGCGCACGAAGGCGCCACGGTCGATCTGCTCCATCGCGGCCAGCACGCGCGGATTGGTCACCCCGCGAGAGCGAAGCTGGAACAGGAACCGCATCTTGCGCTCGGCCAGATCGTCGCCGGGCGTCTGAGGCTCATATTCGTGATCGTCGCCCAAGGATCCGCGCGCCCCGATCAGTCGCTCAGCGCCTGCGCCAGCCCGTCCAGCGAGGCATGGCAGGTCAGATCGGCCCGCATCGGCGTGACCGAGATAAAGCCCGAAAGATTGGCGGCCACGTCGCTGCCTTCAGTGGCGGGGCCGTTCTGCGGGCCGCCCTTGACCCACAAAAACCGCCGCCCGTTCGGCGCAACATAAGGCATCATCCCCATCTGCACATCGCGGCGGCGGCCCTGCGGCGCGACCTTGAGGCCCGCCACCGACGCGGCCCCCAGAGGCGGAAAGTTGATGTTGTAGAACAGCCGGAAATCCGCATCGGATTCCCAGTCGCCATGATCGAGAAGACGGCGGATCACGCGGGCGCCGTGCTGGCGGGCGGCCTCGAACGGGTCGTCAAGCGCCGCCGTTTCAGGCCCCATATATTGCGACAGCGCAATCGCGGGCAGGCCCTGCAACGCGGCCTCCATCGCGCCGCCGACAGTGCCCGAATACATCGCGTTCTCGCCCGAATTGTTGCCCGCATTCACGCCTGAGATGACCAGATCCGGCGGCGCATCGGCCATCACATCATAAAGCGCGGCCAGAACGCAGTCGGCGGGGCTGCCCTCGGCGGCATAGCGGCGGGGCGCCAGACGCGCGACCATGGTTGGATGAGCATAGGAAATACAATGCGCTACGCCCGATTGCTCGAATGCGGGGGCGACCACCCAGATCTCGCCCGAGGGGCCGGCCAGTTCGGTGGCGATCTCCTGCGCCACGGCCAGACCGGGGGCGTTGATGCCGTCGTCATTGGTGATCAAGATCCGCATGGGCCGTCCGTTTTTCGCTGCGCTTTTTCGCATGATTATCGGCGCAACCCCCGCGCGGCAAGCGCAAGGCGCGGCTTTTGCGCATCGCCCCGCGTCCGAGCGGCAAAAAACGCGCCAAATCCCACGCGGTCCTTTGACCTTTGCGCGCTGGCAGGGATAATTGGCCAACAGGGAGCCGCCATGCTGATTTATCTGCCCATCGCCGAAGTTTCGGTCAACGCCTTCACGCTGATCGGGCTGGGCGGGATCGTGGGCTTGATGAGCGGCCTGTTCGGCGTCGGCGGCGGGTTTCTGATCACGCCGCTTTTGTTCTTCATCGGCATCCCGCCGGGCATCGCGGTGGCGACCGGCGCCAATCAGGTGGTGGCCTCATCCATCTCGGGCGTGCTGGCGCATCTCAAAAAGCGCAGCGTGGATTTGCGGATGGGCACGGTGTTGTTGATCGGCGGTCTGACCGGCTCAGCGGTGGGGGTGCTGATCTTCAACCTTTTGCAAAAGATCGGCCAGGTCGAGCTGGTCGTGCAGATCTCCTATGTCGTCATGCTGGGCGCGGTGGGCGGCATGATGTTGCAAGAAAGCCTGCGCGCGCTGTCGCGATCTCGGGCGGGGGGCAAACCCGCGCGCAAGCATCACGGCTGGATCCATGCGCTGCCTTTCAAGATCAAGTTCCGCCGTTCGGGGCTCTATCTGTCCGTGATCCCGCCCTTGGTGGTGGGCTTTGGCGTCGGCGTGATGTCCGCGATCATGGGCGTGGGCGGGGGCTTCATCATGGTGCCCGCGATGATCTATCTGCTGGGGATGCCGACCAAGGTCGTGATCGGTACCTCGCTGTTCCAGATCACTTTTGTGACCGCCTTCACCACGCTGATGCATGCGATCAGCTATAATACCGTGGATGTGATGCTGGCCGTTCTGCTGATCGTGGGCGGCGTCACCGGGGCGCAGATCGGCACGCATCTGGGCGCGCGCTTGCGGGCCGAGCAGTTGCGCATCCTGCTGGCGCTTTTGGTGCTGGCGGTCTGTGCCAAGCTGGCGATGGACCTGTTCCTGCGCCCCGATGACCTCTATTCGATCACGCCGGGGATTATCTGATGCGGGTTCTTGCGATTGCACTTCTGTTTGCCCTGCCTGCCGCAGCGAACACGGAAATGCCCTCGGGCATGGATTTCCCGACCTACAACTTCCCGCAGCGCCCCGACCCCGTCCCCGAGCCGCCCGAGGCCCCGGGCGAGACCGTGGTGGCGGGTCTCTCCAGCGACGATATCGCCATCACCACCAGTTTCGACGGGTCCGAGATCATCCTTTACGGCGCGATCAAGCGCGAAACCCCGATCCCGTCAGGCGCGCCAGTGCAGGTGATTGCCACGGTTGAGGGGCCGTCGCGTTCGGTCACGGTGCGCCGCAAGGAACGCCGCTTTGGCATCTGGGTGAATACGCAATCGGTGGTCGTGGGTGCTGCGCCGAGTTTCTATGCGGTCTCCTCGACCGCGCCCCTGGATCAGATCCTTGCGCCCGAAGAGGACACGCAGTTCCGCATCTCGGTTCCCTTGGCCCTGCGCGCCTTTGCCCGCCCGGTCGAGGTCGATAACCCCGCCGAGTTCACCGAGGCGATGCTGCGCCAACGTATCGACAGCGGTATCTACCGGCTGGATGAGGGCGGCGTGCATCTGGTCGATCAGACGCTGTTCCGCGCCGATTTCCGCCTGCCCGCGAACCTTGTCGAGGGCACCTATCGCACCCGCATCTTCCTTCTGCGCGACGGGCAGGTGATCGACGACTATCGCGCGCCGCTTGAGGTGCGCAAGGTCGGGCTGGAACGCTGGCTTTACCGCATGGCCTTCGATCAGCCCTTCATCTATGGCTTCATGTCGCTGGCGATTGCGGCTTTTGCGGGTTGGGCCGCCTCGGCCGCGTTTCGCTCGCTTCAACGGCGATAGGCACTTTGTCTTTTGTCCCCAAATATCCCGGGGGGATCCGCAAAGCGGATGGGGGCAGCGCCCCCTTTCGCCGCCGCCCGCACTTGCCGCGGGTCCAGATTGCGGGCTAGATCAGACCCATGACACAGCCCAAGCCCTTGTTATTCTCACGCATCTGGTCGGACTATCTGCGCGGCCATGCCGTCACCATGGGCGTGGCGTTTTTCTTTATGGTGATCGAGGGCTCGACGCTTGCGGCGCTCAGCTGGATGCTCAAGCCGCTCTTCGACAAGGTGTTCGTCGGCGGGGATACCTCGGCGATCTGGTGGGTGGGCGGCGCGATCTTTTCGCTGTTCCTGATCCGCGCCATCACCTCGATCATCAACCGCACCCTCTTGGCGCGGGTCAGCCAGTCCGTCGCGGCGCGGATGCAGACCGATATGCTGGGCCATATCATGGGGCTGGACGCGCGGTTCTTTCAGACCAACCCGCCGGGCGGGCTGCTCGAACGGATTCAGGGCGACACCGCTGCGGTGCAAGACATCTGGAAGGTGTTCATCACCGGCGCGGGGCGCGATATCGTCTCGCTTGTCGCGCTTTTTGCGGTGGCGGTGGCGATTGATCCGTGGTGGACGGCGATGGCGCTTGTCGGCGCGCCGCTGCTGATCCTGCCCACGCTGTTGGTGCAGCGCTATATCCGGCGCAAGATGCGCGACACCCGCGCCCGTGCGTCTGACCGCGCGACCCGGATTGATGAGGTTCTCCACGGCATCCAGACCGTTCGCCTCAACCGGATCGAGGCTTACCAGCAGGCCCGCTTCGCCGCCATTGTCGAGAAAATCCGCGACAGTGAGACGCGGATTGCGGGCATCGGCGCGGTGGTGCCCGCGCTGATCGACATTGTGACCGGGCTTGGCTTTGTCGGAGTGCTTTGGCTGGGCGGGGCCGAAGTCACCACGGGGCAGCGCACGGTCGGCGACTTCATGGCCTTTTTCACCGCGCTGTCGCTGGCCTTCCAGCCGCTGCGCCGTCTGGGCGCGCTTGCGGGCAGTTGGCAGGTTGCCGCCGCCAGTCTGGAGAGGATCTACAGCATCTTCGACACGCAACCGACCGTCCAGTCCGGGCCACGCCTTGATCCACCGGCAAGCACGGAATTGCGGCTGGAGGATGTGCGCCTCTCCTATGATGGCCACCCGGTGCTGCGCGGCCTCAGCTTTACCGCCGAGGCCGGGCAGACAACCGCCCTTGTTGGCCCATCGGGTGCGGGAAAATCGACCGTTTTCAATCTGTTGACGCGCATGGTTGATCCTGAGGGCGGGCGCATCACTCTGGGCGATGTGCCGCTTGCCGATTACGATCTGGGCGTGCTGCGCGACCAGTTCTCGGTCGTCAGTCAGGAGCCCGCGCTGTTTGACGAGACCCTGCGCGACAATATCGTTCTGGGCAATGACGCCCCGCCCGAGCGGCTGGCCCGCGCTACGGCTGCGGCCTATGTCGATGATTTCGCCGACCGCCTGCCGGACGGGCTGGATACGCAAGCCGGGCCGCGCGGATCGTCGCTGTCGGGCGGGCAGCGGCAGCGCATCGCGATTGCCCGCGCGATCCTGCGCGATGCGCCGATCCTGCTTCTGGATGAGGCGACAAGCGCGCTTGATGCCGCGTCGGAACGCTTGGTTCAGGCCGCGCTTGACGATCTGTCGCAGGACCGCACCACGCTTGTCATCGCGCATCGCCTGTCCACCATCCGCGCCGCCGACAAGATCGTGGTGATCGAGGCGGGCAGGGTTGTCGAACAGGGCAGTCATGACCAATTGATGCGGGCAAACGGCGCCTATGCCGCGCTTGTCCGCCTTCAATTCGGAGACCCCGCATGACTGACCGCCGCGTCTTTCGCCTGACCGGAGCCGACCGGATCGCCTTTCTGCAAGGGCTTGTCACCAATGACATGCGCCGCCTGCCGGCCTATGCCGCGCTGCTGACCCCGCAGGGCAAATATCTGGCGGATTTCTTTGTGATCGAACAGGGTGACGGGCTTTTGCTGGATCTGGACGCCGCGCAGGCCGATGATGTGATCCGCAGGCTGTCGATGTATAAGCTGCGCTCGGATGTCGTGATCGAGGAAACCGGCATCACCGTCACGCGCGGCACCGGCCCCGCGCCCGACGGCGCGGTGGCTGATCCGCGTCATCCGGCCCTTGGCTGGCGCGGGTATGGCGTCGGCGCGGATGATGCGACCGATTGGGACGCGCTGCGGGTCGAACACTTGATCCCGCAGGCGGGGGTTGAGTTGACCCCCGACAGCTATATCCTTGAGGCGGGGTTTGAGCGTCTGAACGGCGTCGATTTCCGCAAGGGCTGCTATGTCGGGCAGGAAGTCACCGCCCGCATGAAGCACAAGACCGAACTGAAAAAGGGCCTTGCCCGCGTCATTCTTGAAGCGCCGGTGCCGGTCGGCACGCCGCTGCTGATGGCGGACGGGCGCGAGGCGGGCGTGGTTTATACCCAGTCGGGCGGGCGGGGCATCGCGCATCTGCGCTTTGACCGCGCGCAGGGGGCGCTGAGCGCGGATGGCGTGGCCGCGCGGGCGGAATGACCGGGCCGGGCGCGGAAAGCGCGCCCGATCACGACGACGCGCCCATTCGCAAGATCGTGCATATCGACATGGACGCGTTCTATGCCTCGGTCGAACAACGCGATAATCCAGACCTGCGCGGCAAGCCGGTCGCGGTGGGCGGATCGTCCCGGCGCGGCGTGGTCGCGGCGGCCAGCTATGAGGCGCGGGCCTTTGGCGTGCGCTCGGCCATGCCCTCGGTCACGGCGGCACGGCGCTGTCCTGAACTGATCTTCGTGCGGCCCCGTTTCGACGTTTACCGCGCCGTCTCGCAACAGATCCGTGAGATCTTCGCGCGCTTCACCCCGGTGATTGAGCCGCTCTCGCTGGACGAAGCCTATCTGGACCTGACCGCCCATCTGGAGCCGGGCCAAAGCGCGACCGAGGTCGCCGCTCGTATCCGCGCGCTGATCCGCGCCGAGACCGGCCTGACCGCAAGCGCAGGCATCAGCTATAACAAGTTTCTGGCGAAAATCGCCTCGGACCAGAGCAAGCCCGACGGGCAATTCGTCATCACCCCCGCGCGCGGTCCCGATTTCGTGGCCACCCTGCCGGTGCGCAAGTTCCACGGCATCGGCCCCGCCACCACCCGCAAGATGCAGGCTCTGGGCATCGAGACCGGCGCCGATCTGCGCGCCCAGTCGCCCGACTGGCTGGAGCGTCACTTCGGCAAGGCCGGGCGCTATTATTACGAGGTCTCGCGCGGGCGCGACCATCGCCGCGTGCAGCCGCACCGGGCGCGCAAGTCGATTGGCGCGGAGACCACCTATAGCGCCGATCTGCACGGGGTGGCGGCGGTCGATACAGCGCTTGCCGATCTGGCCGCGAAGGTCTGGGGCCATGTCACCCGGCTGGGCGCGCAGGGACGGACCGTGACGCTGAAGCTGCGCTATGCCGATTTTGACCAGCTGACCCGCGCGCGGTCCTTGCCCCGCCTGGTCGCGGGTGAGGGTGAGATGCTGGCCATGGCGCAGGCGATGGCCGCGCCTTTGGCCGATGATCCGCGCGGCATCCGGCTGTTGGGGATCACGCTTTCGGGGCTGAGCGAAGCCGCCGAGGCCCATGACGCTCAGCTGGAACTTTTTCACGACGATGGCCGCGGAGCGGTTGAAATTCGCGAAATGCGGCCCAAGTGACATCCCTAGGGCATGCCGCAATCTGCTGATGGTCACGAAACCAAAAGCAGGGATCGGCGTTGTCAAGGGCGGTATGGCGACTGACGCGCTGCGATAATGCGGCCGCGCCTCATCATATCAGGCCGCAATAGTTATGCGTTCGGCGCATGGCTGCCATGTGAGGCGGGCCATACCGAATCAGGGCGTGGTTGGTGTAGGTAGTTTTACCGATCCCCGCCTCAACGACAAGACGGGTCCGCCCATTCCGGGCGGCGTGGATTCTATTGGTCAGGACGTTAAGATATGCGTGATTTCGTGGATGGTTCGGCGTTCAATTTCGAACAGGGACAGCGCGCCCGCAAGCTGTTTGCAGCCGTGGTTCTGGCTGCGCTTGATGATGCGATTGCGGATGACAAGAAATATGGCAACGGCCCCGAACAGATCGCGCGTTGGGCGCGGTCTCGGGATGGGCGTGAGGTGCTGTCCTGCGCCGGGATCGACCCGAATGAGCGCGTGGTGAAGGGGCTGATGGAGTTCGTCTCCAAGGGCGTGCGCACCTCTGTCGCGCTGTCGCGCGAGGAGAGCGAACGCCGTCAGGCCGCCGAAGAGGCTGAGGCCGCGTAAGCTGCCCTGCGTCCCGCGATATCAGGCCGCCCTTTCGGGGGCGGCTTTTTTCATGGGTGGGCGGCGAGGCTTTGATTTGCGGCCTCGTCCCCAAGGATGAGTATTTTTGCACAGAAGAAACCTGCTGCCGCTGTGATTGGGCGGTGCGCGGGCGTGTTTTAGGGCGGTATTGTGGATGATGGGCTTTGGCTTGCGGCCTCGTCAGCACAATTGCAGCCCTCCCCCAAGGATGAGTCGCTCTGCACAGAAGAAACCTGCTGCCGCCGCGATTGCGCGGGGGCTTGGGCGGGGCTAGAAGGCTGGTATGAGCGACTATTCCGACATTGCCGTCATTATCACCGCTGCGGGTCGCGGCACCCGGGCGGGGGGGGCGCCGAAGCAATGGCGCGATCTGGGCGGACAGACGGTGCTTGCCCGCAGCATTGCTGCCTTCGCGGGTTTCGCGCGCATCGTCGTCGTGGTGCATCCCGAAGATATGGCGCGCGCGCTGGAGGAGTTGGGCGGGCATGTGATCCTTGTTGCGGGCGGAGAGAGCCGCTCGGACAGCGTGCGCGCCGGGCTTGAGGCTCTGGACGGCGCGGGCGTCACCCATGTGCTGATCCATGACGGCGCGCGGCCTCTGGTCTCGCAAGCGGTGATCGACGGCGTGGTCTCACGCCTGCGCGCGGGCCACGACGCCGCAGCGCCTGCCCTGCCGGTCGTTGATGCGCTTTGGCGCGGGGCGGGCGATGCGGTGACGGGCTTTGTCGCGCGCGACGGGCTGTTTCGGGCGCAGACGCCGCAGGGCTTTCGTCTGGACGCGATTCTGGCCGCCCATCGCGCGGCCTTGGAAGGGGCGGCGGATGATGTGGAGCTGGCCCATCGCGCCGGGCTCTCGGTCGCGATCACGGCGGGGTCCGAGGATAACCTGAAACTCACCTATCCCGGCGATTTCGCCCGCGCCGCCGCGATTTTGCGCAGATTGGAGAATGCGATGGACATCCGCCTTGGCAATGGTTTCGACGTGCATGCCCTGACCGAGGGCGACCATGTCACGCTTTGCGGCGTGCGTCTCCCGCACGACAAGGCGTTGCTGGGGCATTCCGATGCGGATGTGGGGATGCACGCGCTGACGGATGCCATTTATGGCGGGCTGGCGCAGGGCGATATCGGGCGGCATTTCCCGCCCTCGGACCCGCAATGGAAGGGCTGCGACAGCGCGGTTTTTCTGCGTCACGCGGTCGGGCTGGCCGCCCAGATGGGCTTTCGGATCGGCAATGCCGACGTGACCCTGATCTGCGAGCGGCCCAAGATCGGCCCCCATGCGGGCGCGATGCAGGCGCGGCTGGCCGAGATCATGGCGCTTGAGCCCGCGCGCATTTCGGTGAAGGCGACCACCTCGGAACGGCTGGGCTTTACCGGGCGCGATGAGGGCATCGCGGCGATTGCCACCGTCACCCTGATCGGAGCGTGAGATGAAGCGCGAAACACTCGCAAAATGGCTTTGCCTGTGGTTTGGCGCGGGACTGCTGCGCCCGGCGCCCGGCACATGGGGCTCGGCGGTGGCCGTCCTGATCGGCGTGCTGATCCATCGGCTTGGGCATTTCCCCTTGCTGGCGGCGGCGACAGTCGCGGTGACGGCGGCGGGCTTTTGGGCGGTGCGGGTCCACACGGCGGGCATGGCCGACCCCGACCGTTCCGAGATCGTCATTGATGAGGTCGCGGGCATGTGGATCGCGCTGTGCTTTCCCTCGCTTGGCTTCATGCTGGCGGGTCTGCCCGCGTCCAGTTTTCCCTATCCGGGCTGGCTGGCGGCATTTCTGTTCTTTCGCCTGTTCGACATCTGGAAGCCGTGGATCGTCGGCCGCGCCGACCGTCGCGGCGATGCGGCGGGCGTGATGCTGGACGATATCTATGCCGGGCTGATGGCCGGGGTCGCGACCATGGCCGCCGCCGCCTTGTCGCATCTGGTGCTGATGTGAGCGGGCGCGCCGATGATGCGAAGGCCCGCGCGCTCTTGGAGGCGGCACGGGCGCGGGGCATGATGGTGGCCACGGCTGAAAGCTGCACCGGCGGGATGATTGCGGCGGCGCTCACCGCGATTGCGGGCTCATCCGAGATGTTCGACCGCGGTTTCGTGACCTATTCCAACGAGGCCAAGGTTGAGATGCTGGGCGTGAACCCCGCCACGCTCAAGGCCCATGGCGCGGTCAGCGAAGAGGTCGCGGCTGAGATGGCGGCAGGCGCGCTTGCGCGCTCGAAAGCCGGGGTTGCGGTCTCGGTCACAGGCATCGCCGGTCCGGGCGGCAGTGAGCACAAGCCCGAAGGCCGGGTTTGCTTTGGCGTGGCGACGGAGGCCGGTGTGACGACCGAGACGATCGAGTTCGGCCCACGCGGCCGCGACAAGGTGCGGCTGGCTGCAACGGATCACGCGCTGGATCTGGTGCTTGGGGCGCTGACGGGGCGTTGAGCGGGGTGCGCTCGGATTGGGTGCGGTGGTTGTGAGAATCTTTGCCCATTATTGCCGCCATGCGGGTGACCTGCACGGGCGTTGACCGGCGGGCGCTGCGGTGGCAGGCTGGTGTCATGGCCTATAAACCCGAAAGCTATAACGACCTTTCGCCCTATCTCCTCGTGCGGGACGCTGCGGCGGTTTTGCGGTTCTGCGAGGTGGTTTTTGGCGCGACCTCGCTTCGGGTCTTTCGCGGTGATGACGGGCGCGTGGTTCATGCCGAATGCCGGATCGGCGACAGCGTGCTGATGATGGGCGAGGCCGAGGGGTCGCCTGTGCTGCTGCATCTTTATCTTGAGGACCCCGATGCCGCTTTCGCGCGCGGCGTGGCGGCAGGGGCCGAGATCATCCAGCCGATGGAGGCAAAAGGTGACGGCGACCGGCGCGGCGGTTTGCGCGCGCCCGATGGCACGCAATGGTATCTGTCGCGCCAGCTCGCCGGGGCGCGGGACGCGAAACGGGCGGGGTGATCCCGCCCGTTCGCATTTGGGGCCTTGGGGGCCTTTGCGGCTTAGTCGTCCAGACGTTCGCGGATGATCTCGCCCGATTCGTTCAGGGTCAGCTCAACCTCTTGGCCCTGCGGGTTCACCGCATCGGCCTTGATGCCGCGACGCGACCGCTCGATGTCGTCGATCCGGGTATAGCCCGCCGCTTCAAGCGTGGCGCGGATGGCGGCCTCGTCGATCGGGGCGCGGGTTTCCGCGCCGCGCTCGCGCCGGTCGCCACGGTCGCCGCGCTGCTCACCACGCTCGCGGCGGTGTTCGCCGCGTTCGCCACGGTCTGAGCGCTCACCATGGAAGCCGGGGCCACGGCGCTCGCCGTCATTGCGGCCAAAGCGCATCAGCTGGCCCTCCGCGTCAAAGCCCGCGCGCACCTGCTGGCCTGCCGCGTCCTGGCCGCCGATCATGACCGCACCGTCGCGGCTGCCAATCGCCGAGATGGTCGCAAAGTTGCTCAGAAAGGCGTTGCCGCGCAGGTTTTCGGGCATCAGCGCATCGACCGCGATTTGCGGCAGGGCGGTGCCTTGGGGCGCGCTCAGCCCGGTCAGGTTGCCCTCGGCGTCGATCACGCCGCGCAGTTCGGTGCCGTCGGCCAAGGTCGCCTTCACCATGGTCAGGTTGCCGCGCCGCGCGGGCTCGGTCGTGACATCGGTGAAGATCGGGTTGCGCAGGATCTCGGGCAGGGTGGCCGGAGCCGGAGTCGCCGGGGCCTCGGTCGCCGGGGCGGTGGTCGCAGGCGCCGTGGGTGCCTCAGTGGCCGGGGCGGTCTGCGCAAAAGCCGACATCCCGCTGCCCAGCATCGCGGCCAGAGCAATCGCGGCGACGGTCGAGTTCAGTTTGCTGCTCATAAGTCTTGTCCTTTCGGTTCAAATACAGGGGCTGATTCGTCCCCGATGACGGCTGTTTAGCGCGCCCTACCTGAACCCAAGCGCAACATGCCGTTTGGCTTTCGTTTACCTTGCAGCTAATATTCCAAGCGTCATGTATCGCGCCATTCTCCTGTCTGTGCTGCTTTTAACCGCGCTTTTGCAAGGTGCTGCGGCCGAGCCCTCGCGCCACCGCGCGCCGCCCGCACCGCAATGGGCGCAGGACGTGCTGCCGCTGCCGCGAATCATGGCCACGGTGGCGGAGGAGGTGCAGGGTGAGCTGCTACGCGCCGATCTGACCCCGCCCGAGCCGCTGGAATTCGCGATGGGCGTCAATCTGGTCCATGAGCTGCGCATCCTGTCGCGCGAACGGCATCTGCTGCTGGTCCGGCTGGACGCGCAAAGCGGCGAGATTCTGGAAATCATCGGGCGCGGCATCGCTGCGGCCCGCCAAAGGGATGACTGATGCGCTGTCTGATCGTTGAGGATGACCCCACGCTGAACGACCAATTGGCCCGCGCGATGCAGGATGCGGGTTTCGTCACCGATTGCGCCCATGACGGTGAGCAGGGCGAATATCTGGGCGCGACCGAAACCTATGACGTGGCGGTTCTGGATCTGGGCCTGCCCGGACTGCCGGGGCTTGATGTGCTGACCCGATGGCGGGCTGAGGGGATCTCGATGCCGGTGCTGATCCTGACGGCGCGGGGCGAATGGGCCGACAAGGTGGCGGGGTTTCGCGCCGGGGCGGATGATTACGCGGTCAAGCCCTTCCGGCTGGAGGAGGTGGTGATCCGCGCCCAGACCCTTGTGCGCCGTGCTGCGGGCCATGCGAGTCCCGTGATTGCGGCGGGGGCGCTGCGGCTGGACAGCCAGCTTGGCCTGATCACGCTGGACGGTGTCGCGCTGAAACTGACCGCGTTCGAGGGGCGCATCCTGTCCTATCTGATCCTTCACAAGAACCGCGTGGTCAGCCGGACCGAGCTGTCCGAGCATCTTTATGACGCCAATGCCGACCGCGATTTCAAGTCGATCGAGGTGGTGATCGGTCGGCTGCGCCGCAAGCTGAGCGATGGCATGATCGAGACCCGGCGCGGCGAGGGCTATGTGCTGCGCGATCAGGCGGCCTCATGAGGTTGCCCGGCGCGGATTCGATCCGGGGGCGGCTGATCTGGTTCGGCTCGGCCTGGCTTGTGGTGGCGCTTATTGCGGCCTGGCTGGTCATTGGCGCGGTTCTGGGCCGGTTCATCACCCAACGCTTTGACGCTGAGATTGCCGCGACCTCAGCCGCGCTGATTGCCGCGACCGAGGCCGATGCGCGCGGCCTTGCCCAACTGACCCGCACGCCCGAAGACCCGCGCTTTTTGCAGCCTTTGTCGGGCTGGTTCTGGCAAATCGCGGCAGATGGTGAGGTGTTCGCGCGTTCGGCCTCGCTTTACGATTCGACATTGAGCGGCGATGTCGCGCCCGATGGGCGGGAATTGCGCGTCTTGCGGCGCGATTACACCGTGCCGGGCAGCGATGAGGCATTGCAGGTCACCGTTACCGCGCCACAGGCCGAGATCACCGCGGCCTTGGCGGATGTGCGCCGTCCCCTGGCGCTGTCGCTGTTGATCTTGGGGCTTGGGCTGGCGGTGGCTGTGCTGTTGCAGGTGACGGCGGGGCTGGGCGCCTTGCGCGGGATGCGGGCCGGGATCAACGCAATCCGCAACGGCAAGGCCGCGCGGCTGGAGGCGGCCGAGGTGCGCGAACTGGCGCCGGTGACGCAGGAGATCAACGCGCTGATCGACGCCAATCACGCGCAGCTGACCCGCACCCGCGACCAGATCGGCAATCTGGCCCATTCGCTGAAAACCCCCTTGATGGCCTTGGCCAATGGCCTGCCCGCCGATGATCCGGGCCATGCGCTGATTGCGCAGATGGACCGGCAGATCGGCTGGCATCTCAAGCGCGCCCGCAGCGCCGCAGCCCCCGCCGCCTTGGGGCAGCAAAGCGAGATTGCGCCGGTTCTGAACGATATTCTGGTCGTGCTGCGCCGGATGCTGACCGATCGCGGCGTCGAAGTCGCGACCGATATCCCCCCCGGCGCGACCATGCAGGCCGAGGCGCAGGACGCGCAGGAGATGATCGGCAATCTGATGGAGAACGCGGCCAAATGGGCGCGCGCGCAGATCCGGGTCAGCGCGCGGCGCGAGGGCGCGGTGATGCGCATCGCGATTGCCGATGATGGGCCGGGCATGGATGAGGCCGACCATGCCCGCGCGCTGTCGCGGGGCGCTCGGCTGGATGAACGCGGCCCCGGCGCGGGGCTTGGGCTGGCGATTGTGGCCGATCTGGCTGGGCTTCATGGCGGGGCGCTGCGGCTGTCGCGCGATGCGGAACTGGGCGGGTTACGCGCCACGCTGGAGCTGCCCGCCTGATCGCGCCATTAGGGGCTGTCACCCGCGCGACCCAGTGACTATAAGGGGCCTGCCTGCCCGCGCAGGCCGTTAAAGGGGATCGCATATGACAGAGAAATCCGCGTCAGATATCGCCAAGGAAGCCGCCGCCCGCGCCGCTGTGGCCATGGTCGAGGACGGGATGCGGCTGGGGCTTGGCACCGGCTCAACCGCTGTGTTTATGGTCCGGCTGCTGGCGGAGCGGGCGCGGAATGAAGGTCTGCGGCTGCGCTGTGCGGCGACCTCGCAGGCGACGGCGGATCTGGCCGAAAGCCTTGGGCTGAAGATCGAGGGCTTGGACGATATCGGTTGGCTGGACCTGACCATTGACGGCGCCGATGAGGTGGACCCGGACCTGAACCTGATCAAGGGCGGCGGCGGTGCGCTGTTGCGCGAAAAGATCGTGGCGCGGGCCTCGGATCGCATGATCGTGATCGCGGATCAGGGCAAGGTGGTTGAGACGCTTGGCCTGTTCCATCTGCCGGTTGAGGTGATCCCCTTTGGCTGGGAAACCACCTGCACGCTGATCAAGCGGGTTCTTGACGCGCATGATCTGGCAAGCCGCCCCGTCCTGCTGCGCAAGCGCGACGATGCGCCCTATCGCACCGATGAGGGGAACCTGATCCTTGATCTGGCCTTGGAACAGATCTGCGAACCGGCCCGGCTGGCGCAGGCGCTCAACGAACTTCCGGGCGTGGTTGAAAACGGGCTGTTCCTGAATATCTGCCAACTGGCATTGATCGGTCGCCATGATGGCGAGGTGGTGGAATTGCGCCGCGAGGTGGAAGATGAGCTTTGATTATGACCTTTTCGTGATCGGTGGCGGCTCGGGCGGGGTGCGAGCCGCGCGGATCGCCGCATCGGAATATGGCGCAAAGGTCGGTCTGGCCGAGGAAAGCCGCATGGGCGGCACCTGCGTCATTCGGGGCTGTGTCCCGAAAAAGCTGATGATCTTTGCAGCCTCGATGCCCGCCGCCGCGCGTGAGGCGCAGGGTTACGGCTGGCCCGAGGCGCAGGCGGGCCGGTTTGACTGGGACGGGTTCCGCGACCACCTTAACACCGAACTCAGCCGGCTGGAGGACGCCTATACGCGCGGCCTGACCTCAGCGGGCGGCACGATCCATAAACAGCGCGCGCATCTGGTCGATCCGCACACGGTCGAGCTGGCCGACGGCACCCGGATCAGCGCCAAGCATATCCTGATTGCCGTGGGCGGTCGCCCGCAGCTTCCCGGTATCGAGGGTGAGGAACTTGGCCTGATCTCGGACGATCTGTTCAATCTGGACCGGATTCCGGGCCGCGTTCTGGTCGTTGGCGGCGGCTTTATCGCCTGCGAATATGCGACCATCCTGAACGGTCTGGGCGCGGAGACCTCGCTGTCTTATCGCGGCGACGCGGTGCTGCGGGGCTTTGACCGCGACGGGCGCGAACTGGTCACGAACCAACTGTCCGAGATTGGCGTGAACGTCATGCTGAACACCAACCCTGCGCGTCTGGAAAAGCACGGCTCGGGCGTGCGGGTGCATTTTGAGGATGGCGCAAGCGAAACCTATGATGCGGTCATGTTCGCCACTGGCCGCGCGCCCTATACCAAGGGCCTTGGGCTTGAGGCGGCGGGCATCCAGACGGGCCGCAAGGGCGAAATCATCGTTGATCAATATTCGCAGACGAATATTCCCTCGATCTTTGCCGTGGGCGACGTCACCGACCGGGTGAACCTGACGCCGGTCGCGATCCGTGAGGGTCACAGCTTTGCGGATACGGTGTTCGGCGGCAATGCCCGCCATGTCGATCACAGCCTAGTCGCAAGCGCCGTCTATACCCGCCCGCATGAGCTGGCCACGATCGGCATGACCGAGGATGAGGCCGAGGCGCGCGGCGGGGTTGAGGTCTTCGACGCCCGTTTCCGCCCGATGCGGTCGCTGTTTGCGGGCTCGGACGCGCGGGTGATGATGAAGCTGATCGTCGATGCCGAAAGCGACCGCGTTCTGGGCTGTCACATTTTCGGCCCCGAGGCCGGTGAGATGATCCAGATGGTCGCCATCGCCATCGGCATGGGCGCCACCAAGGCCGATCTGGACCGCACCATTGCGGTGCATCCGACCATGGCCGAGGAACTTGTCACCATGCGCACGCCCACGCGCCGCCATGACGTGACCAAGGTCGAACAGGAAGAGGTGGCCGAACTGGCCGCCCCGCAACTTTAACGCAGGCGCGGGGGCAGGCGGGTCAGGCTTGACTTTGCCGCATATGCCCCCAGTTTCTGCGCAGGTTTGAGGAAAGGAAAGACGCATGGCACAAGGCCCCTGGGGTGGTGGTAGCAGCGGCGGCAAGGGTGGCGATGGCGATAAACAGCCGCCGCAATCCGGTCGTCCTTGGGGGCAGGGTGGTCAGGGCGGCGGTGATCCGCGCCCCGGTCAACAGCGTCCGACCCCGCCGAAACCCGGCCAGTCGCCCGAGATCGAGGATCTGATGCGCAAGGGTCAGGACCGGCTGCGCGTGCTGATGGGCGGCGGCGGGGGCGGCGACAAACGCCCCGGCGGCCCGCGCCGTCCGCAAGGCCCGGGCTTTACCTTTGACCGTCGCACCCTTGGCCTTGCCGCGCTTGGTGCGGTGGCGCTGTGGGTTTTTGCCAGCTTTTACACCGTGCGGCCTGAGGAACGCTCGGTCGAGTTCCTGTTTGGCCGCGCCGTGGGCACGGGTGAGCCGGGTCTGAACTTTGCGCCTTGGCCGGTCGTCACGCGCGAAATCGTGCAGGTCACCGGCGAACGTGTGACCGAGATCGGCACCGGGCGCGGCGGGCCGACCGATGTCGGGCTGATGCTGACGCGCGACCAGAACATCGTTGACATGGAATATCAGGTCGTCTGGAACATCGCCGACCCCGAACGCTTTCTGTTCAATCTGGCTGATCCGGGCGACACGATCCGCGCGGTCTCGGAATCGGCGATGCGCGACATTGTGGCGCGGTCGGAACTGGCCCCCATCCTCAACCGCGACCGGGGTGCCATTGCCGAAGAGCTGAAGCTGGCCGCGCAGCAGACGCTGGACAGCTACGAATCGGGGA
>JAUNTZ010000074.1 GCA_030538425.1 Paracoccus sp. (in: a-proteobacteria) | reverse complement strand
AGGAAGAGCTGGAAGAGATCGTCGAGTTCCTCCGCAACCCGCAGAAATTCAGCCGTCTGGGCGGGAAAATCCCCAAAGGCGCGCTGCTGGTCGGCCCGCCCGGCACGGGTAAAACCCTGCTGGCCCGCGCCATCGCCGGTGAGGCGGGCGTGCCGTTCTTTACCATTTCCGGCTCGGACTTTGTGGAAATGTTCGTGGGCGTCGGCGCCTCGCGCGTTCGCGATATGTTCGAGCAGGCCAAGAAATCCGCTCCCTGTATCGTGTTCATTGACGAGATCGACGCGGTGGGCCGCGCCCGTGGCGTGGGCATCGGCGGCGGCAATGATGAACGCGAACAGACGCTGAACCAGTTGCTGGTGGAAATGGACGGCTTTGACGCGAATGAAGGCGTCATCATCATCGCCGCCACCAACCGCAAGGACGTTCTGGACCCCGCTTTGCTGCGTCCGGGCCGTTTCGACCGTCAGATCCATGTCCCGAACCCCGATATCAAGGGGCGTGAGAAAATCCTCAACGTCCATGCCCGCAAGGTGCCGCAAGGCCCCGATGTCGATCTGCGCATCATCGCGCGCGGCACCCCGGGCTTTTCGGGTGCCGATCTGATGAACCTTGTGAACGAGGCCGCGCTGATGGCCGCGCGCATCGGTCGGCGTTTCGTCACGATGGAGGATTTTGAGAACGCCAAGGACAAGGTGATGCTGGGGGTTGAGCGCCGCAGCCTTGTGCTGACGCCTGAGCAGAAGGAAAAGACCGCCTATCATGAGGCCGGTCACGCGATCGTGGGGCTGTCTTTGCCGAAATGCGATCCGGTCTATAAGGCCACGATCATCCCGCGCGGCGGTGCGCTTGGCATGGTGGTCAGCCTGCCTGAAATGGACCGGCTGAACTTCCACAAGGACGAGGCCAAGCAGAAAATCGCCATGACCATGGCCGGCAAAGCCGCAGAGATCATCAAATACGGCGAAGAGGGCGTCTCGAACGGGCCCGCGGGCGATATTCAGCAAGCATCGGCGCTGGCCCGCGCGATGGTGATGCGCTGGGGCATGTCCGACAAGGTCGGCGCGGTTGACTATGCCGAGGCCCATGAGGGCTATTCGGGCAATACCGCAGGCTTCTCTGTCTCGGCCTCGACCAAGGAGCTGATCGAAACCGAGGTCCGCGACCTGATCGAGGAAGGCTACCAAGAGGCCCGCCGCATCCTTATCGAAAAAGAGGAAGAGTTCGAGCGTCTCGCCAAGGGCCTTCTGGAATATGAAACCCTGACCGGCGAGGAAATCGGCCGCGTGATCCGGGGCGAGGCCCTGGGCGGCGACGATCAGGATGGCGGCAGCGCGGTTCCGGCAGCGGCGGCGATCCCGAAGGCAGGGCGCGCGGTGCCTGCTGGAGGTGATGCGGCGCCTGCGTAAAATCAGGATCAGTGTGAAAAAGCGCGGCTTTGGCCGCGCTTTTTTGTTGTGGAGCAATAAAGGGGTATCGCGCGAATTGCTGATGCGGGTTTGCGCAAGTGAACCGCGTGTCGCAGAAAAACCTGAAACGCGCAGCGTGATGCGCGGCGCAATCTGGCACCTTGCACGTCTCACAAAATGGAGGGAAACGGTGCGGCTTCGCTTGCGTTTTTTATTGTGGTTGGCTCCAAGGGGCGTCTCGCGAATTACCGCTGTTGCTCTGCCCAACCGAACCGCGTGTCGCAGCAAAAGCCTAAATCGCACAGCGGCACGCTTGCCGCAATCTGGCACCCTGTTCTTCTCATGACGCGAAAGGCGACCGGGCGCGGCTTCGGTCGCGCTTTTCTAATGCGGTTGGTTATAAGGGGCATCGCGCGGATCGTTACCGTTGCTTTGCGCCGGCGAAGCGCGCCTCGTAGCGAAACCTGAAATCGCGCAGCGTGATGCTCACCACAATCGGGCACCCTGTTTTTGCCATGAAACGGAAGGGCTACGACGCGGCAGTAGCCGGGCTTTTTTCGGAGTTTTAATAAAGGGCATCGTGCTGATTGCTGCCGGGGCTTTGCGCGGGCGAAGCGCACGTCGTGGCAAAACCTGAAATCGCGAAGCGTTACGCTCGGCGCAATCTGACACCCTGTTCTTGCCATGAAACGGAAGGGCTACGACGTGGCAGTAGCCCGGCTTTTTTTCGGAGTTGTAATAAAGGGCATCGCGCTGATTGCTGCCGGGGCTTTGCGCAGGTGAATCGCGTGTCGCATAACAACCTGAAATCGCGCAGCGTGACGCTCTGCGCAATCTGATACCACGCCCCTCCCATAAAACGGAACCAGAAACCGCGAGGCTTCGGTTGCGCTTTTTTGCTGTGGTTGGTTATAAGAGCCATCGCGCGGATTGCGGCGGTTGCTTTGCCCACTTGAACGGCAAGCCGTGGTGAAACCTGTAATCGTGCGGCGTGACACTCTTCGCAACCTGAAACCGTGTTCTTCCTATAAAACGGAAGGAGAAGCGGCGCGGCTTTGGCCGGGCTTTTCTATCGTGGTTGGTTTTAAGAGCCATCGGGCGGATTGCTGCCGTTGCTTTCCCCACTTGAACCGCAAGCCGTAGTGTAACCTGACATCGCGAAGCGTAACGCTCGGCACAATCTGGCACCCTCATCTAACCAGAGAACGCAAGGCAAAACGGCTCGGCTTTGGCCCCGGTTTGACCCCAATAAAAAACCCCGGCCTCTCGGTCGGGGTTTCAGCTTTCTGCGGCGGTCGTGGCTGTATCTTGCATCAAAGCACCATCAGCGCCGACGCGCCCAGCACCAGCCCAAGCGCGATGCCCAGATTGATGATGACGCCTATCGCGTTCATTTTTATATCCTTTCACGGCTCGCAGATGTCTCTGCTTGTATTGGTTCAACCTCGCCTCGGGGGTATAACCGCAAGCGGCTGGCCGTGGTTCCTGCTGACCCGCTCACGAAGATGGGAAATGTGGCTTTTCTGCATCCGCCAGCTGCGGCCCCGGACTTGCACCGGGCCGCGCTTTGGCGCATCAGATCCGCGCCATAAGGAGAACGCCATGACCGCCACCCGTATCGACGGCAAGGGCTTTGCCGCGACGCTTCGCGCCCGCATCAAGGATGAGGTCGCAGCCCTGCAATCCGCCCATGGCATCACGCCGGGGCTGGCCGTGGTTCTGGTCGGCGACGACCCGGCCAGCCAGGTCTATGTCGCCTCAAAGCATCGCCAGACCATTGAGGCGGGCATGGCCTCGTTCGAACATCGCCTGCCCGCTGATACGACTGAGGCCGATCTGCTGGCGCTGATCGACCGGCTGAATGCGGATCCGGCGGTGCATGGCATTCTGGTGCAGCTGCCTTTGCCCGAGCAGATCTCCGAGGCCGCCGTCATCAACCGCATCGCGGTGGCCAAAGACGTGGACGGCTTCACCATCGCCAATGTCGGCCTTCGCGCGACGGGGCAAAAGGCGATGGTGCCCTGCACGCCCTTGGGCTGCATCCTGCTGCTGCGCGACGTGATCGGCGATCTGTCGGGGCGTGAGGCCCTGGTCATCGGGCGCTCGAACATCGTGGGCAAGCCGGTGGCCGACCTGCTTCTGGCGCAGAACGCGACCGTGACCGTTGCCCATTCGCGCAGTCGCGACCTGCCCGCGCTGACCCGCCGTGCCGATATCGTCATTGCGGCGGTCGGGCGGCCCGAAATGGTCAAGGGCGACTGGCTGAAGCCCGGCGCGGTGGTGATCGACGTGGGCATCAACCGCACCGATTCGGGGCTTGTCGGCGATGTCGATTATGACAGCGCCGCCCAAGTCGCGGGCGCCATCACCCCGGTGCCCGGCGGGGTCGGGCCAATGACGATTGCCTGCCTTTTGGCCAATACGCTGACCGCCTGCTGCCGCGCGCACGACCTGTCCGAACCGAAGGGGCTGTCGCTGTAACGCGCGCTACGCGGCATCTGTCTTTTGTCCCGAAATATCCCGGGGTGAATTGGCCGCAGGCCAAGAGGGGCCGCGCCCCTTGCCACCCCCGCAGGCCTGCGCCCATAGCCGCGTCATAACACCGATCAGCCCGTCACCCATCGCGAATCCCCTCAAACCATGGGCCATCCATAGCGCGGAGGGTCTTAAGACCGGGTTAAGCCGCGATCAAAAATCGACGCAGATGCCCTTTTTCTCATAATCGCCAAAGCGCACCGGCTCAGTCCCGTCGCGCCTGCCGCCATATTCCTTGGGCAGATCGGGCGCGGCGGCCTGTTTGCGGCGCGCCTCGGCCTCGGCAAGCGCGCGCTGCGCGGCGGGCGGCAGATTGGGTGTCTCGGTCATGGAATTGCGCCCTCGAATAGGTTAATCATGGCCTTTGATTTAGGGAAAGGCACCGCATTGGACAAGCATGACACCGCCCGCGCGGGCGCTTTGCGGCTTCTGGCCGGTCTGCGTGAGGGCATTGCGCCCGCCGATAACGCCGCCGCGCTGGACCGCCTGCCGCCGCCGGAACGGGCGAGGGCGCTGCGTCTGGCTTTGGCGGTGCTGCGCCATCGGGCTACGGCGGATGCGGTCATGGCGCCCTTCATGCAGCGCCGCCCGCGCCCCGATATGGCCGATATTCTGCGCCTTGGAGCGGTCGAGATGCTGGCGCTTGGCACCGCCCCGCATGGCGCGGTCGATAGCGCGGTCTCACTCACGCGCAAGCTGGGACCGAAGGGCCGGGCGGCGGCGGGGATGGTGAACGCGGTGCTGCGCAAGGTCTCGGGCGCGGGTGAGGCATGGGCCGCGCAAGGCCCGCAGCGGATGCCCGACTGGCTGCGCAAGCCGGCTGTCGCGCAATGGGGTGAGGCCGTGGCGCAGGCGATTGAGGCCGCCCATCAGGCTGGCGCGCCCGTCGATTTCACCGCCAAACCGGGCCGTGACGCGCCGGGTGAGGCGCTGCCCACCGGCTCATTCCGGCTGGCAGAGGCGGGGCAGATCAGCGCGCTTCCGGGCTATGAGGCGGGCGATTGGTGGGTGCAGGACGCTGCCGCCGCAATGGCCGCGCGTCTGCTTGATCCGCAAAAGGATGAGCATATCCTTGACCTTTGCGCAGCACCGGGCGGCAAGACCTTGCAGCTTGCGGCCGCGGGGGCGCAGGTCATCGCCGTGGATATTTCCGCGCAGCGCCTGCGCAGGCTGCGCGAAAACCTGACCCGCTGCGGGCTCACGGCCCAGATCGTCACCGCCGATGCGCTGCAATACGCGCCCGAGACCCCGCCCGACGCGATCCTGCTGGACGCGCCCTGTTCGGCCACCGGCACGATCCGCCGCCACCCCGAATTGCCGCTGATTCGCGACGGCTCGGGCTTATCGGAGCTTGCCGCGCTGCAATCGGCGCTGATCGACCATGCGCTGACGATCCTGCGCCCCGGCGGTCGGCTGGTTTTCGCCACATGCTCGCTTTTGGCCGCCGAGGGTGAGGATCAGCTGGCCGCAGCTTTGGCCCGGCATCCCGGTCTCACCGTCGAACGCCCAACGATCCAGGGCATCAGCCCCGACTGGATCACGCCCCAAGGCGGGCTGCGCTTGCGGCCCGATTACTGGCCGGAGCAGGGCGGGATGGACGGTTTCTTTATCGCCCGCTTGCGCAAAGCCGGACCGGCTGGCTAGGTAGCCCCATGACCGAATCCGACGCGACAGCCACCGACCGCCCCCACGGCTTTACCCGCCGCCCCGAGCCGCGTTCCATCGGCGCGACCACGCGCGGGCAGGAAATCATCGCGGGCGAGACGCGGCTGACCGGCGGCAGTCTGCGCGGCGATCCCTTCGCGCAAGAGGCGCCGACCGGCGATTATACGGCGGAACTGCACGGCTTTGGCTGGCTGGACGATCTGGCGGCGGTGGGCTC
>JAUNTZ010000023.1 GCA_030538425.1 Paracoccus sp. (in: a-proteobacteria) | reverse complement strand
GGGCGTGGCGCAGCCTGGTAGCGCGACGGTTTTGGGTACCGTAGGCCGGAGGTTCAAATCCTCTCGCCCCGACCATAACTTAGCTGAATTTCAGCTAGTCGTTTTTACACCCGTTTTTACAGTTTCGTTCGCGCTTCGGCCCGCTTGAGCTTCTCCGCAAGCGTGTCGGACATGGCGGGCGACAGGGCAACATACCGCTCGATTACCTCTGCGGCGTGCTTGAGCGACCAGCCCATATGCGTCGCGATTTCTTTCATTTCGGCTCCGGCCTCGAGGAGCCGGGTCGCGGCGGTGCCTCGAGCGTCATAAAGGCGCAGTTCGCGGCGGATTCGCAGCTTGTCTCGCCACTCGCTAACTGCATCGCCCAGATAGTTTTCGTGGCGGTAGGGCTGACCGCGCAGCCCGACGATCAGGTGCCCTTGCGTCTGTGGTGTCGCATCGATCAGCGCGGCCATGCGGTCGGTAACAGGTATCGACGCCAGACGCTTGCGCTTGCGCGTCCACATTACGATGCGTCTGCCATGAGGTGTCCGGTGGATATGCTCACGTGACAAGACCGCCAGATCGCCGGGGCGCAGGCCGGTTTCAAGCGCGATTGCAAGGATCCGCCAAATGTGTGCGGGTGCGCCCGCCCTGAAGGCCTCTATCTCTTCCGGCGTCCAGAAAATTTCGGCGCGGGTCGATCTATAGACCGATTTTATGTCGCGCAATTGGTGGATCTGGATCATTCGGCGGTCCAGCGCAAAGCCCACGATTCGCTGCAAATGGCGGATGCGGTCATCTCCGACCTTACCGCCGATTTCGTCACGCCATTTCAGCGCCTGGGCGCGGATGCGCGGATCGTTGAAGGCTGCGATTGGTGCATCACCGAAGCGATGATCTATACCGTTTTTTGGATGATAAATGGACTTGCGGAGATCGGCCTGCGTGCGGGGCGCGAGGCCGGTAAAATCGGCGCTGCTTAGAAATTCTATAATAGATTCACGAAACTTGCCTCTAGCGGCGGATGCGACCGGGGCGCAGGCTGCCAGTGCCGCTAGATATTCGGGCGAGCCGATTGCGATGCCGCTTTCGCTGTCCCAGAAGCGTGGCGCGCCCTTTCCTCGCCACGCATAATGATACTCGCGCCGCCGGCCACCGGGCAGCTTGGCTTTGACGCGGTGAATGCCTTTCAGGTTAACCTTGACCATCGAACCAGCTATCGACCTCGCTTGCAGGTTGCGGGCGTTCATCAGCGGGCATTATGCGTATCGTGCCGTCTCTTGTCACCTCGATCACCGCGCGCGCGTCGATCTCACGGGCGGCTTTCATGGCCCGTTTGATTTGTGCCTCGGTAAAAGTGGCGCGCCGTCCCATCACCCCTTCGCTCCGCCAAATCGGGACGGCAGAGCCTTTTCTGCTTCGGCCTTCATCAGATCGAAATCGGACTGCACACAATAGAGACGGCGACCTGCATCGGTGAAAACCACGGTGCCTTTTGACACTTCGTGCAAGTCGCCGGTGCGCGGATCTCTGATCTTGTGGCCATCCTCGACAATGCGGATCTCGGTTCCGGCGAAGCGAGTGACGGTTGGATCGTCCAGCGCGGCGGCTGCATTGGCGATGTGCTGGCGCTCGGTCATGCGTTCGCCTCTCTTGTCCGGCCATCCTCATCGGGCCAGATCACGCCCTCGCCACAGCATTCCTCACAGGTCTGGTCGCCATATCCGCAGATGCAATCGGCCGGCCAACAGGCACATCGTCTGTATCCCTTTCCGCCGCAAAACGGGCATGGGAACAGATCACTCATTATCGTTTCCTTGCAGGGTGGCACGAAGGGGCCTGCGCCTTCCGATATTCTCATTCAAGGCCAGCCGTTCACCATCCGAGAAGGCGACTGTCAAAGGGTTCAGGCCGCACACGGTTGCGGGCGTCCATACTTCCTTTGGCGGTAAGGTTCCGTCGAACATTAGACGCTCAATCTCAATCGCGTCCCCAATTTTCCATTCATCAGTCATCGTCGTTTCCTTTCAGCGCCTCGCGCAACTCTATCAGTTCATCACGGCTTGATGCACCCCAACCTGCACCGTTCCAATCACGCTCGAAATCATCGAACGCCTGCGCCTGCTCGGCCTCGGTTATGCCGTCGTAATCCTTGCTGGTATGGCTAGTGATCCATCTGTCCAGATCGGTCGCCAATCTGGCGGCACGGGCCGCAACGTCCCGCAGCCTGTCCCGCTCTGCGACGACTTGGGAGAGGGCGGCTTGGAGTTTGCCGAAATAAACATAGGCGTATTCAGGAAACTCCTTATCTATCGCCAGCAGTTCCTTAACTCGGGCTTCGGGGATGCGGTCAGACACTTTGTGCCTCCGCGCGATTGAGCATGTCCGCGATTTCGAGAGCCGCTTTTTTAGGTTCGTCTACGAGATCGGAAACCAACAAGGCCGGGAAACGCATACTATACGAGCGTGTCCCGTCTCCGTTATCTCTGCCACCCGGCGTCGGGTCATAGATAATCGCCCATTTGTGGTCTGCGGCGCTCGGGTGCGCTGTCCGTTCGGCGGTCCAGTGCTTTTTGTCACTCATCCTTCTGCCCTCCGTTGATAGCAGCGAGGGTGGCGCGCAGCTCATCCAGCTTGCTGTTCAGATCCGCTGACAGATATTCACGGTCCAAGAACAGATTGTGCCCGGCAATCGCGCTTGCTTTCGCCATCAGCGCCTCCACCAGATCGGCCCGCACATATTCGACGGCGCGGGGCTTGTCGGGCCGGTCCTCCCAGCCGCCTTGGACGTAAGGCGCGCCTGACGGCAGGCTCGTGCCGCCGCCGTTGACAGTAGCCCAGATGCGGGCGGGGTGATTGGTCATTGGGATTCCCTTTCGGATTTGGCGCCGGGCCAGATGTCGTCGGCTCGTTCCAGACGCCTGCGGCAGGGCGCAATCCAGTTAAGGTATGTGACCGCGCCGCGGGTTTGCGGAGGGGTCCAGATCAGCCAGCAATAGGCGCTGGCGGTGCTGGCCTTTGGATCGTAGCGGCCCCGGAGTATGGGCAGGCGCTCGGAGAATTGTAGCACAAAGCGCGGCGGGCGGGGCCCGTAAAGCGTGGCGTGGCGGTGGATACCCTCGATAAAGGCCAGCCTGACGAGCATCGCCACGCCGATCGAGCTGGTATCGAGCGCACGGGTGATAAAGTCTTGGGCCCGGCGGAAAGGCGGGTTGGTGATGGTCCAGTGCGTCGCCGGCATCGGAGCTGCGCCCAGATAGTCGCGGACGGGATAGCCCGCCCCGTAATCTTTGATGTCGGATGCCTCGACCCGCGCGAAATATTCGGCCAGCGGGCGGGCCATATAGCCGCGATTGGCGGCGGGCTCGCGCGCCTCGCGCTGGCTGATGTGTGGGTCGATGTAATCCCGGATCGCCTCACACAACGCGCGGGTCGCCCATGGCGGGGTTGGAAAATCGTCCAAGCTGTCGCGCGGTTCGGCGCGTTGCGACATGGTGGCGTAGGATCCGCGGGGCCGGTCCATCAGTTGGCCTCATCCGGGATGGCCTCGGCCAGAATATCGGTCATGCGCTGGACCCATCGTTTCAGCGCGGCGGCGGGGCCGGCTGTGCAGGTGACGGTCAGGCCCATCATGCTGACGCGGCAGGTCACAGGGCTGTCGCTGATCCGGGCGCCATAAGACGCGATCGCGCGGATCACGATCTGGTTGGATGCCTCGCGATAGGCCCGATGGCTGACCATATATCCGCCGTTTTCGTCGGGCGCGATCGGCGGCAGTTCGTCCAGTCGCTTGGCCAGATCGGCGCAGGCTGCGCGCTTTTCGTCGTCGGTCCATGTTTTGCGGGCCATTGGAGCCTCCTGTCGTTTGAAAATGCGCCCCCGGCGCGGGCAAGGCCGGGGGCAGTCTGGCCGGGCGGGACAGGCGATTCCCGCGCGGCAAAAAAACGTCAGCGTGTCGCGTCGCCGATGACGCTGAACGCGGTCAGGGACATTCGGATCAGCGGGATCAGCATCAGGATCACCGCGATCGCAAACAGCAGATCGAGCAGCCGGATCATGCCGCGCTGTCTGGCCGCGTGGCGCGTGCGGCTTTGCGCGCGGCCAGCATGATGAGCCAGCAGGTCAGGCGATTGTCCGATGTAGTTTCTGCGGCCACATGCGGGTCGCGCATGATCTGCCACGCAGCCCCGACCAGATCGGGGTCATGGAGGATCAGCGCGGGGATGTCGTTGCGCAACTGGGCCAAGGTCGGGCGCGGCGCTGTGGCCACGGGCGAGCGGGGGATGTCGGTCAGCGAGGTCATAAACTTGCTCCATCAGGGTCCGCGATCTGCGCCCGTTGCCGTCTGGCGATCGGCGCGTCTTCGGCGGGTGATATCAATGTTTCCTGACGGCAAACTTAAGTCAAGAGAAAAGTTGCCTTAGAGCGAACATTGGGATAGCCATTGCTCTATTCCGCCATGCGGGCGGCATGGAGATATTGATGCTGGAGCTATGCAACTGGATGGACCGTCGCTGCTGGGCGGCGCTTGATGAAGGGCGGATACTTGAGATGGTCGTGTGGTATACGCTGCTGCACACCACGCTCAACTTACTGCCGATCACGATCCTTGTCGAAATCTTGCGCGGCTTGCGCCGCTTGTGCGGCTAGTTTTGGTGAAATGTAGAAGGTGTGAAATGAAAAACGGTCTGGATTGCGAAGCGCAGGCGTGTGACGCAACATTGGCTCGATTGCTTAGGGGTGGGAGAGCGATGCGCCGCGACGACGATTATCTGCGGGATATGCTTCGAGCGATGGAGGCCTCGGACGACTGGCTACATCTGGTCGGGTATGAAGAGGATCAGGTGGCGGCTGACAAATCGCTGTTTCACGCAAAGCTGCTGTGCGACGAAGGCTTCTTGGAAGAGGTGCGCCCATGTTCAGAATACCGGATGACGAACAAAGGTCATGACTTTGTCGCGACGACGCGGGATGACAAGATTTGGGGCAAGACGAAAGCCGCTCTGTCAAAGCTGGGTGGCCATTCGGTGACCATGCTTTTTCAGGTCGCCGAGGGCTACGCGCGGGCAAAGCTGCGCGATATTACAGGGCTTGATATTTAGCCCAGACCTTTCGTGCTAAGGCTCGACAATCTCAACATCTTGCTTGCGCAGCATTCTGCGCCAAGGCGCAGCCCAAAGCAGTCTGACGCCGTATTCAACCGGTGTGGCCGGGTTGACCGAGTGCAGGTCGAAGATGTCCGGCTCTCGCCCCTGTCGGATCTGCTTGATGAGCGCGCGCCCGTCTTCGGTCTGGCAGATGCCAACCGAGTTGATGACCGCCGGATCCACGCCATAAAAATGGCGAGTGAAAAAGATGATGTCGCCCGGCTCGATCATCGGCAGCATCGAATCGCCCTCGACCTCGACGGCCACGATACCGCTTGGGGGAAGGTCATCAGGGGCGGCGACGTGAAAAAGGCCGCCGCCCTTTTCATAGGCGTCTATAAGATCGACGGCGGCACCCGCGCCAACCTTGCCAGCGACAGCAACTGCACCGCTGTCGCTGATGATCATGCTTGATGGCACGCCAAGCACTTCAGCGATCCGCGCCAGCATCTTGGGCGATGGCAACTTTTTCCCGCTAATCAGGTTGCTGATGTAGCCGGGTGATGTGTCAAGCTCGTCGGCGAGCCATCGCTGCTTAATGCCTCGATCTAGAAGAATTTTTCCCAAGCGCAATCTCATGTCGCTTTGTCCTGAAAGGCTAGGCGCATAGGAATGGTCCAGCAGAAAATATTTCCCCGCGGGAAACTTTCTGCTTGACGTTTAAAGTTTCCTGTCAGAAAACTTCGGTCATGCTTACCGAAGCCATCAGATCCCTGAACATGACCCGCGCCGAGTTCGCCAAGCGCATCGGCGTTGGTCGCCCGTTCCTGTCGGGCCTTGAGACCGGGCGAAAGCGCCCTTCGCTTGAGGTCGCGGTGCGCATCGCGCGCGAAACGGGTGGCATGGTGCCTGTCGAAAGCTGGGTCGATGGCGATACCGACCATACAGCCGGGGCGCTGCGTTCTGCGCCCGACATTACCGAGGGGGCCGGTGCTGTCGTGTCGCCCCCGCCTTCCTTTCCGCAATCTCATGAGGTTTGACATGCCTATGTTTCCCGCTTTCCAGACTGATCGGTTTGGAACTGGTCAAAAGTCCCCGGCCAAGATGTTTGATGGCCGGGGACGCAGCCCCGCCGCGCGGCGCAGGGCGCATATCGCGCCACCCCAGCGCGACGATTTCACCCGCAACTGGTCGCTGCTGATGATTGCCAGTTTCGCGCGGCGCGAGGATGTGGCCGCGCATTTCGAGGTCAGTTTTCAGACCGCCTGCAACTGGGTGGACGGGCTGCACCGGCCCTATGGCGATGCGGTCGAGCACGCCCGCCGCACCCTGCCGCGTTACGTCGAGATCATGGGCGGGGGTGTGTGATGGGCGCGCTTGCCAAACAGGATGTTCGCGGCTGCATCATCGAGTATCGGCCGGAATTTACGCTTCAGCTTTCGCCGCACGCGGCCGGGTCTGCGATGATGTGCCCCGCCGAATCGGCCCAGTCCAATGCATGGACCAGTTTTGCAAGATTCGTGACGATCGCGACTGCGACGGCTTGGTTGAGTGCGAGATCCAGCACGGCGTCATCGCGATCAGCAAAGCGCAGGAATAGCTGTCCGCGTCCGGCTGAGAGTGCAAAGGATGCCGGTTCAAATGCACCCTCGGCGTCGTCAGGACAGGGGGATGGTGGCATGTGCGCCTCCATGAGTGCGACGGCGGCAGCGATTTCTTCGGCGGTCATGTTCATGGCTTTGGGCCTTTCTGTTGGAGCGATTCTGTCGCGGCACGGTGGCAGCGCCGTGCGCGAAGGTCAAAGCGTCCCGCGCAAGGCCTAGAGGCACGCGGAATCCGGGGCGTCACGTGTCGCCCCGGTCACAGGTTCCAGCGGGCGGGAGAGGGTGGGGTATCGTGACCTGACCGCAACCCGCCGCGGATCGGGCCCGCTGGACGAGGACTGACCGATCTGCGGAACCTGCGCCCCGCCCGGGCGAGAGCCGCACTGCGGCAGGGCAGACCGCTGCGCATGGGCCGAATGGCTGGCGCAGTTTGCGGGGCGGCGATCCACTCCCTTTTGCCGCCCCGCACCAGAGTTTTGGGATCGGAGAGACCGATGGGACAGCACAACAGACGTCATGCCAGTATCCTGATCGCATTTGCTTTCGCGATGCGCTGTCGGCTGGGTGAGGCAGATGGAGAGGCCTTGGGCCGCGCCACCGTTGCGACCAGTGATGCGCTGGGGCTGGACGATCCGCTGACCCGCGCGGTTGCCGGGGTAGCCCGGCGTTGGCCGGATTTGCGGCATAACCGGGCGGCGCTTGAAGATGCCGGCGCGATGCTGATGCGGGCTGCCGAACGGGCCTGCTGGCCGGTGCCGGATCCGCGCATGTCGGGGGATCTGTGATGCGGCTGACGGTGGCAGATCAGGCGGTGATCCACGGGCTGACCGTGCTGGCGCTGCGCGCGCCGGACGATCACCGCCAACTGGTGATCCGTGAATTGCAGATGCTGTCGGGGCAGATCACGCGCAAAGAGCCGATCATGTCGGGGATGCTGACCAAGATCGACCGGGCGGCATCGGCGCTGTCATCGGTTGATGATTACACCGCGTTCGAGGCCGAGATTGGCCATGCGATGCGGTTTTTCCATCTGACGCGGCTGGGCGATGCCCAGACCGCGCTACGCGAGCGCGGAGGTGTGCGATGAGTTGGGAAATCTATGAACTGCGCCGTCTGGCGGCGTCTGATCTGCGCTTTATGTCGTTGGGGCAATTTATCGACCAACTGGAGCTGATCGACGAGATCCGGCCCCGGCATGATGTCGCCTATGCGCTGCGGCCGGTTGCGGATGTAGCCGATCCGGTTGCGGATGAGGGCGCGCCGGTTTTGGTCCCGGCTGATCCGCCTGCGCATTTTGCGGATGTTGCAGATCTGGGGGGGGGGGGGGGGCGCTGCCATGGATGAGCGCCCGACCGCGCCCGCTGTTTTTGATGCCCCACCTGTCGCCGCGCCGGGCGAACCGCGTCCTTGGACGCGGGCCGAGCAGGATCGGATGGTTGCATTGCGCGTCGATGGTCTGACCTATGCGCAGATTGGTGAGCGGCTTGGTCGTACGGCGAAGGCGATTTCTGTGCGGCTTGCCCGGATCAACGGGCCTCACCGTCAAAAACCATCCGCAGACCGGCCCGCCAGTCGCAAGGCTGCCGCGCCCCGGCCCGCGCAAAAGGTTGCCCAGTCTGTCGCGCCGGTGGCGTCATCAGATCCCGCGCCCGCAGAGGCTGTCCCGGTCCCGCCCGCCATGCTGACCGGTCTTGCCCACGATGTGCTGGCGCATCTGGCGGGCCTAGATGACAGTTTTGCGCCAGCCGATGATCTGGATCTGGCGCGGGCCGTGTTGGACCGCACGGATTTTGCGATTGTCGCCGATGATCTGGGCTGTGAGCCGCAGGTGGCGCGCGCCCGTTGGCAGGCGCTGCGGGACTTTAGTCCGATCCTGACAGATCGCGGGCATTTGTCGATCGACGGTCAGGCTGCGCTGATGCTGGCCCTGAAATACAGAGCGTGTCATGCGGCAGGATGACGGGCGGCTGAATGAGGCCAAGGCGACACCGATCCGCGACGTAGCCTTGCGGCTGGAACTGACCGAGTTGCGCCCTGCCGGTGGAGAGCTGATCGGGCCGTGTCCGAAATGCGGCGGAATCGATCGCTTTGGGATTAACCCGGATCGCGCTGTTTTTTTGTGCCGCCGATGCGGCGTGGGGGGCGATCAGGTGGCCTTGGTCCAGCATGTCCTGGGCATAGATTTTCGTGGCGCGCTGGATTGGCTGATCGGCCCAGCCGAAACGATCAGCGAAGCAGAGCGCGCGCGTCGGGCGGTGCGGGCCGCCGAGGCACGCGCCAAGCAGGATCGCATCGCATCCGCCAAGCGCGCCCGCGCGATCGATGCCGCGCGCGACATCTGGCACGCGGCACAGCCTGCCGAAGACAGTATCGTGCGGGACTATCTGGCCCGTCGCGGGCTGGGCCGCGCCTTGTGGCCTGATCTGCCCGCAACAATCAGATTCGCGCCGGCGCTGCGATTTACCCATCCCGACCCTGCGCGGCGGGGCGAGTGGGTGACATTGCATGAGGGGCCCGCGATGGTCTGCGCGGTGACTGATCCGTCCAACCGCGTGACGGCGGTGCATCGGACTTGGATCGATCTGGACCAGCCCGGCGGCAAGGTGCTGATCCCGGATCCCGCCGATCCGGCGCGCCTGCTGCCCGCGAAAAAGGTTCTGGGGTCAAAAAAGGGCGGTGCGATCCGCCTTCGCGGGGGCACCGAATCGGGGGTTCTGGTTATGGGTGAGGGGGTCGAGACCACGGCCTCGGCCATGGTTGCGGTCCCCGATGCCCTGCGGGGCGCTGCGTTCTGGGCCGGTGTCGATCTGGGCAACATGGCGGGCCGAATGTTGCGGGTGCCTAAAAACCGATGGTCTGGTGAGCCGGACATGAGCGATTCCGGGGCGTTCGTGCCGCCCCAATGGGTGCGCGAATTGATTTTTATCCGCGACGGTGACAGCGACCGGAACATGACGCTGGCGAAATTGCAGGCAGGTCTGCGCCGCGCGATCCGCCTGCGTCCGGGTCTGGTCGGGCGCATCGTGGACCCCGGCGACGGGGTGGATCTGAACGATATTTTGATGGGCAAGGGATGATGGACGATCAGGATAATGAAGGCCTTGAGGCCGCGCGGGATGCGATGTCGCGGCAGATCGAGGTGGACGCGGGTCAGATCCAGTCCGTCGCGGCATCCTTCGGCGATGGTGGCAATGCACCGCCGCCTGATGATCCGGGCGATCCCGGCCCGATGCCAGATGATCCCGGTCGCGGCCACCCCGCACCCCCGGAAAACAGCAATCCAATCGAGACATGCGCCACTTTCCCGCTGAATGATTATGGCAACGGCTGTCGTTTCGTCGAACATTTCGGGACAGAATTGTTATTTGTCAGCCGGGTTGGCTGGCATGTCTGGGACGGGATGCGATGGTCGCCCGACGAAGAGATCAGCAAAGATCTGGCACCCCGCGTGAGGCGCATGGCGCATCGTCTGGGCGCGCTGATCGAACAAGAGGTCGATTTTTTGCGCCCCACCTCGCGCGAGGCATCCTTGCTGGACGAAGAGCGCGAGCTGATGCGCCGCGCCGTCGAGCTTGAAGGGCTGGACCGCGATCTGGACGATCAGGAAAAGGCCGAATTGTCGGGTGTCATGGCCCGTCTCAAGGCTCTCGAATCTATCCTGAAATCACACAAAAGCCGGGTTGGCCGTCACATTAATCATGCGAAAAACGCGGGCAATAATGGCCCGCTGAACCACATGATAAATGAGGCCCGGACCATGCTGACCGTCGATCCGGCGGAAATGGATGCCGCCCCTTTGGAAATCAATTGCCTTTCCGGCGTGCTGCGCTTTGGCAAAACGACAGACGGCTATGCGAGTGTCGATCTGGTCCCGCATAACCGTTCGCAGCGTCACAGCAAGATTATGCCGGTCGAATATGACCCGGATGCGCGCGCCGACGTGTTTGAGCAGTTTTTGTTCCGCATCCAGCCCAACGCGGATATGCGCGGTTTTCTGGCCCGTTGGATGGGGCTGGGCATGACCGGCCTGACCGGCGAACAGAAGCTGGCCTATTTCCACGGGGGCGGCGGGAACGGCAAATCGGTGCTGGTGGATCTGATCGCCAAGATTCTGGGCGATTATTCCAGCACCGCCAAGATCGAGTCCCTGACCGGCAACACACGGCGCGGTGGCGCCGATGCCACGCCCGACATGATGCCGCTCGTCGGGGCGCGGATGGTCCGCGCGTCTGAACCGGATCAGGGAACCCAGTTGCAAGAAGGGCTGATTAAAGAGCTGACTGGCGGCGAGCCAATGAAGGTCCGTGCCTTGCATAGCGATTTCATTGATTTCCTGCCGATTTTCAAGCTGACCATCAGCGGCAACCACCGGCCCGAGATACGTGGTGACGATGACGGGATCTGGCGGCGCGTGATGCTGGTCCCGTTCGATGTGCAGATTCCGAAAGCCGAGCGTGACCGAGACTTGCCTGCAAAACTGTGGGCGGAGCGGTCGGGAATCCTTAACTGGCTGATCGCGGGCCTGTGCGACTACCTTGAAAACGGGCTGGCGGAGCCGGAGTTGGTTCTCAACGCGACCTCCGAATATCGAGAGGACAGCGACCCGCTGGGCCAGTTTTTGACCAATTGTTGCGTCGTGACCGGGCTGCCGGAGCACAGCATCCGGGCAACTGATCTGCGCGATGCTTTCCAATTTTGGCAAATGCAAAACGGTGGCCATGTCTGGACCGATGGCACGGTCGCGCGCCGGCTGGGTGATAAGCAGGGCAAGTGGCGATCATCTGATGGTAAAATGTATGCGCGGCGCATCTCGGTCGGCGTCAAATTTTATGACGGGATCAGGTTTAACGATCTGTTCGACCGCGCCTTGTTCGATGCCCCCCGCAACAATAATGGCCGCCCCGTGCCTGCGCGCAGCGGGTCAGGGGCGGGCCAGTCAGGGTATAGCGCAGATGATTTCTGATCTGCGCCTGTCATCCTGCGATGCTGTCGAGGTCAAGCCCCAGCGCCTCCGCCAGCGCCTTCATGCTGGACAGGCGAGGGTCGATCTTGCCGCTCTCGATGTCGCTGACCGTGGCGGTGCGCAGGCCCGCGCGATCGGCCAGTTCGGTCTGCGTGAGCCCCGCCGCCTTGCGCCACGCCGCAAGGGGGTGTATTTCGCCGCGCTCGATTGCGACGATCAGCTCCATACTGATACCGGGATGGCCTCTATCGTTTTCGCGCGCATCATCAAAGAGGGCGATGTCGCCCGCATCCTCGATGCGCTCCAGCAGGTCGTTATATTCGGCGGCGGTCAGGACAATCATTTCTGCGCCGGTGGGGGTAACTGCTTTGTTCATGGTGATCTCCTTTCACCGATAGATGTCACTTCGATGCGCGATCTGGATGACGACAACATCATTCTCGATCGTGAAAATCGCCCGCCAGACACCATGACGCAGGCGATAGCCCTCGCGGCCTTTGAGTTTCTTGACATCGCCAGCCCCGGTTTTGGCAAAGGCCGTGAGCTTGTTGTGCAGGGCGTCTTTGTCTTGCGCAGGCATCTTGCCGAGTGCTTTTCGAGCCGCGCTTTTATAGATGACCTGCATTTGGAGCTCCTTTCTTGCTGCCTCTTATATACGCTTTGGCGCAATTTAAGTCAAGAAAAAAAATACGCCAAAGCGTATATAAAAATCATCCCCTTGACGCGCCGGGGCTGGGCGGGCAATCTGGCCGCGCATGGTGGCAAAATCCGCCATGTCGGGATTTTCTCACCCCCGACCACCTCACGGCGCTTGGAGCCTGCGCCACCTATTGCGCGGGCTTTTCCTATGGACCGAGCGAACAGGGCCGCGCAAGCGGGCCGGTTTTCGTACCGTGAGGCGACTATCGGCGGTGAGAACCCTGTTTGTCTCGGTCCACCAGACATTCTCACCTCTGTGGACCGAGTTAACTCGATCTCACGGAGGTTCGCATAATGGCGAGCAACATTCCCCTGTGCGCAAATGAGGCGCATGTCAATTTTGCAAAGCAGTTCGGCGTCATTTCAGGTGTGGGCGACAGTCTACCCGACCTTTTCGACAGCATCATGCGCGCTAATGGCTATCCAACGCCAAAGGGTTGGGTCAGCGCGCGACAAAAACGCGGGTTACTGCACACCGCAGCCACTAACACAAACTTCGGAAGGCCATGGTTTGAGCACCATGTTTTCAAGCGTTTCAAGGCGCGTGCGCACAAGGATCGACGCATTGTCGAGCGCGATGTTGCTTTAAGCAAGGTGTTGCGCATCCGCGCGGAACGCTTGGCCCCGCTTTGGAACTTTTTGGATGATGTTGGTGTCGAGCACGCCGAAGTTATCGCGAACCTGCCTGCGGCCCGGTTTTACAGGACACACGAATGGCGTCGGTTTCGCTATCTTGCGCTGATCGCCTTTGGATCACGCTGCGCGGTCTGTGGTGCGTCAGCTCATGGCGGCGCGCAAATCGAGATAGACCATATTAAGCCCCGCTATCTCTATCCAGAACTGGGGTTCCACCCTGAAAACATTCAGGCGCTGTGTGTAGACTGCCATGCGGCGAAAGGGATGGGGTCAGATCGGCATGTTGTGACCAAAGGGGTGATGCCATGAGCGGAACGAACCCCCAAAACCATATGACAAGACGCGGCGTGATCGCCGCCAGTGCCGTAGTCGCGGCGCTGCCTGTTTCTGCGCAGCTTGTGGCGCAGGAAACGCCCTGCATGGCGCTGTATCGTGATTGGGCCGATCTGGTCGATCGCTGGGATGCAGCAGCCCGTGCCGGCGATGACGATCTCGACGCCGCGCCCTTTGTTGCCACGCAACATGACATTCTGACCGCGCTGCTTTCTGCCCCGTCGCAGGATGCCCGCGACACGCTGGCCAAGATCATGGCCGCGACTTGGGGCGATTTCGACCTGATCGAAGTTGCCGGCACGGCCGGTCTGGCGGCCGAGGCATTGGCCCATCTGGGCCACCGGCCCCGGACCTTGGTTGAGATGGCCGAGGCCCGCGACAACAGCCGCAATTTTGCGTCGAGTGATTTTCACCTTTCCAGCACTCAAACCAAAGCGGAGGTTCAAAATGCTTGATCTGACCACCTATCAATTCGAGGATCACGATGTTCGCATCGTCATGCGCGGGGATGACCCGTGGTTCGTCGCGGCCGACGTCTGCGCGGTTCTGGGGATTGCGAACAGCCGCGATGCCGTCGGCCGTCTGGATGACGATGAAAGGGGTGTCGCGGTTCTCGACACCCTTGGCGGGCGTCAGACGGTTAACACCGTGTCTGAATCGGGCCTGTATGTCCTCGTGTTCACCAGTCGCCTTCCCGCTGCGCGACGGTTCCGCAAATGGGTCACGTCAGACCTGCTGCCCGCCCTGCGCCGCACCGGCGCCTATCAGATGAGCGATGCGCCCCGCACCCCCGACCCCGTGCCGTTCGACATCGAAAACCAGTCTGACCGCACCACCTCGAACGCCTTGGCCATGGTTCGCGAAACCCGCATCCTGCGCGGAAAACAGGCCGCGATCCGGCTGTGGGACACGCTGCCACTGCCGCAATTTGAGGATGAAAGCCCAACCCCATCAGTGACTTGCGGGGCCGTGTCGTCACAGATCGACCGATTCTTACGGCAATGTTGCGTGGTGTCTGGGGACCGCGACGACAGTATCAGGTCCACCGATCTGCGCGATGCCTTTGCCATCTGGCAGGAGATCGAGGGAGAACCGGGCTGGCCCGACGGCACCATTGCGCGCCGCCTTGGCGATGCCGAACAGCACTGGCGATCACCCACGGGCGGGCGATTCCGGCGGCGGATCTCGGTCGGGATCAAATATTTCGACGGCATCCGGCTGACCGAAAGCTTTGCCCAGACCGTCGAGGCCGTGAAAGAAGGGGTCTAGATATAGTATGACCTGCGCCCGCCACCGCAATTTCTGTATATCTGGTGGCGGGTTTGCGATTTTCACGGTGAAGGTTGCGAATATGGGGTCAGGGGTGAATATCGTGAAACATCAGTCGCTTGGATGAAAGTTGGTGGATTTGGTGACGATGGTGCGTCTTTCGCCCGCGTGCGTATAGAAGGGGTCAGGGTGCGGGGAAAGAAAAAACCGTCCTCATGCGTAGGTCGATACCGGCACACCATCGTCACCATCCCCACCACATCTTGCGCAACCTTCTGTTTTTACCTTTTTTCTTACTCTCTCACCCACTTTCTGAACCTCAACCAAGAAAAACAAGAACTCTCTCTATCTCAACCAAACTCAAATCAGCGAAACAACAGGTAGTGTTGAGATGAAAAAGAACCACAAAATAAGCGATGAGGGGCTGAATATGCAGGCCGGATTGGACAGGATCAAAGCGGCGGCGGCCATTCCGACCGCCTGCGGGCCGGATATCGCGCCTGCCCCGGCGCGAGGCGGCTTTGTCCTCGTGCGGCATGTGACCATGGTTCCGTCCGGTCAGGATGCCGAAGGGCGGGATCAGTGGTCGGCAGCGCAGACTGGATACGGTCACCGCACCGGCATCCGGTGCGCGGACGTGTTTGACCAGATGATCGCGCGGGCAGAGAAGGCGCGGGTGCCGTGGCTGCTGACACCCGGTCAGATCGCTGTGGCGCGGCACTATCGTAGCCTGACAGAGCGCCACGCGGCGGGCGGCATCAAGCTGTCGCAGATGGATCGCGGCGCGCGGGGCGGTGATGGCAGGGAGTTCATGGACGCCTTTCTGGCCGAGGGTCGCGAACTGGCGGCTATCCATCGCCGGATCGGTGGCGGCGTGTCCATGGCTGTGCGACGGGTGCGGCCCTCGGTTCGGGGTGCTCGCTCCAACATTCTGGATCGGGTGCTGGTCGATCAGGTCTGCCTTGGAGATCGGACGGTTGCGGCAGTGCTGCGCCTTCATGGCTGGTCGGTCAACAAACCGACCCGCGAGGCTGCCATAGCGGCGCTCTGCGCCTCGCTGGACCGGATGATTGGTTATCGGGGTCAAAAAACATATTGACCTCTTACGTCCGGCTGTGGCAAAGGAATCATTATTATCTAGACGTGCGCCCGGCGGGATCATACCCCGCGCGGGCGTTTGTCATTCCCGGGACATGGGTGCCGGTATCCAAGGAAAATATGGGACGGATGAAGCAACTGACGCCGCGCGTCGGACCGCTCCATGTGCGCGCGCCTCGCAATGCGCCGCGCTTGCGAGATCGGGTCGATAGCTGGCGGCGCTGGTATAAAACGCAGGGATGGCGAGATCTGCGCTGGGATGTGCTGGTTGCAGCCGGGTTCCGTTGTGCGCGGTGCGAGCTCGTCTGTCTGTCGGCCAATTTGGTGGCAGACCATATTCAGCCGCATCGTGGAGATGAAGCGCGGTTCTGGGACCGAGGCAACCTGCAATGTCTCTGCAAGCGGTGTCACGACAGCGACAAGCAGAGAGAGGAGCGCGCGGCGGCGGGCTTCTGACGTTCGGGCGGCGGGCCACCCGTGCGCGCGACCGGCGGCGGGGCCAAGGGGGGGTGGTCAAAAGTCTGAAAGCCCGCTTCCCGCCGGACCCACGCCCCCCTCAAGCGGAGATTTTTTTCGGATGGACGTGAATTTTGACCTCTTCGGGCTGCCCGTTACGCAGTCCGAGCGTAAGCGCGGGCGGCCTGCCTTTGAGGTCACGCCGGAAAAAATCAATAAAATCAAGCTGGGGCTTGCCCTTGGCTGGTCGATCGAGCGTTTGGCGAATGGCATCGCCTGCTCGCCGGCCACGTTGAAGCGGTATTTTAGAGCCGAGCTGAAAGAGCGCGATATGGCGCGGGATCAGCTGGAACTGCGGCGCTTTGAGTTGGTGATGGATCAGGCCAATGCCGGCAATGTCGGCGCGATCAAAGAGCTTGGTCGGATGATCGAGCGCAATGACCAGATGCTGGCGGGGCGTAAATTCGCGGCGGCGCAAGAGCGGGGCCGCGCACCGGCGGAAAAGCCTCTCGGCAAGAAAGAGGCTGCTCAACTCGCCGCAGAAACGGCAGGGGGCGAGGGGACGCTTTGGGGCGATGATCTGACGCCCGGGTTCGGGCGACCGAACTGATGACGGCGCCGATCCGGGCGGAGGGCTGGGCGACGGCCCTGCCGGACTGGGAAGATCGGATCATGGCGCGGCAATCGCTGGTTCCGCAATTGCCGTTGTTTGATGCCGTAGCCGAAAAGGCCCTGCGGATCTTCAAGCGGCTGCGGGTGCCGGACATCATCGGCACGCCGACCTATGGTGAAGTCTGCGGCCATTGGGTGTTTGATTTTGTCCGGGCAGTCTTCGGAAGCTACGACCCCGAAACCAAGCGGCGGATGATCCGCGAATTTTTTCTGCTGGTGCCGAAAAAGAACGGGAAGTCCTCTATCGCTGCGGCGATCATGGTCACGGCGTTGATCCTCAACGAACGCCCGCTTTGCGAAATGCTGCTGATCGCGCCCACGATCAGCGTTGCCGGAATCAGCTACGATCAGGCCGTGGGGATAATCGCGCTCGATCCCGAACTGTCTAAAGTGATGCACGCGCAAGCACATCTGAAAACGATCACGCATCGCAACACGGGCGCGGTGCTGGCGATCAAGGCTGCCGATCCGAAGGTCGTGACGGGATCAAAGGCGGCCTATATCCTGATCGACGAGTTGCACGAATTCGCCGCGATGTCGCGCGCGGCTGCGGTGATGCGCGAGATCAAGGGCGGTTTGGCCTCGCGCCCGGACGGATTTTTGCTGACGATCACGACCCAGTCAAAAGAGCCGCCAGCGGGGGTGTTCAAGGCGGAACTGGAGAAGGCGCGGTCTGTTCGGGATGGCGACATCATCCTGCCGCTGCTGGCGGTCCTGTATGAACTGCCGCTGACCGTCGCCGCCGAGGGTGGCTGGAAGAATCCAAAATACTGGCCGTTGGTCAATCCGGGGCTGGGCCAATCAGTATCGCCGGATTTTCTAGCCGACGAGCTGATCGCGGCAGAGGCGGCGGGGCCGGATGCACTTATGCTGCTGGCCAGCCAGCATTTTAACGTCGAGATCGGCATGGCGATGCGGGCAAGCGCATGGCCGGGCGCGCCCTATTGGGATGGATGCGCAGACAAGACGCTGACGCTTGAGGCGCTGATCGCGCGGTCCGAGGTTTGTGTGGTCGGCATCGACGGCGGGGGCTTGGACGATCTGTTCGCCTTGGCCGTGCTTGGGCGGGAACGCGAGACGCGCGATTGGCTGCATTGGGGCCATGCTTGGGCATTTCCCGATGTTCTGGCGCAGCGCAAGAATATCGCGCCACGGCTCCATGATTTCGCGCAGGCGGGCGAGCTGACGATTTGTTCCGAGGTTGGCGAGGATCTGGCCGCGGCCTGCGACGTGATCGAGCGGTTGGAGGGGGCGGATCTGTTACCGCGCGCCAGCCCTGCAATCGGGTTGGACGCCTACGGGGTGGCCGAACTGCTGGATGAGTTGGAAGAGCGCGGCTTTGACGATAGCCGGTTTGTTTCGGTGGGGCAGGGGTGGAAGCTGCAACAGGCAGTCATCACGCTGCCGCGCCGGTTGAAAGATCGAAAGCTGATCCATGGCGGGTCCGGTCTGATGGGCTGGAATGTCGGGAATGCAAAAACTGAATTGAAAGGGAGCAACTACGTGGTCACCAAGCAGGTCGCGGGCAGCGCAAAAATCGACCTGCTGATGGCGACGTTTAACGCTGCCATGCTGATGTTCGGCAATCCGGTCGCGCGTGGCGCGTCGGTGTATGAATCGCGCGGCGTATTGGTGCTATGATGGGCCTTTTGTCTTGGCTGTCCGCGCGGCCCGAGGCGGCTCCCAGTGCGCCACCCGCGCCAGAGGCGCGTCGCCCGCAGGCCATGTCGGGCGCGGAAGGCGTCGAGGTCATGAGCCTGCACGATCCGCGCCTTCGAGAGTTTATGCGCGCCGGTCATGATGCGGCGGGCGGGACGGTGACGGTCGAGGGCGCGTTGCGCAATACGACCGTGTTTCGGTCGGTCTCGCTGCTGTCAAACAGCATCGCGATGCTGCCGCTGCATCTGTTCGAGGCTGGCACGGCGCGGCGCAAGGCGGATGCGCATCCGTTGTTCCGGGTGCTGCACCGCCGCCCGAACGACTGGCAGACGGCGTTCGAGTTTCGGCAACTGATGCAGGCGTGGGCGCTGCTCTATGGTAATGCCTACGCGCTAAAAATCATGCGCGGTGACCGTGTGGTTGGCCTCGCTCCGATGGATCCGCGCCGTGTTGAGGTCAGGCAAGGCGCGGATATGTCGCTGCATTACACTTTTTGCGCTGCGCGCGGCGGTCAGAAAGATCTGGCTGCGCACGAGGTTTTCCACCTGCGCGGGTTCACGCTGGACGGTTTGCGGGGCCTGTCGTTGGTGCGGCAGGCGGCGGATGCCATCGGGCTGGCGGCGTCTGCCCAAACGGCAGCGGCGCGGCTCTATCGCAGCGGCATGATGGCGGGCGGGGCAATCGAGATGCCAGACGGGCAGCTCTTGTCGCAAGAAGCCTATGAGCGGCTGCAAGACAGCATGGCCGATCGCGAGGGTGCCGAAAACGCCGGACGCTGGATCGTCCTGGAGCAAGGGGCCAAGGCCAAGACGTTTTCGGACAGCGCGTCCGATAACCAGCATCTGGAAAACCGGCGCTTGCAGATCGAGGAAATCGCGCGGGTGTTTGGCATCCCGCGCCCGCTGCTGATGATTGACGACACCAGCTGGGGCAGCGGCATCGACGTGCTCGGGCAGTTGTTTGTCCGGTATGGCCTCAATCCGTGGTTTCAGGCGTGGGAACAGGCGATCACGCGGGATCTGTTGAGTGAACGGGACGCTGAACGTTACTACCCGAAATTCAACGCAGGCGGCCTTTTGCGTGGGTCGATGAAAGATCAGGCGGAGTTTTTCGCGAAGGCGTTGGGTGCGGGCGGTCATCATCCGTGGATGCACCCACAAGAGGCGCGCGACTGGCTGGAACTGCCGCCGCGCGATGATCTGCCGCCATCCATGGCGGCGGCGAAAGGAGCGAGACATGACGATCAGACAAGCGCCTGACATTCAGATGTCGCGGCCGCCCAAGGTGCAGGCCTATGAGCCGGACCCGGCGCTGATGGCACGCTGGAACGAGGGGCTGCGGGCCGAGGGCGACGACCGCAGCAATGTCATCAGTGTGCTGGATGTGATCGGCGAAAACTACTGGGGCGAAGGGGTCAGCGCCAAGCGCATCGGCGCAGCCCTGCGGTCGATCAAGGCGGATGAGATCATCGTGGATATCAATTCGCCTGGCGGCGATTTTTTTGAGGGTGTCGCAATCTACAACATGCTGCGGCAGGACTCGCGCAAGATCACCGTGCGCATTCTGGGCCTTGCCGCGTCAGCCGCTTCGGTGATTGCGATGGCTGGCGACGAGGTGCAGATCGGCCGGGCCGGGTTCCTGATGGTTCATAACGCTTGGGTCGTTGCGGTCGGGAACCGGCATGACATGGCTGAGGCGGCGCGTCAGATGGAGCCGTTCGACGACGCAATGGCCGCCGTTTATGCCGCCAAGGCCGGTGTCCAACGGTCTGTTGCCGCCGGATGGATGGACGATGAGACGTTTTTTAACGGCGAGGCGGCAATCGAGGCAGGATTGGCCGATGGTTATCTGATCGCCGATCTGCGCGAGGATGAGGGCGCACAGCCCAACGCGGCCCGCCGTATCGACGCCTTGCTTGCTAAACAGGATATCCCCCGGTCGGAACGCCGTGCGCTTCTGGCCGAGGTCAAGGGTGGCACGCCCCGCGCTGCCGCCACCGTCACGCCCTGCGCTGACGATGAGTGGGCCGCCGCTGCGCGCGCCCTGATCGAGACGCTCACCTAAGAGGTATGACATGAGCAAATTTGAAAAGCCCGCGCTGTCGCGCGGGATTGTGGCCGTGCGCGCTGATGCGTCCAGCGATCCGAAAAAAATCTTCGCGGATCTACAAAAAGCCTTCGCCGAGTTTCGGGCCGAAAATGATGCACAAATCGCTGCCCTGAAAAAAGGTCAGGCCGATGTGGTGCAGTCCGACAAGGTGGACCGGCTGAATGACCAGATCGGCGAATTGCAGGCTGCGCTGGATGTTCAAGCCAGCCAATTGGCGGCCCTGAAACTGGGCGGGCCGGGGACGGAAGGCCCGCAGATCGACGCCGAATATACTGATGCTTTTCGCGCCCATTTCCGGCGCGGCGATGTCAAGGCCGCGCTGAACAAGGGCGAGGATTCGGAGGGCGGCTATTTGGCGCCGGTCGAATGGGATCGGACGATCACGGACAAGCTGGTCGAGGTCTCGCCCATGCGGCAGATCGCTTCGGTGCAGAAGATTTCGGGCACGGGTTTCAAAAAGTTGTTCAATCAGCGCGGCGTCGGTTCGGGCTGGGTTGGCGAGACCGCAGCGCGCCCCCAGACCGCGACGCCCAGTTTTGGGCCGATGAGCTATTCGGTCGGGGAAATGTATGCGAACCCGGCAGCCACGCAACAGCTGCTGGACGATGCCGCGATCGACCTTGAAAGCTGGTTGGCCACCGAGGTCGAGACCGAATTCGCATTTCAAGAAGGGTTGGCGTTCGTTGCGGGCGATGGTGTCAATAAGCCCGCCGGGGTACTGACCTATGCCGAGGGCGCGACCAATGCCGGCGCTCATCCTTTTGGCGCGATCCCGACCAAGACCACGGCTGCGGCGGATACGATCACCGGAGACGAACTGATCGATCTGGTGTATAGCCTGCCCGGCGTCGTGGCGCAAAATGCCCGCTTTGTGCTCAACCGCACCTCGTTGGCGTTGGTGCGCAAGCTGAAGGACGGCGAGGGCAATTATCTGTGGCAGCCGTCCTTCTCGGCAGGCCAGCCGCAGAGCTTGCTGGCCTATCCGGTCACCGAAATGGCCGCGATGCCGAATGTTGCCGCCGGCGCGATCCCGGTCGCCTTTGGTGATTTTCGGCGCGGCTATCTGATCGTTGATCGTCACGGGGTGCGCGTGCTTCGCGACCCCTACACCAACAAGCCCTACGTCCATTTCTACACGACAAAGCGTGTGGGCGGCGGCTTGTTGGACCCGCAGGCACTGCGCGTCCTGAAAATGGCTGGCTAAGGCCGGTTCTTGCCCCCGGCGGGCCGCTGCCGGGGGTGTCACCAATTATTCTATGGAGGGCGCAATGGCCACCAAGAAAGGCGCGGCTGATACCGCGAAAGACAGCGGGATTGCCGATCCCGCCGCTGCAACCGAAATGGACAGCGCCGCCGGCGCGATTATCGAGCCTGCCATCGCTGATGCTGTCGATCTGACGCATGAGAGCGTGGACGCCAATCCGCGCGCGGGCACCACGGCGGAGCAGAATTCCACCGACTGGAATGATGCAAAACGTCGCACGCCACAGGATGCGGATTTCGCAGGTCAGGGGCTGGACAGATCGGTCTATGGTCTGACTGATGATGCGGGTGGGGCTGACTGATATGCGGCTGACGCGCGTCACCCCACCGGCGGAGCTGCCGGTGGGGATTGATCTGGCGATGCGGCATTGCCGGGTGGATGACGCGGGCGAGGTGGCGCTTGTTCAGGCCGCGCTTGAGGGTGCAGTGTCGTGGCTGGATGGACGCGGGGGTGTGCTGGGGCGGTGCCTGATTAATCAGGTCTGGCAAGCCGATTGTGCGCGGTGTGACGGCCATATTCTTCTTCCGTTCAGCGATGCGCGGGATATTACCGTAACCGGCGATAACGATGCCCCGGTTGGTTTTCGGGCGCAGGATGTCCGGGGGCGGGTCTGGGTCACGCCGACAGGCGGCTGGCATCGCGGGATCCGTGTCCGCTTTACGTCGGGCTATGGCACGCGCGCCGAGGATGTGCCGCCCGCTTTGCGTAGCGCGATATTGCTGCTGACCGGATTTTTGTATGACAATCGCGGCTCTGCGCCCGCCGGCGATCTGCCTCGTGAGGTAGAGAGCCTTATCACGCCATTCCGGCTGCGGAGAATCTGATGGACGCAGGCAAGCTCGATCGACGTGTTTTGTTTCAAAGCAAAAGACGTGTCGAAACTCCTGCTGGCGGCTGGACGGATGGCTGGACGGATGAATTTACAGTTTGGGCGCAGGTCAAACCTCTGCGCGGCGGCGAAACCGTTATGCAAGCCCGCATGGCGGCGAAAAATCCAGTCATCGTGATTGTCCGCGCCAGTAGCCAAACCCGGCGAATCGAACACAATTGGCGGGTCATGATCGATGGCAGCCCCTACGAGATTCGCGAAACCCCGCGCTTGCGCGAGGCGCGCGACGGTTTTGAAATGCTGGCGGAGGGATAATGTCGGTCAGTGAGGTGGTCCAAAGCATGGTCGTTGACCGGCTTCGTGACCGGGTCTTAGCGGTTGAGCGGCGCGTGTTTGATGGATCCGCGCCGGTTGATACCAAGACGCCATATCTGGTTATTGGAGACAGCCAGACCGTGCTTGACGACGCCGATTGCCTTGAGGGGCGCGAGGAATTTCTGACCGTCCACGTCTGGGCCAGTGCCCGGCCCGATTTGACAGTGGCGCGTCAGGTAACGGATGCAGTCATGCGGGCATTCCGGCTATGGGAACCGGAAAGCGCGGGCGGGTATCCTGTCATCGAGGTTGTCTGCGAGGGCGCGCGAGTGTTCCCCGACCAAAACCCCTCATTTGCGCATGGCGTTGTGCAAATCACGGTGGTGCTGGATGAGGCGCCATAGACCTTCTCTGAGTGGGCAAGAGATACAGCAGTCAGGGTGCGCATCTAACGGTAACAAGTCGCTCAAACTGGCTCTCGGCGTGATAAACAGCATTTTCGAGATCGATATGCCGCTCATGCCATTCGACGCATTCTTCGGACTCTTCACCGGTTAGAAAAAGCCTCGGGCATTGGAAAAGTGATGCCGTTTCGTTCGCAAAATTTTCGCGCTCTTTGACTGCATTGGCGTAATTGATCGCCAGCAGGCAGTCAGCGACATCCCAAGATGTGCTATGCTGAGGTTCCGTGCGCAATTGTGCATTCGCGGGGCCTATAGCTTGCGGCACGAGCATCAAAAAAGCGGCAGCAATCAGACGCATTGTGGTTTCTCCCGTCAGATGATCGTCTTTGAAAGGAAGGTTTTCAGGATGGTGGACAATTCTGGCCTCAAGCGCAAGCTGGCGCAGATCCAGCGCAAGATCACCGCCGCCCTGACTGCCCGGATGGAGAAATACGCTGCGGAACTCGTCGCAGAAATGAAAGCTCTTGTGCCGGTCGAAAGCGGAGCCTTGCGCGACAGCATCGGTTGGACATGGGGCGACAAGCCCAAAGGCAGCATGGGTATCGTGACGGTCAAAGGCCGCGACACCGAGGGTTTTTTCATCACCATCTACGCCGGCACCCGCGACAAGTCGCTTGGCGATCGGGACGCCTTTTATGCACGCATGCAGGAATTCGGGACCAAGAATCACAAGGCCAACCCGTTTTTCTATCCGGTCTGGCGGTCCAATCGGCGCCGCATCCGGTCGGGCCTGACCCGCGAGATCAAGAAAGCCGTCAAGTCAATTTGAGGAGGCAGTCATGCCGAAACAGAGCGCCGCCCGGTATCGGGTGGTGAAGGACTTCGATTTTCACCCGCGCCCCGGCGTCGTCATGGCGTTCCGTGCCGGTGAAGAACGCGCAGGGCTGACCAAGGCCCAGATCGAACGGGGTCAAAGCCTCGGCGCGCTTGAACCTATTGCCAGCAAACAGGAGTAATAGCATGGCCAGACCGACTACATATCGCGGGGCCGTTGTCGCCCTGTATCTTGAAGATCCCGAAAATGAAGGGCAGTTCCTCAAACCTTGCGGCTTGACCCAGCACAGCTATTCGTTCTCGAAAAACATGAACGAGGTCGATGTTCCCGACTGTGACGACCCCGACCTGCCGTCATGGATCGAGCGCGAGGTTTCGTCGCTTGACTTTTCGCTGACGGGTTCCGGGACGTTGGCCGCCGAAGCGGTGGACAAGTGGTGGGCTGCGTTCAACTCGCTGGAATCGGTCAGTGCGCGAGTCTATATCGGCAAGCCCGATGACACGACGAACGGGCGGTTCTGGGAAGGCCGCCTGCACATTTCGCAATTCGAGGTGACCGGCAATCGGGGAGAGCGCGCGGGCGTTTCGGTCAACGCCGCCTCCGACGGCGAAATGGTCTATAAAACGGTTTCCTGATGCAAGAGCCGGTGATTTTGAACTGGGCAGGAGGGGAACATCCCTTCCTGCTGTGCATCGGCGAACTGTTGGCACTGGAAGAAGCCTGCAATGCCGGCGTGGCGGTTATTTTTGGTCGCTTGGCCGCGAGCCTGCACCACTCGCTTGAATGGTATGTCAATGACGTGACGCAGGTCATTCGGCTGGGGCTGATCGGCGGCGGCATGGACAAGGCCCAAGCCGCACGACTGGTCGAGATGACGGCGGATCGTGTCGGGCTGATGGCACTTGCCCCGCTGGCCCTGTCGGTTCTGATGTCGTCGCTGAAAGGGCAGGGTGAGCCGGACGAAAGTGCCGATGACGATGCAAAAAAAAAAGAGACCCCGGCCAGCTAATGGATGAGGTCTCGCTGTACGGATCCGGTGCGGTGATGGGTTTCACGCCGCGCGAGGTCCGCGAGATGACGCTGGATGAGTTTGACGCCTGCGTGGCCGGCTACAACCGGGCGCAAGGCACCGGCCCGGCCCCGGAGCTTTCCGATGCTGACCATGCAGCGCTTGAGGCGTTGGGCGAACAATTTAACCGCGAAAAAGCAGGTTGTGCATGAGCCAGAACCCCGATCTTGCGATTGATATCGGCGTCTCATTCCAGAAGATCGCGCGTCAAGTGGCGCGTGTCGAGGCCGAGTTCACGCGGGCGTCGCAGCGATCGGAGCGCAATTTCCTGCGCGCGAATGAAAAGATCGCCAAAGATTTCGAGCGGCTGAAGAACCAAGCGAACATGCAGCTTGGCGGCATCAAATTGCCCGCGCTTGGCATCGGTGGGGCGCTTGCGGGCTTTGTCTCGACCCGCGAACTAGTCAACATGACCTCTGCATGGACTGACCTTTCGGGGCGCGTCGGACTTGCGATTGGTGATATGGAGGCGGCGCCACAGGTTATGTCGAGGATCGCGGACATGGCCCGGCGCACCTATTCGGACCTGCAACTGACTGCCGAGGGCTGGCTGTTGAACAGCACGGCACTGGCCGATTTCGGTCTGACCACAAATCAATCGCTGGATTATGTCGAGGCGCTGAACAATGCGATGGTTGTCTCTGGCGCGAAGGCCCAGCGTGCCGAGGCTGTCCAGAACGCGCTGTCGAAAGCAATGACGGATGGGGCGTTAACAGGCCAGAACCTGACCACAGTCATTCAGTCAGGCGGGCGCGTTGCAGAGCTTCTCGCGGCTGAATTGGGGACGACGGTTGGCGGGCTGCGAGCACTTGGCCGCGAGAGCAAGATCACCGGCCAAGTCATTGACCGCGCATTGCGGGGCAATCTTGAAAAACTGCGTGAAGAAGCTGGGGCTATGGCTGCGACCATTCCCGATGCCTTTGTGCTCCTGAAAAACGCCCTCCTTGTTTATGTCGGCGGCACCGATGACGCTGTGGGGGCGACGGCACGCTTGGCCGAGGCGCTGATCTTCCTTGCGGATAATATTGACCTCGTGGTCGCGGCGGGCGGCGTCATGGCGGGCCGCGTTCTTGGCCCGGCGATGCTGTCCATGCTGATGAGTGTGGGGCGCACCGCACGCGCGGCTGCGGTTGGTATCGCAGGGATGGGGACGGCTGCAACGGCGACGACCGGCGCTCTTGCAGGCCTGCGGGCGGCAATGGCTATCGTCGGTGGGCCTGTGGGAGTGGTGCTGGCCGGATTGGCGCTCCTGCCTCGCCTGACAAGTGGCGCGGCGTCTCGCACACAGGCGTTGCAGGCTGCGTCGAGTGAGGCGGCGACCGCGCTCAACGCCTTTGCGACCGCAAGCGAGCGCGCTAAGCGAGAGCAATCTGGCCTTTCGGGTGAAATTTCGCGCGCGACTGACAATATGCTGACGCAGGCGCGGGCCAACATGCAGCAACAGTTGATAGCGGCCCGAACGGCGCGGCAGTCGTCATTGGACGGTTTGTCGAGCGGCATCATCTTTTCGGGCGACATTGACCGCGCGATCAACAACCTGCATGCAGCGTCTCAATCCGGGGCGAACTTTAATCGCGAGCTTTGGAGCATCCGTACCCAGCTCCAAGGTGTCTCCAGCGGTCGAACGAACATCGCGAATCTTGTTCGTGAAATGGACAGGCTGGCGGGCGCCGGGGACGAGGTCACGAACCTTCTGGCCGAGGTCGATCAGCGGCTGTCGCAGGGCGGGAACGCCCGGGCGCTTGACGAGGCAAAATCGGCGCTCATCGACATGGCTCGCGCGATTGGCGGCTTTGAGAACGAACTGGACGCGCTTGAGAACGCGCAAGGGGCCGAGGCGCAGCGGGCGGCTTTTGACCGGCTGCGCCAGTCCATGGCGACGGCAGCACAGGCTGGCGCGGTGTTGCGGCGCGACCTGTATCAGACCTTGCGCAAGGGGCTGCGGGACATTGCCGACAGCGAGAGGATGATTAAGGCGCTTGAGGCAGCACTTGATGGCAACCTTGAACTTGCCCAAGAGATTATGGCGCAGGGCGATATTTTCGCAGAGGTGTCATCGGGCGCGCGCGTGGCGGCTTCGCGGGTGCGCGAACTCGCAGCGGCCTATAGCGAGTATGACGCGTCGCGTCGGGCAGGTCAGGAATGGGCCAATTCGCGGGGAGGGTTGGAGGCGGGCTATGTTGCAGCCCGTGCGCGAGGTGCAGGCAGTCAGGACGAAGAGCTGGTCCGCGCAGTTGTTTCAGTGTCAGAGCGTCTTGGCATCGCAGCGCGTGACCTTCTCGCCGTTATGTCGTTCGAGACCGGCGGGAAATTGCGCCCCGATGTTATGGGCCCGACGACGAAATGGGGCCAGCATTTCGGGCTTATTCAGTTTGGCGAGCCACAGGGCCGCCGCTACGGCGTTAGCCCGCAATCCTCGATCACTGACCAAGTTGAGGCGGCAGGGCGCTATCTCGTGGATGCCGGTGTGCGCGCCGGCGACTCTCTAGCGAACGTCTATGCGGCGGTGCTGTCTGGCAACGCTCGCAACGTCACGGCCTCGGACCTCGCGGCAGGTGGCGTTGTGTCGAATGTGACCGATGCTGTCAACGGGCGCCAATTTGATGGCCATATTGCGCGCGCCGAGGCTCTGCTTGGCGCTTACGGCGGTGTAGTTAACGAAGTCGAGCAACGAGAGCGCGACTTGGTTGACGCGCAAAAAGACGCCCAGAGAGCCGCCGAGGACTTGGCCAAAGAGCGCGAACGTCAGGCGAAGGCGGATCTGGAATCGCGCCAAGAACTGCTCGAAATGGCGCAGCGTCAAATCGCGGACGCTGAATTTGAGCTGACCCTTGTTGGCAAATCTGCGGCGGAGCAGGCCCGGCTCCGCACCGAATATATGCTGACGAATGAGGCCAAGCAGCGGGGGATTGATCTGACCGAGAAAATGGCCGGGTCAGAGCAGACCTATGGCCAGCAGATTGCCGAAACCGCGCGGCAGGCGGGCGAACTGGCAGAAAAGCAGGAAGAAGCGGCGAAAGCCTATCAGCGTGTCGAAGATCGGGCGCGCTTTTACAATCAGGTTCAGCAAGACCTGAAAAACGGCCTTTTGGACTCGATCATCGCGGGCAAATCCTTTGCCGATGTTCTTGGCAAAGTCGCGCAGATGCTGGCTCGCGCCGCGCTTCAGGCGGCGCTGTTCAACGAGGGGCCGATGTCAGGCGGGGCAGGCAAGGGGCTGGTTGGTGGTCTGATCGGCAGTATCTTCGGCGGCTTCCGCGCGTCAGGCGGGCCGGTCTCGCCGGGCCGGGCCTATATCGTCGGGGAGCGCGGGCCTGAAATGATCGTGCCGAAGACGCCCGGCACGGTTATCCCGAACCATGCGCTTGGTCGGGGCAATAACTTCACCTTCGCGCCGACGATCCACGTTGGCGGGAATGTTACCCATAGCGACATTGCGGCGATTCGGGCAGAAATGAATCGGGAACGGCGGAACTTCGCGGCGAATGTTGCCCGCGCGCAGCAATATAATGCTGAAAGGTTCGGTTGATGGCGGTGATCGAATGGCCCTGCGGGCTGATCCGCCCGGTGGATACGAGCTTTTTTATCAAATGGGAAACGCGCTCGGCTGGGCGCTCATTGGCGGGCGACGAACAGTTTATCGCCGCAGGCGTCGGAGTCTGGCAGGTGTCTATCACCATTGCGCCGGAGCGTGATCCGATGCGCGCGCGCCGCTTCGAGGCTGTGGCGTCCCAAATGCGCGGGCGCCTCAACTCGGCGCTGCTCTGTATCTGCGATCCCTTTCGCTATGGGGAGCGGGTCAGTCCGCGCCAGATCCCGCATTCAGGCGGGGAGTGGCATTCGAGCGGCGTGGGGTTTGCGGCGTCTGGGGTGCAGCCGATTGAGGTGACGGGCGCGGGCGCCGCTGGCGGAACCGGGTTTTTTGTTGGCCTGACAGAGCCGACCCGGCCACGGCTTCGGGTTGGCGATCTGTTCACCTTCGACGGCTGGCTGCATCGTGTGGTCGAGTCGAACAATGACGGCTGGGTGGTTGTCGAGCCGCCATTCCGCCGTGATTTGCGGGTCGGCACCGTGCTGGAAACCGATCCGCCCAAGTTTCGATGCCGCTTTGCAGATGATCGGGAAGGCGAACGTAGCCGAGAGCGCCTGCGACGTGGCGCCGGGATCACCCTGACCTTTGTCGAGGATTTCGACCGATGAGCTTTACCATCGAGCAGATCGAATATCTTGAGGCCAACCGCTCGGCGGTCGAGGCGCGCAGGCTGTTTGAGGTCCATTTCACATCTGCCAGCTATTACCTTTGCGAGGGCAGCACGCCGCTGAACACCGGCGGGCGAACATGGCAGCCCGCGCATGATCTGATCGCCGCAGAACCAATCGCCGTCAGCAATATCATGGATGCCCACCCCGCCGTCTATCGCACGGGCCGGATCACCCCGGCGCTGTCGCTTGCCCATCTGACCGATCAAGCCGAATGGCAGGATGCGCCGATCATCCAGCGGCTGCAACTGCTGGTGGATGGCAGGCCGGTCGGCCCGCCGATCCACCTGCATCGCGGCAAGATCGCGGATATCCGCCGCCGTGAGACAGTCAGCGAGGATTACTTCGAGATCCGCGCCGAAGGGCCGTTCCGGGACCGCAACGCCACGATGCTCGGCCAATATACCGACCGTGACCAACAGATGCGCAGCCCCGGTGATCGTGGCTGCGAATATGCGGCGCAGATGGTCGAGCATGAGCTGACCGGATGGCTCAAGGGCTAGGTGCCTATCTGGCACAAGGGGCGGGCCTGCCATGGATCTGGGGTCGTTCGGATTGCACGATCTGGGTTGCCGACTGGTGCATGATCCATTTCGGGCATGACCCCGCGGCAGGCCTGCGCGGGTGCTATGACAGCGAGGTCGGGGCCGAGGCTCTGATCGCTGCCGGACTGGCCCAGACCATCGCACCTTTGATGGCCCCGCTGCGCGAGATCGAGGCGGCGCGGGCGGGTGATGTCGGTGTGATCCGCATTGCGGGCCGAGAGGTCGCGGCGATCTGCACCGGCGAGAAATGGGCGTTTCGGACGCCGCGCGGTCTGGGCGAGGCGCCGGCCAAAGCTATCAGGATGTGGGGACGATAGATGCCGCAGGTTGGGGTATGGATAGCTGGCGCTCTAGCGGCTGGCGGGATGAAGGCTGCGCTTGTCCAGATGGGCCTGTCGCTGGCCCTTAATTTCGCGGCCTCGAAACTGCTGACACCAAAAGGCCCGAAGCCGCGCGATCTGCAAACCACGATTCGCTCGGGCAATGCCGAGAGGTTCCAGCATTTCGGGCGCGTCCGGGTCGGTGGCACGCTGCTTTATGCGGACTGGGCGCAGGTCGGCAATCGTCGGCGGGCCTTTGTGCTGCTGGCGGTCTCGACAGGCGGGATCACCGGGGTTGAAACGTGGTATCTGAACGGCAAGCCGGTCGAGGTGGACGCAGGCGGCTGGGTGCAGACGGATCCTTGGAAAAACCGCATACGCCTGCGGCTCCGCAAGGGCCGGGATGACGAATATTCGGGCGGTGACTGGGCCGAACTGCGCGATGCTTTCCCGACGCGCTGGACAGAAGATCACCGGCTCGATGGTGTCGCCACGATTCTGGCGGAGTTCGATCACGTCGATCCCGAACAGGTGATGGATGTTTATCCCGGCGGTAGCCCGCCCGAGGTGACGGCGGTGATCCGGGGCGCCCCGGTGCGGGACCACCACAATGATGTCTGGTTCTACAGCGAGAACATTCCGCGCCAATTGCGGCAATATCTGCTGGATAATGGTCTGACGCTGGCCGATCTGGACGGGCCTGTCTGGTCGCAGGCCATGGCCGATGCCGATGAACTGGTGCCCACACAGGACGGCACCCGCCCGCGCTATCACGGCGGCGGCAGCTACGGGCTGGCCGAGCCGGTCAAGGACGTGGCGGGCCGGATGCTGGCCGCCTGTGCGGGCCATCTTTACCAGACGCCCGAGGGGCTGATCGGGCTGCGGGTCGGCAAATATCGACCGCCGGAACTGGTGATCGACGCCCGCAAGATCGTGTCGAGCGATATGGGGGCCGGGCGCGATGCACTGGACCGGGTGACGACGCTGGTTCCGCAGTATGTCGAGCCGGACCTCGACTATAGCGAGACCACGGCGGATCCGTGGGAGGATGCCCGCGCGATTGCTCGTTACGGCGAGCCGAAACCCCGAGAACTGTCCCTGCCATGGGCGCAGCACCACGGGCAGGCGCGGGCCTTGGCGAAGATCCATGCCGCCGAGGTCAACCCGCGCATCACGGCCTCGCAATCGCTGCGCTTCTGGGGCCTTCGGCTGATCGGTCAGGAGAGCGTCTATCTCAACCGGCCCGAGCTGGGCCTCCACATGGCACCGATGCGGATCACCGGCCTGTCGCTCGATCTTGACGGCTCGGACGGGGTTGTGCGTGTCGAGCTTGAAAGCATCGACCCGGCAGCTTTCGACTGGACCGCCGAGGAAGAAGGTAAGAAGCCCGCCGCACCCCCGCGCATTGGCTACACGCCTGAGCCGATCCTTGCGCCGGTACTGCTGGATGTGCGGGTCGCGCAGGACCGCGTCGGTTTAATGGGCTATCAATACAGCCCGGTCTATATCACCGGCAAGGTGGCACCGCTGCCGGGTCTGGTGACGGTCGCGCAATACCGAACGCCGGGAAATGAATGGTTCGCGGTGGCCTCGGTCGATCAGGAAACCGGCGTGTTTCGCACGCCTGCGCTGACCGATGGCGAGGTTTACGATCTGCGCGCGCGGCGCGTGCGGGCAGGCCTGTCCGCGATCCTGTCGGGTGGTTTTGGCGATATGTCGCGGGACACGACCCGCTACGGACCATGGACCGAGGTCGGCGGCATTCTGGTGATCGCCAATCCCAGCCCCCCGGCGGCACCAGCACTCGTCTTGGCGGAGGTTGAGGAAGGTGAGCTTCTTGTGATCTTCCGGCCCGCGCTGGGCGCCAATTACGCGCGCACCGGGCTCTATCGCGGCGACACCTATGCCGGGGCCGAACTGATCCATTGGGCGGGCTCGCCGGATTCGACGGTCACTATCCGCGTGCCGCTCACTGCGACGCCGACAAACTACTGGCTGCGCTCCGAAAACGGCTCGGGTGCGCAGTCCGCGCCGACCACGGTCGGAAGCTTCTAAGAAAAATCGAGGGTAAGATGGTCAATTTGACAAAACCTGTTTCGCAGGTCTGGATGAATAATGTTCCGCCGGACATGAGCGATATCCGCAGGCTGATGCTTGATCTGGTCGGCGGGATCGATGCAACCGAAGCGCGCGCCTCGCCAATCTATACTTCGCGCGCCGCAGCCGTAACGGGGGCGCCCGGTCTGCCTGCGTCAGTAACACAGATCTTTGTGCGCGAGGGCACCGCGCTTGTGATCCGTTCGCGCACCGCCTTTGCCGATGACCCGCTCTTCGAGAGTGGCGCGCGTTGGGGTGTTGTCCAGCGCATCGACACCTCCCATCTGGAAAGCGCAATTGATGCGCTCACTCCCGCCCAAAGCATCATCACCGCGGATTCGGCCGCCGTAAGCCGCAACGCGAATAGCTGGACCTCGGCACCCGCCCGGCTCGCGGTCGTTGATGCGCAGATCAGCAATGCGCCCGTCGGCGGGGCGGCTTCGGCAGATATTATCGTAGATGAAACGGCACAAGGGATTAGCCAGACATGGCAGTCAGTCAGTGGCGAGAGCTACCGCCGCGTGCGCGTCGGCGAGGTGTGGGGGGCTTGGGTCCAGCAGTCCGTCGTTCCGGGCTTTGCCGACCGAGTAGAGCGGCTGGAGGCGTCCACGCCCATTGCGCGCCGCAATCTCGACGTTTTTGACGCAGCGGGCGATCAGGCAGTTATCGCGGCCAACACATCGATAGCGAATGCACCGCCGATGGCCGATCTGGGCGCAGGCGGGCGGGTCTGGAACGTCCGCGAGGCCGACATCTTGGTGCAGAACTTCGAGGCTGCGGGGCTGCGCTGGCTGCGTCGGCGTAGCGGCAATATCTGGTCGGGCTGGCAGGCCGTCGCGCGTCCCCCGCGTGTCCCCGATCTGGCGCTAAGTGCGGCGCTGCAAACGGCCCATGATGCGGCGATAATAGGACGCGGACACGGGGCGGGTGGATCTCTGCGCGAGCAGATCGTAGCGGCAGCGGCGCTGCACATTGATGTCTCATCAGCGCCTGCTGGTCCGGTCGCGGCGCTGACGCCCGCCGGGCATTGGGGCGTCGGTTTGGCGCGGGCGGGTGCGAGTGCTGCGGTTATGACCGTTGATGGGATCGCGTTCGGTGCAGGGCATCTTGAACGGTTGTCAGCCACGCCGCTGATCGAGCATCCCGTGCCGGTGCTGGATGTCTTTTTGGATTTCACAGTCAACGCGACCGGCTCTGGTGCTCAAACGGTGCTAACGCTGTCCACCGATGCGGACACTCGGCTTCAGATCGCGCTCTTGGCCAGCGGCGCGGGGTATTCTCGATTTCGGTTTGAACTGCCCGGCGTGACCTATCTGGATAACGATCACCATTATCCGAACGGAGATCGTATCCAACTTGCGGCCAGTCTGGATTACCGCAACGGTCTTGCCCTGATCTGGCAAAGCCCGATGACGATACCGGTCCGGTTCACGCCCCCGGCCCTGAAAGCTCTGACGCTCAAGCGCATTTCTTTGGGTGCTGGCTGCCAGTTGACCTTGCATGAGGCCCTTATTTTGACACGAGGAGATGCGCGATGATTGACGCGGCGCAAATTAACGGGCTGGTGGCCGCCATGACCGGCGCAAATTTGCCGCCACCCGGTCCGATCCAGAGGCTCATTTACGACGGACAGTCCCTGTCGCTGATTAACGGGGTATCGGCGCGGCCCGACAACGCCCGCGCGGCGCGGTTAGATCCGGGCGGTGTGCTGATGGTAAAGGGGCTGCGCAATACCGTCGGTCAGACAGTCAATCTTCAGGGTCCGCAGGGCGGACGATACGACCAGACCGTGGCCGCGACAGGCATTGGTCCGGCGGTGGTCGAAGGCAACTGGACGATGGCGTTCTGGACCTCTGTTGCGCTGCGCCGCCGCCGGTATCTGATGGGCCTGCCGAATCCGCGCATCCTGACCGGCTGCAATGGGCAGGGCGGCATGGGCATCGCCGAATTTGATGCCGATCTCGCCACCGGCACGCAAGGCACGCGACTGCTCGACAACATGGCCTATTGGCTGCGGCAGGGTCAGGCCGTCCTGGGCGATCTCGCCGGGCCGGTTCCCTACGACATTTTCTCGCAGGGCGAGGCAGATGCTGCGATGGCAGAGACCGCCTATTACACGGCGTTTATGCGTGCCCGCCGTGACCGGTTGCGCGTCATCGCCGAGGCGACCGGTCATGCGGCGATTCCCTGCACGACTCAAATCGGCAGCTATGCAGCTGCGACTGGCCCCGATTACGGCGTCAAGCTCGCACAGGTTAAAGCGACGATGGATCTGGGCGGTATCGTATTGCCGTGCTGGTATCCTTTCGCGATCGCGGATAACAACGTGCATCCTGACTGGATCGAAAGCCGCAAGATGGCCGACTTGATAGGCTATCATCTGACCAGCTTCGAGGCAGGGCGGCACCTTCCGCCTTTTATCCCAACCGCGCGGCAGACCGGGCAGCAGGTGGTTCTCGATTATTCGACCGGTCTGGCGGCGGGCGATTTCCTGACATTTGACCGCTCCGGCAAATATGACGCGTTTGGCGGTGTCACGAACGAAGGGTTTGAGCTGACCGGGGCCACGCTGCAAACGGTCCAGATCGGCGCGGATGGCCGCAGCGTGGTGCTGACCAGCGATGTTCCCGCGACCGGATGGTCCTATGCGATGCAAAAGCAGGATGTGACGGCTCACGCGGTCGGCGGCGTCAACTATCCCGCTCATCGCGGCCTGTTGCGCAAAGATCGTGCCGTCGCGGGCGTGCTGACCGACGAGCCGCATCAAGAGTGGGCGCTGTCGTGGAGAGGGACGTTTTAGTGCCGACATCCGATTGGCTGATTTGTCATCTTTATGGAGGCGCGTATGAACTTGCCGGATTGGGACAGCCTGAAAGATGCCGCGCCTCTGATTGTTGTGGTCGCCGGACTGTGGGCGCGGATGGAGGTTGCGCTGTCGAGCGGAAAGGCCGTGTCCAGCCGTAACGAGCGCGAGATCGCCCGGCTGGAGGCAAAAGTCGAAACGCTTGACGCCGCGGCGCGCCAGCAGGCGGTTCAGCTTGGTCGCATCGAAGAATCGATATCCGGCGTCCGGTCAACCCTCGATCGGATCGACCGTAAGATCAGCAGTTAGTCGTCAAGCAATCCTTGACACCTTCCGCCCCGCCATCGCGCGGGGCTTTTGCATTTGGAGGCGACATGAAGCGCATTATTATACATTGGTCTGGTGGCGGATACCGCGCCGGACCTGCCGATCTGCGGGCCTATCACCGGCTTGTGCAGGGCGACGGCACGGTCATCGACGGGCTGCACCCGATCAGCACCAATGCCGCGCCCATCCGCCAGCCCAATAACAGCGCGACCTATGCCGCACACACCGCCCGGCTGAATACTGACAGCATCGGGATAGCCTTCTGCGCTATGCACGGGGCGCGTGAGCGGCCCTTTTCGCCGGGGGCCGCGCCGATTACCCCGGTGCAGCTTGACGCGATGGTGGCCGAAGTGGCGCGTCTGGCGCGGGAATACAAGATCCCGATCACGCGGCAGACTGTGCTGACCCATGCTGAAGTGCCGATCACGTTGGGCGTGGCGCAGGCGGGAAAATGGGACGTAACATGGCTGCCCGGCATGGCAGCGCCCGCGCCGCCCGTGCAGGTGGGCGACAAGCTGCGGTCGCGGATCACCGCTGCGACGGCCCCGCCGCGCAGGCCCGATCCCAAGCCCGTGACGATTCCGCCGCTCCCGGCACCTGCCGAACGCGCAGACCTGACCGCAGGCGTCATCCTTGGCCTCGCGCTGGCGGCTGCGGCTGCGTTTTTCATCCTCAACTAAGGAGCCGAGCAATGTTCAACGTCATCCGACAGATCAATCAGCTTGTTACCCAAGCCAACCGCATCGCCGGTCAGGCGGGTGAGGGGCCGCGATGGTCGCTTTTTTTGACCAACCGCAGCTTTATTGCGCAGGTCATCGCCACGCTGGCCGGGATACTGCTGCTTGCGGGCATCGTGCTGCCCGGCTCGCCGGAGCTTTGGGCCGAGGGGATCGTGGGTATCGTCTTCGTGCTCGGGCAGCTTTGGGCGTTTGCAGAGCGGCTAATGGGCCGCACGCGGGTCGTCTGGTCCAAGCGTCAGGCCCATGAGGCGGTCGAGGAGGCCGACGCGCTCACCGAGGCGCTGCGGGATGCGGGCGCGATGACATGATCTTGAGCCGACCGCGCCCGCGGTTTGCTTGACGTTCGGCCCCGCGTAGACAATGCTGCTAACCACACCCCGGCAGTGTTATTAGGCCGCCGTATCTTCGGGTGCGGTTGGCAAGCGCCCCGGCGCACCACATTACCCCGGCAGCTACGGCTGCCGGGGCTTACTCATGCCGGGAACAGCAGATCGACCTCAATGCCTTTCTCCTCCATCATCGCGGCGGCTGTGTGAGCCGCGATCTGAAATGGACCAAGGAATCCACCTGCTGCCTTGCCCCGGCCCGGCCAATGGGGCCAGTCATCGCGCAGGCGGTCGAGATCACGGTAAACCCAAATCACGGCCTCACCCGCTTCAATCCTTGCGACCAGTTCATCGGTGATGGACTCAAGGTCATCCTGCAAATCTTCGAGAGCCTCCAGCACGTCGGGCGGACATTGCCGTGTCCCGGCCATGATGTACTGTGCCGTCCGGGGGCCGGACCAGCCGCCGATTTCGGTCAGATCGCTGGCCGTGAGGCCAAGGGTGCGGATCAGGCAGGCGGCGAAAGCGTTGTTAGTCATCGTGTTTTAAGCCCTTTGTGTTGACGGACCCGGCTTGGTGGCGATAATGTGCAAAGCACAGCCCGGCAGTATCATTGATCCGCCGTATCTTCGGGTGCGGTTGGCAAGCGCCCCGGCGCACCACATTACCCCGGCAGCTACGGCTGCCGGGGCTTTGTTTAGTGGTGGACCCATAGTTCGCCGCCCGTGAGCGAGATCACCCCATTAATCCCGCGCTGCTCCCACATTTCCAGCGGTCGCCAATATCCATTTGGCAAGTCGTCAGGGCTGGCGGTTTCAACCGGCCCGTATTCGGTGGCGCGGGCCTTGAACGCCTCGGCGTTCTTAGCGGTCTTGAAGCCAATGTATCCGGGGGTCTTGCCGCCTGTGTATTTCACAATGTGCGGGCGGCGGGCCAGATCAGCGCGGGTCAAGTCGTCTTGCATCTGTTCAGCCTTTCAGTTCTTCGATGTAGCGAGAGGCGCGGGCTTTGGACAGCGGTTCACCATCCCAACGCTGGTTGCTTTTCCCGGCGCGAACGATCAGAGCCGCAAGATATTTGATCTGCTTTTCAGAGGCCCGGTCGACGCAGCGCATGGCGGCCTGACGAAGGTCGGCTGCGATTTCACCTTCGCTTGCCGGGGCTTCGGCTTCAGCCTTGCGGCCCCACTTGCTCCGCTGCATCTGGATGCCGTCGCAATGCAGGAGTGCGATCATCTCGGCGTCCATACCAGATTGTGCGTAATGCGCCCGGCTGGATTCGCAGAGTGCCTTGAAGGCTTTCAGGTCGATGTTCAGCATTTTTGATCTCCGATGAGAGGCGCGGCCCTTTGCCGTCTGCCTATAAACACAATATATGTTCGCAAAACGAACATTGCAAGCCCTAAAATCCCGATCGCGGCGGTTTTTACACCTCTGGCTTTGGCGGCTCGTCGACCATTCGCAGCGCACCATCCGGCAGCGGGCGTTGGAGCTTCGCCGCAATCTCGAAGGGCGCTGTCATCCATGCTTCCCATTCGGCGGGATCGGTCAGGATCACCGGCATGGCCTTGGGGTGGACTGCTACGACCTCGCGATTGGGCGGGCAGGTGAGAAAAGCGAACAGGTCATCGACGGTCTCACCATCCTTGACTTTGCGAACAGAGGCCCAACCGCGCGTCTCGATGCCCGCGAAAAACATCGGCGTGCCGGGCTTGGCCGCTGCGAACCATTGATTTCCCCGGCCCGCGCCAAGAGGCTCGGCAAATTCCGTCACCGGCACGAGGCACCGATGGGCAGGGCCGAGCCAGCGTCGCCAGTGCGGCGAGCCGAGATTACGCACGTTGGTCACGCCCGGATCTCGCTCGGTCCTTAAGACACCGCGAGGCGAGGGCATGCCCCATCGTGCCTTGACCATCTCAAGCGCGTCGTCCCCGTGGCGGATAATGGCCGCCTGCTGATCTGGATAGACCCTGCCGGGCCGGAGGTTGCCCGCCAGATCGCGGAAGGCGTGACCTGCAAACAGCGCGCGCGTGGCGTCTTGCGCGGCCGTGTTGTTGTAGAGATTGCACAAATCGCCATCCTCCTCGGCGCGGCCCACGGGCAGATAAGGACTGGTATAGCCCGCGCGCATCGTTCCGTCAGCAAGTTCGAGGGCTGGGAACGCTCGCAGAAACTCTGTCGCTGCGCCGGGATGCCGAAAGTAAAACGCGATGGCGTCGCGCCCGATCGACCGCCCCGAATGAACCGCGAAGTTGCTATACCCGAGCCGATCACGCAGCCAGCCGTGGACGTCCTCGCAGATCCCGGTGCCGCGCGCAGCAATCAGGATGCGACAGGGAAAGGCGCGCTCGTCCATTTTTGACTGCGGGGTGGATCGGCGGGTCATCGGCGTCTCGAATCGTGCGGAACATGATGAGAACATAAGGCGGTGGCGGCGGGGCTGCTACTTTACGAAGATCAATCGAAGGCTCTTGAGAAATCGTATTCGAGGTTTTTTCATTCATCGCATAACCCATTGTTATCATTGGGTTGACAATGGGTGCTTTTTTACGATATTTCGCTTTGATGGCAGGGCGTCGGCGCGGTTTTGGGTACCGTAGGCCGGAGGTTCGAATCCTCTCGCCCCGACCATCCGGCAGACGGCCATCCCGCTGCCACCGGAAGAGTGGCCGAGTGGTTTAAGGCTCTGGTCTTGAAAACCAGCGTGGGGGAAA
>JAUNTZ010000073.1 GCA_030538425.1 Paracoccus sp. (in: a-proteobacteria) | reverse complement strand
ATGCGCAATGGTCGAACGGCGATCCGGTCACCGCGAACGACTTCCTCTTCGCCTTCCGCCGCATCATGACCCCGGCCACGGCGGCGGGCTATGCCTCGGTCCTGTTCCCGATCAACAACTCCGAGGCGATCACCGCAGGCGAGATGGAGCCCGAGGAACTGGGCGTCGAGGCGGTGGACGACCACACCCTGGTCATCACGCTGCACACGCCGACCCCCTATTTCCTTGAGCTGCTGACCCACCAGACCGGCCTACCGCTGCATCAGGCCTCGGTCGAACAGCATGGCGAACAGTTCGTCCGTCCGGGCAATCTGGTCACCAACGGCGCCTATATGCTGGAATCCTTCACGCCCAACGACCGTATCGTGCTGCGCAAGAATGAGAACTTCTATGACGCGGACAACGTCCAGATCGACGTGATCAACTACATCCCGTTTGAGGACCGCGCGAACTGCATGCGCCGCTTTGAGGCGGGTGAGGTGCATATCTGTTCCGATGTCGCCGCCGAGCAGATCGACTATGTGCGCGCCAATCTGGAAGACGCGTTCCGGCTGGCCCCCTATCTGGGCACCTATTACCTGCCGGTGAAGGGCGCCGAGGACGGTGCGCTGAAAGATCCGCGCGTCCGCACCGCTCTGTCGATGCTGATCGACCGTGAGTTCATCGCGGAATCTGTCTGGCGTGACATGATGCTGCCGGCCTATTCGCTGGTGCCGCCGGGCATCGCGAACTATGTCGAGCCCGCCCCGCAGCTGGAATATGCCGATATGGACATTCTGGACCGTGAGGATGCGGCGCGCGCGCTGTTCGAAGAGGCGGGCGTCGATCCCTCGACCCTGACCATCGACCTGATGTTCAACTCGTCGGAGAACCATAAGAACACGCTGACCGCGATTGCCGATCAGTTCCGCGCCGTGGGCATCACCGCGACGCTGAATGAACGCGAAGGCTCCAGCTATTTCAACTATCTGCGCGAGGATGGCCCCTTCGACATCGCCCGCGCAGGCTGGATCGGCGACTATAACGACCCGCAGAACTTCCTGATGCTGTTCGAAACGGGCGTGTCGTTCAACTATGCGCGTTGGTCGAATGAGGAATATGACGCCAAGATGCGCGAGGCGGCGGTGACCATCGACCAGGACGCGCGCGCCGCGATTCTGGCCGATGCAGAGCGGATCTATCTGGAAAACGTCCCGGCGATTCCGATTCTTTATTACTCCTCCAGCGCATTGGTCAGCACCGATGTTCAGGGTTATGAGGACAATCTGATGAACGTCCATCCGACCCGCTATATGAGCATCGCGAACTGATCCGCGCGGCATGAAACGATGGCAGACGGGGCGCGCCCGCGCGCGTCGTCTGCTGTTTTTAACAAGGATTTTGTCCGATGCTTGCCTATACCTTGCGGCGGCTTGCCAGTGCGATTCCGACGATTTTCATCATCATCACACTGACCTTCTTCATGATCCGGCTGGCCCCCGGCGGCCCGTTCGATCTGGAGCGCCCGCTTGATCCGGTCATTATGGAAAACCTCAAGCGCGCCTATAATCTGGACGGGTCGCTGTTCAGCCAATATCTCACCTATATGGGCAACCTGCTGCAAGGCGATCTGGGGCCAAGTTTCACCCGCCGCGATTTCAGCGTGAATGACCTGTTCGCCGCCGGTCTGCCGGTCTCGATCCTGCTGGGGGCGATGGCCTTGGGCGTGGCGATTGTGATCGGCACGCTTCTGGGTGCATGGGCCGCGCTGCGCCAGAACACCATCGTCGATTATGTCGTGGTCGGCATCGCGACCTTCGGCATCACGGTTCCGAACTTTGTTCTGGCCCCGCTGCTGAGCCTGTTCTTTGGTGTGATGCTGGGCTGGCTGCCCGCCGGTGGCTGGTCGATGTCGGACCCGAAATATTGGGTTCTGCCGGTGCTGACGCTGGCCTCGACCCAGATTTCCGTGATTGCCCGGCTGGTGCGGGGTGCCACGATTGAAGCGCTGCGCTCAAACCATGTGCGCACCGCCCGCGCTTACGGCCTGCCGCAGCGCATCGTCGTGGGCGTCCACGCGCTGCGCGCCGCGATGCTGCCTGCGGTGTCCTATCTGGGGCCGACGGCGGCGGGGCTGCTGACCGGCTCGGTCGTGGTGGAGACCATTTTTGGCCTGCCGGGCATCGGGCGCTATTTCGTGCAGGGCGCCTTGGCGCGCGACTACACCTTGGTGATGGGCACCGTGGTCGTGATCGCCGTGTTCATCGTGCTGTTCAACCTGATCGTTGACCTGCTTTATGCCATTCTTGATCCGCGGGTGCGCTATGACTGACACGACTCCGCTTTCCATCGCGCCTGAGAGTGCAGCACCAGGCCGCTCGCTCTGGCAAGACGCATGGATACGCCTGCGCCGCAACCGCGCGGCTGTGGCCTCCGCCTTGGTGCTGCTGTTCATGGTGCTGGCGGCGGTGCTTGGCCCGCTGCTCAGCCCGCATCCGCATGACCGCCAGTATCGCGAATTCGTCCGCGTCCCGGCCAGCCTTGAGGCTTACCCGCGCGCCGAAACGCTGATCCCCGCGCTGAACCGCGAACTGGCCCGCGCAAGGCTGACCGAGGCGGCGGGTGAGCCGGAGATCGACGGCTCATCGGTCATCGTGCCGCTGTCGCAGGCCGAGCCGGTGGACGAGCGCGTTCTGCGCTATTTCGCCCGGTCCGAGACCTTCAAGAGCGCCCGCCTTGACCTGAATGAGGCCGGGACCGAGGGCCAGCTTTTGCTGGATGTGGACCGGCATTATTTTCTCTTCGGCACCGATTCCCTTGGCCGAGACCTGATGTCGCGGGTGTTTGTCGGGCTTCAGGTCTCGCTGTCGATCGGGCTTCTGGCCTCGGTCATGGCGCTTGTGCTGGGGGTCGCCTATGGCGCGACGGCGGGCTATCTGGGCGGGCGCGTCGATAACGTGATGATGCGCATCGTCGATATCCTCTATTCGCTGCCCTTCATCTTTTTCGTGATCCTGATGGTCGTGTTCTTTGGCCGAAGCATGATCATCATCTTCATCGCCATCGGCGCGACCGAGTGGCTGGACATGGCCCGGATCGTGCGCGGACAGACCCTGTCACTGAAACGCCAAGAATTCGTGCAGGCCGCCGAGGCGCTTGGCGCCACGCGCGGCGGTATCCTGCGCCGCCATATCATCCCGAACACGCTTGGCCCGGTGATCGTCTTCGTCACATTGCTGGTTCCCAAGGCGATTCTGCTGGAAAGCCTGCTGTCGTTCCTTGGGCTGGGGGTGCAGGACCCACTGACCTCGCTTGGCCTGCTGATCTCGGAAGGGGCGGCGAATATGCGGGGCGCGGGATGGCTGTTGCTGTGGCCCGCGCTTGCCCTGACCATGCTGCTTTTCGCGCTGAACTTCCTGGGCGACGGGCTGCGCGATTCACTTGATCCAAAGGACCGCTGAGATGAGCCAGGACACCATCCTTTCGGTTCGCGACCTGCGGGTCGATTTCGACACCAATGACGGCGTGGTCAATGCGGTGCGCGGCATCAATCTGGATGTCGCCGCCGGTGAAATGGTCGCGATTGTGGGCGAATCGGGCTCTGGCAAAAGCCAGACCACGATGGCGATGATGGGGCTTCTGGCCTCGAACGGGCGCGCCACGGGGCAGGCGGTCTATCGCGGCCAGAACCTGATCGGGATGCGCGAGGGCGCGCTGAACCGGATTCGCGGCAAAAAGATCACCATGATCTTTCAGGAGCCGATGACCTCGCTTGATCCCCTCTACCGCATCGGGCAGCAACTGGCTGAGCCGTTGCGCATCCATGGCGGGCTGACCGGGCGCGCGGCGCGGGCGCGGATCATTGAGCTGTTGGGCCTTGTCGGCATCCCTGAACCCGAACGCCGCATCGACAGCTATCCGCATGAAATGTCGGGCGGGCAACGTCAGCGGGTGATGATCGCGATGGCGCTTGCCAATGACCCCGATATCCTGATCGCGGATGAGCCCACGACCGCGCTTGACGTGACCATTCAGGCGCAGATCCTTGACCTTCTGGCTGATCTGCGCCGCCGGCTGGGCATGGCGATTGTGTTCATCACCCATGACCTTGGCATCGTGCGCCGCTTTGCCGACCGGGTCTATGTGATGCGCAAGGGTGAGGTGGTGGAGACCGGCCCCGCCGCGCAGATCTTCAACGCGCCCGAGCATCCCTATACCCGGATGCTGATCGACGCCGACCCCGAGGGCGTCAAGCTGCCCCCGCCCGCCGATGCGCCGGTGCTGATCGAGGCGCGCGATGTAAACGTCACCTTTGGCGCGCCTGCCGGGTTGTTCAGCAAAGACACGCGGGTTCATGCCGTGCGCGGCATCTCGCTTGCGCTGCAAGAGGGGCAGACGATTGGGATCGTGGGCGAATCGGGCTCTGGCAAGTCCACGCTTGGCCGCGCCATCCTGCGGCTTTTGCCCGCCGAGGGGCGCATCGCCTATCTGGGCGCGGAGCTTCCCACCGATCCCGAAGCCATGCGGCCCAAGCGGCGAGAGCTGCAACTGGTCTTTCAAGACCCGTTCGGCAGTCTCAGCCCGCGCATGACCGTGGGCCGGATCATCACCGAGGGCCTGCTGATCCACGAACCGGGCCTGTCCTCACGCGAACGCGATGCGCGGGCGGCGCAGGCTTTGGTCGATGTCGGGCTGGAGGCGGGGATGCGCAACCGCTATCCGCATGAGTTCTCGGGCGGGCAGCGGCAGCGCATCGCGATTGCGCGGACGATGATCCTGAAGCCCCGCGTGATCGTTCTGGATGAGCCGACCTCGGCGCTTGACCGCTCGGTTCAAAAGCAGATCGTGACCCTGCTGCGCGACCTGCAAGCCGAGCATGGGCTGTCCTATCTGTTCATCAGCCATGACCTGGCCGTGGTCCGGGCGCTGTCGGATTATATTCTGGTGATGAAGAACGGGCTTGTGGTGGAAGAGGGCCCGACCGCGCAGGTCTTTGACGCCCCGCGCGAGGACTACACCCGCACGCTGATGGCGGCGGCTTTGGGTTAAGGGGGCTCTGCCCCCATCCCGGCTTTGCCGGGATTCCCCCGGGATATTTGCGGACAAAAGACATGAAAAAGGGCGCCTCTTGGGGCGCCCTTTGGTTTTGCTGGGGAAGGGGGGTCAGAGCGAACGCTCAACCTCTTCACGTTCAAAGATCTCTATGACATCGCCGGGGCGGATGTCGTCGTAGTTCTCGAACGCCATGCCGCATTCCTGACCCGACTGCACCTCTTTGACCTCATCCTTGAAGCGTTTGAGGGTTTTCAGCGTGCCTTCGTGGATCACCACGTTGTCGCGCAGCAGGCGGACGCCTGCGCTGCGGCGGGCCACGCCTTCGGTGACCAGACAGCCCGCGACCTTGCCGACGCCGGTGACTTTGAAAACCTCGCGGATCTCGGCATAGCCGATGAAGTTTTCGCGGACTTCGGCAGAGAGCAGGCCGGATGCGGCGGCTTTGATATCGTCCACCAGATCGTAGATGATCGAGTAATATCGGATCTCGACCCCTTTCTGGTTGGCGCTGTTGCGGGCGGGCGCGTTGGCGCGGACGTTGAAACCGATGACCGGCGCGCCCGAAGCCTCGGCCAGACCGATATCGGATTCGGTGATCGCGCCGACGCCATAATGCAGCACGCGCACGCGCACCTCATCATTGCCGACCTTTTCAAGCGCCTGCACGATGGCCTCAGCCGAGCCCTGAACGTCGGCCTTGACCACCACCGGCAGTTCAGCCACCGACTGATCGGCCTTGGCCTTGGCCAGCAACTGATCCAGCGTCACCGCCGCACCGGCTGCCGCGCGTTTGTCCTTGGCGGCCTGTTCGCGGTAATCGGCGATTTCGCGGGCCTGCGCCTCGGTCTCGACCACGTTCAGCACATCGCCGGCCTCAGGCGTGCCGTTGAGGCCCAGAACCTCGACCGGGACCGACGGCCCGGCCTCAGTCACGCGTTCGCCCTTGTCGTCGATCAGCGCGCGGACCTTGCCCCATTGCTCGCCGACGACAAAGATATCGCCCTGTTTCAGCGTGCCATGCTGGACCAGAACCGTGGCGACGGGACCGCGGCCCACATCCAGCTTGGCCTCGATCACCGCACCTTGCGCGGCGCGGTCGGGATTGGCCTTGAGTTCCAGGATCTCAGCCTGAAGCGCGATGGCCTCCAGCAGCTCATCCAGACCCTGCCCGGTATGGGCCGAGACCTCGACATCCTGCACGTCGCCCGACATCGCCTCGACGACGACCTCATGTTGCAGCAGGTCGGTGCGGACCTTTTGCGGATCGGCGGTCGGCTTGTCGATCTTGTTGATCGCGACGATCATCGGGACGTTCGCGG
>JAUNTZ010000022.1 GCA_030538425.1 Paracoccus sp. (in: a-proteobacteria) | reverse complement strand
CCATTCAGGCCGGTGTTCTGCAAGGCGACGTGAAAGACGTGGTTCTGCTGGACGTGACGCCCCTGTCGCTGGGGATCGAAACCCAAGGCGGCGTGTTCACCCGTCTGATCGACCGTAACACCACGATCCCGACCAAGAAATCGGAAACCTTCTCGACCGCTGAGGATAACCAAAGCGCGGTGACGATCCGCGTCTTCCAGGGCGAACGCGAAATGGCCGCTGACAACAAGCTGTTGGGCCAGTTCAACCTTGAGGATATCCCGCCTGCCCCGCGCGGCATGCCGCAGATTGAGGTGACCTTCGACATCGACGCCAACGGCATCGTGTCGGTCGGTGCGCGTGACAAGGGCACCGGCAAGGAACAAAGCATCACCATTCAAGCCTCTGGCGGTCTGACCGACGAGGAGATCGAAAAGATGGTCAAGGATGCCGAAGCCAATGCCGAGGCCGACAAGGGCCGCCGCGAACTGGTCGAGGCGCGCAATCAGGCCGAAAGCCTGATCCACTCGACCCGCAAATCGCTGGACGAACACGGCGATAAGGTGGATGGCTCGACCGTTGAGGCGATCGAACTGGCGATTGGCGCGCTTGAGGAATCGCTCAAGTCTGACGACGCGGGCAAGATCAAGGGCGGCATCCAGAACCTGATGGATGCGTCGATGAAGCTGGGTGAGGCGATCTACAAATCGCAGCAATCCGAGACCGCCGATGACGCGGGCGAGGAAGGCCCGCGCGAAGTCGATGACGACATCGTTGACGCCGATTTCGAAGACCTGGGCGACGACAAGCGCAAGTAAGCGCGACTTGATTGCGGGCCGGCCCCCGATTTCCGGCGGGCCGGCCCGTTCCGTAAGGACATGATGATGGCAAAACGCTGCTATTACGACACTCTGGGCCTTAACAAAGGTGCCGGGGCCGATGACATCAAGAAGGCGTATCGCGCCAAGGCGCGGGAACTTCACCCCGACCGCAACGGCTCATCGGCAGAGGCCGAGACGCAGTTCAAAGAGGTGAACGAAGCCTATGACTGCCTGAAAGACCCACAGAAAAAGGCCGCCTATGACCGCTTCGGCCATGCGGGGATGAATGGCGGGATGGGCGGTTTCGGGCGCGGCGGTCAGGGCCATCCCGATTTCGGTTCCGCCTTTGCCGACGTGTTCGAGGATCTGTTCGGCGACATGATGGGCGGGCGTCGCGGGGCCGCGGGCCGCTCGCGGGCGCAGCGCGGGCAGGATTTGCGCTATAACCTGTCGGTCACGCTGGAAGAAGCCTATGCGGGCGTGCAGAAAACCATCAATGTGCCGGGCTCTGTGTCCTGTGAGGAATGCAACGGCACCGGCGCCGAGGGCGCGGTTGAGCCCGTCGCCTGCCCGACCTGTTCCGGCATGGGCAAGGTCCGCGCGCAACAGGGCTTTTTCACCGTCGAGCGCACCTGCCCGACCTGTAACGGCGCGGGCCAGATGGTCAAGAACCCCTGCGCCGCCTGCGCGGGCGCGGGGCGGGTCGAAAAGCGCCGCTCGCTGGCAGTGAACATCCCCGCCGGGGTTGAGACCGGCACCCGCATCCGCCTTGCGGGCGAGGGTGAGGCGGGCCTGCGCGGCGGCGGCTCGGGCGATCTCTATATCTTTGTCAGCGTCGCAGAACACGCGATTTTCCTGCGCGACGGCAAGACACTGGCCTGTCAGGTGCCGGTCAGCATGGTGACGGCCTCGCTTGGCGGTGAGGTCGAGGTGCCGACGGTGGATGGCGGAAAATCGCAGGTGAAGGTGCCTGCGGGCAGCCAGTCCGGCCGCCAGATGCGCCTGCGCGGCAAGGGGATGCCGCCTTTGCGCCACGGCCCCGGCGCGGGCGGCGATTACGGCGATATGGTGATCGAGCTGACCGTCGAAACCCCCGTCAACCTCACCGCCCGCCAGAAAGAACTTCTGCGCGAGTTTGAAGAGATCAAGGCCGACAACTCACCCCAATCCTCAGGCTTTTTCGACAAGGTGCGCAGCTTCTGGGGCGGCTGACAACACAAAGGGCGGGGTTTTTCCCGCCCTTTTGCTATGCCTAATCCGGCACCAGCATATAGCCCGCGCCGCGCACGGTTTGCAGATAGCGCGGCTCTCTCGGCTCGGGCTCAATCTTGCGGCGCAGGCGGGTGATTTGCACGTCGATGGCGCGTTCTGATTGCTCAGCCACATCGCCGCCCGCGGAACCGCCGGGCGCGCGGCCCAACTCCTCGATCAGGTCGGCGCGGCTGACCGGCTGACCCGCCGTTTCGGCCAGACGGCGCAGCAAAACCGCCTCGGTCCCGGTGAGGCGCAGCAGGGTCTCACCCTGCCACAAGGCGCCGCGCTCAGCATCATAGCGCAGCGGGCCAAGCGACAGATATTTCGGCCCCGCCTGTTCCGGCGCGGGCGCGCGGCGCAGGATTGCGGCGATGCGCAGCAACAGCTCTCGCGGCTCAAACGGTTTGGGCAGGTAATCGTCCGCGCCCGCCTCAAGCCCCGCGATGCGGTCGCCCGTCTCCCCCCGCGCGGTCAGCAAAAGCACGGGCGTTTTCAGCCGCTTGCGCAGATCGGCGGTCAGGCTCAGCCCGTCCTCACCGGGCATCATCACGTCCAGAACGATCAGGTCGAAATCGAGACCCCGCAGCAGGCGGCGGGCATGGGCGGCATCGGCGGCGGTCGTCACCAGATAGCCGTTTCGCATCAGAAAGCGCCGCAGCAGCGCGCGGATGCGTTCGTCATCATCGACGACAAGGATATGCGCATCGGCGCTCATTCCCGCGCCCCCGGATCGCGCAGCCCGGCATATTGGCGCTGTGTCTCGCCGTCCATCATCGCCTCCAGCACCTGCCAGAAGCCCGCGACCGCCTGCGGCCCCGCCGCGCGATAGGCGGCCCGCATCCGCGCGCGCTGCGCATCCGACAGGCGGCGCTCCAGATCGGCTCCGCTTTCGCTGAGATACAGCTGGCGCTCACGCCGGTCGCGATTGCCGACCCGGCTTTCGACCAGCCCGTCCTCGATCAGCCCGCGCAGCACCCGGTTCAGCGACTGTTTGGTGACGCCCAGAATATCCAGCAGAGATGAGACGGTCAGCCCGGGATTGCGCGCGATAAAGTGCAAGGCGCGGTGATGGGCGCGGCCATAATCCAGATCGGCCAGAATCAGGTCGGGGTCCGCCGTAAAGGCGCGATAGGCAAAGAACATCGCCTCAATCCCGCGCCGGATCTGCTCATCGGTCAGGAAAAGCAGGCTGTCACCCTGCGGCGTTATCGGCAAATTGGCGTGGCGTGGCTGCATCGTGGTCTCATGTCTCGCTTGCCCCTGTTTAAGTCAGCCTTGTTGACTTTCCAAGCGACAATAGTTAGCGATTCGCCATATCACGCAACTATCTGCCGGAAACCGGGGCGTTGCGCGCAACTATTGCAAATGAGCAGGAGGCTCTGATGGAAGGCGATTACGACGACCGCGACGGCAAGATCTGGATGGATGGCGAAATGGTGGACTGGCGCGACGCGCAGGTTCACGTCCTGACCCATGCGCTGCATTATGCCAGCTCGGTTTTCGAGGGTGAGCGGTGCTATGACGGCAAGATCTTCAAATCGCACGAACATTCCCTGCGCCTGCTGGAATCGGGCAAGCTGATGGATATGCCGATCCCCTATTCCGCCGAGGAACTGGACGCGGCGAAACGTGAAGTGCTGGACGCCAACGGGCTGGACAATGCCTATGTCCGGGTTGTCGCATGGCGCGGCTCGGGGCCGGATATGGGCGTCTCGGCGGCGCGCAACAAGGTGCGCGTGGCCATCGCGGCGTGGAAATGGGGCAGCTATTACGGCGATGCGAAATGGCAGGGCGCGAAGCTGGACATCGCCAAATGGAAGCGCCCCTCGCCCGAGACGATCCCCACCGCCGCCAAGGCCGCCGGGCTTTACATGATCTGCACCATGTCGAAACACGCGGCTGAGGCCAAAGGCTGTTCCGACGCGCTGTTCATGGATTGGGAGGGTTACGTTGCTGAGGCCACCGGCGCGAACATCTTTTTCGTCAAGGACGGTGAGGTTCACACCCCGCAGGCCGACCGTTTCCTGAACGGGCTGACCCGCCGCACGGTGATCGAGCTGCTGAAAGATCGCGGCATCACCGTTCACGAACGCCGCATCAAGCCCGAGGAAATGGCCGATTTCTCGGAATGCTGGCTGACCGGCTCCGCCGCCGAGGTCACGCCGGTGGGCCAGATCGGGGATTATCACTTCCAGGTCGGGCAACTGACCCGTGAGATTTCCGAGGCCTATGAGGCGCTTGTCCGCGCCTGAGGCCCCCGCGACCCGTTGACACATTGCCCCGGCCCCGCGCCGGGGCTTTGTTTTCGCCGCCTGCCGCATTACATCGGGGACATGACGATGCGCCAACATAGCTGGAAAACCGCCGCGCCCTTCTGGCTGTCGCTGGGTGTGGTGCCGCTTGTCGCGCTTGCCGCCTCGCAAGGCGCGTGGTGGTGGCTGCTGGTCCCGGCCTATGCGTGGTCGCTGGTCACCGCTCTGGATATGGCGCTTGGGCTGAATGAGACGAACCCTGAGACTGACGCGGCAGAGGCGGAACTCTTCTGGTATCGCGCCGTCACGATCATCTGGTTCCCGCTGCAATTCGCGATGATCTTCGGCGCGATCTGGTATGGCACCCGCGCGGGCCTGTCGGGATGGGAGCTGGCCGGGCTGTTCTTTGCCATCGGCGTGGCCTCTGGCACCATCGGCATCGTTTACGCCCATGAATTGCTGCATCAGCGCAACGCGGTTGAGCGGTGGCTGGGCGATCTGTTGCTGGCCTCGGTGCTTTATTCGCATTTTCGGACGGAACATCTGCTGGTCCATCATTCTTGGGTCGGCACCCCGCGCGATGCGGTGACGGGGCGCTACAACGAAGGGTTTCATCGCTTTTTCTGGCGCGTTTTGCGCGACTGTCCCCGCAGCGCGTGGCGGGCCGAGGTCGCGCGGCTGGCCCGCGCGGGGCGTGGCCCCTTCGATCTGCGCAACCCGTTCTGGCGCTATGCCGCCTTGCAGGCGGGGATGCTTGCGCTTGCGGCGATCCTTGGCGGCTGGGTCGGGCTTTTGCTGTTTCTCTGGCAGGCCTTTGTTGCGGTCTGGCAGTTGGAGCTGACCAATTATGTGGAACATTACGGCCTGACCCGCCGCCATCTGGGCGATGGGCGGTATGAGCCGGTCCGCCCGCATCATAGCTGGAACGCCGCGCATACGGCCTCGAACTGGCTGCTCATCAACCTGCAACGCCATTCGGATCACCATTACAAACCCGCGCGCCGCTTTCCCCTGCTGCAAACCTATGCTGAGGATGAGGCCCCGCAGCTTCCGCTTGGCTATCCGGCGATGACCTTTCTGGCGATGGTCCCGCCCTTGTGGCGCAGGCGGATGAACCCGCGCGTGCGGGCGTGGCGACGGCAGTTCTACCCCGAGATCACGGATTGGAGCGCCTATAACCGCCACGCGACGCCCATGCCTGACATCAAAAGGCCCTGACCGCAGCGCGATCAGGGCAAGGTCATTCGCGCCACGAACGAGCGCGGGCGCGAATGTGGCGAAACTTGGGTTGGGTCAGCCGTCCATTTCCGAACGGATCTGCTGGCGCAGAATGTCGATGGGGATCATCTGCCCCTCGCGCTTGAAATGCCAATAGGTCCAGCCATTGCAGGACGGCGCGCCCTCTAGCGCGGCACCGACCTGATGGATGCTGCCCCTGACATCATTGCCGATCAGGCTGCCATCGGCGCGCACCTTGGCCTTGTGGCGGTTGCCGATGGAAAAAAGTTCTTCGCCCGGACGCAGCATCCCGCGCTCGACCACCTGACCGAAGGGCACGCGCGGCTCGGCGCGTTTGGCGCGGGTGGTGGCGATGCTGTCGGCGTCGAATTTGCGCACGCGGGCAAGGCGCTTGGTCGCGGCCTCACGATAGGCGACCTCACGCTCGATCCCGATAAAGTCACGGCCAAGCATCTTGGCGACCGCGCCAGTCGTGCCGGTGCCGAAAAACGGGTCCAGCACCACATCGCCGGGGTTGGTCGTGCCGACCAAGACGCGATGCAGCAGGCTTTCGGGCTTTTGCGTCGGATGCGCCTTGTCGCCCTTGTCGTCCTTCAGCCGCTCGTGCCCCGTGCAGATCGGCAGCACCCAGTCCGAGCGCATCTGCACCCCCTCATTCAGCGACTTGAGCGCCTCATAATTGAACGTGTATTTGCTGTTTTCCGACTTGCCGGCCCAGATCAGCGTCTCATGCGCGTTGGTCAGCCGCTTGCCCCGGAAATTCGGCATCGGGTTCGACTTGCGCCAGATCACATCGTTGAGAATCCAGAAGCCCTGATTCTGCAACTCGGCGCCCAGACGAAAGACGTTGTGATAGGACCCGATCACCCAGATCGCCCCGTCGGGTTTCAGAATCCGCCGCGCCGCCGCCAGCCAGTCGCGGGTAAAGCGGTCATAGGCGGCAAAGCCCGAAAACTGGTCCCAATGATCGTCCACCGCATCGACCTTGGAATTGTCCGGCCGGTGCAGATCGCCGCGCAGTTGCAGGTTATAGGGCGGGTCCGCGAAAATCAGATCGACGCTTGCCTCGGGCAGGCTGTTCATCACCTCGATGCAATCGCCATCAAGGATCTGGTTCAGCGGAAGCGGTCGCGCGACTGCACGTTTTTTCAAGTCGTTTTTCATCACTGCCTCAAACTGCCGGTTATCCGGTCTGGTATGGGGCCATGATGATTCATGCGCGAATCGGCGTCAATTTCTTTTTTGAATCAATCACTTGTGGAAATGTCTCGACACAAGATATTGTGGACAGGCCGGAAAGAGCGCCGATGATATGGGGTCACGCCGTGGCTTTCCAACGCGTCGAGATGCTGTTTCGTCGGATAGCCCGCATTGCGGTCCCAAGCGTAGGCGGGGAACTGTTGCGCCAAATCCACCATGATCCGATCACGCGCCACCTTCGCGATGATCGAGGCCGCCGCAATCGACAACGACCGCCCGTCGCCCTTGACCACCGCCAGCCCCGCGCAGGGCAGGTCGCGCGGCAGGCGGTTGCCATCGACAAGCGCGAAATCCGCCGCCGCGCGCAATCCCGCCAAGGCCCGGCACATGGCCAGATGCGCGGCGTGATAGATATTCAGCCGGTCGATCTCTTCGGGCCAGATATGCGCCACAGCCCAGTCGGCACTATCCACGATCTGCGCGGCCAATGCCTCACGCCGGGCCGCGCTCAGCTTCTTGGAATCGTTGAGACCTTCGGGAATGGCGCCGGGCTCCAGAACCACCGCCGCCGCCGTCACCGGCCCCGCCAAGGGCCCGCGCCCCACCTCATCAACACCCGCGACACGCAGGGCGCCCTGCCGCAAGGCATCTGCTTCATGTGAAAAATCTGGCAAAAATGTCATTTGTTGCAAAGGAAATTGAGTGTTGCACCGCAGGGGCCTGCAATATATCTTGCATGAATTGAACTGATGAGTTCAGATTTGTTTTGTTATATCCATATTCCCAGTGCCGTCCGTTTTCCCTCTGACTCCTCCGTTTTCCTTGGCACGACAGGCAGAGATGAAACCCGAACACAGCTTCCCAAGACGCTCTCCGCGCATTCGCCCCGCCGATCATCACCGTATGAACACATGGCAATCGGTTCAAGCCGTTGTGCTGAACCGCATTCGCAGCGGTGAATGGCCGCCCGGCCAGATCATCCCGACCGAAGCCTGCCTGGCGCAGGAACTGGGCTGCGCCCGCGCGACGGTCAACCGCGCGCTTGGCGCGCTTGCGCAGGATGGTATCGTTGACCGGCGCAGGCGGGTCGGCACGCGCGTGATTGCCCAGCCCGAGCATGAGGCGCTTGAGACCCAGCTTGCCCGTCAGGAGATCGAGGCGACCGGCGCGGTCTATCACTACAACCTCATCGACAGCCGCCTCACCGTCCCGCCCGCCACGGTGGCCAACGCGCTTCATCTCGATGAGGATAACAGCGAAATGCTGCGCGTCCACACGCTGCAAAGCGCCAATAGCGACGCCTATTGCTGCACCACGACCTATATCAACCCGTCCCAGACACCCGGCCTGACCTCTGAAATTCTGGGCCAGAGGGATGCGTTTGAATGGGTGCGTGAAAACCTGCCGCCGCTGCAAATGCGGATGACGCTGTTCGCCTCTGAGGTCGATGCGGAATCCGCCATGACGCTTGGCGTCAGGCCCGGTCTGTCGGCTCTGATGATGGAACAGGCGGCCTGGTTGCAGGGCCATGCGGTCGCGCTCTCGCGCAGAGTTTACCGGCCTGACCATCGGCTTTCCTTTGCGCTCTAGGCTTGGTTTGCCGATCATGCGATAAGGCGGCAACAGCCTTTTCGCAGCAGGAACCACCATGCGCTTGACCGCAACAAAGCCGCTTTCTTTCATCGCCATCGCGTTTGCCCTGATGCTGGGCGGCGCGGGGCAGGCTGCGGCGCTTCAGGCCAGCCAGATCGAGGCCGCCAGCTATTCCGGCGGCCCGCTGCCGCAGGGGCTGTCCCCGATCACCGCCAAGGTGCAGCTGCTGCTGGACCGTTCCGGGATCTCGCCCGGCGTGATCGACGGCGTGGCCGGCGGGATGAGCAATTCGGCCATCGCCGCCTTTGAACGCCGCGCGGGCCTGCCTGTGGATGGGGTGATGGATGAAGCGGTTTGGGAACAGCTTCAGCATTTCGCGACTGATCCGGTGACGCAGAGCTATACGATCACCGCCGCGGACACCGAAAATCTGGTCGATGCGATCCCTTCGGACTATGCCGAAAAGGCGCAGATGTCGCATCTGGGCTACACCTCGGTGCAAGAGCGTCTGGCCGAGCGGTTCCACATGAGTGAGCCCTTCATCGCCGCGATGAACCCCGGCGCCAGCTTTGCGGCGGGCGAGACGATCAGCGTGATGCGCCCCAATGCGCGCATCCGCGCGACGGTCACCCGCATCGTGATCGAAAAGGAACATAACCGCGTCGCCGCTTTTGATGCAAACGGTCGCATGGTGGTCAACTATCCGGCCACGATCGGCTCGGCGCAGACGCCGTCGCCCTCGGGCTCGATGCAGGTCGCGAATGTGGCTGAGAACCCCGACTATACCTATAATCCGTCGGTCAATTTCCAGCAGGGCGATAATGACCGCGTGCTGCGCATCCCGCCCGGCCCCAACGGCCCGGTGGGGGATACCTGGATCGGGCTGACCAAGCCCACTTACGGCATCCACGGCACGCCCACGCCCTCTCGGCTTTTCCGCAATGAATCAAACGGTTGCGTGCGGCTGACCAATTGGGATGCGCGAGAGCTGGCCCATATGGTGCGCCCCGGCCAGACCCAAGTCGAGTTTCTGGAACAGGGCTCAAGCCTTGGCTCGACGGCTGCCCCGGCGCCTGTCGCGGCGGCCGAACCCGCCCCCGCCACCACCGAGCCCGCCGCGCCGGTCGAGGCCTCCGCGCCGCCCGCTCCGACCCGCGACCCGCTGGCCGATGCGCTGAACGCGGCGGCCGAAGACCCGCTGGCCGTGCCGCCTGCACTTGCGAACTGACATGCGCCGCACCCCGACCTTCATCGCGGCGGTCGGGGTGTTTTGCGTCGCGGCGGCATGGGCCACTGCTCAACCCGCGCCGCGTCCGGCAGCACCCGTGACCGAAAACGCGCCCCCCGCGCCCCGCCCCGGCGCAGTCATGCAGCCCGCCTCGCCACCCCCTGCCCCGCGACCCGAACGACAAGCGCCCGCCGCCGGGAATGAGGCGGGTGACAGCGACGCCGTGCCGCAATCGAGCCTGCCAGAACCGCCCAACAGCTCTGTAGAACCTGACAGTGCAGAAGCCGGGCCCACCGCGCCAGATGGCAGCAATGCTCTGCCACAATCGAATCGGCCACCAATCGCACCTGCGCAACAAGACAGGCCGTCAGCCGATCCTGCAGAACCTGACCCTTCGGACTCAAGTCCCGCTGCGCCCGCGCCGAATGACAGCAACGCCCTGCCCCAATCGAACCCGCCACCAACCGCGCCTGATCAACCAAGCACATCTTCAGCCCATCCTGCGGAATCTGACCCTGCGGACCCCACTCCCGCACCAGATGACAGCAACGCCCTACCACAATCGGACCGGCCACCAACCACGCCCGTTCAACCAGACACACCGTCAGCCGAACCTGCGGACGCCACCCCCACCCCGACCGAACCGCTTTGGCAGGCAAGATCCGAAAGCCTGCCCTCATTCATCGGCTGTCTCGCCGCGCTCACCGTGATGGGCGCGGATGTTCGGCGTGCCGAGCCGCTCACTGATCCCGAGATCGACCCCGATTGCGGCATCCTCAGGCCGGTCAGGCTTGGGCAGATCCGGCCCGGTCTCTCGGTCGAAGGTGAGCCATTGCTGCGTTGCGAAACCGCGCTTGCTCTGGCGCTTTGGACGCATCAGGTGGTCGCGCCCGCCGCCGCGCAGCTTGACGGCGCGCCCCGTCCTGCGGGTTTGCTGACCGGCCCCGGCTATGCTTGCCGCCCGCGCGCCGGGACTGACCGGCTGTCGGAACATGCGCTTGGCAATGCCGTCGATATTGCCGGAATCCGGCTCTCAGACGGTCAGGTTCTGATGATCGAACCGCGCGAAAACGACCCGCTCGGCCGGTTCCAAAGCGATATTCACGCCGGGGCCTGCCAGTTCTTTACGACGGTGCTTGGCCCCGGCTCGGACGCCGCGCATGACGACCACCTGCATCTTGACGTGATCAGGCGCGCGAATGACTGGCGGATCTGCCAGTGATCAGCGGTCGATCTGCTCCAGATCGAGGTAATCGGGCCGGAACTGCGCCAAAGCGACCAGACCCTGCCAGTTCACGATCTCAATCTCGGAACCCTGCCAGCGGACCAGACCGCGTTCGCGCAGATCACGCACCACCCGGTTGATATGGATGGGCGAATAGCCCAGAATCTCAGCCAGTTCGCGTTGCAGCAGCGGCATGGTGAAGCGATAATCATGCGCTGCGCCAACGATATTGAGCCTTGTGTAGATCTCACAGATCAGATGCGCGAGATGTGAGCTGGACCGTAGCGCGGCGGCGGCAACCAGCCATTGCCGGTGAATCGCCGCGTCGATGGTGGTGGACATCCATAACAGCCGGGTCAGATGCGGGCTGTTTTCGGTGATGTCGCGCAACTGGTCATGGCTGATGAACTCAACCTCGGCGGGGCCTGCGGCGATGACGCTATGTTCCAGACCGGCCAGCAGGAACCCGTGCAGATCGACAAAATCGCCCGGCACATGCAGCGCGGTAATCACCCGATCATCGGGGCGCCCGTTCAGTTGGTGCACCCGCGCCGACATGCCGCGCAGCATCATGCAGGACCGCGACACGATCCGTTCCTGCGCCACGATCACATCGCCCGGCTCAAACCGCACATGCTCGGTCCGCAGCGCGGCAAGTCTGGCGCGATCTTCGTCGGTCAGGATCGTGCGACGTTCAAGATAACGGATGAAATAGTCCGAAATTGCCAAGGCAACCCCCTGTTGAATCGAGGATAAAATGCCGATCAAGGCCATTCTGCGCAATCGGACTCGCTTGCATCTAACATTATTTAATCCTCAAGTTTTTGCAAGCAATTCAGTAGCTACGCCGCGCCGTTGGCCAAGCGCCGCCGCCAGCATCGCAAAGCTGTCCTGGGCGCCTTCGGGGCTGTGACGGGCGACAAAAGCGTCAAGCGCAGGGTAAAGACGCACCGCCTCGTCCAGCTTTGCGTCGCTGCCGGGCGCGTAAAGCCCGGCCTTGATCATCAGCTCAGACTCGGCATAAGCGCCAAGCGCCGCGCGCGCACGCCCGATCAGCGCGTTCTCATCCGCGCTTGCGGCATGGGGCAGGCTGCGCGAGACCGAGCGCAGCACATCCACCGCCGGAAAGCGCCCGCGTTCCGCAATCGCGCGGTCCAGCACCACATGCCCGTCCAGCACCCCGCGCAGGATGTCCGCGACCGGCTCTTCCATGTCGGAACCGGCGACCAGAACGCTGAAAATCCCGGTAATATCGCCCGCGCCCTCAGCCCCCGGCCCGGCGCGTTCGGCCAAGGACATGATAAGATGCGAGGTCGAGGGCGGAAAGCCGCGATGGCTCGCCCCCTCACCGGCGGCCAGTGCGACCTCACGATGGGCCTCGGCAAAGCGCGTGATCGAGTCCGCCAGAAACAGCACATGGCGGCCCTGATCGCGGAAGTGCTCGGCCACGGTCATGGCCGCCCAGGCACAGCGCCGCCGCAGCAACGGCGATTGGTCCGAGGTCGCCGCCACAATAACCGCCCGCGCCATCCCCTCAGGCCCAAGCGTGTTTTCAACGAACTCACGCAGCTCACGCCCGCGCTCGCCGATCATTGCGATGACGACCACATCGGCGGCCATCCCTCGCGACAAAGACGACAGAAGCGTCGATTTTCCCACGCCCGAGCCCGCAAACAGCCCGATCCGCTGGCCGCGCACGATGGGCAACAGCGTGTCAAAGACCGCAAGCCCGGTATCAATCCGCCCGCCCAGCCGCTTGCGCGTGACGGCCTGCGGCGGCGGGCAATGATAGGGCCGCGCGACCGGCCCCGACTTGAGCGGGCGCCCATCCAGCGGCTGTCCGAACGGGTCGATGATTCGCCCGACCCATGACGAATCGGGGGCGAGGTCCGGCGCAAAGATCAGCTCCGCCTCGGCGTCGATGCTTAGCCCGTCGGGCGGCGATTCGGGCAGGATATGCGCGTGATCAGCCGACAGCCCGATGATTTCACCGCCAAGATTGCGCCCGCCAAGCATCGGAAAAATCACACGATCCCCGATAGATGCGTGATGGCTCAGGCCCGCGACGCTGACCAGCCCGGCGCGAATCGCCGTGACCCGCCCGAAACAGCGCACCGGCCTGATCCGGGCAATGCGTGCCGCGATGGATTCAATTTTATCCAATTTTTGTCCCCGTTTTGGGCCGGGAATCGCCCGGCTCTTAAGGGGTTCTAAACCTGTTGGGGTTAAGACCGGGTTTATGACAACACGAGGAGAAGCCTCTTTGTTCGAGAATATGGATACAATTCGCATGGCCCGCGCCATGACCGCACATGCGGCGCAACGCGCGGGAATCATTGCGGAAAATGTGGCGAATGCGGACACTCCGGGCTTTCGGTCGCGGGATCTGCGACCGTTTGAGGACAGCTATCGCAACACCGGCGAATCGGCGATGCGGGCGACCCGCGCGGGGCATTTCGCGCGGCCCGGTTGGGGCGGCGGCAATGCGCAGGTGGTTGAGGAACGGGGGCAGGCCGCGCCGAACGGCAACTCGGTCTCGCTTGAGGATCAGATGTTCAAGACCGCCGAAATGCGCCGCCAGCATGAACTGTCGCTGACCATCTACCGCTCATCGCTGGGCCTGATGCGCAGCGCGATTGCACGGAGGTGACGATGGAAACCCGCGCAAGCCCGGTGCAGATCGCGGCCTCTGGCATGAAGGCGCAGGCCACGCGGCTGCGCCATGTCGCGGAAAATATCGCCAATACCGACACGCCCGGCTATCGACGCAAGACCGTTTCCTTCGATGCGATGCGCGAGGGTGGGCGGGCCGATGGGCGCGTCATGGCCTCAGCCCCGCGGCTGGATCGCAGCGCCTTGCCGCGCATCTATGACCCGGCCCATCCGATGGCCGATGCGGCGGGGTTCTACGACGGATCGAATGTCGATCTGGTCTCTGAGATGGCCGACTCGCGTGAGGCAAGCCGCAGTTATGAGGCCAATCTGCGCATTTTTGAACAGGCCAGGCAGATGGGGCAGTCGCTGCTTGATCTGCTGCGCCGCTGAGTTTTTGAAAGGATAATGTCGTGATTACAGCAAGTTCGGCGCTCAACGCCTATCAAGCCGCCCGAGATGCGGCGCAGCCCGCGGCGGGTGCGGACCCGGCGATTGGCGCGCGCTTTCAGGCCGTGCTGGAACAGGCCGACCGCGCCGCCATCGGCACAATGCAAGGCCAGGTGGACACTCATGTTCTGGTCCAGTCGATTGCCGAGGCTGAGCTGGCGCTTGAGGCCGCCGTGGCCATTCGTGACAAGGTGGTCGAAGCCTATCAGGAAATCCTGCGGATGCCGGTCTGATGGACGAAAATCTGATCTTCGATCTGGTGCGGCAATCGCTGTGGATCGCGGTGCGGATGTCGGCGCCCTTGCTGGCGGTGGCGCTGATCGCGGGGGTCACGATCGGGCTGTTTCAGGCGCTGACCTCGGTGCAGGAAATGACCCTGACCTTCGTGCCGAAGGTCGGGCTGATGCTGGCGGTTTTCTGGGCCTCGATGAGCTTTATGACCTCGATTCTGGCGGGGTTCTTCACCGATGCGCTTGTGCCGCTGATTGCGGGGGGATGAGGGATGGATAACGCCATCTATGCCGGGCTGTCGCGGCAATCGGGACTGATGCGCGAGATGCGCGTGATCGCCAACAACATCGCCAATGCCAACACGACCGGTTTTCGGCGCGAAGGCGTGATCTTTGCCGAACATCTGGCCACCACCGGGGACGGGCGGCACGGGCTGTCCATGGCCCATGCGCGCGGGCGGGTGCTTGACCTGCAACAGGCGGGCATCACGCAAACCGGGGGTGAGCTGGATCTGGCGATTGACGGTCAGGGCTTTTTCGCCGTGGCGACCGGACAGGGCCATGCACTGACCCGCGCGGGCGCCTTCCTGCTGTCTCCCGAAGGTGATCTGGTCACCCCCGACGGGCTGCGCGTTCTGGATGAGGGGCTTGCGCCCGTCCAGATCCCGCCGGGCACCCGCGCGGTGCATATCGGCACTGACGGCACCATTGCGGCCGATGGCGAACCTGTCGGACGTCTGGGCCTGTTTGAGCCGCCCGATCCCGCCGGAATGATCCGGCGGGGCGGTACGCTTTTCGCGACCGAGGCGCGGCTGACCCCCTCGGAATCGGCCCGTGTCCGGCAGGGCTTTCTGGAGGATTCGAATGTCGATCCCATCGCCGAGATCAGCCGCATGATCGAGGTGCAGCGCGCCTATGAGATGGGCCAGTCGCTGCTTGACCGCGAGGATGAACGCATCCGCGCCACCATTTCCGCCATGACCCGATAGGAGAAAACCATGAAAGCCCTTCAGATTGCCGCCACCGGGATGAGCGCGCAGCAAACCCGCGTCGAGGTGATTTCCAACAACCTCGCGAACATGTCCACCACCGGCTATAACGCCCGCCGCGCCGAGTTCGCGGACCTCCATTACCAGCAGGCCGCCCGCCCCGGCACGATTACCGCGATGGATGGCACGATGATTCCCGCCGGCATCCAGATGGGCCTTGGCGCGCGTCCGACGGCCGTCACGATCCAGCTGGCGCAGGGGGCCTTGTTGCAGACCGGCGGCGACCTTGATCTGGCGATTGACGGGCAAGGCTATATTGAGGTTGAGATGCCCTCGGGCCTCTCCGGCTATACCCGCGACGGGGCGCTGAAACGCTCAGCCGATGGGCTGATCGTGACCTCGGACGGGCTCACCGTCGCGCCGGGGATCACCATTCCCGCCGATGCGCGTTCCGTCGCCATTAACGCCGATGGTGAGGTTTACGCCTATTTCACCGACCGGGTTGAGCCCGAGAATCTGGGCCAGATCACCCTTGCCAATTTCACCAACCAGAAGGGGCTTGAGGCGATTGGCTCGAACCTGTTTCTGGAAACGGGCGCCTCTGGTCCGGCCATGATCTCGATGCCGGGCGAGGACGGTGCGGGGATCCTGCGGCAGGGCTATCTTGAGGAAAGCGCCGTCGATCCGGTGCGCGAAATCACCGAGCTGATCAAGGCGCAGCGCGGTTATGAACTCAACGCCAAGGTCATCACCGCCGCCGACCAGATGCTTGGCGCAACGGTTCAGGTGCGCTGATGCGGGCGCTGATTCTGGCCGCCTGCCTGAGCGCAGGGGCGGCGCATGGCCAAAGCCTGACTGCCGCGCAGCACCTTACAGCAGGCCATGTCATCGGCCCCGAGGATCTGGCTTTCGCCCCCGATCTGGCGGGCGGCATCACCGAGCCGGGCGACGCCATCGGCCGCGAGACCCGCATCGCGATTTATCAGGGCCGCGTCATTCGCGCCGCCGATCTGCGCAACCCGACCTTGGTTGATCGCAACCAGATCGTGCGGGTGCGCTATCAGGCAGGCGGGCTGACCATCACCGCCGAAGCCCGCAGCCTTGGCCGGGGCGGCGCCGGTGACGAGGTGCGGGTGATGAACATCGCCTCGCGCAGCACCCTGACCGCGATGATCAATCCTGATGGCAGCCTGAGCGCGCTGTCAAACGAAAGGTAAGCCTTTATGTATAAACGACTTTTAATGACTTTTGCGGCGGCGGCGATTTTGGCCGGCTGTGCCCGGACCGACCATCTGGGCCGCCCCCCGACCATGACCGAGCCGCGCCGGACGCCCGAATTCACCGCCATGACCACGCCGGTTCTTGACCTGACCGCCACGCCGCAGCGGCCCGAACAGGCGGCATCGCTTTGGGCGGGGGAACGGCGGTCTCTGGTGGGTGACCGCCGCGCCTCGTCGCGCGGTGATATCCTGACCGTTGTGATCGAGATCGACGACCGCGCCGAGATGAGCAATTCCAGCAACCGCAGCCGTTCCGGCGCCGAGAATATGCGGATCAGCTCGATGGCGGGCCTTCCTGAGCGATCCTCGACGCCGATGGACCCGCTTGTCGCGGCCAGCTCCAGCTCGAACCATCGCGGAACGGGTCAGACCTCGCGCCGTGACCGCATGACCTTGCGCGTCGCCGCCACGATCATCGAGACGTTGCCAAATGGCGTTCTCCATATCAGCGGCAGCCAGGAAGTCCGCGTCAATTTTGAGATGCGCGAGCTGACCGTGACCGGCTTTGTGCGCCCCGAGGATATCGGTCGCAACAATGAAATCGCCTATGACCGCATTGCGGGCGCACGCATTTCCTATGGCGGGCGCGGGCAAATCACCGACATGCAGCAGCCGCGCTATGGCCAGCAGGTCGCCGACATGATCCTTCCGTTCTGAGGCCGCCATGATCAGGAAACTCATCCTTCCGGCTCTGGTTCTGGTGGCGCTAGGCGGCGGTCTTGCGGCGGGCGAATGGCTGCGCCCCGCCCCACCAATCGCGCAAACCGACGCCGCCGACCCGATCCTGCGCGAACGCGCGCGGGGCGATCTGGCCTGGTTCCGCTTTCCCACGCAGTTCTTTGTCCCGGTCATGCGCGGCCACAGGCTCGATTCGGTGATGGTTCTGTCGCTGACGCTGGAAATCCCCAAAAGCGCAGAACCAGCCGTCTTTCAGAACGAACACCGCCTGCGCGACGCATTCCTGCGAAGCCTGCTCATCCACGCCAATACAGGCGGCTTTGACGGCAATTTCACCGGCGAGGGTCAGATGCGCCGCCTGCGCGACACCTTGTTGCGCACCGCTCACGAGGTCGGCGGCAGCCAGATCCTTGACGTGCTGATTGAGGACATCGCGCGCCAGGATTCAAGCTAGTCTGGTCAGCGCCGCCGCCTTCGGCTATCGCTGAGGCGGCAAGGGGGCGGGCGATGGCGCAAGTTTTCATCGCGCTTGCGCTATATGACGGCGCGGCGCATCTGGCCGAACAGCTGGGCAGCATCGCGGCCCAGACGCATCGCGACTGGCGGCTGGTGATCTCGGATGACGGGTCGCGCGACAATGGCCCGGCCATCGCACAGCGTTTCGCCGCCACCCGGCCCAAGGGTCAGGTCACCTTGGTGGATGGGCCGGGCCAAGGGGCCACGGCGAATTTTCTGACGATGGCCGGGGGCGTCCGGCCGGGCGAATATCTGGCCTTTTCGGATCAGGACGATGTCTGGCAGCCGGACAGACTTTCCCGCGCGGTGGCGGCGATGGGGCCTGAGCCGGGACTTGCGGTCTACGGATCGCGCACGACGATTTGCGACGGCGCGCTGCGCCCGCTGGCCGGGTCGGCGCGTTATAGCGGCCCGTTCGATTTTGCGAACGCGCTTGTGCAATGCGTGATCGGCGGGAACACGGCGCTGCTGTCGCCCAAGGCCGCGGCGCTGTATGCGCGTGCCGCCCCTGCGGCCATCGCGGCCGGGATCGAGGCGCATGACTGGTTCGCCTATCTTCTGGTGAGTGGCGCGGGCGGGCGCGTGATCCGCGACGATGCGGAAACGGTGCTTTACCGGCAGCATGAGGGCAACCTGAAGGGGCGCAACGATACGTTCAGGGCGATGGCCGAACGGTTGCGCGGACTTTTCGGCGGCGATTATGGCGACTGGCTGGCGGCAAATAACGCGGCGCTAGCGGCTTGCCGCGAGATGCTGACTGATGAAAACGCCGCGCTGCTGGACCGCTTTGCCCAGGCATTACGCCGCCCCGGCCCACTCGCCGCGAAAGAACTTGCGAGCATGGGCCTGCGCCGCCAGACCCGAGCGACCACGGTGGCGCTTTATCTGGCCGCGCTGACCGGACGGTTGCGGCGGGGGTGAGGGGCGCCGCGCCTTTTGGTTGGGGGGCGAGAGGGCCATGTGCGAAGCAGTGCTTGGCGAGTATTTGAGTGTAACTGGCTGCTTTCGACCATTATATGCGGAAAGCCTGCAACTCTCTTCGCCATTCCGCTTCTGGAAGCCGCCTGCGCGACGCGAGACGCCCTGCCCGCACGGCTCCGCTTCTGCAGACACGCAGGATCACGGTTATGTTTTATCTGACAGCGCTGACTGGGCGCTCGTGGCCGGGATGGTCCTGCGCCGCCAGACTCGTGTCACCACTTCGCCGCTTTATATCACGGCGCTGACCGGGCACTTGCGGCGGTGGGTTGGTGGGTGAGATGGTCGAAAGCGAAGCACCGAGTAGCCGATATTGGAGCAGAACTGGCCGTTTCGCAGCAGAAACGCGGGAAATCTTCAACCCTCTTTGTCATTCAAATACAGGCTATCACAACGCAAAACCTTGCGCGCATGGGCGCGCGCCGCCAGACTCTCGTGACTTCGGCAGCGCTTTATCTGGCGGCGCTGACCGGGCGGTTGCGGCGGGGGTGAGGGGCGCGGCGGTCGGTTGATGGTCGGATGGCGATGGGGAAGAACCGAGTGGCGGATGGTTGAGTGGAACTCGCTGTTTCGCACGCTGAAACACGGAAAATCTTTAACTCTCTTTGCCATTCAGCGACTTGCCATCACAACGCGAGAAACCTTTCCCGCATGGGCCTGCGCCGCCAGACCCATGCGGCCACAGCGGCGCTTTAGCTGGAGGTGCTGACGGTGCGGTTGCGGCGGGGATGAGCGGCGCGTCGGTTGGTTGGTGGGCGAGATCGCCCTGGGGAAGCGCCGTGTGGCGGATAGTTGATCGGAACTAGCTGCTTTCGACCATTATATGCGGAAAGCCTGCAACTCTCTTCGCCAATCCGCTTCTGGAAGCTGCCGCCTACTCGCCGCGAGAAACCTTCCCCACATTGACCTGCGCCGCCAGACCCGCGTGACCACGGCGGCGCTTACCGGGGGCTCGCCGCGCGACTTTTCCAGCTTCATCCGATCCCGGTGTCCGCCGTTGGAACGGTCGCGCCGACACCATTTCTGTGCATATCGCCAGCGGCCTCGAAAAACCCGCCCGAAACCAGCCATTTCAGGCCGCTCAACACATTACATCAGCACACGGCCATCAAACACCGCCTCAACCACCTCAATCCCGCGTGCGGATCACCTCGGCGAATTGGGGGAACAGCGCGGCGTTGGCGGCGACGATGTTGCCGGTCTCGATCAGGTTGCCATCGCCTCGGATCGCCTCGACGAAGCCGCCCGCCTCGCGCACGATCACCACGCCCGCGGCCACGTCCCAGGCGTTGATGCCGCGTTCCCAATAACCCTCGTAGCGGCCGGCCGCGACATAGGCGAGGTCAAGCGCCGCCGCGCCGAAACGGCGGACCCCGGCGGTCAGCGGCATCAGCCGGGCCAGGTCTTTCAGCGTGGCGGGCAGCGTACCGCGACCGCCGAAAGGCACGCCGGTGGCGAAGATCGACTCGATCATCCGGTTGCGCCCCGAGACCCGCAGGCGCTGACCGTTCATCCATGCCCCGGCGCCCTTTTCGGCGGTGAACATCTCGTCCTTGGCGGCGTCATAAATCACGCCCGCGACCACCTCGCCCTTATGTTCCAAGGCAATCGAGATCGCCCAATGCGGCAGCCCGTGCAGGAAATTCGTCGTCCCGTCCAGCGGGTCCACGATCCAGCGGCGGGTCGGGTCCTCGCCCGCCTCCTCGCCGGTTTCCTCACCCAGCCAGCCATAGGTCGGGCGCGCATTGCGGAGTTCTTCCTTGATGATCCGTTCGGCCTCGCGGTCGGCGCGGCTGACGAAATCGCCCGCGCCCTTGACGCTGACCTGAAGGTTCTCGACCTCGCGGAAATCCTTGACCAGTGAACGCCCGGCCTTGCGCGCGGCCTTGATCATCACGTTCATATTCGCGCTTTGCATGGCGTTTCTCCTGTTCCGATTGGCGCTCATTTAGGCGCAAATCGCCCGGATGAAAAGGCTTTAGCGCAACAGACGCAGGGCCTCGGTGCGGGCCAGACGCAGGACATGGGCGATATAGGGCAGCCGCAGGTCGTCCTCACGCAGGCCCGCGTAAAGGCGGCGCATCAGCCCCGCGCGGGTCAGCGGGATGATCGCCAGTTCCGGGTTGGCCTGATGGCGGCGCAGCACCCAGTCGGGCAGCACCGCAACCCCGCGCCCCGAGGCGACCAGCATCACCGCGATATCGGTCAGCTCAACCGCGCGGGTGGCGGCGGGTTCAACCCCGGCGGGGGTCAGGAATTGCGAAAACACGTCCAGCTTTTCACGCTCGACCGGATAATGAATCAGCGTCTCGGCGGCCAGATCGGCAGGCTCGGCAAAGCCCTTTTCGGCCAGAGGATGCGCGGCGGGCAGGACCAGCATCGGCGCATAATCGAACAGGGGCTGAAAGCTGATACCGGGCAGATCCTCGGGGTCGGAGGTCACGACCAGATCGACCTCGGATCGGGCAAGTGCCGGGAAAGCGCCGAAGGCCAGACGGGCGCGGATGTCCAGCTCGACCTCGGGCCATGCGCGGCGGAACTGGTCCAGAACCGGCAAGAGCCAGTCATAGCAGGCGTGGCATTCCAGCGCGATATGCAGCCGCCCGATCCGACCCGCCTCGACGCCGCGGATCTCGGCCTCGGCCTCATCCACCAGAGGCAGCACCTGTTCGGCCAGACGCAGCAGCCGCAGCCCCGCCGCAGACAGCCGCATGGGCTTCGCGCGGCGGATGAACAGCTCAACACCAGCCTGCTCCTCAAGCGCCTTGACCTGATGGGACAGCGCCGATTGGGTGATGTTCAGCACATCGGCGGCCCGGGCCAGGCCGCCCTGTTCATGGATGGCGCGCACGGTGCGCAGATGCCGCAGTTCCAGATGCATGATGAGCGAGTTTCAATAAAATGATGCGGATTATGAATTTGTCTCACGGGCGCAGCCGTGACACAAGGCGCGAAACCAAAGGATAATGTAATGTCTGCCCCGAAGATCAGTTTCGAGTTCTTTCCGCCGCGCAATCTGGACGCCTCGTTCCGGCTGTGGGACACGGCGCGCGCGCTTGCGCCGCTTGGCCCGGATTTCGTGTCGGTGACTTACGGCGCGGGCGGCACCACGCGGCAACTGACCCATGAGGCGGTGACGGCGCTTGCCAATCACTATAATCTGGACGTGGCCGCGCATCTGACCTGTGTTGACGCGACCCGCGCCGAGACGATGGAGATCGTGGACAGCTACGCGCAGGCGGGCGTGCGCGACATCGTGGCGCTGCGCGGGGATGCGCCGCAGGGTCAGGCGGAATGGACCGCGACGCCCGACGGCTTTGCGTCATCGGTTGAACTGATCGAGGCGATTGCGGCGCGCGGCGACATGAATATCCGCGTGGGCGCCTATCCCGAGCCGCATCCCGATTCGGGCGGAGACACGACCCGCGATGTGACATGGCTGAAACGCAAGATCGACGCGGGCGCGTCCTCGGCCATCACCCAATTCTTTTTCGACGCCGAGACCTATTTCGCCTTTCGTGACCGCTGCGTGGCGGCGGGGACCTGTGCGCCGATCATTCCGGGCATCCTGCCGATTCAAGGCTGGGCAGGCGCGCGCCGCTTTGCCGCGCGCTGCGGCACAAGCGTGCCGCAATGGGCCGAGGATGCTTTCGCCCGCGCAGGCAAAGAGGGCGAGGCGGCGCTTGCCCGTGATCTCTGTGTCGATCTGTGCGAAAAGCTGATCGCGGGTGGGGTGGACCGGCTGCATTTTTACACGCTGAACAAGCCCGACCTGACCCGCGATGTCTGCCTTGCGCTTGGCGTCCAGCCCGACGCCCGCGCGGCTTAATCCAGTTCGGGGAAGAACAGGCCGCCGGGCGAGAGCGTGAAGATCTCGGCCCCGGTGGCGGTGACGCCGATCGAATGTTCGAACTGCGCCGACAGCGATTTGTCGCGGGTCACGGCGGTCCAGTCATCGGACAGGGTCTTGGTCTCGGGACGGCCAAGGTTGATCATCGGCTCAATGGTGAAGAACATGCCTTCTTCCAGCACGGGGCCTTTGCCGGGGCTGCCGTAATGCAGCACATTGGGCGGCGCGTGAAACACGCGGCCCAACCCATGGCCGCAGAAATCGCGCACCACCGACATGCGATGCCCCTCGGCATAAGTCTGGATCGCCGCGCCGATATCGCCGAATGTCGCGCCGGGACGAACCGCCTCGATCCCCTTCATCAGCGCGTCATGGGTGACCTGAATCAGCCGCCTGGCCTTGATCGGCGCGCGGCCCGCGACATACATGCGGCTTGTGTCGCCATACCAGCCATCGACGATCACCGTCACGTCGATATTCAGAATATCGCCGTCTTTCAGAACCTTCTCGCCGGGGATGCCATGGCAGACGACATGATTCACGCTGATACAACTGGCGTGCTGATAACCGCGATAGCCGATGGTGGCGGAAATCGCGCCCGCCTCCTCGACCCGGTTGCGGATGAAATCGTCCAGCGCGCCGGTGGTCACGCCCGGCTCGACCAAAGGCCCGACCTCATCGAGGATCTGCGCGGCAAGCGCGCCCGCCTTGTGCATCCCGGCGAAATCGCCCGCCTCGTGGATGCGGATGCCCTCTCTGGTGATCCTGCCGTCGTTCATTGCCGTTCCTTTCGCTTGGCCCCTCACATAATGCCAAGGCGGCGCTTGTTCCAGCCCTGCAAGGCGGCGTATGTTTCGCGCAAACGCTGACAGGACCACGCCATGCAATCGGACAACCCAACCGCCGCAATTATCGTTATCGGGGATGAGATCCTTTCGGGCCGCACCCGCGAAGGCAACGCGCATCATCTGGCGGGCGTGCTGAACAGCCTTGGCATCGACCTGCGTGAGATCCGGGTGATCAGCGACGACCAAGCCCTGATCGTGGACACGATCCGCGCGATGGATGCCAGCCTTGGCGGTGCCTATGATCTGGTCTTCACCTCGGGCGGGATCGGGCCGACCCATGACGATGTGACCGCCGATGCGGTGGCGGCGGCCTTTGGCGTTGGCATCGACATCAACGAAGAGGCGCGCCGCGTCATGGCCGAACGGTGGGAGGCGCGCGGGATTGAGCTGACCCCCAACCGCCTGCGCATGGCCCGCATCCCCTTCGGCGCCCGCCTGATCGAGAACAGCGTCTCCGCCGCGCCGGGCTTTGTGATCGGCAGCACGCATGTGATGGCGGGCGTCCCCGAGGTGTTCCGCGCGATGGTCGATGCAGTCGTGCCGTCACTGGCCCGAGGCCGCCCTGTGGTCAGCGATTCCGTCGACGTCCCCCGCCCCGAATCTGAGGTGGCCGAGCCCTTGGGCGCCCTTGCCGCGCGTTATCCGGCGCTGTCGCTGGGCTCCTATCCTTGGCAGCGTGACGGCGCTTATGGCACGGTTCTGGTGGTGCGCGGGCTTGAGGCTGAGGCGGTCGCGGCCTGCATGGGTGAGCTGAAACGCGAATTGGGGCTGGCCTGATGCTGCTGGATCCGCGGCTCGATGCGGTGTTCGATGCGACATGGCAGGCGGCGCAAAGCCGCCGCTTTGGCGGTCTGGTCGCGCTTGAGGCGGCGGGCGCGGGCGACCGCGTGAATGGCGCGCATCGGGTCGGCGACTGGTCCGAAAAGGACATCGACGCGGCCTGCGCGCAACTGGCCGAATGGGGCATTGCGCCGCTGTTTCGGGTGGACGATGCCGATGCCGGTTTCATCGCCGCCTTGGAGGCAAGGGGCTTTCAGCGCAGCCCCTCGGCGCTGATGATGGGCATCGCGCCTGACCGGCTGACCGACCGCCCGATCCCGCCGGTGACTGCCTTTGAGCATTGGCCGCCCTTGGCGGTGCAGCGCGATATGTGGGTCGAGGGTGGCTTCGGGTCGCCCCGGCTGGCGGTCATGGACCGGGTGGAGGTGGTGAAAACCTCGCTTTTGGGGCGGATCGACGACCGCGCGGCGGCGACCGGCTTTCTGGCGCTACATGACGGTATCGCGATGCTCCACGCGCTTGTGGTTGCACCCGAGCATCGCCGCAAGGGCATGGCGGGCTGGATGCTGCGGCGCGCGGCGCTTTGGGCGCAGGCACAGGGGGCCGATCAGCTTGTGCTGGCGGTGGGGGTCGAAAATCACGGCGCCATCGCGACTTATGACGCGCTCGGTTTCGCGCGGCTGGCGGATTACAGCGTGATGACGCTGCCCGGTTAGAGCGGCCTTTCACGCGCCGATCCGTCGCTATCGTGTGGGGCGAAACATCACGCGATACCCCTACCCGATCTTACGAGAGGCCGCGCCCCGTCAGCCCCGCGCAAGCCTGCGGAACTCTCGCTTGACCAGATCAAGCTCGGCGCGCAGCAGGTCGATCTCGGCCCGCAGGTCGGCGTCAAGTGGCTTGCCCGCAATCACGTTCAGCCGCGCCAGAACCGGCGCGCCGGGGTCGGGCTCGCCATCCTCGGACTGTTCGACCAGCAGAAAGGACTGCACCCCGTCGGACAGGCGCGCGGCGGGCAGCGCGGCCTCGATCCGCCAGATACCGGGGGCGTGATCGGTGATGCTGGCCTGGGCCACCGCCTCGCCCATATGGATCAGCGCGACACGGGCCGGGGCCTCATCGCGGCTCAGCAGACCCGACCAGATCCCGCCCTGCAAGCCCGTCTGTTCAAACGACATGATCCCCCCTTACATATTGGAACGCGGATGGCGCGAGAAAACCAGCTCACGCAGCTGCACCGCATTCATCACCGGACCCTCAAAAATCAGGTCCAGCCAGATCTTTTCCAGCCGGTTCTCGTTGATCTCGGTATAGGCCAGATCGAACTCGGTGACATGGTGGTTCACCTGCCCGGCCCGCATCCCGCCCAGATGGCGCAGCAATTCGTCCGTATTGGGACCGTTGCCGATATTGAGCCGGGCGTAGATGTCCATCTCGGACTCGATCTCGATGGCGCTTTCCAGCCGGACGATATGGTTCTTCGTCAGCCCGATCAGCGCCTCGGCGGGCAGATCGACCGAGACCGAAAGGAAGCTGCCGGAAAAGCCCATCACCTCCATCTGAAGCCCGTAACCCGCCAGATCGGTGGCCCGCATATTCTGCACCTGACGCAGCATCAGCGCATGTTCGGCGCAGTCATGCCAGACCCGCGCCGAATCGCCCAAAGCCGCGCCATTTTCGGGTGAGGCCATGCCGGTGGGCGCGATCCGCCCCGACAGAAAGCCGGGACGCCAACGCCAGTCGGTGCCGCCGGGCAAGGGCAGCGCGGAAAGCGCGGCGCGGCTTTGCGCCCCGCGCCGGTCGGCGGCCAGAAGGAACTGGTCCAGATCGTGGCGCAGCCCGCGCGCCTGTTCGGACAGGTCGGCCAGCCGCGCCTGCCCCATCGCCCCCGCACGCGCCGGCATGGCCGCCCATTCAGCGCGGACACGTTCATGCGCCTTGCGGCGCAGCCATGCGCGGGGGCGAAAGGCCATGTTACTGGTCCATATAGATATGCGTTTCCTTGGCCGCGCCCGGATGGGTCACGGCGCCTTGACGCGCGCCGCCGACAAGCTGGGCATATTTCCACAGCGCACCCGAGGCGTAATCCGTCGCGCGCGGGCCTTTCCAGCCCTCACGGCGGCGGGCAAGCTCGTCATCGGACAGATCGACCGAGATTTCGCCCTTGATCGCGTCGATGGTAATCATGTCGCCATTCTGGATCAGCGCGATCGGCCCGCCATGCGCCGCCTCGGGGCCGACATGGCCCACGCAAAAGCCACGCGTCGCACCCGAAAAACGTCCGTCGGTAATCAGCGCAACCTTCTTGCCCATGCCCTGCCCCGACAGCGCGGCAGTGGTCGCCAGCATCTCGCGCATACCCGGCCCGCCCGCGGGGCCTTCGTTGCGGATCACAAAGACGCAGCCTTCGTCATATTCGCGCGCCTGCACGGCCTCGAACGCGTCTTCCTCGCATTCAAAGACAAGCGCGGGGCCAGTGAACACCTGATCTTCGGGCGCCATGCCCGCGACCTTTACGATGGCCCCTTCAGGCGCAAGGTTGCCTTTCAAGCCCACAACGCCGCCGGTCTTGGTGATCGGGGTCTCGACCGGGTAGATCACGCGGCCATCCGGCTCACCCCGGATCTCGTCCAGTTCTTCGCCAAGCGTCCGCCCGGATGCGGTGATGCAGTCCAGATGCAGCAGCCCGGCCTTGGCCAGTTCCTTCATCACCACCGGCACGCCGCCCGCCTCGAACAGATCCTTGGCGACATATTCACCGCCCGGACGCAGGTTCACGAAATAGGGCGTGTCGTGGAAAATATCGCAGACATCGAACAGGTCGAACTCGATCCCCGCCTCATGGGCGATGGCGGGCAGATGCAGCCCCGCATTGGTCGAGCCGCCCGTGCAGGCCACCACGCGGGCCGCGTTTTCCAACGCCTTGCGGGTCACGATGTCACGCGCGCGGATGTTCTTTTCCAAAAGCTCCATCACCGCCACGCCCGAGGCATCGCAGAACTGGTCGCGGCTTTCATAAGGCGCAGGCGCGCCCGAGGAGTTCAGCAGCGCAAGCCCGATCGCCTCGGACACGCAAGCCATGGTGTTCGCGGTATATTGCCCGCCGCAGGCCCCCGCCGAGGGACAGGCCAGCTTTTCCATGATCGCCAGTTCCGCGTCCGAGATCAGCCCGGCGGCATGTTTGCCCGCCGCCTCGAACATATCCTGCACGACGATATCCTTACCCTTGTATTTGCCCGGCAGGATCGAGCCGCCATAGATAAAGACCGAAGGCACGTTCAGCCGCACCATCGCCATCATCATGCCGGGCAGCGATTTGTCGCAACCCGCCAGCCCGACAAGCGCGTCATAGCAATGCCCGCGCATGGTCAGTTCCACCGTGTCGGCAATCGCATCGCGCGAGGCAAGCGAAGACCGCATCCCCTCATGCCCCATGGCGATGCCGTCGGTCACGGTGATCGTGGTGAACTCGCGCGGGGTGCCGCCGCCCTTTTTCACGCCCATCTTGGCGACCTGCGCCTGACGGTTCAGCGCGATATTGCACGGCGCGGCCTCGTTCCAGCAGGTCGCGACACCGACCAGAGGCTGATGGATTTCTTCCTCGGTGATGCCCATCGCGTAAAGATAGCTGCGATGCGCGGCGCGCGCCGGTCCTTCGGTCACATGACGCGAGGGCAGTTTGGTCTTGTCAAAGCGCGTGTTCCGCATGGCTCTTCCCTTCCGGCTGACGGTTGTTAATCGAATAATCCGCGCATCGGCGGGGGGCAATAGCTGTCAGGCCAGGGCGGCATTGATCCGGCAGGCCCCGTCAATATCGCGCGCGGTCAGCCCGCCCGCGTCATGGCTGGTGAAGGTGACACGGACGTAACCCCAGCCATAGGCGATATCGGGATGGTGGTTCAGATGCTCAGCCACCGCGCCCGCCAACATGGCAATCGCCTGCGCCTGCGCGAAATTGCGGGTTTTCCAGTCGCGGGTGATGGCGGTGGCATCCTCGTTCAGCGCCCAGCCTTCGGGAATGGCGTCCAGCTTGTCCATCAGCTCCTCCTGTCACAAAAGCGGCGAGGCAAGCGCCAGCATATTGTTGCGCAGCCGCCGCCAGCGGGGCCATGCGGCGACCTCACGCAGGGTCAGTTCGCGCGACCGCTCCAGATAGCTGTGCTGGCGGGCGTCGATGGTGGCGGTGATCTCATCCCCGATCAGCAGCATGTTCATCTCATAGTTCAGCTCAAAGCTGCGGCGGTCCAGATTGGCGCTGCCCATCATCACCATTTGCCCGTCCACCGATAACAGCTTGGCATGAAGCAGCCCGCCCTCAAACAGATGGATATGCAGCCCCGAGGCCAGCAGGTTGTGATAAAACCCCTCAGACGTTGCGCCCACGATCAGCGAATCGTTGCGCGCGGGCAGGATCAGCGTGACCCGCACCCCGCGCCGCGCGCAGGCGGCAAGGGCGGCGTCAAGCGGCTGGTCAGGGACGTAATAGGGGGTCGAGATGATGACCTCATGCCGCGCCGCCGCCAGCATCGCGATCAGGCTTTCCGCGATATTGCCGCCGCGTTGGTCGGGTCCGGTGGCGATCACCTGCGCCGCCGTATCGGACCCGGCCGAGGGGATCATGCGCAGCATCTCGCCCAGATCTTCGCCGGTGTAGCTCATCCAGTCGGCCAGAAACACCGATTGCATCTGCCTCAGCACCGGACCGCGAATGGCGAAGAACACGTCGACCCATGGCGCGTAACGCCGCTTGACCGCGAAGGCCATGTCCGAACAGTTGCGGCTGCCGGTAAAGCCAAGCGAGCCGTCGATAATCGCGATCTTGCGGTGGTTGCGCAGATCCAGCCTGCGCCACAGGGCTTGCAGGATCACGGGGCGGCGCAGCGGAAAGGCCTCGACCACGCGCGCGCCCGCGGCCTTCATCCCGGCCCACGCATCCGAGCGCAAAAAGGCCCGTGAGCCAAGCGAATCGACCACCACGCGGCAGGCCACGCCCCGCCCCGCCGCCCGCGCGACGGCATCGGCCACCTTGCGGCCCGAAACATCGTCCAGCCAGATATAGAACAGGATATGGACATGATCGCGCGCGCCGTCGATGGCGGCGACCAGTTGGTCAATGGCGGTATCATCCTCAGGCAGCAAGCTGACCTCATTGCCGCCGACCGCGCCCATCCCGCCAATCGCCCGCCCCGAGGCGATCACCGCCGCCACCCTCTCAGGCGGATCGGTCACGGCTTCGGGGCTAGGTTGCCACATCCCGGTCAGGCGCTCGCGGATATCGGCGCGCTTCTGGCGCTCGGCCCGGCTGATGCGGATTTCACCGAACAGGATATAGGCCGCGATGCCGATCAGCGGCAGCGCCTCGACCACCATCACCCAGGCCAGCCGCGTCGATGGCTCCAGCCGTGGCCGGGTCAGGACGCGGAACACGATGCCAAGCGCCAGCGTAAAGTGCAGAACAAGGATGAACGTGGCCCACATGATCCGGTTAAACCAAGTCGCGGGCGGCAGGGCAATTGCAATTCGCGGGCTTTCCCCCTATCTCGGGGGCGCGAATGCGCCAAGCCGGAGCCTGCTGATGAACTGGATCACGAATTACGTCCGCCCGCGGATCAATCAGCTTTTCAACCGGCGCGAGGTTCCCGAGAACCTTTGGACGAAATGCCCCGAATGCGGCACGATGCTGTTCCATCGCGAACTCAGCGATAACCTTCAGGTCTGCACGAATTGCCAGCACCATCTGGCGATCACCCCGCGCGCGCGCTTTGCCGCGCTGTTCGATGGCGGCGTGTTCTCTGAGGTCGCCGTGCCCGAGCCCATCGCCGACCCGCTGCAATTTCGTGACCAGAAAAAATATCCCGAGCGGATGAAGGCCGCGCAGAAAGCCACCGGCGAGAAAGAGGCGATGCTGGTCGCCGAGGGTGAGATGGGCCGCACCCCCATCGTCGCGGCGGCGCAGGATTTTTCGTTCATGGGCGGCTCGATGGGCATGTATGTCGGCAATGCCATCGTGGCGGCGGCACAGCGCGCGGTGCAGCTTGGCCGCCCGCTTGTGCTGTTCTCGGCGGCAGGGGGCGCGCGGATGCAGGAAGGCATCCTCTCGCTGATGCAGATGCCGCGTTCCACCGTCGCGGTGCAGATGCTCAAAGAGGCGGGCCTGCCCTATATCGTCGTGCTCACCCACCCGACCACGGGCGGGGTGACGGCCTCTTACGCGATGCTGGGCGATGTGCAGATTGCGGAACCCAATGCGCTGATCTGCTTTGCCGGGCCGCGCGTGATCGAACAGACCATCCGCGAGAAACTCCCCGAGGGCTTTCAGCGCGCCGAATATCTGCTGGAACATGGGATGCTGGACCGCGTGACTCATCGCAAGGAACTGCGCGATGAGCTGATCTCGATCATCCGCATGATGATGTCCCTGCCCGCCCCGGTGCGCGGCGATCTGCCCGCCCCCGAGGCCGCGCCCGAACAGCCGGTGCTCCAATCTGAGCCCCAACCTGCGCCCCAGCCTGCGGGCTAGGGCCGCTTTCTCTTCTGTCCTGAAATATCCCGGGGGTCCGGGGGCTGGCCCCCGGTTGGTCGCATGAGTTCAGACGCCATCCTTGAACGGCTGATGTCGCTTCACCCCAAGGTGATCGACCTGTCGCTGGACCGGATGCACCGCATCCTTGCCGCGCTTGGCAACCCGCAGGACCGCCTGCCGCCGGTGATCCATATCGCTGGCACCAATGGCAAAGGCAGCACGCAGGCCATGATCCGCGCGGGGCTGGAGGCCGGGGGGGCGCGTGTTCATGCCTATACCTCGCCCCATCTGGCGCGGTTTCATGAACGCATCCGGCTGGCGGGCGCGCTGATTGCCGAGGACGAACTGGCCGCGATCCTGTCCGAGATCGAGGCGGTGAATGACGGCCAGCCGATCACCTTTTTCGAGATCACCACCGCCGCTGCCATGCTGGCCTTCTCGCGCAGCACTGCCGATTACACGCTGCTTGAGGTCGGGCTGGGCGGGCGGCTGGATGCAACGAATGTGATCACAAGCCCGCGCCTTTGCGTGATCACACCCGTCAGCATCGACCACACCCAATATCTGGGCGAGACCCTGCCCGAGATTGCAGGCGAAAAAGCGGGCATCCTCAAGCGCGGCACGACCTGCATTGTCGGCCCGCAACAGGACGCCGCGCTTGAGGTGATCGAGGACCGCGCCGCCCGCCTTGGCGCGCCCCTGCTCATCCATGGTCAGCATTGGCATGTCGCGCGCGAGGGAGATTCCCTTGTCTATCAGGACGATAACGGGCTTCTTGACCTGCCATTGCCCAACCTGCCCGGCCCGCATCAGATCCAGAACGCAGGCGCGGCGATTGCCGCGCTGCGGGCGCTTGGGCAGGATGACACCGCCGCCCAAGCTGCCGTCACCCGCGCGGAATGGCCCGCCCGGATGCAGCGCCTGCGCCACGGGCCGGTGATTGACGCCGCCCCCGGCTGCGAGATTTGGCTGGACGGCGGCCATAATCCGGCGGGCGGGCAGGCCATCGCCGCGACCCTTGCCGCCATGCCCCCGCGCGACACGCATCTGGTCTGCGGGATGCTGAACACCAAGGACGCGGGCGGCTATCTGCGCCCGCTTGCCGCGCAGGCCGCCAGCCTCACCGCCGTATCGATCCCCGGCGAGGCGGCCACGCTGTCCGCCGAGGACACCGCCCGCATCGCGGCCTCGGTCGGGTTGCGGGCCGATACCGCGCCCGATGTCACCACCGCAGTGGCCCGCATCGCGCAAGCGGCGCCGGGTGCGCGGATTCTGATTTGCGGCTCGCTCTATCTGGCGGGGCGGGTGCTTCGCGAGAATGGCTGACCTGTCCAAGTAGATAAGTTCACGCAAGCCTGACCTCCGCTTAAATCGGTCCCCACACCAAACCAGAGCGCAAGGAACGCAGCCGCATCGCGGCCGCGTGGGGACAGTTTTATGCCGGCCGGAGAAGTCATCGAAGTCGAAACCTACCGCATCAGAGTCTCGCGCGGCATCGTGACCGGGGTTGAGCTTGTCACGCTCCGCATTACCGACAGCGACGGCGACGGACTGATCGACCGCGACGAATGGGCGGCGCATTTCGCCACTGGCGGCGTGGCCAAGGGGCATAATGCCGGTGAGAATCGCGAGGGCTGGCTGTGGCACAGCGAAAGGGATGGCAGCCGGCGCAACGGTGATCTTTATGGCGCGACCCCGTTCGAGGAGGGCGAGAACGTGACCGCCATTCTGGACACACTGGACCCCAACTTTTCGGCGGTCAATCCAGCGCTTCTGATACCGGCGCCGGTCTGTTTCGCGGCAGGCACGCGCATCGCGACCCCCTGCGGCGCGCGGCGGGTTGAGGATTTGCGGGCGGGCGATCTGGTGCTGACCATGGATCACGGGGCGCAGCCGGTGCTTTGGACCGGGCGGCGCCATCTTGGCGCCGCGCAACTGGACCTGCGCCCCGATCTGCGGCCGATCCGCATTGCCGCCGGTGCGCTGAGGCCGGGCCTGCCGCGCCGCGATATCCTGCTGTCGCCGCAACATCGCGTCCTGATCCAAGACCCGCGGCTGAACGCGCCCGAGGGGCTGCTGGTCAGCGCGCGCCTGCTGCTCCAAGCCGGTTGGCCCGGCGTCAGCACGGCCCGCGAGTTTGCTGAGGTGGTCTATTGCCATATCGCGCTGGCCGATCACCAGATCGTTCTGGCCGAGGGTGCTGCGACCGAGTCGCTGTTCACCGGCCCCGTCGCCCTGCGCCAGATCGGCCCCGCCGACCGCGCTCGCCTGATCCGCGCCCTGCCCGCACTGGCCGAGGGGAAGAATCCCATGACCCCCGCCCGACCCTTCGCCCGGCGCGGCGCCTTCCTGAGGGCGATGCGCGGGCGCGTCATGGCGGGCTGATCACGCATCGCTGAACGGTCACAACCCCGCGCCGGGCTTGATTTTGGCGCGCTTGGGACCATCTCTCCACCGACTAAGACAGTTATGTAACAAAAGATGACACCGACCACGCCCGCATTGCCTCTGGATCAGGCGGTGGCGCAGGCCCTTGCCGCGCCGCCTGCCCGCCTGCGCCCGGTCAAGACCTCGCAGGGCATGGTTTGGATCAAACAGCGTGAGACGCTTTCGCTGCGCTGGCGGCTGCAAAAGGGCGACCCCGCCCGCGCGTTTGAGGCCGAACGCGCCGCGCTGCATATCCTGTCCGATGCCAGGCTGCCGGTGGTGCCGCCGCTGCTGGATGAGGGCGCGGATTATTTCGTCACCGCCGATAGCGGCCAGACGATCAGCGGGCTGGCCGCGCAGGGCATGGACCGTCGCACAAAGCGGCGCGCGCTGAGCGATGCGGCCGAGGCTCTGGCGACGCTCCACAGCGCGGGCTTTGCGCATGGGCGGCCCGCGCTCAAGGATATTTGCTGGAACGGTCAGCAGGCGCGACTGATTGATTTTGAACGATTTTCTCCGCGCCGCAACAGCGAAGGCTATATGGCACTGGACCTGCTGATCTTTGTTCTGTCCAGCATCGCCACGCTTGGCAAATCGCGCAAGACACTGCGCCGCGCCTTGGCGCGCTACCGCGAGACCGCGCCCTCAGGCGTCTGGGATCGCGCCTGCAAGATGGCCCGCCGCTTGCGCTTTCTGGTGCCGCTGACCGCGCCGATCCGCCGCCTCAAACCCGGATCGCGGGAATTCGCCGCCCTGCCCGCCGCGCTTGCGGTCTTTGCCGATTAACGGCCCCAGGCCGCATCCTGCATCTCACGCAGGCGCGAGGCGGTGCGCTCGAACTCGAACGCGCCCTCGCCCTCGATATACAGGTTTTCGGGCTCGGCGGCGGCACTGGCCAGCACCCGCACCCGCGCCTCATAAAGCGCGTCGATCAGGGTCACGAACCGCTTGGCCTCATTGAAATTGGCCGAGCCGAGCTGCGGAATATTGTCGATGAACAGCACGTCAAGCGCCTCAGCCACCGCCAGATAATCGGCGGGACCAAGCGGGCCGCCGCAGAGATCCCAGAACGAGGCGCGGCCTTTGGTCTCCACATGCTGAGGGATGGTCACGCGGCGACCCTTGACCTCAAGCGTCAACGGAACAGCCGCCGCGCCTGCGGTTTCCTCAACCCAGGCCGCGTCCAGACCCGCCCGCGCCTCGGGGCCAAGCGGGCAGAACCAGACCTGCGCGCCGGTTTCGCGCGCCTGCCGATGATCGCGCGGGCTGGCCAGTTCGACGACCTCCATCCGCTCATGGATCAGGGCGATGAAGGGCAGGAAAAGCTGACGGTTGAGCCCGTTCTTATAGAGATCATCCGGCACCCGGTTCGAGGTGGTGACCACCGTCACCCCCGCCTCGAACAGCAGTTGAAACAGCCGCCCGACGATCATCGCATCGGCAATATCGGTGATCTGCATCTCATCAAAGCACAGAAGCCGCGCCTGCGCCGCGACCCGCGCTGCCACCGGGCGGACGGCATCGGGCTGACCGGCCTTGCGGGCGTCGTTCAGCCCGGCCTGAATTTCCTGCATGAATTCATGGAAATGCACGCGCCGTTTCGCGGCCAGCGGCGCGGCCTCGGTCACCAGATCCATCAGCATCGACTTGCCGCGCCCGACCCCGCCCCAGAGATAGAGCCCCCGTGCAGAGGGCGCAGGCGCGGGCGCCGTGCCGAACCACGACCGCCAGCCCGAAGGCGCGGGCGGCGGCGCCTCGGCCAGCCCGGTGACAACGCGGTCAAGCGCGGGCAGAACACCGCGCTGCGCCGCGTCGTCGCTGATCGCGCCAGAGGCCACGCGGGCGTTGTAAAGTGCCGTTACCGGCCCGGTCAGGCTCATCTTTGTCAGGCCGCGTAATGTTCGAATGTGATGCCGTCCGCCACCGCGCGGGCCTGCTTTTCCTGCGCCGCATCGCGGATCGTCCAGCATAGCACCGGCACGCCGCGCGATTTGAGCGCCGCCACCGCCGGATTGTCCAGATCACCCCAGAAATGCGAGATGAACGCGGACTCCGTGTCTTCGAAACGTGACAAGGCCGCCAGCTCGGCGCGGCCCTGCGCGTCAATCTGCGGCCAGTCATGGGCGGCGAAATGACAGCTTGTCAGCCCGCGCGGGACATCCGGCGCGGCATCGCGGCAGGCGGCGACCATATGCGGGTTGAACGACATCAGCGCGACCGGCCCGGCATAATCCGCAACCATCGCCGCCACATCCGCCGCCAAGGCGCCTATCTGCGGGCCAAGCGCACCGTCCTGATCCTTGATCTCGATCAGCAGCGGCACGCGGCCCGCGACAAGCTCCAGCACCTCGGCCAATGTCGGCACGCCCTCACCCGTGCCAAAGAGGCGCAGCGCGGCCAACGCGTCGCGCGAGGTGGCCGCAATCAGCCCGTCAGCCCCGGTCAGCCGCGACAGATCCTCATCATGGAACACCATCGGCGTGCCGTCACCGGCGGGCTGCACGTCAAGTTCGATCCCATAGCCCGCCTCAATGGCCGCGCGAAACGCCGCCATCGAGTTCTCCGGCACGCCAACCCCGTGCAAGCCGCGATGGGCAATCGGGGTGGTGGTGAAGGATGCGTCAAGCGCGGCCATCAGGCGACCTCGAAAATCGCCTCGATCTCAACCGCGACACCGCGCGGCAGCGCGCCCGCTGAGACAGCGGCGCGGGCGTGGCGGCCCGCCTCGCCGAAGACCTCAACCATCAGATCGGAACAGCCGTTGATGACCTCGGGCTGATCGGTGAAATCGGGGGCCGAGTTGACAAAGCCGGTCAGCTTGACCAGCCGCTTGATCCCCGAGAGCGAGCCCACCGCCGCCCGCGCCTGCGCCAGCAGAGACAGACCGCAGGTCCGCGCCGCAGCCGCCCCGGCGGCCACGTCCAGATCAACGCCGACCTTGCCAAGGATCAGGCCGTTTTCATCGGCGCTGATCTGCCCCGACACGAACAGCAGCTTGCCGCTCTGCACATAGGGGACGTAATTCGCCGCAGGCGCGGGCGCGTCGGGAAGGGTCAGGCCCAGTTCGGCCAGTTTCGCGTCATGATCTTGCATCTTGTTCACTTTCGTTTCGGATCGAGTCAATCGCCGATAATGGCGGCAAAGCTGCGCAGGGTCCGCGCCCATTCGTCGATATTCTGGTTGAAGGTCGCGGCGTTCATCCCGCCTGCGATACTGATATCGCGGTCGATCACCACGCGGCCTTCGGGGTCCAGATAGGCGCGCCCGCTGCGGCGTTCGGCATTCCAGTTGTTCAGCCGCCCCAGATCCACGCTTTCGGCGTCAAAACGCGCGGCAAAGACGATATTCGTGCAGCGGTCGGCATCCTCACAACCGGCAAAGCTGATGGTGAAATCCACGCCCTCAAGCCGCGCGGTCACCGGCCGCTCACCCTCGGGCGAGACGGTGGCATTCGACAGCCCATAAGCCCCAAGCGCATTGGCAACCTGATCACGGCTGCCGAAAATCAGCGCCTCGGCCTGAGAGGGATAGCCCGGGGTCTCTGGCGGCCAGGGCGCGCTGCCTGCACCGCTGTCGTGGGCATAGGCCCCGGCGGCGACTTCCTCGGCGGTTTTCTGCGATGCCGCGACCAGTTCCTCAGCCGGAAGCCCCGCCCAGTCGGACGGGCTGACGGCGGGCTTGTCCACGCGCGGCAGGTCCTCAAGCTCATCCTCTTGCTTGGCGGCGGGGTCCGAGGCGAAGATCAGGCCGTTGCCCTCGGGCCAGTCGGCCATATCGCCCGCGCCCTTGTCAAAGCCCGCGCCCATGCCGGTACTGCTGCCCCGGCCTGCCACGACGCTGACCTCTTCCTGATCGGCCTTGATTTGCGCATCGACCAGTTCCTGCTGCGGCAGACCGGCCCAGTCCGAGGGGCTGACCGCAGGCTTGTCCACGCGCCCGGCGGCCAGATAATCGACATATTCGCTGTCATCCGCACCGGCGGCGATTTCCTGTTCGCGCTTGAAGGCCACATCGGCCAGTTCCTGCGCGGGCAGATCGGCCCATTCGCTTGGGCTTGTCGCGGGTTTGTCCACCGCCTGTTCGCCTTGCGTCTTGTTATCCTCAGCAAAGGTGGTGTTCTGGGCCATCACCGGCAGGGCCAGCGGAACCGCCATCAGGCACGCCCAGGCAAGCAGGGATCTTTGCATCACGACCTCATGGCAGCAACAGGTTACGCGGCCAGCGATAACATATCGCAGCGCGATTGGGAACGCAGAAAGCCTCAGGCGACCAGGGCTTCGGCGCGTTTGAGATCGACGCTGACCAGCTGGCTGACGCCCTGTTCGACCATGGTTACGCCGAACAGCCGGTCCATGCGCGACATGGTGACCGCGTGATGGGTGATGATCAGGAACCGGGTCTCGGTCCGCCGGGTCATTTCGTCCAGCAGATCGGCAAAGCGGCTGACATTGGCATCATCCAGCGGCGCGTCCACCTCATCGAGCACGCAGATCGGCGCGGGATTGGCCAGAAACACCGCGAAAATCAGCGCAAGCGCGGTCAGCGTCTGCTCACCCCCCGACAAAAGCGACAGCGTTGAGAGCTTCTTGCCGGGCGGCTGGCACATGATTTCAAGCCCGGCATCCAGAGGATCGTCCGATTCGACCATGACCAGCCGCGCCTCACCGCCGCCAAAGAGATGCGTGAACAGCGTGGTGAAATTGCCGTTCACCGTGTCAAAGGCGGCCAGCAGACGCTCTCGCCCCTCACGGTTGAGGCTGCCTATACCGGCGCGCAGCTTGCGGATCGCCTCGGTCAGATCGGCCTTTTCGCTGCCCAGCCGGTCGCGCTCGGTTTCCAGTTCGGCCTTGTCCTCATCGGCGCGCAGGTTGACCCCGCCAAGCGCGTCGCGGGCGGCGCGCAGGCGGCTGATCTCCGCCTCAAGCGCGGCGGGGGCTTGCGTCTCGGCCTCACCCAGCTGTTCGCGCAAACCCTGCGGCGTGGTCCCTGCCTCATCGGCGATGCGGGCGGTGGCGGTCGCCTCAGCCTCGGCGGCGGCCTCGGCGCGGGCCTCGCGGGTGGCGCGACCCTCACGAGCGTCGGATGCGGCACGTTCGGCATCGCGTTCGGCGCCTGCCAGATCACGCAGCCCCGCATCCGCTTCGGCCAAAGCCTGCCGCGCGCGGTCCAGCCGAGCGTTTGCCATGCTTTCAGCCTGTTCCAGCGTGCCACGCCGCGCCGACAAAGCCGCAGGCTGGGCGCGGGCCTCACCCAGTTCGGCCTCAGTCGCCTGGTGCCGCGCGGTCAGTTCAGCCGCGCGGGTGCCGGCCTGTTCCAGCCGCAGACGCCAGCCGGATTCCTCTTTGGTGATCTCTTGCAGGCGTTTGGTGCGGGCGTTTGCCTCACGCTTCAGCTCATCCAAAGCGCCGCGCCGGGTCAGCGTGGCAATCCGCGCGGCCTCAACGCCGGTGCGGGCGTTTTCCACCGCATCCGCCGCCGCCCCCCGGTCGGGCAGCGCGTCAAGCGCGCGCACCGCCTCAGCCAGCCGCGCGCCCGCATCCGCCGCATCGCCCTGATGGCGGGCCAGCTCCGCCCGGGCCTGCTCCAGCCGCGCCTGCGCCATCGACAGGTCGCTTTCGGCGCGAGTCGCGGCGCGGGCGGCATCGGACAGCGCGCGTTCCGCCTCACGCCGCGCATCGCGGGCGGCTTTCTCAGCCGCGCCCGCCTCTTGCAGCGCGGCGCGGGCGGCGTCATGCGCGCGCGCGGCATCGGCGGCGCGTTCGGCGGCAGCGGCGGCGGTGCCGGTGATCTCGGCCAGTTGGTTGACCTTTTCCAGATGCAGCGCGGCCTGCGAAGAGGCATCACCGGCCAGAACCCGCATCCCGTCCCAACGCCACAAGCCGCCATCGCGCGTCACCAGACGCTGACCGGGACGCAGCGCGGGCTGCATCGCCTCAGCCTCTGCCGCATCGCGGGCCAGCCCGACCTGTGCCATGCGCCGCGAAAGCGCGGGCGGGGCGGTGACATGGGGGGCCAGAGGTTCGGCACCCTCAGGCAAGGGCTGCGCGCTGTCGTAATCCTCCAGCCCGCGCCAGCCCGACGCACCGTCACCGGCCAGACCGGCCCGCAGATCATCGCCAAGCGCCGCGCCAAACGCCGTCTCATAGCCCCGCGCGACCTTGACCTGATCCAGAAGCGAGCGCCCATCCCCGCGCCCCCGATCCACCAGCTTTTGCAGCGCGGCCATTTCCGCCGCCAAAGCGCCCGATTCCCCCTCAGCACCGGCGCGGGCGGCGCGGGCGCGGCCCTCGGACCCCTCAGCGGTGGCCCGGGCGGTCTCGGCGGCACTCAGCGCGGCCTCGGCGGCCTCGGTCCGGGCCTGCGCCTCTTCCTGTGCTGTCTCGGCGGCGATGCGGGCGGCCTCGGCCTTCTGCCCAACGGTCGCGGCCTCATCCGCCGTTTGCGCCGCGCGGGTCGCCGCCCCCTCGGCACGGGTTTTCATCGCGCCCAGATCGGCGGCCAGCCGTTCCGCCGATTGATAACGCGCCGCCAGCCGCGCCGCCTCATCGGTGAGCTCCGCCAAGCCCGCCTCAAGCGCGCGCAGCGCCTCGGCGGCCTCATCCGCCGCCTGCGCGGCCTCAGCAAAGCGCGCGTCATGGCCCGCGCCCGCCCGGTCCAGCTGATCCTTTTCCCAAGCCAGCCGTTCGACCACCTCACCCGCATCGCGGTTCAGCTGCGCCTCGCGTTCGATGTCGCGTTCCAGCTGGGCCAGGCGCGCGGCCAGTTGGGTGATCGCATCCGCCGCGCGGGCCTCGGCCTGATCCAAGGCCTCGCGTTCGACCACGGCACGCGACAGCACCGCCGCCGCAACCTGTTCCTCTTCGCGCAAGGGCGGCAGGGCGGCCTCACCGGCCTCACGCGCGGAGACCGCCTTGCGGGCCGCAGCCTCAGCGCCCGCCGCCTGCGCGACCGCCTCACGCAATGCGTTCACCGCCGCGAGCCGCGCCGCCTCGGCCTCAGCCCACCTTCCCAACAGCAACTGCCCCTCGGCCAGCCGCAGGGCCGCGCCGATCTCACGGTATTTCGCCGCCGCCCGCGCCTGACGCGCCAGGGACGCCGCCTGCGAGCCAAGCTGTTCCAGCGTGTCATCCACCCGCGCCAGATTGTTTTCCGCGCCGTTCAGCTTCAGCTCAGCCTCATGCCTGCGCTGATAAAGACCCGAGATCCCCGCCGCCTCTTCCAGAATCCGCCGCCTTGCGCGCGGCTTGGCGCTGATCAGTTCCGAGATCTGCCCCTGCCGCACAAGCGCGGGCGATTGTGAGCCGGTCGAGGCATCCGCGAACAGCATCTGCACATCGCGCGCGCGACTGTCCTTGCCGTTGATCTTGTAGGCCGAACCGGCATCGCGGGTGATGCGCCGCACGATATCCAGCGAATCGCTGTCATTCACGCCTGCGGGGGCCAGCCGGTCGCGGTTGTCGATGGTCAGCGTGACCTCGGCAAAGGCGCGCGCGCCGCGCCTTGCGGTGCCGGCGAAGATCACATCCTCCATCCCCTCGCCGCGCATCGAGGTCGGGCGGTTCTCGCCCATGACCCAACGCAGCGCCTCAAGCAGATTGGACTTGCCGCAGCCATTCGGCCCGACAACGCCGGTCAGACCCTCGCGGATGACCAGATCGGTCGGGTCCACAAAGCTCTTGAAACCGTTGAGCCTGAGCCGGTCGAACTTCACGCCTGTATCTGCCCCGCAAGGAATCGCCTGATCCGCAATTCTTTCGCCGCCCCACGCCAGAGTCAATCAAAACCGCAACATCTGGTGGCGCGGGCGGGGTTATCCACAAGATTTCAACGCATGACCCGTCTGGAACCCGCCCGCCACCATGGCTAGACTGCACGCTATGATTGCCGCCCTGACCATCATCCTTGCCTTTCAGCTTGCCGGAGAAGTCGCCGCCCGCGCCCTGCCCTTTGGCGTGCCGGGGCCGGTGATCGGCATGGTCGCGCTTGTTCTTGCCTGTATGGCACGGCCCCGGCTGGCCGAGCGGTTGCGCAGCGTGGCGCAGGGGCTTCTGGGCAATCTGTCGCTGTTTTTCGTGCCTGCGGGCGTGGGTGTCGTCGCCCATATGCCGGTTCTGGCGCAGCATGGGCTTGGGCTGGCACTGGCGCTGATGATCTCGACCGTGGCCGCGATTGCGGCGGGGGCGCTGACCTTCGCGGCGGTGGCGCGATGGACGGGCGCGC
>JAUNTZ010000021.1 GCA_030538425.1 Paracoccus sp. (in: a-proteobacteria) | reverse complement strand
CTCGCGGCGTGAGATCATCGGGTCACCTCTTGATATTCAGATATGTGAACGCATTCGGGATGAAAAATCCGCCGCGCCGGGATGCGCCCGGCACGGCGGCGGGATTCAGTGACGGACGGCGGGCGACTCGATCGGCAGGCCAAGCCCGCGTGAGGCGACGTAAAGTTCCAGCTCGCGGAACTCCTGACTGCCGGCGGCAAAGGTTTCGCCGCGCGTGTCGCGCACGCAGCCGCGGAACCGCTGATGGATCGAAACCGGCCCCTGATCCTTCAGCCGATAAAGCGGAAAGCCGTTGGTCTGACCCTGCGACAGGTGGTCAGAGCGGATATAGCGCCCGTAATTGTCCTCATGACAATTCGCGCAGGACATTTCCAGCTGGCCGAAACGGGTGTAATACATCTCACGCCCGCGTTCCCAGAACGGCGCGGCCTCACCGTCGATCTGAACCGCAACGGGCATCCCGCGCGATTGCAGCGAAATGGCGGCGGTCATTTGTTTCATTTCGGTGCTGTTCCAGCCCCAGGCCTCGGCCCCCATGCGGTTGGTGCGGCAATCGTTGATGTAATTCTCCATCGACCACAATTCGCCATCAGCATTCACGCGCGGCAGTTCGGCCCGCAGCCCGCGCATCGAATCCTCAATGTCATTATGGCAATCGGCGCAGGATTTGCCCTCAGTCCCGTCGGGCTGGTCCCAAAGCGCAAGCCCCGCATCGACGGTCAGGAACATGGAATTGTCGAAATCGTCCATCTGCATGGCGCGGGTTTCGGTATCGCGGAACCGCCAGCCGGAATAGATCGTGCGCAGCCGGTCGCTCAGATGATCGGGGGCGGGCGCCTCGGTGTTCAGCTCCAACTCACCGTTGATCACCAGTTCGGCATCGGCCGGATCAGCCAAAGCGGGCGCGGCCAGCGCGGCAAAACAGATTGCGGCAACCGCAGTCGAAAGGCGCTGCAAGCGCGTCATGGCGTGATCCCCCCCTTGGGTGTGTCGTCTGGCATGTCGTCATGGCTGCGCGAGGGCACCGCGCAGCCGTTTGGTCTCAGGCCACTTCGACCTGATGTTTATCTTCGTAAACGTCGCCGTCATCGTCATACCAGGTAAAGACGAACTCACCCGTTTCGGGGACCGTGGCGTCGAACTCGATATACGGGTTGGTCGAGATGGCGGGTTCCAGGGTCATGTCCAGAACCATCTCGCCGTTGAATTCGGCGGTAAAGCGGTTGATGATCGAACGCGGAATGGTGTTGCCATCGGCATCGCGGCGCTGACCGGATTCCATCTGGTGAGAGATCAGCGTCTTGATATTGATCGACTCACCGGCCGAAGCCGTGGCCGGGACGCGGACGCGGGGTCTGACATTCTGTGCCATATTCTGTTTCCTTTCCTGACCTTAGCCGCCGCAGCCGCCAATGGTGACCTTGACCTCTTGCCGGGCCTGACGGACGGTGCCGTCCTCAAACTTGGCCAGCGCCAGCAGATCCTGCGTTTCGGCCAGCCGGATGCGGGTCGATGCCTTTTGCGAGGCCGCAAGCGGGCCAAAGCTGAACTTCGCCACGCCCGGCACCGGGTTGCCCAGCGCCAGCACCATGATCTCAGCCGCGCCCTCAGCCTCGACCGAGATCGGCACGGTATTGCCGTTTTCCGCGATTTCAGGGGCGGTCAGGGTCACGCCGCCTTCGGTGATCTCACCGCCTGCGGTGAATTCGTCAACCAAAGCCTGCGCGGCCTCGGACAGATCGGCGGCGTAAAGCGCGCCGACCGGCAAAAGCGCCAGCGCCGCAGCACCGGCACCCACGGCCATTGTCTTGCGTCTGGTCAGGTTCATCTCGATCTCCTTGGGTCAGTCCTGCTATGCCACATGGGTTTCCTGCGGCGCGGGGTCAATCCTGATAGGTCAGCGTCATCAGATAGGCCACGATATCCTCAACCTGCTGGCCGGTCAGAATCGGGCCGATATCGCTGGGCTTTTCGGGCGCGTTGCCGGTATAGCCCACGCCCACCCGAATGAACGGGCCGGTCTTGTAGAAACCCGGCATGAAACTGTCTGGGAAGGTGCGTTTCGCATCGGCTAGAATCCCGCGCAGATGCGCCTCATCCCAGCGGTCGGCCACGCCGTCCAGCGCGGGGGCGATGTCGCCGTGGAAGGGCACGTCGTCCTCCATCTCACCATTGGCGTGACAGGCCACGCAATTGCCAAGCGCGGCCACCGACATGATCCGCCGCCCCTCAACCGGATCGCCCGGAACGCCGGTCAGCGACTGGGCAATCGCGCCATCCTCCGACCAGACCACATCCTCGGGCGCGGTCTCAGCCATGGCGGCGCCAAGGCCCACAGCAAGGCCCGAGACCCCCAGAAATGCGGCTGCATGAATGGCCTGTCGTATCGTCATGGCGTTCCCCCGAACCCTCTTCGACGAACAGCCTACGACCTGCGGCGGATTGTCGCAATAGTTTTTCTGAATATGTGGGGTTTTTCGGGAAACTGGCCCTAAGGCAGGCGCAAAAGGGGCGTTTTCTTGCGCAAACGGGGTGGCGACATTATTTGTCAACCATTCGACAGATATAAAGAACAAGATATGTCCCGCCCCACCCGACTTGCCATTTTGCCTGCTCTCGCGCTTGCCAGCTTGTTTGCCACCGCATCTCTGGCGGCAGATCCTGCGGCCCTGTCGGCGCAGCCCGGCCAGCATGCGCAGGCGGGCGATATTTCAGGCACCCAGATCCTGATGGTCGAACAGGCCGGCTGCTATTTCTGCCGCCAATGGGACGAACAGATCTTCCCGGCCTATGACCACACGCCCGAGGGTCAGGCCGCGCCGCTTTTGCGGGTGAACCTGGCCGGGCCCTATCCCGACGGGCTGGCCTTGGCCCGCCGCCCGCAATTCACGCCGACCTTCATCCTGCTGCAAGACGGGGTCGAGCAGGGCCGGATCGAGGGCTATCCGGGCGACAATTTCTTTTGGCCGCAGATCGGCGCCATGCTGGAACGCGCGGGTGTCAGCTTTGCGGCCAGTGACAAGGAACAGTAACCGTGACCGATGCCGTTGTTTTCGACAAATCCGCCGCAAATCCCGCGCAGATCGCCGATGCGGCGGTTGAGGCGACCACCTTTCTGAAAGCGCTCGCGCATGAGGGCCGGATGATGATCCTGTGCCATCTGGCGGGCGGCGAAAAATCCGTGGGCCAGCTTGAGGCGCTGCTGGATCAGCGGCAGGCGGCAGTCTCGCAGCAACTGGCCCGGCTGCGGGCCGAGGGGCTTGTTGCCTGCCGCCGCGATGGCAAGGCGCGGGTCTATTCGCTGGCCGATCATCGCGTGACTGAGGTGATGGCGGTGCTTTACCGGCTGTTCTGCGCCAAGGTTTAGGAACTTCCCTTGCGCGGCGCGATAGGCTAGGCGGTGTCTCAAATTTACAGGAGCGCCGCCATGCACGACATTCGCGCCATTCGCGAGAACCCCGAAGGTTTCGACGCAGCCCTTGCCCGCCGTGGCGTGGCGCCGGTCTCGGCGCAGATCCTGTCGCTGGACGAAACCCGCCGCGCCCGGATCAAGGCCGCCGAGGATGCGCAGGCCGAGCAGAACCGCGCCAGCAAAGAGGTGGGCGCGGCCAAGGCGCGCGGGGATGAGGACGAATTCGCCCGCCTGCGCAGCCTTGTCGCTGAGAAAAAGGCCGATGTCGCGCGGATGCAGGCCGAGGCGGGGGCGTTGGACGCCGAATTGCGTGACCTTTTGCTGGGCATCCCGAACCTGCCCTTGGACCAGATCCCCGATGGCGTCGATGAGGCCGATAATGTCGAGATCCGCCGCCATGGCGGCCCGCGCAATTTCAGCTTTGACCCGCGCGAACATTTTGAGATCGCAGGCGTCCGGCCCGGCATGGATTTTGAGGCAGCGGCGCGGCTCTCGGGCTCACGCTTTGTCGTGCTGCGCGGCGGCGTGGCGCGGATTCAGCGCGCGCTTGCGCAATTCATGCTGGACCACCACACCGAACAGAACGGGTTGACTGAGACCTGGACGCCGGTTCTGGTCCTGCCCGAGATGATGATCGGCACCGGGCAGTTGCCCAAATTCGGTGAGGACAGCTATCAGACGCGTGAGGGCTTCTGGCTGATCCCCACATCCGAGGTCACGCTGACCAATCTGGTCAACGGCCAGATCCTTGAGCCGGGCGAATTGCCGCGCCGCTATGTCGCCCATAGCCAATGTTTCCGTTCCGAGGCGGGTAGCGCGGGGCGTGACACGGCGGGGATGCTGCGCCAGCACCAGTTCGAAAAGGTTGAGATGGTCTCAATCACCGATGCCGAGAACGGTCTGGCCGAACATGCCCGCATGACCCGCTGCGCCGAATCGGTGCTTGAGGCTTTGGGTCTGCCCTATCGCACCGTGGTTCTCTGCGCGGGCGACATGGGCGCGGGCGCGCGGATCACCCATGACCTTGAGGTCTGGCTGCCCGGCCAGAACACTTACCGAGAGATCTCCTCGGTCAGCTATTGCGGCGATTATCAGGCCCGGCGGATGAACGCCCGCCACCGCCCCGAGACCGGCGCCAAGCCCGAATTCGTCCACACGCTGAACGGGTCGGGGCTTGCGGTCGGGCGCACGCTGATCGCGGTTCTGGAGAATGGGCAGGAAGAGGACGGCTCGGTCACCCTGCCCGAGGCGCTGCACCCCTATCTGCGCGGCAAGACCCGGTTGAGCGCCGAGGGCATGCTGGTCTGAGGGCCGCCCGATGCGAGCGCCAAGGCCGAGTTCGTCCACGCTGAACGGGCCGGGCGGAGGCTGATTGCGGTTCTGGAGAATGGGTAAGGGGAGGATGGTGGAGTTAAGCTGCCCGAGGCGCTCCATCCCTATTTGCGCGGCAAGACCCGGTTGACGGCGGAAGGCATATTGGCCTGAGCGCCACCCGAGGCGAGTGCCAAGCCTGAGTTCGTCGACGCTGAACGGCTCTGGCGCACGCTGATTGCGGTTCTGGAAAACGGGCAGGAAGCAGACGGCTCGGCCACCCTGCCCCCGGCGCTGCCCCCTAAGACCCGCTGACCGCACGAGGCACATCGGCGTGAGCGCCGCCCGCCCGTTATGGCGGGCATCGCCTCATCTCGAAAAAGGTATCGCTCACCGCGAAACCGGCATCGCTGATTTGCGTTAATCAGCATGAACCGCCTGCTGCCTCATATGCTCTTTCTTGCTGCGGCTGTGTTTGTCGGCAGCAGCATCGCCTATGCGTTGCAGCCCATCGCGGATGGCGGGCTTGGGGCCGCGGGCGGAACGACCGGTCTGTCTGATCCGGTATCGGTCTATGTCCAGCAATCGCTGACGCAGGATCAATCCTTGCTGTCGCTGTTCCTCCAGCCGCGCCATGCCGCCTTGTGGATGTTGCTGGTCGCGGTCTGGCTGTCGGTGCTGAGCCACGCGATTTTCGCGCTCCAGCGGATCGGGCGCGACGAGGCAGAACAGTTCAATGAGGAAATGCCGCTGATCGGGGCGCTGTTGATCGGCGCGGTTTGGCCCTGGATGATTGAGAGCCAGCCGGTCAGCGCGGTTCTGGGCAGTCTGGCCATGCTGGCGGGGCTGATCACCGTCGCCCTGCGCAGCGCAGCGCGGGGGCGGCGTATCCACAACTCGCCCATGATCGGCGTGTTCAGCGCATGGGTGACGATGGTCGCCTTTAGCGCGCTTGGCATGTTGCTGGTCGATGGCGGGGCCTCGGTCGTGACGGCGGCCTCGCTTGTGCTGCTGTTTGCCTGCGCGGCGGGTGGCGTGCTGCAATTGCAGATCCAGGGCAACGGCGCCTATACGATCACGCTGATCTTCGCCTTTCTGGGCGTCGCCGCCGCGATGCTGGAGACCAGTCCGATGATCTCGATCGCGGCGGTGATGGCGATTGCCGCCATGACCTTTGTTCTGGTCGATGTGACCACCTGACTAAGCGCCTTTGGGCTTCTGCCGGTTCTTGTGCTTGGACAGCGCGCCCGACTGGCGGATCTTGTCAGCCTTGTGCCGGTAGGGGTTCTGATTGCCCTGATCGCGCAGGAACAGACGGATCGGCGTTCCGGGCATATCGAAATCCAGCCGCAGCCCGTTAATCAGATAGCGCTGATAGCTGTCGGGGATCTTGTCGGTATGGGTCGCCTTGACCACAAAGGCCGGCGGGCGCGTCTTGACCTGCGTGATATAGCGCAGCCGGATGCGGCGGCCACCGGGCGCGGGCGGCGGATGCGCCTCGGTCATGGCCGACAGCCAGTTGTTGAGCTTTGAGGTCGAGACACGGCGGTTCCACACCGCATAGGCCTTCATGATCGCGTTATGCAGCCGGTCCAGCCCCTTGCCCGTCCGCGCCGAGACCGTCACCAAAGGCGCCCCCTTGAGCTGCGGCAGCAGACGTTCGAACGCCTCGCGCAGCTCTTTGAGCTTTTCGGGCTTGTCCTCTTCCAAGTCCCATTTATTCGCGGCGACCACCACGGCGCGGCCCTCGGTTTCCGCGAAATCCGCGATGCGCAGGTCTTGCTGTTCAAAGGGGATGCCCACATCCAGCAGCACCACAACCACCTCGGCAAAGCGCACCGCGCGCAGCCCGTCCGCCACCGACAGCTTTTCCAGCTTTTCGGTCACACGGGCGCGTTTGCGCATCCCCGCCGTGTCGAAAATCCGCATCGGCGTGCCCATGAACTCAGTCCGCACGGAAATCGCGTCGCGGGTGATGCCCGCTTCGGGTCCGGTCAGCAGCCGGTCCTCACCGATGATCTTGTTGATGAGCGTCGATTTGCCCGCATTGGGCCGCCCGATCACCGCCAGTTGCAGCGGGCGGGCCTCACTCGGCAGCCAGTCGGGGGTCTCATCCTCATCATATTCCGCATCCTCGACCAGATCGACATCGACCACGGGTTCTTGCAGGATATTCTCGGCGGCAAAGCCATCGGCAAGCGGTTTGAGCGCCTGATACAGATCCTCCATCCCCTCGCCATGTTCGGCAGAGATGCGCAAAGGCTCACCCAGACCAAGGCTATAAGCCTCAAGCGCGCCGGATTCGCCCGCCCGCCCCTCGGCCTTGTTGGCGGCCAGAATGACGTGTTTCGCGCGGCGGCGCAGGATATCGGCGAAATATTCGTCGGCGGCGGTCAGCCCGGCCCGCGCGTCGATCACGAACAGCGCCACATCGGCCTCATCCACCGCCCGTTCGGTCAGACGGCGCATCCGGCCTTGCAGGCTGTCATCCTCAGCCATTTCCAGACCGGCGGAATCGACCACAATAAAGCGCAGATCGCCCAGACGCCCCTGCCCCTCGCGCAGGTCGCGGGTGACGCCGGGCTGATCGTCCACAAGGGCCAGTTTCTTGCCGACCAGACGGTTGAAGAGCGTGGATTTGCCGACATTCGGGCGGCCAACGATGGCAAGGGTGAAAGACATCAGCGATACGCCAGCAATTGACCGTTACGGTTCACAAGATAAAGGGTCTGGCCCGCCACGACCGGCGCGGTCGCGGCCCCGCCGGGGATCTCGGCCTGCCCGATCAACTGCCCCGATGAGGGGTCGAACATGCGCAGATAGCCGTCCGATGAGGCCACGATCAGCCGCCCGCCCGCGAGAACCGGGCCGTAATGCGCCCAGATCGCATCCTGACGGCGCGGGTTGTCGGTGCGGAACCATGGCAGATCACGCTGCCAGACAACGCCGCCGGTTGAGGCGTCGATGCGGACAAGCTGGTTCGCGTCATTGACCGCAAAGACCGAATTGCCGACCGGGACAACCGCGCTCATCGCGCCTTCGCGCGCGGACCAGAGCTGAAAGCCGCCCTCGCGGTCAAAGGCGTTGATGCGCCCCGATGAGGTGCCGCCATAGACGGTATTGCCCGCAATCACCGGCTCGCCCGTCATGTCGCGGATATAGGAGATGGCGCGGCCCACGCGGGTGCCTGCGACCTGCGCGCTCCACCTCTGGACGCCGGTTGCGCGGTCCACCGCCAGAAGCTGGCCCGAGGCGAAGGGGAAGACGACCAGATCACCGTCCACCGCCGGGGCCGAGGCCGCCATATGGCCGGTCGGCTGCGGGGTGCCATCGGCCTGCCACAAGAGCTTGCCATCCGACGCGGTGACCGCCCAGCCAATCGCGTTGCGCCCTGTCACATAGACCACGCCATCCGACACCGTGGGCGCGCCGCCGATGGGCGCGTTGACCCGCTGTCGCCACTGAACCCGGCCCGTTGCCGCATCAAGCGCGACCAACTCGCCAAAGCCCGAGCTGGCAAAGACCTGCCCATTCGCAAAAGCCAGCCCCCCGCCCGAGACCGAGGCCGAGGTCTCACCCGCAGGCGTGATATCGGTGCGCCAAAGGGTGCCGCCGTTCAGCCCGGTGGCCACCACGCCCGCGCGGCTGTCCAGCGTAAAGACGCGGCCCCCGCCCACCACAGGATCGGCGGCGATACGATGCTGGCGCCCGTCGCCCGGCCCGATATCGGCGGCCCAGAGCAGCCGGTTGCCCGCGCCAAGCGCGACATGGCCCGGCAAATGCTGCGCATTGCCGCCGCGATGGGTCCATTCGGCATTCGCCCGCGCGGGCGGCAGCGCGACCGGCCCGGCCTGCACGGCAAAATTCTGCTCGACCTGCGGCCCGTCCGGCGACGTGACCGCGCGCGCATCAAGACGCGCGCCCGGCAGGATCACCTCGGGATCCTGACATGCCGCCAGCAACAGCGGCGCGGCCAGAAGGCCAAGCAGGGGGCGGGGCAGTTTGCGGGTCGTCATCGGCATCTCCTCGTATCGCGGGGCCGGTTGGATGCGCCTTAGCGCAGGGGCGGCATCGTCGCAGTCTGCGGCAGACCGGCCATGCCCGAGATCGCCTCATCCATCGGCCCGCCCAGCGAAATCATCATCTCGGACAGGCGACGGCGCAGACCACTGCTGACATCGGCCTCGGCCTGAATCTGGCGGATCAGGGTCAGCGCATCCTCTTCGCGCCCCGCCTCGATCAGCGCGATGGCCTGTTGTTCAAGCGCCAGAAGCCGGAAGGGCCGCCCCTGCGCGGCCAGCTCCGCCAGCACCGCGTCACGCTGATCGGGCGCCATGGCGCCGCCCGCGGCAATCACCGCCTTGAGCCGGGCCAGATCCTGCAAAACCGGGTCAGACCCCGCGCTTTGCGCCGCAGCATCCAGCATCGGTGCCACATCGGCATCCGCATCGCGCTGCACCGCGACACTGGCCGCCAACAGGCCCGACAGCGCCGCGCGCGTGTCCGAGCCCTGCGGATCGACCGCCATCAGCGCCGCCTCCGGCTCCGGCTGTTCCATCGCCGACAGCACCGCATCGCCCCAAGCCTGCGCCGCATTATTCGCCCGGATATTGCTATATTCGCGCCAGGCGGTGCCGCCCACGACGACAAGCACCAGCAGGATCCCGATCCAGCCATATTTGCGCAGGAACGTGCCCATACGCTCGCGGCGCATTTCTTCGGTGACTTCGCTGATGAAACGGTCGGAATCGTGGCTCATGTTATCCTGCTTCTTGCCTTGGCATCCCTTATAGCGAATGCGGGCTTGGGAACAAGAACCGGCTATCCGCGCTCGCTGTCAGGTGAAGTCGCGCGACGGGCGCGCCAAAGCGTGGTGGTGTAGATGGCAAGCGCGGTCCAGATCATCGCATAGACAATCACATGCCAGCGCGTGACCGGCTGGCCGAACCACATCACCGCGACCAGAAACTGAAGCGTCGGGTTGAGATAGAACAACAGGCCCGAACTGGTCATGCTGATCCGCCTTGCACCATAGGCGAAGAGGATCAGCGGAATTGCGGTAATCGCCCCCGAGGCGATCAGCAGCAGGCTTGTTCCAAGGTCACGCCCGAAAAACCCGCCGGTGGCGGCGCTGACATGCACAAAAGCCAGCCACAGCGCGGCAAAGGGCGCCAGCAGCACGACCTCGGCGGCAACCGAGATGACCGCGCCTGTCTCAAGCCTTTTCTTGACCAGACCGTAAAACCCGAAAGAAAAGGCCAGAGCCAGCGAGACCCATGGCGCCGCGCCCAGCCCAAGGGTCAGCACCACCACCGCAGCCGCAGCCAGCATCAGCGCGAAGCCCTGCGCGCGACTGACACGCTCACCCAGAACGGCGATGCCAAGCGCGACCGATACAAGCGGAAAGATGTAATAGCCGATCGAGGATTCAACGACCCGGTTCGCCTGCACCGACCAGATGAACACACCCCAGTTCATTGAAATCAGCAGCGCGGCCAGCATCAAGCGCCCCGCCTGCGGCCCGGTGACGGCTGCGCTAAGCTCTCCCAGCCGCCCGCGCATCCCGAGATAAAGCGCAAACAGCGCGACCGACCACAAGGTCCGATGCGCCAGCACCTCACCCGCCGGCACATGGCTGAGCCAGCCGTAGAAAATCGGTGACAGGCCCCAGACCGTGCAGACGCCGATCATCGCCAGAACGCCTTTTTCGGTCTCGGTCATGGCCGCCCCTTGGCTTGAGGCCGCCAGCATCGACCGGATCGGCACCGGGCGCAATGGCGCGCGGCGGGGGCGATGAGGCGAAGGGTGGGCTCACGTTATCGTGATGGTGTTCGAGGGGCTGGCGGTGAGCGTCGGGATTGCGCTGTGGTGCAGGCCGGCCGCCTGCATCGTGTTAGTGAGCCGAACGCACCGCGCCCTCGCGGAGGGGCTGGCGATGAGTGTGCCGATTGCGCTGTTGTCGCAACTGTCCGCGTCTTGTTGACGACGCCCCACCAAACAAAAAGACCCGCCCCTTCACAGAGGCGGGCCCTCGTCACAACAATCAAACCCGGATCACATCCGGCTGGCGACGTTTTCCCAGTTCACCAGCTTGTCGAGGAAGTTCTCCAGATATTTCGGGCGCGCGTTGCGGAAGTCGATATAGTAGGAGTGCTCCCACACATCGCAGCCCAGAAGCGCGGTCTGACCAAAGCACAGCGGGTTCACGCCGTTCTCGGTCTTGGTCACCTCAAGCCCGCCATCGGCGTTCTTGACCAGCCAGGCCCAGCCGGAACCGAACTGGCCACCGCCCGCCTCGGCGAATTTCTTCTTGAAATCATCGACCGAACCGAAGGAGTCCTTGATCGCGGCCTCCAGCTCGGACGGCATGGCGTTGTTGTCGGGGCCCATCATTTCCCAGAACTGCGCATGGTTCCAGTGCTGCGAGGCGTTGTTGAAGATGCCGCTTTGCGCCACCGCACCCTTTTCATAGGTGCCTTTGACGATGTCTTCCAGCGACTTGCCTTCCCACTCGGTGCCTTCGATAAGCTCATTCAGCTTGTCCACATAGGCTTTGTGGTGCTTGTCATGGTGGTATTCCAGCGTCTCTTTCGACATGCCTGCATCGGCAAGCGCATCATGGGCATAAGGAAGGTCGGGAAGCGTGAAGGCCATGTCAGTCTCCTGTTCTGGCGGCGTTTCATTCGGGCCTGTTGTTCCACGTCGTGATGCCGCGGAAAAGCCCTGATCGGGGTTCCGCTGATATAACCCCGGCGCGGACAGAGGGTTCCGCGCTTGTGCGACCGATTGTCCGGCGGGGTTACGCTGCGGCGCCAAACCCGATAGACAGGCCGCCAAGACGCGCCGAACGATAAGGGGGCATCATGTTCTGGCTGATCCTTGCCGCTGTGACGGCGGTTGTTGTGCTGGCCATCATGGCACCGTTCCGGCGGGCGGGTGAGGTCCAGATGCAGCCTGCCGCCGCCTATGACCTGCAAGTCTATCGCGACCAGCTGGCCGAGGTGGAACGCGACCTGGCGCGCGGGATCATCACCGCCGATGATGCCGCGCGGCTGCGCACTGAGATCGGGCGCAAGGTGCTGGACGCCGACCGCAAGCTGAGCGCCTCTGGCGGCACGGCCAGCGGCGGGCGGCATATGCTGGCCGCAAGCGCGGTTCTGGCGGTGACGGTGGCTGCGGCCATCGGTGTTTATGCTTGGGTCGGCGTGCCCTCGATGCCCGATCAGCCCCTTGCCGCGCGGCTTGCCGCCGCTCAGGCCAGCTATGACGCCCGACCCACTCAGGCTGAGGCTGAGGCTGAGGCGCAAGTCACCGCCGCCCGCGCCGAGGCGGGCGCCATGCCGCGCCTGCCCGAGGACCCGCAATATGCCACGTTGATCGAACAGCTGCGCGAGGCCGTCACCCGCAACCCGGACGATCCTCAAGGGCTGCGCCTGCTGGCCTTCCATGAGGCGCGGCTTGGCAATTCGGTCGCCGCCCGCACCGCTCAGGCCCATCTGGTTGAGGTCACCGGCGCCGAAGCCAGTGCCGAGGATCACGCGATGCTCTCGGTCCTGATGCTGGACGCGGCAGGCGGCGTCGTGACCCCGGAGGCTGAGCGTCACGCGGCCATGGCGCTGCGGCTTGATCCGTCAAACCCGCAGGCGCGCTATGTTGCGGGTCTGCTTCATGCGCAAAACGGGCGCGAGGACCGCGCCTTCCCGATCTGGGCCGGGCTTCTGGCCGAGGGGCCCGATGACGCGCCCTGGAATCGCGATATCCGCCCGGTCATTCAGGATCTGGCCTGGCTGGCCGGACGTCCGAACTATGTGCCGCCCGCCGAAGGGGGCGCAGCCATGGCCGGTCCCGATGCCGAGATGATGGCCGCAGCCGCCGATATGAGCGAATCAGAGCGCAGCGCGATGATCGGCGGCATGGTCCGGCGGCTTGAAGAGCGCCTTGCAACTGAGGGCGGCAGTCCCGAAGAATGGGCGCGGCTGATCTCGGCCCATGCCGTTCTGGGCAATACCGGGCAGGCGCAGCTGATCCTTGATGAGGCGCAGCAGCGTTTCGCAACCCATCCCGAGATGCTGGCCACGATCAACCGCGCCGCAGCGCAGGCCGGGCTGAGCGTGCCCGAGGGCGCCGCGCCGTGATCCTTGAGGATATCGCCGATTTCGCCGCCGCCCTGCCCCGCGCGGGCGCGATTGCCGGGCTTGATCTGGGCACCAAGACCATCGGCGTGGCAGTCAGCGACGGGCTGCGTCAGGTGGCCTCGCCGATCACCGTGATCCGGCGTGAAAAGTTCACGCTGGACGCGAAGGCCTTGCTGGCGATTGTTGCTGAGCGCGGCCTTGCCGGTCTGGTCCTTGGCCTGCCGCGCAACATGGATGGCAGCGAGGGCCCACGCGCCCAATCCACCCGCGCCTTCGCCCGCAACCTGTCGCGCCTGACCGATCTGCCCATCACCTTCTGGGATGAGCGCCTCTCCACCGTCGCCGCCGAGCGCGCCTTGCTGGAAGCCGACACCTCCCGCCGCCGCCGCGCCGAGGTCATCGACCAGGTCGCGGCGGGCTATATCCTGCAAGGCGCGCTGGACCGGCTGCGTTATCTGGCGGGCTGAGCCGCCACCCAAAACGCCGCCATCGCCAGCACCTCCGCCAGATGCGACCGTCCCTCGGGATCGGCCAACCCATGATCCAGCGCGGGATATTCCCAATAAGTCAGGTTGCCGCGCCCGGCCTCGGCAAAGCCATCGGCAACCGCGCGCGCCTGCGCGACCGGTGTGCCCGCATCACGCCCACCCTGTATCAGCAGCAACGGCGCATCGCTGGCCAGCAGATCGTCCATCGCGCGATAATCTATCGCATCGGCCCAGAACCGCGCCCCATGCCCGGCCCAGATCTCGCCGCTGTCGGGATTGGCGCGGGCGCGCTCGAACACCTCATCCACGGGCGGCCATTCTTCGGGCGGGACGTTGTGACGCGCCATCTCGGCCATGATCGAGGCGCGGACCATCTCGCCAAAGCTGACCCCGCGCGCCGATGAGATCATCACACCGGCATCAATCTTGCGCCGCGCCGCGATTCGCGCGACCATCTCACCCCCGGATGAGCCGCCCGCCACGATCAGCCGGCCATTCCACCAATCCGCGCTCTCAAGCCGGGCCAGCGCCGCCAGATAATCCTCCAACCGCCCGGAACTGGTAAAGCCTTCGTAATAGGCCGGGCTGCAATCGCTGTGGTCATCGGTCGGATTGTCGTCGGGGGCGACCCCGTATTTCTCAACCCGCAGCGCGGCAAACCCCGGAAAAGCCGCGCGGATCGCATCCAGATTGGCGCTCTGCGCTGTGGGCTGACAGCCCGAGCCCTGCGCAAGAACGATCAACCCCTCAGGCGCGCCGTCAGACAAATCAAGCGCCCAGTCAATCACGCTGCCATCTTCACGCATGGTCTGTTGCGGATCGGCCAACGCCCCGCCCGCCGTCAGAGTGAACATCGCCGCAGCAATCAATTTCATCATGGAACAAACTCCGCAGCGCCCGAGCGCGAGCCTAACACAGCCCGCCCATCAAACCGACAATAAACCGCCCGCGCCACGCTGATGCGGTTCGCCCGGGCGGTATGATTTGGTGAGATCGGGGCCGCCTATGCTGACAGGCATCGCATTGCTGCGCGAGACAGCTTCGCTATGGAAAATGCATTCGGACTGGATCAAGACCGCCCCGCCGCCAGATCCGCGCCCATGCCTCCACCTTCACCCAAGCGCCCGATATGACCACCCATTACCGACAATAAACCGCCCGCGCCGCAATGATGCGCTTGGCACGAGCCGGTCTGCTTTGATGAGATCGGGGCCGCGTGTGCTGACAGGCATCGCATTGCTGTTCGAAGGAGCCCCGCCATGCGACCCAGGTTCGGCCCGGATCAAGCTCTCCCCACTGCCCAATCCACTAACGCCGCGCCCTTGCCTTCGCCTTCACCCTTTTACACCCACCCATCGAACCCAGCATAAAACGCCTGCGCCACGCTGACCCAATTCATGGGCAGTCTGTCTGCATGAGATCAAGCCCGGGCATTGCATAGCTGCACGAGGCAGCTTCGTTATGAGCGAGCGTTCGGGCCGACTCAACACTTCCCAATTCTCCTCAGCCCCCACCCCTACCCATTAAACCGATCATAAATCGCCTGCGCCAGTGCCTCGCTGATGCCGTCCACCGCCATCAAATCCGCCACAGCCGCGCGGCTCACCGCCTTGGCCGAGCCGAAATGCGCCAGCAGCGCGCGTTTGCGGGCCGCGCCGATGCCTGCGACCTCATCCAGAGGCGAGGCGGTCAGCGCCTTGGCGCGCCGCGCGCGGTGGGTGCCGATGGCCCAGCGGTGGGCCTCGTCGCGCAGGCGCTGCACGAAATAGAGGACCGGATCGTTCATGCGCAGCGCGAAGGGGCGGGTGCCGGGGCGGTGGAATTCCTCTTTGCCGTGGTCGCGGTCCACGCCCTTGGCCACCCCCACCACCGGCACATCATCCAGCCCCAGTTCAGCCATGATCTCCGCCACCGCCGAGACCTGCCCCGCGCCGCCGTCGATCAACAACAGGTCCGGCCATGTCTCGCCCTGCCGGTCGGGGTCTTCCTTCAGCAGGCGGGTAAAGCGGCGGGTCAGAACCTCTTTCATCATGCCGAAATCGTCGCCCGGCGTGATCTCGGTGCCCTTGATGTTGAACTTGCGATACTGGCTTTTGATGAACCCCTCGGGTCCGGCCACGATCATGCCGCCCACGGCGTTGCTGCCCTGAATATGGCTGTTGTCGTAAACCTCGATCCGGCGGGGCGGGCCGGGCAGATCGAAGGCCTCGGCCAGCCCCTCCAGCAGCCGCGCCTGAGCCGCGCTTTCGGACATGCGGCGGGCCAGCGATTCGCGCGCATTGCGCAGCGCGTTCTCAACCAGATCGGCCTTTTCGCCCCGCTGCGGGACGCTCAGCGTGACCTTGCGGCCCGCCCGGTCGGACAGCAATTCGACCATCGGTTCGACATCCTCGATCCCGTGGCTCAGCAGGATCAGCGGCGGCGGCACCTTGTTGTCGTAGAACTGGGCCAGAAACGCCTCCATCACCTCATCGGGCGATTCGGCCCCGCCCAGACGCGGATAGAAATCGCGGTTGCCCCAGTTCTGGTTGCCGCGAATGAAAAACACCTGAACGCAGGCCTGCCCGCTTTCCATATGGAGCGCGATGATGTCCGCCTCGGGCACCGCGCGAGGATTGATCGCCTGCACCGACTGCACCGAGGTAAGCGCCGCGATGCGGTCGCGCAGGGCGGCGGCGCGTTCGTATTCCATCGCCTCGGATGCGGCCGCCATCTCGGCGGCAAGGCTGGCCTGAATCGCGGTGGTCTTGCCGCGCAGGAACTGCTCGGCATCCGCGACAAGGGCGCCATATTCGGCCTCGCTCACCCGGCCCACACAGGGCGCGCTGCACCGCTTGATCTGATAGAGCAGGCAAGGCCGCGTCCGCGATTCGAACACCGCATCGGTGCAGTTGCGCAGCAGGAACACGCGCTGCAACTGGTTCAACGTGCGGTTCACCGCCCCCGCACTGGCGAAAGGGCCGTAATAGTCGCCCTTTTCGGACTTCGCGCCGCGATGCTTCTTGATCTGCGGGAAAGGGTGCGACTTGGCCACAAGGATATTCGGCAGGGATTTGTCGTCGCGCAGCAGCACGTTATAGCGCGGCTTCAACTGCTTGATGAGATTCTGTTCCAGCAACAGCGCCTCGGTTTCCGAGCGTGTGGTCAGGAACATCATGCTGCATGTCTCGCGGATCATGCGGGCGATGCGGGCGGTGTGGCCGGTCTCGCGCGCATAGTTCGAGACCCGCGCGCGCAGGTTGCGCGCCTTGCCGACATACAGAACCGCGCCCTGCGCATCCAGCATCCGGTAAACGCCGGGGCTGGTCTCCAGATGGCGCAGATAGCCCGCAATGACCGCGCGGCCTGCGGGCTTTGGTTGGTCGGGGGAATCGCTGCGGTCGGTCATGTCATTCAGAAGGTGATTCTGCCCTTGGGCTGCAAGTTTTGGGGCGCGGCTGCAACCCCGATCCTATCCACGGAATCTGTGGATAACTCTGTGGGTGAGTTCCTTGGGCCATGTCCGCAGCGCGCAAATCAAGGGGTTTCCTTCATTTGCCCAATTTTTAGGCAATAAATTATCCCGTTGATATTCCACATTATTTTATGAGCTTGCGACAAGCCTATGAAAACCCTGCCAGATTCATGACGGTTTCGTTAACTTCGTGTGAACGGTGGACAAATTGACGCGGGCTTGTCGTGCAAGACCTACTCGACCCCCAGAATATCGGGGGTTTTCCAGCCCAGATGCTGCCCCCCGTCAACGCAGATCAACTGCCCCGTCACCGCCCGCGCTGAAAGCAGATAGGCCAGCGCCGCGCGGATATCCGCGCCATCCGCGCCGCGTTCCAGAATGGTGGCGGCGCGTTGGCGGGCGAAATGATCGGCGGACTGGCGCGCGCCCTGCATGGTCGGGCCGGGACCAATCGCGTTCACCCGAATATCGGGGGCCAGAGCCTGCGCCATGGTCCGGGTCAGATCCCAAAGCGCGGCCTTTGCCAGCGAATAGGTGATGAATTCGGGCGTGGGTTTCAGCACGCGCTGATCGACCATATTGACGATCAGCCCGCCCGCGACCGGCTCATCCCCGCTGCGGTCGGCCTTGGGGGCTTGCAGCGCGAATGCCTGCGACAGAACAAAGGGCGCGCGCAGGTTTGAGCCGATATGACGGTCCCAGCTTTCCCGGCTGGCCGTGCGCATATTGTCGTAATCAAAGATCGAGGCATTGTTCACCAGAACCGAGACCTGCCCCAGCCCGTCCACGACCCGCGCCATCAGCATCTCGGTCTGGTCCAGATCCAGCAGGTTGGCGTTGAAGATCGCCGCCCGCACCCCCGCCTTGCGACAATCGGCGGCGGTCCGTTCGGCCTCATCCTTTGAGCCGTGATAGTGGATCGCCACATCATGGCCCTGCGCCGCCAGCTCCAGCGCCATCGCGCGCCCCAGCCGCCGCGCGGCCCCGGTCACCAAAGCCACGCTCATATCAGCAGATACCCGACATAGATCGCGTAAGCCGCCAGCAGCGCGCCGCCCGCGACCCGTCCGATCCGGCGGCCCGTGAACAGGAAGGGCGCGATGACGACGGCGCAGGCCAGCATCAGCCACAGGTCAAAGCGCATCATCTCAGGCGGGACATGCAGCGGGCCGAAGAATGAGGTGATGCCCATGATCGCCAGAATGTTGAAAATGTTCGAGCCGATCACATTGCCCAGCGCAATTCCTGACTGTCCGCGCCGCGCCGCCACGACCGAGGCCGCCAGTTCCGGCAATGAGGTGCCAAGCGCGACCAGCGTCAGCCCGATCACCGCCTCGCTGATGCCAAAGCCGCGCGCGATATCGGTCGCGCCACTCACCAGCAGCCGCGCGCCCAGCGGCAAAAGGACAAGACCCACCGCCAGCAACAGCGCGATGCGCGCGCCGCTGATCCGGCCTGCCCCGTCCTCGGGCGCATCATCACTGCCATAGCGCCGCGCTTGGCCGATCTGCGCCGACAACACCAAAGCCATGCCCGCCAGCAGCACCACGCCATGCCAGAAATGCAGCGGGCCAAGCAGGCACAGCACGATCAGCAGCACCGAGGCCGCGACCATATAGAACCAGCTTGACCGGAACCCGCGCCCCTGCGTCGCAATTGGCGCGATCAGCGCGGTCAGCCCCAGAATAACCAGCACATTCGCGATATTCGAGCCGACCACATTGCCCAACGCGATACCGGGTGAGCCCCGCAGCGCCGCGTTGACCGACACGATCATCTCGGGCGCAGAGGTGCCGAAGGCCACCACCGTCAGCCCCACGATCACCGGCGCGATGCCCAACCGCAGCGCCAGCGCCACCGCGCCGCGCACAAGCTGTTCCCCGCCCAGAACCAGCAGGACCAGCCCCGCGACGATCAGGCCCAGATCGGCGGCGAAAGCATAGCTCTCAGCGCCCATTGCGCTTCCATCCCAGCAGGCGGGCCATCACGCCGCGAAACTTTGGCCCGGCCAGAAAGGCCAGCAGGCAGATGAAGAAAATGACGAAAAGAACGGTCTTGATGCTCATCTTTGCGCTCCGAAACGGGCGAATGCCGCGGCCTCTTCGGCGGCGTCGATCACCGCCTCGGCGGACAGGCCCAGACGGCGCAGGAAGGGCTGGCGGACGCCGTAAACGCTGAAGCGGATATCATCGCCATAAAGCGCGCGCATCTTGGGTTGCAGATGGGCGATGCCATCCGCCAAGCCAAGATCGACGGCCTGTTGCCCGATCCAGATATCGCCGGTGAAAAGGTCGCGATCTTTCGCCAGTCGCGCCCCGCGCCGGGTCCGCACCTGCTCTTTGAAGATCACATGCATGGGTTCCAGAATGGCGCGCAGGCGGGCGACATCCTCGGGGCGCTCGGGCTTGAACGGATCCAGCAGCGATTTCGACTGACCGGCGGTATAAAGCCGCCGCTCGACCCCGTGCCGCTCCAGCAGCTCATGAAAGCCGAACCCCGCCGAGACGACACCGATCGAGCCGAGAATCGAGGCCGGATCGCACCAGATCTGATCCGCAGCCGTCGCCAGCCAATAGCCGCCCGAGCCCGCCACGTCCTCGACAAAGGCGTGAACGGGGATCTCATGGCGGTCGGCCAGACGGCGGATGCGGCTGGCAATCAGGCTCGACTGCACCGGCGAGCCGCCGGGTGAGTTGATGACCATCGCCACCGCGCGCAGGTTGCGGCGGCGGGCAAAAGCACGCTCGATCATGGGCGCAAGTGCTGCATCGGATAGCGCGCCCCGGCCATGCGCGGCAATGACGCCATGCAGGCGCAGCACGGCCACCCGGGGGGCGCGGTGAAGGAACGGTATTTTCATGCCCAAACAGATAGGGGCTTGTCTGCCGCGTTGCAATCGCCGCCTGTCCAACGCATATAAGGCGCGAACCGACGGAGACCCGCATGACCTATCTCGATTTTGAAAAGCCTCTGGCCGACATCGAAGGCAAAGCGGCCGAGCTACGCGCCATGGCCCGCAGCGGCGAGGGCGTCGATGTCGAAAAAGAGGCGGCCCAGCTTGACGCCAAGGCCAGCACCCTGCTGCGCGACCTTTATGCGAATCTTGACCCGTGGCGCAAAACCCTTGTGGCCCGCCACCCCCAGCGCCCGCATTGCCGCGCCTATATCGACGCGCTGTTTTCCGAATACACGCCGCTTGCGGGCGACCGCGCCTTCGGTGACGATCACGCGGTCATGGGCGGGCTGGCACGGTTCAACGACCAGCCCTGCGTTGTGATCGGCCATGAAAAGGGCCATGACACCAAGTCGCGCATCACCCATAATTTCGGCATGGCCCGACCCGAGGGCTATCGCAAGGCGATCCGGCTGATGGATATGGCCGACCGTTTCCGCCTGCCGGTGATTACGCTTGTGGACACGCCCGGCGCCTATCCCGGCAAGGGCGCCGAGGAACGCGGCCAAAGCGAGGCGATTGCGCGTTCGACCGAGAAATGTCTGCAAATCGGTGTGCCGCTTGTGTCGGTGATTATCGGCGAGGGCGGCTCGGGCGGGGCGGTGGCCTTCGCGACGGCGAACCGCATCGCGATGCTGGAGCATTCGATCTATTCGGTGATCTCGCCCGAGGGTTGCGCCTCGATCCTGTGGAAAGACGCCGAAAAGATGCGCGAGGCCGCCGAGGCGCTGCGCCTGACCGCGCAAGATCTGCACCGTCTGGGCGTGATCGACCGCATCATCACCGAGCCGACCGGCGGCGCCCAGCGCGACTCGCAGGCGGCGATTGGCGCGGTGGGTGAGGCCATCGCGGCGATGCTGGATGAGCTCTCCGGCAAGGACGCCGCAACCCTGATCCGCACGCGGCGCGAGAAGTTCCTCAACATGGGTCAACGCGGCCTCGCCTGAGGCGGGCGCTTGCACCGCTGCCGGGAAGCTGCGTGACAAGGCCGCAGGTCTCTCAATCCGCCCCCGCAAGCGCGGCTGATGAATGCGACCCGGCCTGCGCATAGCGCAGCTTCACCAAATCGCGCCAAAAGGCCGAGCGAAGCCTCGCCCCCGTAAAGGGCAAAGGTCTCGTCCCCGCGTAAGCGCGCCTGACGGCAACGATCCGGCCCATGCCCGCCACCAGGCGCGACTTCCCCCAAGCCCCGCGCGGCGCCTGTTCATAAGGCGCGAGCCTTGCCGCATCTCTGCGTCAAGCCACCCAAAGCCCGGCGCGCCGTCCGCTCATAAAGGCGCGGCTCTGCCGCATTCCTGCGCAAAAACACGTGACAGTAACGACCCGGCCTGCACGCTACACGAGGGCGTCACCCAAACCGCCCGCACATCTGGCCCCAAAGGGCCAGGTATCGCCGAGCCCTTACTCAACCGCGCCTAACGGAGTGATCCGGCGAGCGCCGAGCGCAGCTTCACTCAAAACCGAGTGTGCTGTCCTGTATAAAGGCGCGGGCCTTGCCGCATTCCTGCAAAAAAGCGCGTGACGGCAATGATCCCGCTTGCGCGCTGCACCGGAAGCGCGGCTTCAGCCAAACCACCCCACCGCAAAGCCGCGCGCCCGAAGAAATCGCAGCCCGACCGGAGCCGCCTTCGCGAACCAAACAGGCCCCCCTCGTCTTCTGTCCCCCAATATCCCCGCCGGAGGCACCCGCAATCGCAACCCGCGCCTTGCTCTTTTATACAACCGACCCCGCGCCGCCTGCGGGTTGCGCCATGGGCACCGGCTGGCTATCGTTCCCCTGATGCCGCAAGCGCTGCACAGCGCGACCGTGGCAAAACAGGGAGAAAACAACATGAACGCAATTCGCAAGATGGCGGCACTCGCCGCCGTCGCGGCCATCGCCGCACCTGTCGCGGCAAGCGCCGAGGAACTGTCCATCGCGACCGGCGGCACGGGCGGGGTTTACTTTCCGCTGGGCGGCGGTCTGGCTGAGCTGATCAACCGCAATATCGAGGGCTATTCCGCCTCTGCCGAGGTCACCGGCGCCTCGGTCGAGAATGTCGCCCTGATCGCGCGCGACAACAGCGACATCGCCTTCGCCTTGGCCGACACGGTTTATCAGGCCTATAACGGCACCAATGATTTTGAAGGCCGCCCGGTCACCAATCTGCGCGCGCTGGCCTCGATCTATCCCAATGCGGTGCAGCTTGTGACGGTCGAGGGCACCGGCATCAGCTCGCTTGACGATCTGCGCGGCAAGCGCATCTCGGTCGGCGCGCCGGGTTCGGGCACCGAGATCAGCGCCCGCCAGATCCTTGAGGCGAACGGCATCACCTATAGTGACATCACGCCCGAGCGGCTGAACTTCAACGAAACTGCCGATGCGCTGCGCGATGGCGATGTCGTCGCCGGTTTCTGGAGCGTGGGGCCGCCCACTTCCTCGATCATGAACCTGGCCGCGACCCGGACCATCCAGTTCGTCAATCTGACCGAGGATCAGATCAACGCCGCGCTTGAGGTCGAGCCGACCTTTGCCGCCTATACGCTGGTGGCGGGCACCTATGACGGCGTGGCTGAGGATGTGGCCACCATCGCCACGCCCAACGTGCTGATCGTGAATGAGGATATGCCCGAAGAGCTGGCTTATGAGATCACCAAGATGATGTATGAGAACACGGATTTCCTGATCTCGACCCATCCGGCGGCCAAGGACATGACGGTTGAGTTCTCGACCACCTCGACCCCGATCCCGTTCCATCCCGGCACGATCCGCTATCTGGAAGAGATCGGCGCCGAGATTCAGGACCATCAGCGCCCCTGATGCGCCGGATTGCCGCCAATATCAGCCGCGCCTGTCCGGGCGCGGCTTTTTTCTGCGCCTGCCTTGCGCGGCGGAAGGGGGCCGTCTGCCCCCCGGCCCTGCGGGCCTCCCCCCGAGGATATTTGCCGACAAAAGACAGGCCGGGCCGCGCGTTCGCCGTCGCGCTTGGTCTTGGCTTGGGCATGGCGCAGGGGGCGGCGGCGTGGCAGGTCGATCTGCCCGCCCCGCGGCTTGAGGTGGTCATGGAGGGCGAAAGGCTTGCCGCGCTGGCCATGCCCCAAGGCGCGCGCATCTGCCTGCACTGGTTCCACTCGGTCACCGGCGGCGCGGTCGCTGACTGTTTCGAGAACCGCGCCGGGCGGCTGACACTGGCGGCCAGTTTCCTGCATGATTACGCGGCCGGTCTGGGTGAGATCCCCGGTCGCGGCCAGCCCCGCGCGGTCGCGGGCGGCTATCTGATCGACCAGATCGACGAGACCCTGCCCGGCAACCGCCTGTCCCTACGCGTTGCCGCCCCCCATGTCGCGCAGGAATTGCGCGGCGCGGCGGGGGTGGTGCCGATCTGGCGGCTCGCCCCCCATGCATCAAGGATCAATCTGGTTCTGGTGGACGAAACGCATAGACAGAGCGTCACCCAGGACCGATAAAACATAAAAACGACCCGACCCGTGCCAAAGCGGGCGCCAACGAGGAGGAAGCCGTTCCATGTCAGAAACCGCCAAAAGCGATATGGAGATCGCTCAGGCCGAAGCCGAGGCGCGGGCCGCCGCGATGGCCAAGGACGCCGCCGCAGCGGACGCGATACAACCGCGCATCGCGCTATGGGCGATTGCCCTGCTGGCGGTGGGCCTGTCGCTGTTCCAGCTTTATGCGGCAGGGGTGCGCCCGCTGGGGCTGTTCTATCAGCGCTCGGCGCATCTGGGCTTTGTCTTTGCGCTGATCTTTCTGCTTTATCCGCTGACCGGGACGCGCCCGCGCGGCGTGCTGGCCTGGCTCGTCGATCTGTCGCTGATTGCGGCGGGGGTGGCCAGCGCGGCCTATATCTTCATCAATCTGGATGCGATTGTCTCACGCGCGGGCTGGTGGTCGCAGACCGATATCATCATGGGCATCATCTGCATCGTGGTTCTGCTTGAGGCCAGCCGCCGCGCGGTGGGCAAGGCCATGACCATCATCGCCGCCGTCATGATCGTTTACGCATTGGCCGGGCCAAGGGGCGCGCTGCCATGGCTGGGCGAATGGATGCCCGGCATCCTTGGCCATCGCGGCGCAGATGTGGAACGTCTGGTCGGCCTGCTTTACCTTGGCCAAGAGGGGATCTTTGGCCTGCCCTTGGGCGTGGCCGCGACATTCGTGTTCATGTTCGTGCTGTTCGGCGCGTTTCTGGAAAAGACCGGCGCGGGTAAGTTCTTTATCGACATCGCCTTCGCGCTGACCGGGCGCAAGGCGGGCGGTCCGGCCAAGGCCGCCGTCATCGCCTCGGCGGGGATGGGGTCGATTTCCGGCTCGGCCATTGCGAACGTGGTGACCACCGGCGCGCTGACCATCCCGCTGATGAAGCGGCTTGGCTACAAGCCCGAACAGGCGGGCGGGATCGAGGCCGCCGCCTCAACCGGCGGTCAGATCACCCCGCCTCTGATGGGCGCAGGCGCCTTTCTCATCTCACAATATACCAACGTGCCTTATGTCGAGATCGTCAAGGTCTCGGTCTTCCCGGCCATCCTTTACCTTGGCACCGTTTACCTCTTCGTTCATCTGGCCGCGATGAAGGCGGGCATGGCGGGGCTGCCCGCCAAAGACCTGCCTAAAGTGCGCGATGTGCTTAAAGACGGCTGGCAGTTCCTGCTACCGCTGGGCGTGCTGATGTTCATGCTGTTCCAGAACATTTCACCGATGCGGGTGGGCTTCTGGGCCATCGTCTCCGTCGTGGCGGTCGCGGCGATGCGCGGGGTCTGGCACCTGTTCAAGGACGGGCCGCTGACCGGCGAGCGGATCAAACAGTCGCTCATGCGCGGTTTTCTGGTCATCTGGGAATCGCTGGAGCTGGGCGCGCGCAACGCGGTCTCGGTCTCGGTCGCCTGTGCGGCGGCGGGCATTATCGTGGGCGTGGTCGGTCTGACCGGGCTTGGCCTGAAATTCTCATCGCTGATGCTGTCATGGTCGGGCGGCAACCTTGTTCTGGCGCTGTTGCTGATCCTGATTGCCTCACTGATCATCGGCTTGGGCCTGCCGGTGACGGCCTCCTATATCGTGCTGATCGTTCTGGTCGGCCCCGCGCTTGAGACCGAGTTCGGCATTCCGCTGCTGATCGCGCATCTGGTCGTGTTCTGGTATTCGCAGGACAGTAACGTCACACCGCCCATTGCGCTTGCCGCCTTTGCGGGGGCGGCATTGGCGAAGGCGGACCCGATGAAGACCAGCTTTCAGGCGTGGAAATATGCCAAGGGCCTGTATCTCATTCCCTGCTTTTTCGTGTTCAACCCGGAAATCATCATGGGCGGCCCGCTGCCTTATGTGCTGTTCACGGGGTTCATCGCGATATTGGGGTTGGTGGCCTTTGCGGCGGTTCTGGATGGCTGGCTGTTCGGGCCGATGAACTGGCTGTGGCGCATCCTCTGCGTGCCGCTGATCGTGGCGCTGTTCTGGCCTGACCTCACGGTCGAGATCATCGGCACGATCGGCCTGCTTGGCATACTGGGCCTGAACTGGGCGCAGAACCGCCATCGCGCGGCCCCCGCCCCGGCCTGACCGGGCCGCAAAACCCCAAAAACAAAGGCGGCGCCCCCAAAGCGCCGCCTTTTTTCACATCACAACCCATTGTTTCTTCATCACAAAAATACCCACCGCGCAACGGCCCAAATTTTTTGCACCATTGCCGGGAATAGCCCGGCGCCTTGTTCCGTAATCCCTGCATGGTCGCAACGGACCATGCAGCATCACAACGAGGACAAGAAAAAAATGAGCGATAAAGACAACAATGACGCGCCGCAAATCTCCCGCCGTGGTTTGCTTGCCAAGATCGGCCTGGCCGCAGGCGCGGCCTATGTCGCACCCGCATTGATCGGGGTCGATACCGCCGAGGCCGCCCCGCGCCGCCGCCGCAAGGTCTCGCGCCCGTCGCGCCCGCGCCGCCGCGCGCCGGTGCAACAGCGTCGCCGTCCGCGCCGCAAGATCTCGCGCCCCTCGCGTCCGCGTCGTCGCCGGTAAAAGCCGCTGACCAACGCCAAAAAAGGAGCCAGCCATGAGCTTTGCCGCCCAGATCACCAACACCCAGTTCCTTCAGTTCGAGGGCCTCTCCGGTCCCGTCCGACTGGAACGCGCCGCACAGGTCGGCGAAGGTCTGCGTCGGGTGCTTCATGGCTGGCCCCACCAGAAAACGACAAAGGCGCGCGCAGAACCCGTCTCAACCGTCACCCGGGACGGCGCGACATTCACCGTCGCCTCCCCCTGGCTGGACGAACCGTTCCAAAACCTGCCCGCAGCCAGCGCGGTCTGCGCCGTTCTGGCCGATATTTCCGAGGCCTTCTTCGACGCCCGCCCCGGCCTGCCTGTGCTTCATTGCGGCGCGTTTGAGACTGGCGGGCGGCTGATCGCGCTGACCGGCCACGCCCATGCGGGCAAATCCACGCTGATGGCGCGGATCACGGCTGAGACCGACCTGATCACCTATTGCGACGATATCCTGCCTTTGGATGCCGACGGCAACGGGATGGCGCTTGGCGCTGCACCGCGCCTGCGCCTGCCTTTGCCCGCGACCGTTTCGGGCGTATTTCGCGCCCATGTCGGCACCTATCGCGGGCCGCATGACGATGAATATTGCTATGTCTGCGCACCGACTGTCGCCGCGCATGGCCGCCGGGCGCCGCTGGCCGCGCTGATCGTGCTGGACCGCCGCGCAGACGCGCCTGCCGCCTTGCATGAGGTCTCGCAAGAGGAAACCATCCACCATCTGCTGACGCAAAACATGGGTGAGTTCGCGACCGCCGGTCAGGGTTACGCTCATGCGCGGGACTTGGCCGAGCGGCTGATCTGCCTGCGACTGGTCTATAGCGACCTTGAGGACGCAGTCGCGCTTTTGCGCCGGGCTTTTGTCGGGCATGAGGGCGTGAACACCGCCGTCGAGATCCGCGCGGCCCTGCCCCCGCTTGAAGAGCCCCTTCAAGACGCGGCCCCTGCCGATCCGGCCACCGTTTTCACCCGCGCCCCAAAGGTCGCGCTGCGCCGGCAGGGTGAGGCGCTTTTCCTGTGGCAGCATGGCGGCGCAACGCTGTTTCGGCTGAACACCGTCGCCGCAGCCATCTGGGCTTTGCTGGAAATTCCCGGCAATGCGCATGATCTGGTCGAGGTTCTGGCCGAGGCGTTTCCCGATCAGGACTATGCCCGCCTGACCGGGGACGTGACCGCCCTGCTGGGCACATTACAGGACGAAGGTTTGATCCGCGCCATGGCATAAGGCGCGCGGATCGTCCAAGCGGGCGCCAAGACCCGCAGGGCCTCTCGCGGGCGGGCCACCAGCACCACGCACCCCGCCCGCGAGCTGATCTCAGCCCTGAGCGACCCGCCCCGCCGCGCGCTCCAGCCGCGCGACCGCCTCGGCGATCTCCTCATCGGTGATGTTGAGCGGCGGCAGCAGGCGCAGCGTGTTATCGGCGGCAGGCACGGTCAGGATATGTTCGGCATAGCCCGCCCGAACCAGATCGGCAGGCGCTGTGCGGCATTTCAGACCCAGCATCAGCCCCTCACCGCGCACCCCCTCAAACAGGTCGGGATGCGCGGCGACCAGTCCCTCAAGCCGCTGACGCAGCAGCGCGGCCTTGCGGTTCACCTCCTCCAGAAAGCCCGGCGCGGTGATGATCTGGGCCACCTTGGCGCCCACCGCACAGGCCAGCGGGTTGCCGCCATAGGTTGAGCCATGCGTGCCCGCGACCATGCCCGCCGCCGCAGCCTCACTCGCCAGAACCGCGCCAAGGGGAAAGCCGCCGCCGATGCCCTTGGCGACCATCATCACATCCGGCGTAATCCCCGCATATTCGTGGTGAAACAGCCGCCCGGTGCGGCCCATGCCGCATTGCACCTCATCCAGCACCAAAAGCGCGCCCGCATCGTCGCAAATCTGGCGCATGGCGCGCAGATCCGCGTCAGAGATCACCCGGATGCCGCCCTCGCCCTGAATCGGCTCAACCATCACCGCCGCCGTGCGCGGGCTGATCGCATCGCGCAGCGCGTCCAGATCGCCCCAGGGCAATCGCCGGAAACCGGGCATCAGCGGGCCGAAACCCTTGACCATTTTCTCAGACCCCGCCGCCGCAATCGCGCCGGTCGAGCGGCCATGAAAAGCGCCCTCGAAGGTCAGGATCTCAATTCGCTCGGGCTGGCCTGCATGGTCCCAATATTTGCGCACCATCTTGATCGCGAGCTCGGCCGCCTCGGTGCCGGAATTGGTAAAGAAAACCGTATCGGCAAAGCTATGCGCGACCAGCAGATCGGCCAGCTTTTCCTGTTCAGGGATCTGATAAAGGTTAGAGACATGCCAGATCCGCCCCGCCTGTTCGGTCAGCGTGGCGACAAGTTCGGGGTTGGCGTGACCCAGCGCGTTCACCGCAATACCCGCGCCAAGGTCGAGATAGCGCGTGCCGTCCTGCGTGATCGCCCATGCGCCCTCGCCTCGGACAAAGGCCAGCGGCGCGCGGTTATAGGTCGGCAGGACATGGGCAATCATCGCGGATCTCCTTTGCGGGTTTGGGGGATGGGAACAAAAACGCAGGCCAAAGCCAAGCCCGGAGGGGCGAAAGGTCAACGTCGAAGGGCGTGGCGCTTGTTCATGGCGCAAGTGATGCGCCTGCGCGGCGGTTTGCGCAAGAGGAAATCGCGGTTTGGGGGGAGGGGGGGTGAGTATTTGGGCACAGAAGAAAGCACCTGCCAAGATTGCCGGGTGGTTTCTCCGAGCGGGCAGCGGGCCAGCTTGTGGATCTTGAGCCGCGCGGCCTTGGTCGGCGCGGTCTCCGGCGCGATGCCGATGCCTGTGATCACAAATCGGCGGGATGATCGCGCCATCTCTCAGTTCGACCCAGAGGACGCATCCTGGAATCGGCCCGGCGGTTTTGCGCGCAGGGGGAACCTGGCCGCGCGGCGCGGTGCGGGGCGCTGCGGCGGATATCCTGCGGGCGGGATAGAGCGACCGGGGCATATGCGAACCTATCCTTGGGCGCAAAGCCCCACCGCATGAGGCGCCGCCCTCAACCGCCCATGTTGACGCGCCAAGCCGAGGTGATAGCTTTGGCGGCGCATTGGGGTGGCGAACAGATATGACAAAGGCGGTTGATGTTTCTATCGTGAAGCAGGATTTTGAGTCCTATTCATCGTTGAAATTGCTGTTCAAAGGCGTGGCCAGGCAGTTGCCGCCGCAATTTGTTGGCGATCTTCGGCTTTTGTTTCCAGAGGACGATAACGCCGCCATCGTTTTCGACTGGGTCTCATCGGTCATGTATTGCGATGAGATGCTCTGGTCGCAGGAAAGCTATCCTTATTTCAAGGATGTCGCCGGAACCAACGGCTTATTCAGGGTTGAAGGCTCGTCATATCTCAAAAGAATTGAACTGTTTCTCTCAGAACCTCATCATCACTATATCTATTTCGACCGTGAGTTTAACTGGCACATTACCGCGCGCGGGATCGAGATGATCAACGGGCCGTGGCGCTGATCGCTGAAGGGATTTGTCGCGTCTGCGCGCGGCTTTCTCAAGGTGCGAACCTGCGCGGGCCGGCGGGGTGACAGCGTTGCGGCCTTGGGCCCACCTCTTTCCTGCTTGACCCGGAAAGCCCGCCCGCGCAGGGTCGCGGCATGGACAGCGCACCCCCCGACCGGCGCGTCACCGTGGCCCTGATGGTCGCGGCGACGGCGCTTTTTGCCTCGACCACGTTGCTGGCCAAGGCAATCGGCAGCGGCGCGCTTGGCCAGCCGATCCATCCGCTGATGGTCAGCTTTGGCCGCTTTGTCTTTGCCGCTTTGGGCGTGGCTTTGGTGACGGCGGCGCTGCGGCCGAGCGTGAGCCGCCCCGCATGGCGCACACATCTGGCGCGGACCCTATGCGGTTGGGGCGGCATCACGCTGATGTTCGCCGCCGTCGCCGCCATGCCCCTGCCCGACGCCACTGCAATCGGTTTTCTCAGCCCGGTCTTTACCATGATGCTGGCGATTCCGCTGCTGGGCGAGAGGGTCGGGCCGATCCGCTGGGCCGCCGCCGCCATCGCGCTTGGCGGAGCGGTGATCCTGTTGCGCCCGGCCGGCGCGATCCAGCCCGCCGCCCTGCTGGCGCTTGGTGCGGCCATGGCGATGGGGCTGGAGGCGATTTTCATCAAACGCCTGACCGGGCGCGAAAAGCCCCTGCAAATCCTTCTGGTGAACAACGCCATGGGCGCGGGCATCGCCTGCCTTGCCGTGATCTGGGTGTGGAGCCAGCCCAACCCGCAACAATGGGCCGCGCTGATCGGGATCGGGCTGCTCATGGCCTGCGGTCAGGCGCTGAACCTGCTGGCGATGCGGCGCGATGATGCCAGTTTCGTGGTGCCGTTCTTTTATCTCACCCTGATCTGGGCGGCGCTGTTCGATCTGTGGGTGTTTGGCGTCCTGCCCGACCGGGTCAGCGTGATCGGCGCGGCGGTCCTGCTGGCCGGAGCGCTGCTCTTGGTCTGGCGCGACCGGGTGCGCGGCGGCGTCACGGCTTCATCCGGTATCCCGTCCGCAGCCAGTGCCAGGCCAGCCCGCAAACCCCGATAGAAGCCGCCAGACAGACCGCCAGCCCCAGCCAGGGCGAGGCATCGCTGACCCCGGTAAAGGCGTAACGCGCCCCGTCGATCAGATAAAAGATCGGATTCGCGTGGCTGATCGCGTAAAAGACCGGCGGCAGCGCCTCGATCGAGTAGAAGGTGCCGGAGAGGAACGACAAGGGCGTGACGATGAAATTGCTCATCACCGCCATCTGATCGAATTTTTGCGCGACAATCGCACCCAAAAGGCCAAGCCCGCCCATCAGCACCGCCCCAAGAATGATAAAGCAAAGCGCCCAGAGCGGATGCGCGACGCCCTGCCCCACGACAATCGCCATCCCCAGCCCGATCACCGCGGCGACGATCAACGACCGGGTCAGCGCGCCGATCAGATAGCCCGCCAGAATCTCACCCGCAGACAAGGGCGGCATCAGCGTATCGACGATATTGCCCTGCATTTTCGCGGAAATCATGCTGGAGGAGGTGTTCGCGAAGGCGTTCTGGATCACCGTCATCATCAATATGCCCGGCGCCAGAAATTGCAGGAATGGCAGGCCCATGACATCGGCACGGTGGCTGCCAAGCGCCACGGCAAAGACCACGATGAACAGCCCCGCCGTCATCAGAGGCGCGAAAATCGTCTGTTGCCAGACCGCCATGAAACGCCGGATCTCCCGCGCGGCAAGGGTGCGCAGGCCCAGCCAGTTCACCCGCCCAAAGCGCCGCGCGCCCATCTGTTGCGGGCTGATCGGGGTGGAGCTTGGCATGGCTTGTCCTTGAAAACAGGGTCGCGACAGGGTAGTTCTACACGATCCCCGTTAAAAAGGGTTTAACAGATTTGCAAGATGCGGGCGCGGCCCGCCGGAAAGGCTGCGATGTCGTGGACCGATGAACGCGTTGAAACGCTCAAGCGGATGTGGGCCGAGGGCCAGTCGGCCAGCCAGATTGCCAAGGAACTCGGCTCGGTCACGCGCAACGCGGTGATCGGCAAGGTGCATCGTCTGGGCCTGTCGAACCGCGCCGAAGAGGTGCCCGAAGCGCAGCCCGTCCCCACGCCCGAACCCGCCCCTGCGGCCAAGCCCAAACCCACCCGCGCCAAGGCGGCCAAGCCCGAGCCTGCGCCGGAGCCCGAACCCGCCCCTGAGCCTGAGCCAGAGGCGCAGCCCGCGCCGGTGGCCGCGACGCCGACCTATGTCGGCCGCCGCCCCATCGTGCCCGCGGGCCAGCCCCTGCCGCCGCAGCCTTCGGCCAATGAAATCAGCCCCGAGGCGCTGGCTTCGGTGCGTGAGGTTGAGAAAAAGGCCCGCAAGCTCTCGCTGATGGAGCTGACCGAGCGGACCTGCAAATGGCCCATTGGCGATCCCGCGACGGACAAGTTCTGGTTCTGCGGCCTGCCCAGCCAGCCCGGCAAACCCTATTGTGAGGCGCATGTCGGCGTCGCTTTCCAGCCGATGAGCAGCCGCCGCGACCGCCGCCGCTGAGACTGACGCTGAGGCATTAACCGGGCGTTCAGACTGTTGTGCCAGACTGCCCCTGTCAAAAAGCGGGGGCAGATGATTCGCGGGCTTGTTCATATCGGCGTGATCCTGGCGCTTTGGGGGCCTTTCCCTTTGGTCTGGTGGCGGTTAAAACCTGCGCCATTATCCAAAGGACATGACCATGGCGCGGCATCTGATCACCTCGGCCCTTCCCTATATCAACGGCATCAAGCATCTGGGCAATCTGGTCGGCAGCCAACTGCCCGCCGACCTGTTCGCACGCTATTTGCGCGGGCGGGGGCATGAGGTGATGTTCATCTGCGCCACCGACGAACACGGCACCCCGGCTGAGCTTGCGGCCAAGAAAACCGGTGAGCCGGTTGCCGAATATTGCGCGCGGATGCATGCCGAACAGGCGGCTCTGGCCGAAGGCTTCGGGCTGTCCTTTGATCACTATGGGCGCTCATCCAGCCCGCAGAACCACCGGCTGACCCAGCATTTCGCGGGCCGTCTGGCCGATGCGGGCCTGATCCGCGAGGTTTCGGAAAAACAGGTCTATTCCAACGCCGATGGCCGCTTTCTGCCCGACCGCTATATTGAGGGGACTTGCCCGAATTGCGGCTATGACAAGGCGCGGGGCGACCAATGTGAGAACTGCACCAAGCAGCTTGACCCGACCGATCTGATCAACCCGCGCAGCGCGATTTCCGGTAGCACCGATCTGGAGGTGCGCAAGACCAAGCACCTCTATCTGCGCCAATCCGCCATGCGCGACCAGATTGCCGAATGGATCGACAGCAAGACCGATTGGCCGATCCTGACTACCTCGATTGCGCGCAAATGGCTGTTTGATGGCGACGGGTTGCAGGATCGCGGCATCACCCGCGACCTCGACTGGGGCGTGCCGGTGCGGCGCGGGGATGCCGAATGGCCGGGGATGGAGGGCAAGGTGTTCTATGTCTGGTTCGACGCCCCCATCGAATATATTGCCGCGACCGCCGAATGGGCTGATGCCAATGGCGGCGACTGGGAACGCTGGTGGCGCCGCGACAAGGGCGCCGAGGACGTGACCTACACGCAATTCATGGGCAAGGATAACGTGCCCTTCCACACCCTGTCCTTCCCGGCCACGATCATGGGCTCGGGCGAGCCGTGGAAACTGGTCGATTACATCAAATCCTTCAACTATCTGACCTATGATGGCGGTCAGTTCAGCACCTCACAGGGGCGCGGCGTGTTCATGGATGATGCGCTTGGCCTGCTGCCCGCCGATTACTGGCGCTGGTGGCTTTTGTCCCACGCCCCCGAATCGGGCGACAGTGAGTTCACCTGGGACAATTTCCAGCAATCGGTGAACAAGGATCTGGCCGACGTTCTGGGCAATTTCGTCAGCCGTATCACCAAGTTCTGCCGCAGCAAGTTCGGCGAAACCGTCCCCGAGGGCGGCGCCTATGGCCCGCAAGAGACCGCGCTGATTGAGGCGCTGACCACCCGCATCCGCGCTTATGAGGACCTGATGTCCCGGATGGAGGTGCGCAAATCCGCCGCCGAGCTGCGCGGAATCTGGGTTCTGGGCAACGAATATCTGCAAGAGGCCGCGCCCTGGGCGACCTTCAAGACCGACCCCGAACAGGCCGCGATGCAGGTGCGGCTGGGGCTGAACCTGATCCGGCTTTATGCGGTTCTGTCGGCGCCGTTCATTCCGTTCGCCGCGCGCGCCATGCTGGACGCGATGGGCGCGGATGATGCCTGGCCCGATGATGTGGCGGCCGCGCTGGAAACGCTTGCCCCCGGCCACGCCTTCACCGTGCCCGACAACCTCTTCGACAAGGTCACCGACGAACAGCGCGACGCGTGGCAGGACCGTTTCAAGGGCGTGCGTGCCTGAGATGGAGCCCGCCACGCTGATCCTGTTCTGGGTGATCGTGGCCGCGTCCGCCTATGTGCAAACCTTGGTCGGCTTCGCGCTTGGCCTGTTCCTGATGGGCAGCGTCACCTTGTTCGGGCTGATGCCGGTCGCGCAGGCGGCGCAGGTCACCTCCGTTCTGGTCATCATGAACGCGGTGATGGTCCTGACCCGAGACCGCGCCCATATCGACCGCCCCGCGCTGCGCCTGCTGCTGATCGCGGCGATACCGGGCAGCGTGGCGGGCTATGCGCTACTGTCCTTTCTGTCGGGCGCGTCGCTGGACGGGTTGCGCCTTCTGTTAGGGGTCGTGATTGCCATCGCCGCCGCGCAACTGGTCCGCCGGCCTGAGCCTTTGGCGCAAAGATCCGGCCCCGCCAGCTTTCTGGCAACCGGCGGCGCGGGCGGCATCCTTGGCGGGCTGTTCGCAACCGCGGGCCCGCCGGTGATCTGGCAGCTTTACCGCCAGCCGATCAGCCAGGACGCGGTGCGGGTGACGCTGGTGAGCTTTTTCTTCGCGACGCAGGCATGGCGGCTGCTGATCTCGGCGGTCTCGACCGGCATTGACGGCGCAACCCTGATCGCCGCCGCAGGTGCCGCGCCCGCCGTGGCCTTGGGAACCTGGGCCGCCCGCCGCCTCCCCCCACCCATCGCGCGCAGCACCCTTCGCCGAGCCGCGCTTGGCTTGTTGTTCTTCAACGGGTTGGCCCTGATCGCAACGGCTTTGGCGCGGCTGTGGTGAGGCCTGAGCGCGCCAGTCTCCAAGACTTCCCCCCTCCGCCCCAAGCCGCTACAACGGACAAAACCAGCAAAGGACAGGCCATGACCAATTGCATCCTGATCGGCGCTCCGGTCGATGAAGGCCAGCGGCGCCCCGGCTGTCTGATGGGGCCTGCCGCCTACCGGGTCGCCGGGCTTGGCGCGATGCTGCAGGCGATGGGCTACAGCGTCGAGGATCGGGGCGACGTGATCCGCGACAAGATCGACACCGCTGCGCATCCGAACACCGCCATTCACCACCTGACTGAGACGATGGGCTGGACCACCGCGCTGGCCCGCGCCGCGCGCGAGGCCATGCCGGACGGGCTGCCGATCTTCATGGGCGGCGATCACTCGCTGGCTATGGGCACGCTGTCGGGCGTGGCCGATTACGCCCGCGCGCAGGGGCGGCCCCTGTTTGTGATCTGGCTGGATGCGCATAGCGATTTTCACACGCTTGAGACCACCACATCGGGTAATTTGCACGGAACACCAATGGCTTATGCCTCTGGCCTGCCGGGCTTTGATCCCTTTCCGCCCTTTCCCGACCCCATCCCGGGTGAGAATATCTGCATGTTCGGCATCCGCTCGGTCGATGAGGCCGAACATGCCGCGCTGTCCGAAACTGAGATCACCGTGAACGACATGCGCGTTCTGGATGAGGCGGGCATCGCGGCGCCTCTGCGCGCGTTTCTGGACCGGGTGCAGGCGGCGGGGGGCTTGCTGCATGTCTCACTGGATGTTGATTTTCTTGACCCCTCGATCGCGCCCGCCGTCGGCACCACGGTGCCCGGCGGCGCCACCTTTCGCGAGGCGCATCTGGTCTGCGAATTGCTCCATGAATCCGGGTTGGTGAGCAGCCTTGATCTGGTCGAGCTGAACCCGTTTCTGGATGAGCGAGGCCGGACCGCCAAGCTGATGGTCGATCTGGTCGGCTCACTGATGGGGCGCAAGGTGTTCGACCGACCGACCCGCAGCTATTGACCAGCCCCGCCCACAGCGCATAGCAAGGGCGGGCTGCGGGCGTGGCGGAATGGTAGACGCATGAGACTTAAAATCTTTGGGCCGCAAGGCCGTGGGGGTTCGAGTCCCCCGGCCCGCACCACCTGAACCGGACGCGCGATGGACGGCATCACCCTGATTGGAACGCATCGCGTCCTGTTCGTCATGGCGGCGAAGGCCGAATACGGCCCCGCACTGCAATCGCGCATCACCCCCTTGATGACCGGCATCGGCCCGGTTGAGGCGGCTTGCGCCACCGCCACGACCCTTGCCCGGCTGGACGCGGCGGGGGCGCTGCCCGATCTGGTCGTCTCGCTTGGCTCGGCGGGCTCGGCGCGGCTGGAACAGGCGCGGGTCTATCAGATCGGCGCGGTCGGCTGGCGCGACATGGACGCATCCGCCTTCGGCTTTCCGCGCGGGGTCGTGCCGTTTCTGGACCTGCCCGAGATGCTGCCGATCACGCTGCGCATTGAGGGGCTGCCGGTCGCCAGTTTGTCCACCGGCGCGAATGTGGTCAGTGGGGCGGGCTACGGCGCCATCGCGCAGGACATGGTGGATATGGAATCCTATGCCGTGTTGCGGGCCTGTCAGCGGTTCGGCCTGCCGATGATCGGGCTGCGCGGCGTCTCGGACGGGGTGGGTGAGGTCACGCAGATCAGCGACTGGACCGAATACCTGCATATCATCGACGAAAGGCTGGCCGGTGCGGTCGATCTTTTGGCGGCGGCGTTGGCCAAGGGGCTGCTGCGCTGACCGCGACCATCCGCCGCGCCGGGACGGTTGCCCCTTGCGCAGGCTTTCCGTAAACCAAGCGCGCACCGACCGGAGGGCCATATGGCACGCAATCCCCAGCTGACCGACCGCCCCACGACGAAACGCATCGGGGCGCTTGCCGCACTTTGGCCGTTCATCCGCCCGCATCGTGGCCTTGCGGTGCTGGCGATGCTGGCCCTGTCGCTGACCGCCGCGATCAGTCTGGTTCTGCCGGTCGCGGTGCGCCGCGTGGTGGACGGGTTCGACGACGGCTCGGCGCTGCTGGACGAATATTTCAGCGCGGCGCTGTTGATTGTGGGCTTGCTCGCACTTGGCACGGGGCTGCGTTATTATCTGGTCACGCGGCTTGGCGAACGGGTGGTCGCGGATCTGCGCAAGGCGGTGTTTTCGCGCGTGATCGGCCTGTCGCCCGCCTTTTTTGAGCGCGTCATGACCGGAGAGATCATCTCTCGGATCACGACGGACACGACGCTGATCTTGTCGGTGATCGGCTCTTCGGTGTCGATTGCCCTGCGTAACCTGTTGATCTTGCTGGGCGGTTTGGTGATGCTGTTGTTCACCTCGGCCAAACTGACCGGGCTTGTCCTGCTGCTGGTCCCGGCGGTGATCCTGCCCATCGTGGTTCTGGGCCGCCGGTTGCGCGTGCTGTCGCGCGAAAATCAGGACTGGATCGCGGCCTCCTCCGGCTCGGCATCCGAGGCGCTGCTGTCGGCGCAGACGGTGCAGGCCTTCACCCATGAGGCCGCGACCCGCGCCGATTTCGCCCGCGTCACAGAGCTGAGCTTTGACGCGGCCCGCAGGCGGATCACCACCCGCGCGGTCATGACCGTGATCGTGATTTTTCTGGTGTTTTCGGGCGTGATCGGCGTCTTGTGGATCGGCGCGCGCGATGTCCATTCCGGCCTGATGAGCGTGGGTGAGCTGGTGCAGTTCGTGATCTATTCGGTGATGGTCGCAGGCTCGGTCGGCGCGCTGTCCGAGATCTGGGGCGAATTGCAGCGCGCCGCCGGTGCGGCCGAACGGCTGGCCGAATTGCTGGCCGCGACCGATATCGTGACCGACCCCGCCGCGCCCAAGCCCATGGTGCAGCCCGCGCAGGGCGCCATCGGCTTTGAGGCGGTGCATTTCCACTATCCCACGCGGCCCGATGTCTCTGCCCTGGATGGTGTCAGCCTGAGCATCGCGCCGGGTGAGACGGTCGCGCTTGTCGGGCCATCGGGGGCGGGCAAAACGACCGTGGTGCAGATGATCCAGCGGTTCTGGGACCCGCAGGCGGGCCGGGTCACGATCGACGGTGTGGATCTGCGCGACATGGCGCGCGCCGATTTCCGGCAGGCCATCGCCCTTGTCCCGCAAGAGCCGGTGATCTTTGCCGCAAGCGCGCGGGAGAATATCCGCTTTGGCCGCCCCGACGCCACCGATGCCGAGGTCGAGGCCGCCGCCCGCGCGGCCCATGCGCATGACTTCATCGCCGCCCTGCCGCAGGGCTATGACAGCAATGTGGGTGAACGCGGTGTCATGCTGTCGGGCGGGCAGAAACAGCGCATCGCGATTGCCCGCGCGATCTTGCGCGACGCGCCGATCCTGCTGCTGGATGAGGCGACAAGCGCGCTTGATGCCGAATCGGAACGCGCGGTTCAGGCCGCCGTTGACCGGCTGTCGCAGGGGCGCACCACGGTCATTGTGGCGCACCGGCTGGCGACGGTGAAAAAGGCCGACCGCATCGTGGTGTTCGATCAGGGCCGCATCGTGGCGCAAGGCACCCATGACGAACTGGTGGCGCAGGGCGGGCTTTATGCGCGGCTGGCACGGCTGCAATTCACCGATGGGCAGATGCAATAAGCCCCGCATCGCCGCCCCTATCGCGGGGCGGCATAGACGGCGGCCCAGAACACGGTCTTGCCATCTTCCGCCACCGCGCGGCCGATCCCGAAATCGCGTATCTGCGGCAGCAGGATATTGCCCATATGCCCGGGTGAGCGGTTCCATTCGGCCACCACACGTTCCAGCGTGAAGGGGCCGGCGGCGATATTCTCAGCGGTCGTCCGGGGCTGAAAACCCGCCGCGCGGGCGCGTTGTGCGGGACCGCCGCCCGCGCGCCCCTCATGCGTCATCAGGCCCCGCGCGGCCATATCGCAGGCATGTCCCGCAGCCGCCGCCGCAAGGGCCGCATTCACCCGCAAAGGTCGCAGCCCATGCTGCCTGCGCAGCGCATTGGTCGCCTCAAGCGCCTGGCGCGCATCATCGCGTGAGGTCGCCACACAATGCGGCTGGCCCGGACGCGCGGCCTGCACCACGGTCAGGTCATTGCGCACATTGATACGGGAATCGGCCGTCGCGGCCAGGGGAATCAGACATAAAAAGGCAAAGGTCAAAGCAATCAGTCGCATCAGTCCATCCGTTCCAAAGAACCTGAAACGGGACTAGCACAGCTAAAACACAACCCAAAGTAGAATATGCGTAAAATTTTATGCTTTACAATGCGTTAACCTTGGGGAACCTTTGCCTCAGGCCGTGCGTTGTTGCGGCAAAGCCGTCAAGGAAAGGACTCTGACATGGCATTTTGGGATTTCGTGAAGGGTGCGGGCAAGAAGGTTCTGGACGAACAGCCGGCAGCCGAGGCCGCGCAGGACGACACCGCCCGCAAGGTTGAGGCGCTGACGAAAGAAGTCCGTGCGCTTGGCCTCAATGACAGCTCGGTCAAGCTGGGCCTGAACGGCGATACGGTCACGATTGAAAACCGTGGCACGGACCGCGAAACGCTGGAAAAACTGATCCTTGCCGTCGGCAATATCGAGGGCATCGCCCGCGTTGAGGCGAACCTCCCCGATGAGGCTGAGGCCACCCAGACCGCCAGCGCCGAGCGTCCGAAACTGGAATCCGCGGGCGTCAGCTCGTCCAGCGGCCCGGTCTTTCATGACGTGCAGAAAGGCGACTCGCTGTCGGCGATTGCCAAGAAATATCTGGGCGACGCGAACAAATACATGGCCATCTTTGAGGCGAACAAGCCCATGCTGACCGATCCGGACAAGATCTATCCGGGCCAGAAGCTGCGCATCCCGCGCTAAAGCGGTGGGTTGACGCTGCGTTCAAGGGAATGGCGGGGCGAGAATGCTTGCCCCGCCATCTCTTTTTGTCCCATGCTGCCCGGAACAAGTCCGAATGGGCCGATACCGGGGAGGATAAATGGCACGCTTCAGCACCATCGCGGACCGCGACGCGGTCGAGAATGAGAAACCATATTCGGAACGCAACGTCGCGACGACGATCTATGATTTCCTGACCCGCACGCGCGACGCCTTTCCCGACCGGCCTGCCGTGTCGTTTCAGCTGCTGTCGGGCCCGCGCGACCATGCGGTGACCCGCACCTGGGCCGAGTTCCATCAGCGCGTGACCGAAACCGCCAACCTGTTCCGCAGCCTTGGCGTTGGCCCGAACGACACCGTGGCCTATCTGCTGCCCAACACGATCGAAACCCCGGTCGTGCTGGTCGCAGGGGCCACGGCGGGGATCGTGAACCCGATCAACCCGCTGCTGGATGCCGACAGCATCGCCGGGATTCTGCGCAATACCAATGCCAAGGTTCTGGTCACGCTCAAGTCATTTCCCAAGACCGATGTCGCGCAAAAGGCGGCTGCTGCCGTGGCTCAGGCGCCCAATGTCGAAACCGTGCTGGAGATCGACCTCAACCGCCACCTGACCGGCGTGAAAAAGTTCATCGTGCCGCTGATGCGCCCCAAGACCACCGTCAAGCATCACGCCCGCGTTCTGGATTTTGAGGCCGCCGCCTCAAGCCAGCCGCATGACGCGCTTCAATTTGAGGATGTGCAGGCCGACCGCGTGGCCGCCTATTTCCACACCGGCGGCACGACCGGCCTGCCCAAGGTCGCGCAGCACAAATATAGCGGCATGATCTATAACGGTTTTCTGGGCGGGCGCCTGCTCTTCACCGAAAAGGACGTGCTGATCTGCCCGCTGCCGCTGTTCCATGTCTTTGCCGCCTATCCGATCCTGATGTCCTGCATCGCCTCGGGGGCACATATGGTCATGCCGACCCCGGCGGGCTATCGCGGCGACGGTGTGTTCGACAATTTCTGGAAGTTGATCGAACGCTGGCAGGTCACCTTCCTGATCACCGTGCCGACCGCCATTGCCGCGCTGATGCAGCGCAAGGTCGATGCGGATGTGTCCAGCCTCAAGACCGCGATTTCCGGCTCGGCGCCGCTGCCGGTTGAGCTCTATAACCGCTTCAAGGCGGCGACCGGGGTTGAGATCGCCGAGGGCTACGGGCTGACCGAGGCGACCTGTCTGGTCTCCTGCAACCCGGTCGACGGGGTGAAAAAGGTGGGCTCGGTGGGCATTCCGCTGCCCTATACGCATGTCAGAATCCTGACCACTGGCCCGGACGGGTTCCGCGAATGTGCGGTCGATGAGGTGGGTGAGATCTGCGTGGCCAATCCGGGCGTGTTCGAGGGCTCGACCTATACCGAAGAGGACAAGAACCGCGACCTCTTTGCCGAGGGGCGGTTCCTGCGCACCGGCGATCTGGGTCGGCTGGATGCGGATGGCTATCTGTGGATCACCGGCCGCGCCAAGGATCTGATCATCCGCGGCGGCCACAATATCGACCCGGCTGAGATCGAGGACGCGCTGGCCTCGCATCCCGACGTGGCCTTCGCCGGTGCCATCGGCCAGCCCGACGCCTTCGCCGGTGAGCTGCCCTGCGTCTATGTCGAGCTGGTGGCGGGCGCTCAGGCGACCGAGGCTGAGCTGATGGACCATGCCAGCGCCCATATCCACGAACGCGCCGCCGTGCCGAAATATCTGGAAGTCCTGCCCGAGCTGCCGAAAACCGCCGTGGGCAAGATCTTCAAGCCCGACCTGCGCCGTCTGGCGATCAAGCGGGTCTATGACGAGGCGCTTGCCGGAACCGGCGCGCAGGTCGCCGAGGTGGTCGAGGACAAAAAGCGCGGTCTGGTCGCCAAGCTGTCGCGCCATGGCGATGTGAACGAACAGGCCGTGCGCGAAAAGCTGGGCCAGTTCACCCGGCCTTGGGATTGGGTCTGAGCTAGGGTTTGGGCGCTGGCGGGGGCCGCTCTCGCGGTAACGCCGATAGCCGCGTTTGGGCAGTGTGACCGTCCCACGCCTCAGATCTAAAAAACGCGCGCCAGCTCCGGCGCGCGTTTTTCAATCCCGGCCCGAATTGGGCGCGGATCGTTTCTGCTTGGATGCGATCAGAACACACCCAGCAGGAACAGAATAATGATAATCGGCAGGGGAATCCCCAGCAGCCAAAGCAAGCCTCCGCGCATCATGGCGTTTTCCTTTCATGTTCAAGCTGTCTGCAAGTTCAACCAGTGAGGCCCAGAGCAGTTCCGACGATTTACCTTTGATAAGGCCGCGCGGTTGAAAGACCCGCACTGATCGGTTGGACGCGCCCGACAGCCCGGCAGGGCGCTCTCTGTGGATTGCCAAAGCCGCCCCGGACCCAAACCTGACCGGCGCAGCGCGCGGATAGCGACCCGTCACGCTCACGCTCAGGCGAAGGCGAAGGC
>JAUNTZ010000020.1 GCA_030538425.1 Paracoccus sp. (in: a-proteobacteria) | reverse complement strand
CGACGAGCAGCACCATCGGGCCAAGGAAGAAGAGCGTAAACCAGACGGGCATCGGAGCCGCCCAGAGCAAGAACCAGGCGCGTCGTCTCAGCCGGATTCGTGCAGAGAAGCCAGACATTGGGTGATCCTGAGAATGAGGGGAAAATTCCGGCCCGGACATCGGCGGGGCTGGAGATACGTTTAGCGTTTGTGAACTACACAGGGCCGTTATGCGTTCTTGTAGCGCATCCAGGCATCATTCCAGGTTTCAAGCGACTGCTGGACGGGTAGACGACGCAGCTTGATGCGCCCGGCGCGGATTTCATCCAAGGCATTGGCCCCGCTCAGGCGCATGTTCTGTCGAGCCGCCTCGGCAGGATCGAGTTCATTCAACAAGGCCCAACCTGCCCGCGTCGGGATCATGGCCGGGTAGGCTCGCAGCGTTGCCGTTGCAACCTGGCCCGGCGGGCTCAACATATAGCGAATAAACTCTCGTGCGAGATCCTGATTGCGCGAGTCCTTTCCGATCGCAAGTGCCTCGGTCCATTGCAGGCCGCCTTCTTCCGGGATCGTGGTGGCGACATTGCCGCCGTCGCGTTGAAGAACGCCGGTAATCCAGTCGCCGATGCCGGGTATCGCGGCGACCTCCCCGGAGCGCAACGCCGAAAGCGTACCGCCATAATCATAAAAGCCTCGTACCTGCGGGCGTAGCGTCATGGCACTGGCCTGAACGCGCTCCCATGCCTCGGATGAAAGGTCGAAAGCAGCAGAGTTGCCGTCAATCAGACTGATGGTGCCAAAGTTCGGCAGATGCCAGTCGAACTGCCCAATTTTGCCACGGAGAGCGTCTTGCCACATGATCCTGTAGCTTCTGGCCTCATCGACGCTGATTGCGTCGAGATTATGCGAGAGCCCCAGGAAGCCAAAGCGCAGGAAGACGGCATACAGACCATCCTCGTACCAATGGCCTTCGAATTTCTGAAATTCCGGAAAGAAATCGTCGATCGGGTAATCTTCCGGATCGAGCCGCTCAATATAGTCCGCCTGATAGAGCTGCGAGATATATTCCGAATCTGCCAGCACGACATCATAGGTGCCAACCGGCGACTGCGCGATCTGTGCCAGCATTTGATCGCCGCCGACATATTCCTTTGCGCGGATTCGGACATTGTGCGCTTCTTCAAAGGGGCCGACGACTTCGGGCGTCGCATGGCCTGCCCAGGTCAGCATGGTGAGCTCCCTGGTCTGTTGAGCGCGCAGTATGCCCGGCGCCGCCAGCATCGTGGTCGCGGCAAGACCGAACTTCAGCAGCGATCTCCGCGAAGGTTGCAGATCAATCATGATTTTCTCCCTGTTGGCGCGTGTCGTGACAGCGCAGGGCTATTGCAGCCACGACGAGGGCAGAAATACAAATAATCTGGGTTGCCCCAGCTATAACTTTAACTTATCATGCGCACTATGCATACGCGGCACCTCGAATGCTTTCTGACCCTTATGCGGCACGGCACCATGACCAGGACTGCCGAGATGCTGGGCATTTCCCAGCCTGCCGTTAGTCACACCATCACCAACCTCGAAGCAGATCTTGGTTTTCCGCTATTCGTCCGGCGCTCCGGTCGATTGCAGCCGACACCTGAAGCCAGACAGTTTCACGATCATGCAACTCGTGCAGTCGAGGCGTTGGAGCGCGCATCGCAAGCGGCCGAAGAGATCCGGGCCGGTCAGCGCGGACACCTGTCAATCGCGGCCTATGCCAGTATGTCGATCAGCCTGTTGCCACGTATCGTGTCTTTGTTTACGGCCAGCCGACCGCAGGTGCGGGTGAAAATAATCTCGCGACCCTCTGAAACTGTGCGCCAGTTGATTTCGACCCAGCAATTCGATTTGGCAATTGCTGAACTGCCGCTGGACTATCCCGAAAATCGTATGGAGGTCTTCTCATACGAGTGTCAGTGTATGATGTCGTCGGATCATCGGCTGGCCGAGAAATCGGTGATCACCCCAGCCGACCTTGATGGTGAACCCTTCGTGAGCCTGTTTCGTGGCGATCCAATCTATCAGCAGTTGGCTGTAGCTTTCTCCAAATATGGCGCGCGCTGGAACATCGTTGCGGAGACGGAGTTCTTCTCAACTGCCTGTGAACTGGTAGAGGCTGGCTGTGGCGTTGGTATAATTGATCCAGTTGTCAGTACGCCCTTCACCGCAAATATCATCAAACGACCTTTCCTGCCTTCAATAGACTACAGCGTCGCGATCTTGTATCCGCCCTTTGATGAGCTTTCAGATATTGCTCAAGACTTCGTCGAACTTCTGCGCGAACATTTGAAGCGCTAGGTGCTGTTTGGATGTCTACTTTATCCATAACGCCTGGACACAAATGCTGCTTTTGCCCGTGGAATTGATTGATCGACATTAACGCTCAAGAAAGCGTGCCATTCTGGATTATCACGACATAATCGCCCTTCACGGTGCCCATGACCTCGCAGCCTGGCTGGCGGTCGATAATCGGCAGCCACGCGACAAGGGTAGAGTAATGGGACGGCTCGACTGCGGTGCACTTGCGGCTCGAAGTTTGCACTGTGACGATAAACTTGCCGCTGACGTTGTCGCAGCCCGTGGCGACGCGAAACGGCAGTTCCATGTCCTCGGCTATCTCTGCGCCGACGCGGGCAATCTCGCACGCGCGTAAGGTGGCGAGAAGTTAGCGTCGGCGGCTTTCGGGCGGGCTTGCGCTGCCATTCCCGCGCCATGGATCGAGGCGGTCATGCATGTCGAAAGCCGCGGCAATCCGGCAGCGGTCAGTTCTGCCGGTGCGATGGGGCTGATGCAGATCATCCCTGGCACATGGACGGGTCTGCGCGCCCGCCATGGCCTCGGGCACGACGTCTTCGATCCGCGTGACAACATCCTGGCGGGACCGGCACGCTGCCCGCCCGCGCCCGGGCTGCGCCAGACTGGCGCGAGGCGCTGCTGTTTGCGGTATCTGCCAATGAGGCTGAGGGCGCAGTTGAAGGCGGCGGATCAGCCACGCCGCCTGCGGCGGACGGGCTGTTCGTGAACAGGAATACCGCCGGGGATCGGCCATGACGGCGGCAATGTTCCAGCGCACCGGGCCTTTCCGCTGGCCATCATCACGCTGCGCGGATGTCGGCAGCGGATGCGACCCATCTCTCTGCCGGCTGCCATCGTGCTGCGGTTTCGCCGTGCCCCACACGCCTCTTGCGGCTGCTGGCGCCGCGCAATTCGGGCGCGATCTGCGTGCGGGTGAGAGGTTACGCCCTCCACCCGCGCGCCGTCCAGCCTGCGGCGGACGAGCGCGGCGGTGGGGTGGATTTCTTACCGGCATTGGTCCGTCGGGGGCAGGTTCTGGTGGCGCGGATGGTTTCAGATTGCAGCGGGATCTGGGGTGGCGCGCGTGCGGAAGGGGAGGGCGAGATAAAAGGCGCGGCACGTGCGCCCGACAAGCCTTTGCTGCGCAACGGCTTTTTGCGGCCCGGATGGTCGGATAGCGTGCCGCGATCTGGGGTTTCATCCATGATTTCAAAGGTGTTTCCGGCACAGGGCATCCAAACAGGAGCAGGCATCAGGCTACTCCGCTTCAAAATGACACTGCCCCCGTCATTCACTCTCCCGCAAACCTCGCGATACGCCGCAACGCAATCGCGGCAAGGATGGCGAGGATCGTCACGCCGACCGCACTGACAAGCGCCGCCACGCTAAAGCCTGCGGTGAATGCCGCCTGGGCGGTCTCGATCAAGCCATCCGGCAGTTCGGTATCCACCGACAGCATTGCCCAGAGGCTGTCCTCGGCCACAGCCGCGATCTCCGGGGCAAGAGTTTCGGTGACCTGCGCCTCCATCGCACGGCGATAGACGGCTGTGCTGATACTGCCCAGAACGGCGATCCCGACGGATATGCCCAGATCCTGCACCGTTTCGGTCATGGCCGAGGCGGATCCCGCCTTCTCGGGCGGCGCGGACCCCACCACAAGATCGGTGCCAAGCGCCGCGATCGTGCCATTGCCGAGATAGACCAGGGCCAAACCGAACACTGCAAGCACAAGGCCCTGCGACGGATCATCACCGATCACTGCGAACAGAAGATAGCCGATCACGGACAGCAGCAGCGCGGCAGTCACCACAAAACCCGGCCGCACCCATCGCGCGACCATCGGTGCAGCAACGCCGCCGGTGATCATGGCCAATGCAGCCAGCCCCATCCATAGACCCGCAACGGAAGGTGAATGGCCCAGCACCAGTTGCAGATATTGCGCGACCAGCAGCATCGCTCCGCCAACCGCGGTCAGACCGCCCAGCAACACAATCAAGGCGACCGAGAAGGCCCGGCTCGCAAACAGTTGCAGATCCAGCAGCGGATCAGCCAACCGCCTCTGTCGGCGCAGAAAGATCGCCGCAAAAATACCGCCGGCCAGAATGGCGCCGATGGCGTGCGGGGCAGGGCCGGTCTTTGCGATCTCCTTGATGCCATAGATCACCGGCAGCATGGCGGTCAGCGACAGGGCCACGCTTGGCAAATCAATTTGGCCGCTTTCGGGGCGCGATACTCGGGCAGCAGGAATGGCGCGGCCAGCAGCAGGACCGCGACGACCGGAACCGCGATCAGGAAGGCCGCGCCCCACCAGAACCGCCCCAGCAAAAGGCCGCCGACCACCGGACCCAGGGCATAGCCAACCCCGAACATGGTCGCCCAGATACCAAAGCCAAGCGCCCGCTGCCCGGGGTGTTTGAAGATGTTGCTGATCAGGGCAAGCGTCGAGGGCATCAGCGTCGCCGCCGACACCCCGAGGGCCGCGCGCGCAAGGATCAGCATGAGCGGGCTGGTGGAAAAGGCCGCAACGACCGAGGCCATGGCAAACGCCGCCGCCCCCGTCATCAGCAATTTGCGCCGCCCGATCCTGTCCCCCAGCGTGCCCATGGTGATCAGAAAGCCCGCGATCATGAAGCCGTAGGCATCAAGTATCCACAGCGCCTGCGTGCTGGAGGCCCGCAAGTCTGCCGCCAGAGCCGGCAGCGTCAGGTGAAGCAGCGTCAGGTCCAGCCCCAGCAGGATCGTCGGCAGCGACAAAAGCGCCAGCCCCAGCCATTCGCGCAGGCCCGCGCGGGTTTGCGTGTCATCCATCAGCGCCTCCTTGCCTGATGGTTGTTTGTCGCGCATGCTGAGGCTGTTACAAGATTGGCAATTATCCTGTTAGTGGATGTTACATCATGCCTGTCAGAAGCCTTGCCCGCACGCGCAGCGAATTGTCAGAGTTTCTTCGACACCACCGCGCCAGGCTGACCCCCGCCGATGTGGGGTTGCCGGTCACGGGTGGCCGTCGCACCCCCGGCCTGCGCCGCGAGGAGGTCGCGCAGCTCGCCGGTGTCGGGCTGACATGGTACACCTGGTTCGAGCAGGGGCGCGATATCGGCGTGTCCGAAGGCTTTCTTCTCTCTGTCGCCAAGGCGCTGCGGCTGGACGATATCGAATGCAGCCGGATGTTCCTGCTGGCGCATCGCCGCCCGCCTTCGCCAGAGGCCGTTCAATGGACCTTTGTCAGCCCTCTTGTGCAAAAGCTGCTGGACGCGATGGAGGTCGTGCCGGCCTATATCATTAACCTGCGTTGAGATGTGATTGCGTGGAATGATGCCGCCGACCGGCTATTCGGTTTTGCGCAAACCACGCAGACGGATCGCAATATCATGCGGATGATCTTTGCCAATCCCGACCTGCGCGCCCGTCTGCCGGATTGGAACCGGGATGCGCCAAAGCTGTTGGCGCAATTCTGCGGCGATCTGGCTTCAGCACCCGACGATCCTGCCATGTTGGATCTGGTGGCCGAACTGAAAGCCGTATCCCCGCAATTCCGCCGATGGATCGAGGAACGGCGGATGGAGGGCTATCTCTGGGGTATCGGCGCCTTGCTGGATGCCGCGGGGCGGCGATGTGGCTTCGCGCATGAGATGCTTATCGTGGATCAGCACCGGCATCTGCGGATGATTGCGTATTTTCCCGAAGATTAAGTAGTTGCGCCACCGTACCAACCGCCGCAATTACCCCTGCGGCCACGGCAAGCGTCCCGACCGGCCAGTGCTGCAACAGCAACAGACCGCCCATCCCGGCCCCGATGGCGCTGCCCAGATAAAGTGCGGATTCGTTCAGGGCGACGGCGAGGTTGCCATCGCCCTCATGGCTGCGCGCCCGCAAAAGCTCATTGTTCTGCGGCACTTGCAGCGCCCAGCCAACCGCCCCCCACACTGCAATCGGGATCACGGCCAGCCACGGGCTGATGCCTGCAGTGACGGGAAGCAGAAACAGCGCAGCCGCCAGAATTACCATGATCCACAGGGTCAGCAGCGGACCCCGGACGCGATCAACCACAGGGCCGATCAGAAAGCTGCCCAGCACGCCGCCGACGCCCCAGATCCACAGATAGGGCGTGATCGAGGTGATGCCGCCGAAAGCAGGCTCTCGCAGCAATGGCGCGATGAACGTATACATGCCGAGGCTCGCAATCGCGGCCAGAAGCGACACCAGCAAGATCAGCATCACGTGACGGTCGCCCAGCAGCGCAAGTTTGCGGCGCAGCGATACCGATGCGGCAACCGGCAGGGCAGGCAGCCTGAGCGCAAGGCCGATCAGCGCCACCATCCCAAGCCCCGCGACAAGCCACAGGGCCGACGCCCAGCCCATCCGCTCGGTCAGGATAAGGCTCAGCGGCACCCCCAGAACCGTGCCGCTGGCCATGCCGCCCATGATGACAGCAATGGCTTTCCCCCGCAGCTCCGCACCGGACAACGCCGCCGAGGCTGCAATCCCCAGCGCCAGATAAACGCCAGCGCCAATCCCGGCGAGCGCCCTGAACACCAGCAGCAGCGTAAAATCCGTGGCCATCGCGCTTGCAGCATTGGCCAGAACGAAACCCGCCAGCGCGATCAGCAATGCGTCCCTTTGCCTCTGCGCCGGCATCAGGGCCACAAGGACCGGCGAGCCAAGCCCGTAGGCCAAGGTAAACGCGGTCACAAGCTGCGCCGCTATGGCAGGGGGCACCAGAAACGCCGTCTCGATCATCGGGATCAGCCCCGCCGTCACATAAGAGGCCATGCCAAGGGCAAAGGCACCCAGCGCGATCAGATAGACTTCGGGTCTCATGTGGCGATTCCTGTGCTGTCACGCAATTCGGTGCGCGCAGGCTTGTTGTGGAACGCCAATTATTCAGATACAATTTATCTTGTTATACTGATACTATGGGTATCCCTCTCCATGAGCCGCAAACGCGACAGAACCCGCAAAGAGCTGTCGGACTTCTTGCGCAGCCGCCGCGAGCGGCTGGATCCTGCCGATGTCGGTCTGCCCGCAACCGGCCGCCGCCGCACGCCGGGGCTGCGGCGAGAAGAGGTCGCGGCACTCTCTGGCGTCGGCCTCGCATGGTATACATGGCTTGAGCAGGGGCGCGACATCGGCGTGTCCTCGACCTTTCTCGACAACCTTGCCCGCGTTTTGCGCCTTGATGCGGCCGAGCGGCGCTATCTGTTCTTTCTGACGCAAAATCGCGCCCCCGCCGAGCCTGGCAAGACATGGTGTATCGTGCCCCCGGTCATCCATCGCCTGATGGCCGATCTGACCTTGCGGCCTGCCTATGTTATCAATCTGCGATGGGACGTGCTGGCCTGGAATAAGGCGGCAGATCGGATCTTCGGCTTTTCAGCCTATAAGCCGGAGGAACGGAATTTCCTTTGGCTTGCGTTTGCCGATCAGACATACCGGACATTACTTGATCCGTGGGAGGATCAGGCGCGCCAGATCCTGTCTCATTTCCGGCGCGATTTTGCGCGGGCGACGCATGAGCCGGATATTCTGGCGCTGATCAAGACGCTTGAGGTAGTTGATACGGATTTCAAGTCCTGGTGGGAAGAGCAGAATATTCGCAACCCTTATAGTGGGCAGCGTCGGATCAATATTGGCGATGCCGGGGCGATCTGCTTTGACCACAGTATGCTGACCATCGACGAAGACCGTCATTTGCGGCTGATTTATTTGGCCCCCGTTGAGGACGGCGACCACAAGGAACGCTTTGAGGCGTGGTTGAAGGTCGATGATTCGGTGTGATCTTGCTGGTAGGCGTTCAGACGCGCGACTTTGTCTTACCCGGTTCCATTGTTTCCCGCGGTTACAGAGCGTTTTCACGGAACCCGTAGGCAGGGGATGCGTGCTGATGCATCAATCCATGGCGTTGATTGAGGATTATCCCGCTCCATACACGTCGGTCGTCAATGCGCGGCCTACCTCGCGATTTCGGAAAAAACGGTCGCGGCCACTACATCTATTCGTTGGTCAGCCAGACAACTTCGCCCATCATCCCTCTCCGCGCCGCGACGGCAGAATCATGACGCCGCCTACGCTCAAGTGGATTTATTGGCCTCAACCGGCTGTTGGGCGGGATGAGACCCCATCGGCTCCTGGATCCGGCCGTAAGGCGAGCTATTTAAATAGCCTAGCGAGGCGCTGGGCCTGCATCATCAGGGATGGATACTGTGGCGGGCTAGCTTTGCTTCTTGTCAATCCATTCAAGCCTCGTCACTGCCCAATCTGACAGAGCGCCGCCTTGCCATCCCTGACGGCGGCGACGGACAGTTTCCGGTCGAAAGTTGCAAGCTGGCCGCCATGCTTTTGCGCCAGGGCCAACAGGTAAGTATCGGTGACCTGCCCGGAGGTCAGAACTTTGCCTGGATCTATGAACGCCTCATCCACCAGACTTATGTCGTCGGGCCAAAAGCGATGCCCCGGAAGGGCGCGCAGTTTCCGGACGATATCGGTAACAGCAGCAGGCGACCCCGGCGAGTTTGGGTATTTCGGATTGCCAAGGATCCGGATAACGCCATTTTCAGTAATAGGGCAGGTGGCCCAGCTTTCCTGCCCGGTCGCGGCAAACCAGCCATGGGCCTCGTCATGGGTCACATGGCTCGGGTCGATCAGGGCGATCAGGACGTTGACGTCAAGCAGGAAGGTCACGGCGCCTCATCACGCAGTTCGTTGACCAGATCTAGCGTGACCAGTGGGGTGCCGGGCCGGGGCGTCAGCAGAGGGATGCCGTTCCGCTCTCCGCCGGCTTTCGGACGATGCAGCGAGCGCCGCGCCAGATCAGAGATCACCTCTCCGAGGCTGCGCCGCTGCTGGGCGGCCATGGCCTTCGCCACCGCCAGAACATCATCATCAATGGCCAGTGTCGTTCTCATATCGGCCTCGATTTCTGTGCATCAATCATCACGCATCATATGAGTGCTGCGGATGATTCGTTCAAGGGTATTGTCGAAACGACCTGTGTCAGGTTGGCATAACAGCCCAAGGGTAGGGCGGTTAACCTACAACATCGCCGCCGCGAGCCTGTCGGAAATCTTTGTCGCCGCCGCCTTGAGCGGATCAGCCGCCAGATGGGCATATCGCGCCGTTGTCTGCACCTGCGTATGGCCGAGCAGTTTGCCGATCACCGGCAGGCTCTCGCCTACCAGCAGACCGCCCGAAGCAAAGCTGTGGCGCAGATCATGGATGCGTACATCCTCAAGCCCAGCTGCTTTGCGAATCCGTCGCCATGGCCGTTGGAGGTCGGTCAGATGCTGCTCCCTGACCTTGCCGATAATAACATAAGGGTTGGCCGTTCGCCCGCGGCAAATTGGCAAGCAGATCGACCGCAGCACTGCCGAGGTGAATGGCTCGCTTTCCGGTTTTGCTGTCTGGGAGGTTAATCTGCGCCTGATCCAGATCGACGTGCTGCCATCGCAATTTCTGGATTTCGGACAAGCGGCAACCCGTTAATAACAGAAGCCGGAACGCTGCGATCGCATAGCTGTTTTCGGTTCCGTCCGCCTCGGACTGGACGAGAACTCTCCCAAGCTTATGGAGTTCTGCGGGTGACAGAAAGCGCTCTCGCTTGCGCTCGGGGTAAAGCTTCACGTCCTCGCAGGGATTTGTGTGTTTATCACGAATGCCCATAATTCGGCGAGGCTCATCATTTTCGACAGGACACCCAGCGTCCGGTTCGCCTGATACGGGATTTGTGAATAGTTGCCGTGCAGATCAGCGATATCCGCCGATGTGACCGTGCGGACGCGCTGATCGCCAAAGAATGGATTGATAAACAGTTCAACCGAACGCGTATATTCCGCCTGCGTCGTCGGCTTGCACCGCACTTCAACATGTTCCCTGAGGAACCGTTCGCCCAATTGCCTGACAGTCATCGACTGGCGCAACTGGTCACGTCGATCCGCAGGATCAGAGCCGCCGCCCCGGACGGCCCCGAGCATCTTCTGCGCATCACGCCGCGCACCCTCGACCGTGATCGGACCGAATTGGTCGCTCATGACCCGACGCGTGCGGCCGTGCCTGCGATACTGGATCAAAAAGAAGCGCTTGCCACTCGGCATCACGCGGATGCCGAAGCCGGTCAGATCGGTGTCGAACCTGATGTAGTCTTTCTCTTTGACAGTGAGGGTTTCGACTGTGCGTTTGGTCAGTTTCAGATTGGACATGGTTTCTGTTCCTTTACTGCCACCGCGTTCTGGAAGTGTCTGATGGCAGCGTCGTGGAAGCACCGCAAAGAAAACCGTGGCGCTTTCGGGCGTAGGAAAAGGATGGGCTCTGGTTTGAGAAGATCAAGCTATAACAGGTTGTTGTCGTGTGATAGTGGGCTGGATTCAGCATTTTCGTAGAATGGAGAAAAGCTAGCTCATAACCTGAAGGTCATAGGTTCAAATCCTATCCCCGCAACCAAGAATAGCGATAATACTAAAGCTTACGCCCCGCGCTCTCGCGGGGCGTTTTGCGTTCCAGGTCGCGAATCAGCGCATGCTCTATAAAGGCGGCGGAGAAAACGAAGGCTTCGCCTCTTTGCTGAGAGGCAGCGGACAGCGAAGCCGCGCCCTAAAAGCCGACCATGGCCGCTCTCGTGCAGCAGCTCCTCAACGCGTCCTCTTATATCGCAGAGCGGCCGCAATATGGCGTCCGCGCCAGCTCCCTCTAAGGCCACACGCACCAACCGCCCACCAACTTGCCCTCAGGTGTTAGCCACCTAACAAAACATCCAGAAGCACTTGTCTAACCTGTTTGAAATTACGGCATCTCGCCGTGATTCGTGGTTTCAAAAGGGCAACGATATGACACATTTCAAAAGCCGCCTTGCAGTCGTGCTTCTGGCAGGGATTTTCAGCGCTCCGGCGCTGGCACAGGACGCTCCGGCAATCACCGAGCTCACGGTGATCGATGAGATCCAGATCGAGGAATATGGCTCGGCCCGTGCGTGGATCGACGCTCATGTGCGCGGCGCGGGGGATGAGCGTATCGGCAGGGTGCATGACCTGCTGCTTGATGCCGACAATCAGGTCGTGGCGCTGGTTGTGGGCGTTGGCGGTTTTCTGGGCATTGACGAGAAATATGTCGCCATTCCGCTGGCGGATGCCCAAACGGAACTGGTCGGCGATGATGTCGAGTTCCGCACCGATTACACCCGTGACGCATTGAAGCACGTCGCGGAGAACTAGATCCGGCCTTTCCGGCGGGGCGTTTCCGCAAGGGGACGCCCCGCTTCACCGCTTGACGCGCGCCCCGATCTGGCTTCCCCTTTTTTCATGAAAACTGGTTACTGGCATCTGACATCCATAAGCTGGCTTGACCATCTGCCCGCCGAGGCGCTGGCGGATTTGCGGCGGTCGTCGCAGGTTCAGGTGCTGGCGCGGGGCGATACGGTCTTTTCCCCGACCCCGGACCCGCAAATGGTGTTCCTGCTGGAATCCGGTATCTGCCGGATTTTCGGCCTCAGCCCCGAGGGCGAGGAGTTCACCCATGGCCTTGTCGTGCGCGGCGAGGTGTTCGGCGAATTGCCCATCCTTGACGGTGCGCCGCGCGACTGTTTCGCCGTGGCGCATGAAAAATCCATCGTCTGGCGGTTTCCCCGGCAGGTGTTTCTTGAGCTGATGGCCTCGGGGCCAGAGGCGGCCATGGTCATCACCAAACAGATAGCCGGACGGATGCGCCGGTTTCAGATGCGGGCCGAGGATCTGGTGTTCCACCATGTCCCGGCGCGTCTGGCGCGCGTTTTGCTGTTGCTGGCCGATGAGCTGGGAGAGGCGACGCCCGCGGGCACCCGGATCGGCGCGCGCTTTACGCAGGCGGAACTGGCCTCGCTGATCGGAGCCTCGCGCCCGACGGTCAGTCTGAGCCTTGGTGAGTTGCGCAGCAACGGGCTGATCGGGATGGATGAGGGGCGCATCGTCATTCTGTCGCCGCACGGGCTGGCCGCGACCGCCGGTGAGCCGCAACCTCAGAGGGCATCTCATGACTGAGCAGCCCGGCTTCCGCGCCCGCGTCGTCATCCCGCTGGTCGTGGCGCTGGCCTTGCTGATGGAGACCACCGATGCCACCGTGCTGGCCACGGCCTTGCCCACGCTGTCGCATGATCTGAGCGTGCCGGTGCTGTCGCTGAAACTGGCGCTGTCCACCTATCTGATCTCTTACGCCGCGATGGTGCCGGTGTCGGGCTGGCTGGCCGACAAATTTGGCGCGCGGCGGATTTTCGTCGCGGCCATGTGCGTGTTTCTGGCCGGATCGGTGCTGTGTGCGATGCAGTCTGACCTGTTGGGGCTGGTGCTGTCGCGTGCGGTGCAGGGCGCGGGCGGTGCGATGATGGTGCCGGTCGGGCGGCTGATCGTGCTGCGCGGGGTGGCGAAGCCCGATATGGTGCAGGCGCTGGCCTGGGTCACGATCCCGGCGCTGATCGGTCCGGCGCTTGGGCCTTTGGTCGGCGCGCTGGTGACGGCGGAACTGGGCTGGCGCTGGATTTTCCTGATTAACCTGCCTATCGGGGCGCTGGCATTGACGCTTGCGCTGATCCTGATTCCCGAATTACCCAAGGAGCCCGTCAAGCCGCTGGATCAGCCCGGCTTTATCCTGTCAGGGCTGGCCATTGGCGCGGGGCTGTTCGGCCTGTCCTGTCTGGGTGAGCATCTTATTTCCACCCGCATGGCCATCGCCGCGATGGTGGTCGGGCTGGTTGCACTGGCGATCTATCTGCGCCGGGTGCGGCGGCGAGATGACGCTCTGGTCAATCCGCGCCTGTTTCGCCACCACACCTTCGCGGTCGGCACATGGGCGGGCACCATGTTCCGCATCAGCGGCGGCGCGGCGGCTTTTCTGTTGCCCCTACTGTTTCAGGTGGGCCTTGGCCTCTCCATCGTCACCTCGGGCCTTATCAGCGGCACATTCGCCATCGGCGGTATCGCGATGAAGGCGATTGCCCCGCGTATTCTGGACCGTTTCGGCTTCCGCCCGGCGATGGTCTGGGGCACGCTGATCTGCGCAGCGGCATTTGCCGGGCTGGGCTTCATCGATCGGGTGGATTATCCGCGCATCATCGCGCTGGTCGTGGTTGCGGGCTTCGCGCAGGCGCTGGTGTTCACCGCGCTGAACGGGCTGGTTTTCGCGCAAACGGACGAGGCCGAGATGGCAAGCGCCACCAGCCTTGTCGCGGTCTCGCAGCAGGTCGGGCTGACGGCGGGGATCTCGGTCGCGGCGCTGGTTTTGCAGATGGGCGCGGGCAGCCATCACATCCCCGAGCTGACGCATTTCCACCTCGCATTCTGGGTTGTGGCGGCGACGCTGGTTGTCTCGGCCGCGATGATGATGCCGCTGCGCCCGGATGAAACGGCAGGGCTGCGGCACCCGCCGACTCGCAAGCACCGTCACTTTCACTGGTTCTGGCAATAGGCGGCGGGAACAAATTTCCACAACGCAAGTTTACCTGGCACTGAGTAAAGAGTGGTTTCGATGACGACACGCAGACAGTTTATCCTTGGAGTGACATCGCTTGGCGCGCTGTCAGTCATTGCGGCCCCGTCATTCGGCGCGACGCAGAGCCCGCAATCAGCGACCGCCGTCACGCGGGTTTATGGCGACGGGCTGCGCTTTGTCGCGGTGGCGCTGACCTATCCTTCGGCGGTCAGCACCGCCGATCTGGCGGGCGCATCTTTTGCCGTGGCAGGCCGCACCGTGACCGAGGTTTATCCGGCCAGTTCGACCGATCCCGACGACCGCGCCGATAGCGGTCCGGTGGTGATCGTCGCGCTGTCGGAGACCGACACCGATGCCAGCCTTGCCGTGACGCCGATGCAGGCCGGTCCGGGTGGTCAGGGCGGGCGACCGGACTGGAACGTGGGTGACCGCAATATCAGCGATACGATCTGGGCCACGCCGCAGGCCACGGTTTATGCCCCGGACAGGATCGAAACCGATGCGGTCCGCAACCTGATCGTGGATGAGTTCCAGCAACATGTCTGGAACGACCCCGAAACCGGCGACACGCTGCCCTATAACCTGTTTGTCCCGGCGGATTACGACCCGGCGAAAACCTACCCTCTGGTCAATTTCATGCATGACGCGGGCGCGTGCAGCGATGATCCGCTGTTCACGCTGAAACAGGGACTTGGTGCGATTTCTTGGGCCAGCCCCGAGGATCAGGCCGCCCGTCCGGCCTTTGTGCTGGCCCCGCAATTCGCCGAGATTGTGGCGGGCGACAATAACACCACCTCGTCGATGCTGGACACGGTCATCAATCTGATCAAGCACCTGACAACCGAATACAGCATCGACCCGGCGCGGCTTTATACAACCGGGCAATCGGGCGGCGGGATGCTGTCGATTGCGATGAACATCAAATACCCCGATTTCTTTGCCGCCTCCTTTCTGGTCGCCTGTCAATGGGGCGCTGATCTGGTCGCGCCGATGGCCGGGCAGAAGCTGTTCATTCTGGTCAGTCAGGACGATTCCATCGCCTTTCCCGGCCAGAACGCCATTACCGCCGCGCTGGAGGCCGCCGGTGCCGATATCGCCCGCGCCGTCTGGGATGGGCGGTGGAGCGCCGATCAGTTCCAGTTCGCCTTTGACGATCTGATCTCTGAGGGCGCGCGGATCAACTATGTCAGCTTTGCCGAAGGCACCGTCATTCCCCCGGGCGAAAGCACCGAAGGCGCGGCGGGCCACCGCAATACCTGGCGCATCGCCTATACCATCGCGCCGATCCGCGAATGGATCCTGCGCACCTGAGCAACCAGCACCGAAAGGATTGCATTATGACCAAACGTCCCGAGATCATCACCGACCCGCTGACGAATAAAGGCACGGCCTTTTCCCATGAAGAACGCGCGAAACTGGGCCTGACCGGGCGTCTGCCCGCCGGTGTGGAGACGCTGGACCAGCAGGCCGCGCGGGCCTATGCGCAGCTGTCCGGTTTCGAGACCGATCTGGAAAAATACATCTATCTGGACCAGCTGCATGACCGCAACGAGGTGCTCTATTACCGCGTTATCCTCGATCATCTGTCGGAAATGCTGCCCATCGTCTATGATCCGACCATCGGCGAGGCGATCAAGAAATGGAGCCGCGATTACCGCCAGTCCCGCGCGGTTTACCTGTCCATCGACCGGCCCGAAGATGTGAAGGCATCGTTCGAGACGCTGGGCCTTGGCCCGGATGATGTCGATCTGATCGTGGTCTCGGACGCGCAAGAGATCCTTGGCATCGGTGATTGGGGCGTGAACGGCACTGATATTTCCGTGGGCAAGCTGGCGGTCTATACGGCGGCGGCGGGGATCGACCCGGCGCGGGTGATTGCGGTCAATCTCGATGTCGGGACGGATAATGAGCAATTGCTGAACGACCCGGCCTATCTGGGCAATCGCCATGCGCGGATTACCGGCAAGCGGTATGACGACCTGATCGACCTTTACCTGAAAACCGCCTCCGAGATGTTTCCCAAGGCGCTGCTGCATTTCGAGGATTTCGGGCCCTCGAATGCTCGCCGCATTCTGGTGAACAACCGCGACAAATACCGGATCTTCAACGACGATATGCAGGGGACCGGGGCCATCGTGATTTCCTCGGTCGTCTCGGGGCTGAAGGTCACGAAACAGAACTTCGCCGATCAGCGGCTGGTGGTTTACGGCGCAGGCACGGCGGGCACCGGCATGGCCGACCAGATCCACGCCGCGATGATGCGCGACGGGCTGTCGGCGGAAGAGGCGAAAGCGCGGGTCTGGCTGATCGACATCAACGGTCTGGTCACCGACGATATGAAAGACCTGCCCGATTATCAGCAGGCTTATGCCCGCCCGGCGTCCGAGGTCGCGGACTGGACCCGCCATGACGGCAAGATCGGCCTGCAAACCGTGGTCGAGCAGGTCAAGCCGACGATCCTGATCGGCACTTCGACCGACCACAACGCCTTCACCGAGGGCGTGATCCGCGCCATGGCGGCGGGCGTCGAGCGCCCGATCATTCTGCCGCTGTCGAACCCGACCGAAAAGATCGAGGCCATGCCCGCCGACATCATCCCCTGGACCGAGGGCCGCGCCCTGATCGCCACCGGGATTCCGATTGATCCGATCACCTATAACGGCACTACCTATCATATCGGGCAGGCGAATAACGCGCTGCTTTATCCGGGGCTTGGCCTTGGCGTGGTGGTCTCGGGCGCGACCCATGTGACCGACGGGATGCTGCTGGCGGCGGCCGAGGCGGTGGCCAGTCAGGTCGATCCGACCGGGGCGGGCGCTTCGCTGCTGCCGGATGTGTCGAACCTGCGGGCGTCAAGCGCAACGGTGGCGGTTGCGGTGGCGAAACAGGCGGTCAGGGACGGGGTGGCGAAGCCCAAGGACAACCTCGTGCAGGCGGTTCAGGACGCCATGTGGCAGCCGGTCTATAAATAACGACACCACCGGCGCGGGGCGACTCGCGCCGGTTATGCAGGGGGCGGCATGGAACAGGCGGACAAGGCCGATCTGATGCGGGCCGTTGGCCTGTTGCACGCCCATGGCCAAAGCACGGCCAAGACGCTGGAGACCGGCGCGCGGCTGGCCGGGCATTTCGGGCTTGATCTGGTGCTGATGCCCGGATGGGACGGGATTGCGGTGCAGGCGAGAAATGGCGCGCTGTATATGGCACCGGGCAAGCCCGATGCCGTGAACATGGCCCGCGTTGCCGCCGTGAACGCGGCCTGTGACGATCTGATCGCGGGCCACCTGCCGCGCGGTGATTTCCGCGCCGTGCTGGATCGCGCCGCAAACCTGCCGCCGTCCAGCGATCTGACCTTTGCCGGGGCGGCGGCGCTTGGCGCGGTGGCGCTGGCGGTGATCTTTGGCGGAGACGTCCCCGCCTCGATGCTGCTGATCGCGCTGGCGGCCGGGCTGGGCGGGTTGCTGCGCCGCCGGATGGGGGCGCTTGGCGCAAGCGGCATCTGGCAGGCTTTCGCGGCGGCGCTGCTGGCCGGGCTGTTCGGCGCCTTGGCGGATCACCTGCACCTGACCTCGGCGCAAAGGCTGGTGGCGGTCTGCCCCTGCATGGTGCTGGTGCCGGGGCCGCATCTGCTAAATGGCTGTTTCGACGTGATCGCCGGGCGGGTGCAGCTTGGGCTGGCGCGGCTGGGCTTTGCCGTGGCGGTGCTGGCCGGGATCTCGGTGGGCGTGGTCGCGGGGCTGCTGCTGGGCGGCAGCTCACTTCCGCCGGCCGAGCCCATCGGCTCGGCCCCGCTTCTGTGGGACATCCCGGCGGCGGCCGCGGCGGCGCTGGCCTATAGCGTGTTCTTCTCCGCCCCGCCGCGCATGTTCCTGGCCCCGATGCTGGTCGGCGCCGCCGCCCATGCGGCGCGCTGGCTGGCGATGCACGAGGCGGCGATGCCGATGGCGCTGGCCTCGGGTCTGGCCTGCCTGATCGTCGGCGCGGTGCTGGCGCCGGTCTCGCTGCGCCGCAATCTGCCCTTCGCGGCGGCGGGCTTTGCCGCCGTGGTGGCGCTGGTGCCGGGCCTTTTCGCCTTCCGCGCGATGAGCGCTGCGGCGCTGCTGACAACCGCCAAAGCGGATCAGAAAGCCGAACTGGCGGGCATCGTCGCCGCCGATCTGGCGACGATCACGGTCACCATGGTCGCAATGGCCGCCGGGCTGATTCTGCCGATGGCGGTGGCGCGGGCTTTGGCTGCGCGGGCCGCCGGACGCGAAAGGAACGCGCATGACAGCCGCCGCGCCCGCTGAGCCCGCGCGCCACCCGCTGGCCTTCGGCTTTGCGATTCTGTTGACGGCGGGCATGGCGGGGCTGGTCGGTGCGGCCTGCGCCCTGACGCTGCATGTGATCCAACATCTTGCCTATGGTTACGCGCTGTCGGACCTGTGGGGGGACCAGAGCTTTCTGGACGGCGTGCGCGCCGCCCATCCCGCGCGCCGCCTGACCGTGCTGATCCTCTGCGGGCTGGTCGCGGGGGTTGGCTGGTGGCTGCTGTTTCGCCTGGGCCGCCCGCTGAGGTCTATTGCGCAGGTGGTCGCCGATCCTGCCCAGCCGATGCCGCCCGGCGCGACGCTGGTGCATGGCGCATTGCAGATCGTCACCGTCGCCATGGGTTCACCCGTTGGGCGCGAGGTCGCCCCGCGTGAGATCGGCGCCATGCTGGGCGGCTGGCTGGCGCGCAGGCTGGCGCTTGCCCCTGAGGACCGGCGCACCGTCATCGCCTGCGGCGCGGGGGCGGGGTTGGCTGCAATCTACAACGTGCCGCTGGGCGGGGCGGTGTTCACGCTTGAGGTGCTGCTGCGGACGCTGGCCCCGCGTCAGGCCGTGGCGGCGCTGACCGCCTGCACGATTGCCGCCTGGGTCGCGTGGATCGGCCTTGGCGACGCCGTGGCCTATCGCATCCCCGAGCTGGTGATGGACCCCTCGCTGGTGATCTGGGCGGTGCTTTGCGGGCCGGTCTTCGGTATTGCAGGGCTGGGCTATGGCCGGATCACGGCGCAGTCGCGCAAGGTCGCGTTGACCGACGCCCGCATGATCCCCGCCTGCCTTGCGGTCTTTGCCCTGATCGGCCTTGCGTCGATGGCCGTCCCCGAGCTGCTGGGCAACGGCCACGGTCCCGTCGAGGCCGGGCTGGAGGGTGAGATCGGCCCGCGCCTTGCGGCGGTGCTGATCGCGCTGAAGCTGGTTGCCGTGGTGATGGTGCTGCGCGCGGGCGCCGAGGGCGGGCTGATGACCCCCGCCATGACCATTGGCGCGCTGCTGGCTCTGATCCTTGGTGCGGGCTGGGTGGCGCTGACGGGCATCGCCATCACCCCGGGATCTTTCGCCCTGATCGGCGCGGCGGCGTTGCTGTCGGTGTCGATGAAAATGCCGCTTGCTGCCGTGGTCCTGACCGTCGAGTTCACCCGCGCCAGCCCCGATTTCCTGATCCCGACCATCCTTGCCGTTGCGGGTGCGCAAGCGGCGGCGGGTTTGATCCCTGAACGGAGGCCTTGATGCCAGACAGTTACGATTCAGACCGCAAGAAACTGATTTTGCAAAAAATTCAACCGGGGCTGCTTGGGCTGATGGATGGCTCAGTCTCCACCCTTGCGCCGATTTTCGCGGCGGCAGGCCTGTCGGGCCATCCGATGACCGCGTTCTATGTCGGGCTCGCCGCGTCGCTGGGGGCCGGGGTTAGCATGGGTCTGGCCGAGGCGCTGTCCGATGATGGAAGCGTGACCGGGCGCGGCGGCCCGCTGCAGCGCGGCGCGATTACGGGCTTTGCCACGGCGCTGGGCGGGATGCTGCACACGCTGCCATTTCTTTTGCCCGACATCCAAACCGCGCTGCGCGTCGCTTATGCGGTGGTGGTGATCGAGCTGATCGTGATCGCCTATGTCCGCTGGCGCTTCATGGGCGGACGGCTGGCCAGCACGATCCTGCAAGTCGTGGTTGGTGGCGCGATTGTGTTTGGTATCGGTGTGGGCTTGGGCAGGATGGGCGCGGGATAGGCTGATTTTCGTGATGCCGTTTGGGCGCGGGGCTGCGGACTGTGGCGGCAACAGCGGAGAGCAAGACTCTTGTGCATCTGTCCTAGCGGGGCGCGACGCGTCGCCAGTCCTTGAGCCGTCCGAGCATCATCTCAATCCGGTTGTGCCGCTTTTATCGGCGCCTGTCGTTCTTGAGGGCCTGCCTTGCGGTTTTCGGCTGCTGAAGGGTTCGCATTCGATCATGTCGCTATAGCGCGCTAAAACTCGATCCAGACCAGTGCGGCCCAAGGCACTTAAAACCGCAGGAAAGCGAATAAAGGACGGCTGTGATTTCTGCAACGCGCGGACCTCATGGCGCGCCCTGTCGCAGTCGCGCCTCAATCCCACAGCTCGCGCCACAAAAACCTTGATCGCATCGCCCTTCTGAGTTAACGCGAATGTGATATTTTATTTCTTAGGTGTTTGCCGTGTCGCGTATTTGGGGCTTGTCTTTGGCTGCGGGTTTGGCGCGGCGGTCGCTTTCGGTTCTTCTCTGCGGGGTGATTGCGATACAGCCCGCGATGCTCCAGCCGGTCTGGGCGCAAGAGATTGTCATCGACGCCAGCGGCAATGTCGGCGGCACGCGGATGCAGTCCAACTCGCGCGCTCCGGTTGTCGATATTGCGCGGCCGAACGCCTCGGGTGTCTCGCATAACAGGTATGAGCGGCTTGATGTCGGCAGCCGGGGCGCTGTGCTGAACAACTCGGCCTCATCCTCGACGACGCAGAATGCGGGCGCCGTCGCGGGGAACCCCAATCTTGCGGATAGAACGGCCAGCACGATCGTCAACGAAGTGACCTCAAGCCGGGCTTCGCGGTTGCAGGGCACGGTCGAGGTTGCGGGCAGTCGCGCTCAGGTGGTGATTGCGAACCCGAACGGGATTGATTGCGACGGCTGCAACTTCTCGAACACGTCTTCGGCGACGCTGACGACCGGGCGGCCAACCATTAACGGCGGCGCGATTGAGCTTGACGTGTCCAGCGGCGCGATCAGCATCGGGCGGCGTGGTCTGGATGGCGCAGCGGGCAATGTCTCGGCGGTGAACCTGATCGGGCGGATGGTGGTGATCGACGGCAAGGTCACCGCGGTTGATGAGATCAACGTGCAAGGCGGCGCACAGCGTTGGGATCTGGGCCGGATGCGGCGCAGTGGTGCTGCCTCGGAGCCCGGTGCCGCGGGGTCGGACTATGCCATTGACGCAACCGCGTTCGGCGCGATGGAAGCCGGTCGCATTCATATCGTCGGCAACGAAAACGGTCTGGGCGTTCGCCTGCAAGGGGCGGTTCAGGCCCATTCGTCCGAGGCGCGGATTACGTCACGCGGGAGCGTCGATGTCACGTCGGTTGAGGCGCGGGGCAATGTCCGCATCGAATCCTCGGGGCAGGATGTCAGGGTGCGCCACGATGTGGCCTCGCTTGAGGGCGACGTGGTGGCTTCGGCACGCGGCAATCTGGTCTTTGACGGATGGTCCGGAGCTTATGCTGCTGGCGCGCTAGATCTGCGCGGCAATCACGTCACGCTTGACGGTGACCTGCAATCGGACAGCGATATCCGGATCGCTGGCCGTGAGCTGAGCTTTGGCGCCTATGCCTCGGCTGCGGGTCGTGTGAGTTTTGCGGTCACGCATGAGGGGCGCCTGCAAGGCGCGACCATTATCGCGCATGAGATTGATGCCGGAGCTTTGGGGCGGAACGTCTCGATAGAGCATAGCGCGCTGTTCACCTCTTCGGATGTGCGGCTTTCGGCAAACAGTCTCAGCTTTGGCGGCGAGATTGTCGTCGCCGGTTTGAGCGCGGATGAGACCCCGCGCCTGATTGCGGATATTGCGGGCGATTTCCGCAATGACGTCGATCTGCGAAGCCTGTCTCATGCCAGCATTTCGTGGGGCGGGGCGCTTTACAATGAGACGCGGGGGGTTTTCTCCGCCGATGCGCTTATGCTGTCGCAGGATGGCGCGATTTACAATCGCGGGACGTTGCATGGCGAACAAAGCGTCGCCGTTTCGGCCGGACGTCTGGTCAACCATGACACCGGGGTGATCATCGCGCCGAATGTCAGCCTGTCCTCGGCAACCGATCTGGTGAATGAAGGCGCTATCGCCAGCGATGCGACCCTCAATATGACGGCTGCGACGGTGCTGCGAAATGATGGCCTGATTGACACCGTTCGCGCCCGGCTTGAGGCGCGCGATGTGACCAATGGCACCACCGGCCAGATCCGGGCCAGCGGCTCACTTGAGGCGGTGGCTGTCGCGCTTTTGCACAATCAGGGGCGCATCACGGCGATTGGCCCGGTGACGCTGCGGGCGGACCGGATCAACAACACGGGCCTGGTCATGACCGATGGCCGGTTGACCGCAAATGCTGAACATATCGCCAGCTCGGGGCTGCTTCTGGCTAGTCAGGTCCTGCAATTGACCGGCGCGCAGAGCATCTCCAATGACGGCAGCATCATCGGTTATGGCAATGCGGCGCTTTTGGCTGCGACGGTGACGAACCGTTCGGTGGTCGTGGCGGATGGAACGCTGACGATCCGCGGCACCACATTGCACAATTCAAGCGACAAGGCGTTGCTGCAGGCGCGGGCGGCCACCTTCGGGGTTGACAGCTTCCGCAATGATGGGCGCGTCACGCTTCAGTTGAATTACCGCAGCTTTGATGTCATTCACGCCTTCCGCAATGACGGTGTGTTTTCAAGCGCCGGTAATATCGAGCTGCGCCTTGCCGGTGACGGCGCCTCGATTGATCTGGGTCGCGAAAGTGCGATGCTTGCGGGGCTTTTGGTCGATGAAGATGGCAACACCGAATTTGGCACGGGCCGGGTTCTGTTGGCCGCGCCAACCGTCATCATCCGGGGGCAGAGCGCTGCGGCTGGCGTCAAGCGTGCGCAACTGATCGCCGGGGGCGGCGTGACGGTTGAGGCGGCCACGGCGATGCAGATCGGTGGTATTGTCCAGAGCCACAGCGGCAGCGTTTCAATCAACGCGCCCGGTATCGGTCTGGCGCAAATCGCCGAGATCATCGCCGGGCGTGATCTTGTCCTTTCGTCGGGCGAGGCCGGGATCACGAATGCCGGGCTTCTTGCGGCCAGCGGTGCGCTGTCGGTGACTGACGGGATGGCGGATTTCAACAACACCGGCATCGTGTCGATCGGCCGGACGGGGCGGTTCAATATCGCCGGTGAATTCCGCAATAGTGGCGTGTTCACAGCCTCGGGCAATACGGTGATTGCTGCGGGATCGGTTCTCAGCAACGGGCATCTTCAGGGTGCGACCGGGCTGTCGCTGAATGCGGCCTCGATCCGGCTGCACGGAACGGTTGCATCAAACGGTGCGCTGACATTGCGCGGTGCCGAGGTCATTTCGGGCCTGACCGGGCGAGAGCGCGGGGCGGCGGAATCGGCGCGACTGTCGGCGGATCGGCTGATCATTGCGGCGGATAACCTGACCCTGCGCGGCGCGATCTATCTGTCAGGCGCGCGGGAAAATACATGGACCGCCAGCAACAGCGCACATATCGAGGCGGTCACCTATAGTGAGGCCGGGCTGCGTGTGACCGCGCCTCGGATCAGCACTGCGGCAAACAGCGTGATCTCCAGTGAAGGGACTGTCACCCTGCTGGGTCAGGCCGCCGATGCGCCCAGCGATATCACGCTGCGTGGCTATCTGAGCGGCGCGAATATCACGCTGAGCAATCTTCGCAATCTGGACGTTAACGGGACGGCTCAGCTGTCATCCTCGGGCAATATCCGCGCCATTGCGGGCGGTCGCGTGCGCCAGTGGGGCCAGATGGCCGCGCGGGGCAACATTGTTCTCAATGGCGACAGTCTGTTGCAAAGCGGCACTCTTTACGCCGAAACGCTGGATCTGCGCAGCGCCAATGCCATTGAACACCGTGGTTCAAGCTTTGGCGCGAAGCGCCTGACAATGGCGTCGCAGCTGGGTCTGCACAATTATGGCGAGATCAGCGCCCGCGATTCCGCCGTTCTGAACAGCGGAACGTTTATCCGCAACTATGCCGATGCAAAAATTGAGGCCAGTTCGGTCACCTTGCGCGCGACTGCAGGGCTGGACAACCGCGGTCGGATTTTCGGCGCGGATCGCACCGTTTTGTCAGGCCAGCATTTCCATAATACAGAGACCGGGCAGATCGTTGCCGGGACGCTTGATCTCCTGAGCCGGAGTTGGGCGACCAATCACGGTGAGATCAAGGTGTTCGGGCTGTTCGGCGATGTCAGCGAGGCCTTCCGCAACCATGGTGAGATCAACGCGCGCGACGTCGTTGTTCTGACCACCCGCACCGGCACGCTGAACAATGAGGCCAGCGGGGATATTCAGGGGCGGATCATCTCGCTGTCCTCGGGCGGGCAGGTGAACAATCACGGCACCATCGGGGTTCGCCGCGCCACTGGCGGCACCGAAAGGGTCCGCGTCTTTGCCCAGTCTGGCGTGACAAATACCGCGCGTATTCTTGGCAACAATGTCTCGGTGTCAGGCGAGGGCATCACGAATGAGGCCGATGCCCTGATCCGCGCCAGCAATATTGTTGAGATGGCTGCGCGCAGCGGTGCGCTTGTCAATCACGGGCAGGTTATTGGCGATGAGATCGGCCTCACAGCGCAGGCGCGCATCGACAATTACGGCACGGTTAACTCGGCCAAGATGCTTGGCATGGTGGCCGATAACGGGCGCGTGCGCAACGAGGGGCGCCTGTTCGGCGATGAGATCCGCATTTTCGCGTCGAATGGCGCGGTGATCTCAACCACCGCCATTCACGCAAGGAAAGTGCTGTCCGCGACGGGTGCCAATGCCAATTTCGCGGCGAATGTGACGGCGGGTGAGGCTGTCCAGCTTGAAACCACCGCAGGCGATCTTGTGCTGGGCACGCGGGTTGCAGCGCCGACGGTCTCGCTGCGCGTCAGCGATGCCTTGCGCGCCGGGGCGGGGTCGGTTCGTGGCGCTCAGGTGTCGCAGATCATCGCGGGGAATATCGTTCGGACCGACATTGCCGCGACGAACCGGCGGCTGGGGGTTTTGCCTGTGGCAGTCGGCGATGTCTATGTCGAACTGACCGCTGCCAATTTCGGCCCCGCCGCGCAAGTCACCCTGGCCGGCGCGGCCGATATCCCGCTGAGTTCCTACGAAGCGGTCAACCTGCGGTCCACTGGTTCGGTCGCCTTGCGGACCTCGGCGGGCGATCTGTTCCTGACCGGGCGCATCGAAGCTGCGAAACATATCAACATCCGGGCATCGCGGTTCGCGGCGCTGCGCAATGTCGAACTGACTGCGGGTCAGGATATCTATCTGGAAGGCAATACCTACCTCAAGAATCACGGCAATACGCGCTTGAGCGCGCAGAATGTAGCGCTTGTCCAGAATACCGGATGGTTCAGAACAAGCGACTGGCTGGATCGGGATGTCGGCTTTAATCTTTACGCTTCGGCGCGTTCGATCATCGTTGACAGCGATCATCGCTTTATCAGCCGCGACATTACGCTGAATTCGCAAGAAGATATCTGGCAGGGTGAGCGGGTCATCTCAGCGCGCGCGATCACCTACCGGGCGGGGCGCGACATTTTTATCCGCTTTGATCCGTTTATCTGGCGCGGCAGGCTCTATCAGGAATTCGGGCCAAGCGTCGCCAATTCGGACCCCCGCCTGAAGCCAATTGCCCAGGCTGACACATCGGATTGGTGGGGCGTCGAGGCCGCCGGATTGCGCGGCCATCCGCTGCTTGCCCAACATCAGGGCATCGGGCTGTATGCGGGCCGGGATCTGAAACTCGTTTCCGGCAGGATCCACTCAACCGGAGACATCACCCTTGTTGCCGGGCGCGATATTCTCAGCGAGCCGGTCTATATCGAAAGCGCGCAACTGACCCGCCCGCCCGCTGTCGGCTGGGCCTTCGATGGCCGCTATGGCCTGCCGCAAGCCGGTCACAATATCGGCAGCGTGAAGATAAACGCCCTGCGCGCCTATGAGAACCAGATCCACGCGCGCGGCAATGTCAGCATGATGGCGGGCGGGAATATCGCGCTGATCGGCTCACGCCTGTTGGCTGTGAATGGCGACATTTCTCTGGAGGCCGGGGGCGGTATCGTCATGGCCGCCGCGCCGGGTTTCTGGAGCTATGATTACCAGCATACGACGACCAAGCGCCGGTTGTTCTACAAAAGCCGGACCACCCTCACGGTCTCGCGCTATGAGGACATCTACACCAACACGATGCTGTCGGCTGAAAACGGAACCGTCAGCCTTGTCGCGACCGGGCTTCTGTCTTTCGATCAGGTCAACCGCGACGGCGTGGCGATCATGTCGGCGGGCACGTCGATCTCGGCGCGCGATGTCGATGTGCGCACGAACCACCGCTTTGGCAGCATTCTTCTGGGCACCTATGACGAGGAAAGCGTCACCGAAGAGTCGCGCCAGACCAAACGCTCGCTTTTCTCGATTATCCCGATGGGTCGCAGCAGCAGCGAGGACGAAAAGCGGGTGCTGATGAGCTATGGCAATGATTTTGTTGCCGATGAAATCCTCAGCCTCAACTCATCCAACAACCTTCAGATCATCGCCGGAAGCCTTCGCGGTCGTGAGGTGCGGGTCACGGCGGCGGGTAATCTGGACATCCGCGCCGCGATCAATTCGGTCAGCCACAGCTACCGCTCGACCCGCGACAACATGGTCACGATCACCGAGATCCAGCGAGGCCGGGTGGTGGAATCCGCCTCGCTGCCGCAGATCCGCTCGATCCGTCCGGCAAGTTTCACGGTCGGCGGGCCGGTCACCATTGCGGGCTATCGCGGGCCAAGTCTGAACAGCATGATCACCGCCACTTATGGCAATGCGCCGCTGGACCGGCGCATGGTGGATATCTTTACACCAGAGGATCGGGTCGGGGCCGCGGCGCAGGTCCGGGACCTGACCCATCATTATGACTACAAACTGCCGTCTGGCGGCGATTACGCCTATCTGTCCACCTTGCTGAATGAGCATGGCGCGACTTATGAGACGATCTCGCTGCGCAATCAGGAATGGTATGACCGGCAGGTGCGCCTGAACCCGGCCTTCCAGGCGGCGCTTGGTCTGGCGATTGGCTATGTGACGGGTGGGCTCGGTCTGGGGCATATCCAGAGCGCGATGGTGAACCGGCTGGCCAATGATGCAATCGCGGGCGCGATCACCGGACAGTTCGACCCGAAAGAGTCCATCCGCAGCGCCCTGATGGCCGGCGTCACCGCCGATATCTCGAACGCCCTGTCGAGCAGGTTCCGCCTGGGTGAGATGCTTGGGCTGGACAGGGATCAGCCCATTATTGCGGGCCTTCCGTCTGCTAGGTTCGGACAGCGGGAGATCATGGACCGCCTGGGCGCGCAGCTGGTCTCGAACACGGTCGATAACGTCGCCGGAGGCCGAGCACCCTTCGCGGGCCTCGATCAGCTTGGCCGCAGCTTTGTCATCGGCGAAGCCATGGCGATTGTTCACCATGGGATTGGTGAGATCGGCTATGGTCGCGAAGGCTGGGAGGGCTCACTGCCCCATCTGATGCTGCATGGCAGCTTTGGCTGCTTCGCCATGGAAAAGATGGGTGGCAATTGCGCGGCCGGGTTCTTCGCAGCCGTCAGCCATGAATGGGCGAAGAACGGGGAGGGCTCGCAGGATAGCGACAAGGGGTCACGCTTCGCGCATCTGCTCGGCGGTTTGGTGGGCTTTGTCTTCGCGGACGGAAACGCGATAAATGTCGGCTTTGGGGCGCAGATCGCGCAGAGTGCGTTTGAGAATAATTATCTCGGGCATGATGATCTGGCGATTTATAAAAGGCGGCTGGAGCGAGAGTGTGGCGATAAGCGTGATCGGGCAGCCGCAGACTGTATTGCTAACATTTGGTACAATGAAGGGGGCGATGGCCCTTCATTTGCTGAAATCAGTGCGGCGAATCAGGCTGACCTTGACGAATGTGCCGCGCGATACGACGACGTCTGCCTTAATCGCCATCTGAATGAAATTCTTGCCGCGCGTCAAATGTCCGGGGAGATGACAAATTATTGGGCGAATAGAATGAATGTGGGTGACTGGCCCATAACCCGAAATCGCGATGCTTACGATAGAATCACACACCATTATATCCGGGAAAACACCAGAATGGCCGAGCGGCGCGCGCGCATTTGTCCGCAACTGGACGCGGCCGCTTGCACTGCTATCATATTGGCAGCAGACGCAGAAAGAAATGGCTACATAGCTGATGGACTTCAGCTTGCCGCCGAGGTCTTGGTTCCCGGCGTTGGAACGGCGGTAGACGCATACACTTGCGTGGACGAGCGCGATGCCTTCGCCTGCGCGTTCGCACTTGCCTCTGTTGTTCCGGGCGGCAGTCTCCTCAGGCTCGGCGGGAAGTATTTCCGCAAGTCTGACGATGAGATAATTGAGGCACTTCCGTCGCCCAATCAGTCGCGGACGCGCGCCTGTTCCTTCCATGGCGACACCCTTGTCCTGACGGATGCCGGACTTCTTCCAATCCGTGATGTGACCACAACCATGTCAGTCTGGTCGCGCGATAATGCGACGGACCGGGTCGGGTGGCAGCCCGTTCAGGCCCATTACGCGAACGATTACGATACGACCGTGACCGTCGAAATCACGGACCTTTCGACTGGCGCGCAGCAAGACATCATCTCAAATCGCATCCACCCGTTCTTTGTAAGCTCGGCCCAAGCCGCCCGACGCGCCTCGGCACAACATTCGTACTCCGGCGAGATCGCTGACGGTCATTGGGTGCAGGCCGAGAACCTCCAGCCGGGCGACCGGTTGCTCAACGACGACGGCACCTGGTCCGAGGTAACCTCCGTGACGCTTGCCGCCGAGCCCCTGACGGCATACAATCTCACCGTCAACGAGTTCCACACCTACTTCGTCGCCGCAAACACAAACGCCGCGCCGGTATGGGTGCATAATAGTTGTCTCGATGGGCCGGAGCCCCCAAATAACATAGTAACGCAAATTGCGCCTAAGATTGAACGGCAAATAGGCCGCCGAGGCTGGGATAGAACTTCAATTGACGAGACAATCGCGCAACCACACCGGACGGTCACAACACGTGACATTCGGCATAATCCTCAAACTGGTGCGCGAAATGATGATCCTGCAACTGCTTACATTAACGTAGATGGCTCTTATGTTGTGAGAAGCGACAGGAGTGGAGATATCGTTCAAATCTCGGATCGCACTAATCCAAATTGGGCATCACCCTTTGATTGAGAGTTGCAAGATGGAAACGGAATTTTTGACTGCGGACCAAGCGCTCCGGTTTATTAATGCATGTGAGAAAGATAAGGTATTTATTTTTGGAGTGGAGCGATTTATTTGTGTTGATGGCAGGATTACACCGGACTTAGGTGGAATTGCTGACTTTTCGTCGCTCTCTTCCCAGGATGTTAGCGGGTCTGTCTCATCAGCCCGCAGTTTTTTGTCGTTGTTCGGTGATGTAGATCAGGAGCGATTTAAGCTTGTCTATTGAGATGCCGTGCCGCATCCGGACCTCCCCAACCGGGCTTTTTTAACCTGATTACAGCTTTCATGCTTGCGTTTGTGCAAATCGGTGAGAAAGCCGCGTCGGGAAATATCAGCTTTTGGAGGAGCCGCGCCAAGTTATTGCGCTGATATGCAATTGACAACATTGGGGAATTTGTCTAATTTCTGAAACCGCGCCGGAGCGTTGTAGCGCCTCAAACAATACACTCGACAGACCGGGAAGGGCGCAGTCGAGAGTTAATCTAGCGAGTGACTAAGCCCGCTTCTGCGGGAACGAATGGTTACATAGCTGACGGACTTCAGCTTGCCGCCGAGGTCTTGGTTCCCGGTGTTGGAACGGCGGTGGACGCTTACAGTTGCGTGAATGAGGGCGATGCTTTCGCCTGCGCATTTGCACTTGCCTCTGTTGTTCCAGGCGGCAGCCTCATCAGAATGGGCGGCAAATATTTCCGCAAGTCTGGCGATGAGATAGTTGAGGCGCTTCCATCGCCAAACCAATCGCGGACACGCGCCTGTTCCTTCCATGGCGACACCCTTGTTCTGACCGAGGCCGGCCTTCTTCCAATCCGTGACGTGACCACAACCATGTCAGTCTGGTCGCGCGATAATGCGACGGACCGGGTCGGGTGGCAGCCCGTTCAGGCCCATTACGCGAACGATTACGATACGACCGTGACCGTCGAAATCACGGACCTTTCGACTGGCGCGCAGCAAGACATCATCTCAAATCGCATCCACCCGTTCTTTGTAAGCTCGGCCCAAGCCGCCCGACGCGCCTCGGCACAACATTCGTACTCCGGCGAGATCGCTGACGGTCATTGGGTGCAGGCCGAGAACCTCCAGCCGGGCGACCGGTTGCTCAACGACGACGGCACCTGGTCCGAGGTAACCTCCGTGACGCTTGCCGCCGAGCCGCTGAGGGCCTATAATCTCACCGTTAACGAGTTCCACACCTACTTCGTCGCCGCAAACACAAACGCAGCGCCGATCTGGGTACATAATAGTTGTCCGAATGGGCCGGAGGCGTCAGATAGAGCGCAGCTCATCGACGATGTTTCTGCTGGTGGGGCGAAAATCACGCCCGAAAACGTTGTCGATATCCGTATTGTCAATGGAAGGACAGTTTGGCTGGAAACAGGGAATTCAAGTGCTGGTCTGCGCCACATTGTCGGTCGCCATGGTCCAGAATTTGCACAACGCGGCATCCCGTACGCGGAAATACCAAATGTGCTCTTCACTGCCTTGCAGCGTAACAACGTTGTTGGCTATCAAGGCCGCGGCACCGCGCGACCCATTTATGAATTTGAGTATGGCGGTCAAATGTATCGGCTTGCAATAACAGTCGGCGATAACGGCTTTATCGTCGGAGCGAACTTCCGATGATAGAAAAGCACAAACGCATGAAGCTGATGGCAGAGGTCCAATGCTGGGCAATTTGGGATATGGATAATCCAGATAACATTGACCCAGCCACACTGCCGTTGCCGAAGCAACTTGTGGATCAGATCAATCGTTGGTCGGATAAATTTGATGCGCTCTACGAGCTTGATAAAAAGAACTTCCACACGAGGATAGGCTTCGCCTCGAAGAATGATGAAGATGCATTTTTTGACGAGGGATGGGCTATTTTGCTGCAGCTGCAAGCGGCTATGCCGGATATTGATTGGTGGTACCTAGACAGTCGGCTGCCTCAGCCAGTGCAGAGTCGGCCATAACTTTGCGGTATCGAGATCCTGCTTTTTGAACTGACTTGCCTCAGGACGGCGAATGCCTAAGGCCCTTTTGGAGGGCCGAAATTTTATTCTAAAGCCGTGTATCGGTGGAGCATTCCCACTCCGGTGCCATCGCTGACGGCGATTTGGTGCAAGCCGAGAACCTTCAGCCCAGTGACCGGTTGCTCAACGACGACGGCACCTGGTCCGAGGTGACCGTTGCCACCGAGCCGCTGAGGGCCTGCAATCTCACCGTCAACGAGTTCCACACCTACTTCGTCGCCGCAAACACAAACGCAGCGCCGGTCTGGGTGCATAATAATTGTCCCGACGGGCCGGAGACGCAAAATAACATAATAACGCGAATTGCTTCTACAGTTGCGCGAACTCAGGACCTTCGCTTAAATATGAGAAGGGAAGGTACGCGTTTTGATCCGGGCGAGGAGGCTCACCACATTGTTGCAAGGCATGATCGTCGAGCAGACGAGGCCTGCAGCCTTTTGGCAGAAGCTGGGGTCGACGTTAACAGTCCTGCTAACGCTGTTCCCTTGCCAGGTGTAAGAACTACGCCTAATCCTAATAACAAGGCTGTTCATCGGAGAGACGTCATTCACTCTCAAAGGTACTATGACTATGTGAACGCGCAGTTGCGGAGTGCTGCTCCCAATCAGAGGCCTCAGGTGCTTCGCCGAATAGCAGATGAACTTGATCGCGGCGAGATTAACTGGTGACTAAAATGACTTTTTTTGACCTGAAATACCCTACTGAGAACAATGCTTGGGTTGCCACCTTAGGCCGGCATCCAGAGCAGAGATTTGATCCTGTGACGGAAGCAGAAGACTTTTCAGAGCATAAGAGAGTTTCTCTCTATCTTGAATCGTGGCAGCCTAGAGAGGACTGGAAGCCTGCGCCAGTCTGCCTGCACTTCAAGGCGCGGGGGCAAAAACTTCACAAGCTCGACCGCATCTTCAATGGGGTGGTTGGGCCTTTTATTTCGGAAAATGCCGTTGAGAAAATGCGACCTTTTCTTGAGCGGCAAGGGCATGTTCTGCCGCTTGATGTGGTAAATAGTGATCAGAAGTTCTATTTGTGGTGGTTGCCATGGGTTGAGGAAAGTGTTGACTTGGCGCTTTCCGAAAAATTTCCCGATGGGTCTGGGATTAAGAAACTTGTAATTGATGCTCAAAAGGTGTCTGATCTTACAGCTTTCAGGACTCACTACTCAGGTATGTACAATCCAAGCGCGCAAGGGAAGGTTTTGGTCAGCGATGAATTTAGGTCTGCATGGCATGATGCAGACCTGACAGGAATTTGTTTTGTGCAGATTTAGCCGGCATTGGCTTCTGGATGATATTGGTCTATTCTAATCTACCAAGAGTATCTGCTTGTTGAGGCGCGGATCGGCGTACGCTCCCTTTCCTTGCGCCGTGCACCAATATACATATCCATTGCATTAATGAGTTGGATTATTTGGTTGGAGCTTGCAGTAGCGAACTTCTGCTCTTGAGTTGGCTTCCTTCGGGCCACCCGTTGCTCAACGACGACGGCACTTGGTCCGAGGTAACCTCCGTGACGCTTGCCGCCGAGCCGCTGAGAGCCTACAATCTCACCGTCAACGAGTTCCACACCTACTTCGTCGCCGCAAACACAAACGCAGCGCCGATCTGGGTGCATAATGATTGTCCCGATGGGGCGGGGGTGCGAACCAACTAATCGATCCCACGAATGTCGGTGGTATCCACGGCGTTCGAGTGTACCCCGATGGCACTGTTTCTGGCGGTCGCAAACTTCAGTATCGTGCTGACGGCGGCTTGGATCAGGCTCGGGCCGATTTTGAGAGCGCGGTGGGTGGGTAGTACGTTACACTCGCCAGTGGAAAATTGCTTGGTTTAGGTACAAACGGGGAGACTATAGTATTTAGTGCGCGGAGTTCTGGCGGATTGAATACGGCTGTTACGGGGCCGCCAACGATATATGTAAGAGGAGCTGCGATTAGCTATGATTAATGTTACCGATGTTTCCTACATAAAGCAGGATTTTGAGTCCTATTCCTCATTGCAGCTGCTTTTCAGAGGGGTTGCCAGACAGCTTTTGCCTAGCTTCGTTGGTGACTTGCGACTTTTGTTTCCAGAGGACAATGATACAGAGATCGTCTTTGATTGGGTGTCATCTGTGATGTACTGCGATGAAATGCTGTGGTCGCAGGAAAGTTATCCTTATTTCAAGGATGTAAATCGTACAAACGGCTTGTTTTTGGTCAAAGATTCGTCTTATCTTAAAAGAATAGAATTTTTATTTCCAGATCATCATCATTACATTTACTTTGATCGTGAGTTCAATTGGCACATAACTGCGCGTGGGGTTGAGGTGGTGGCCGCGCCGTGATGCGTGGCCTGGTGTCGAGTGTGACATGCGGAACAATCTAGATGCTCGATGATATATTGGCGTAATTTGCGCGATGCATGACTGAAAATTCGGTCATTTGGGAGGGTAGTATTAGAGGCGCCAAATGAGTTCGTTGCTGTCGTTGAAGTCGCTGTATGTGAACTAGAATTGCCCCCAAAACTGTCTGGCATGTCCAATATAATATAAACAATATCCTACTGGCTATACCACCCGTTCTTTGTCAGCACGACCCACGCCGCCGGGCGCGCATCAGCAGGGCATTCCTATTCCTGCGATATTGCTAACGGCCATTGGGTGCAGGCCGAACAGCTGGTGCCCGGCCACCGATTGCTGAACGACGACGGCACCTGGTCCGAGGTAACCTCCGTGACGCTTGCCGCCGAGCCGCTGAGGGCCTATAATCTCACCGTTAACGAGTTCCACACCTACTTCGTCGCCGCAAACACAAACGCAGCGCCGGTATGGTTGCATAATACTTGCCCATATGGAGCGGGAACTGGAAATAGAGCACTGGACGATATTATCACAGGCGGGAACGTTTGCCGAGCGCTGGCGGACGCTCGGTTAAGATAGAAAAGTCTGGTGGTTTTAGTCAAGCTAATGTCGATTTCGATGCGCTAGGGTTGAGTAATGTATCGAAGGTTAGGATGCCGAATGGTGGGGCTGGCCGAATGGGTGAGTTGCCGGACGGGGCAAGGGTCGTTGTAAAAACAACAAGCTCGGATCGGAATATAAACCACACAAGCCAACCGACCTTGGAGCTGCAGTACCGAGATGGGTATATAAATGTTAGGTATTAGTCTATGTCTGAAAGAGTTCATAAGTCCTTTCCTTTGGAGGATTGTTTTTCCGAAAAATTGACTTTCTAGATCTTAGGTTCGACGATTCTGGGTATAGAGTTAGGGTTTTCGAGTTTGCTAATCCTGACGGGCCTATCTATGAGATCGACTTCGGGAGAGTGCCTCTCTCTCAGCGAAGCATGGACGAAGGAAAGTTTTTGGCCATGACCTCAATTTCGGACCCCAGCGATAAGCAACTGGCTCCGATTGTCTTGGTTACAGGATCCGATTTTCTAGATTGGTTTCATGAGCAAAGCTGTGGAATGTTCGCTAAAGATGAGGTTATGCATGTGGCTATACTGACCCAAAATGAATGGGTTGAGGTGCTTTGTCTAGAGCTCCCAGCGATAAGAAAGGTGATCACCTATCCTCCTTCTTTTTCGTGACCTGATAGCGTGCAGTGATGGCATATGCAGCTTAATCAAATTCTTTTTCAGCCAAATAGATCGCAAAGTCTGTTGCGCGTTAAGTGACGATATGAGTGGACGCATGTCCGCGCCTTCGTCTCGGTGGCGAGTCTAATAGCGATCAAGCCAGTTTTTCTGAAGCAACCGCAGTAACGCTTGTCGCCCAGCCGTTGACGGCCTACAATCTCGCCATTAACGATCTCGACACCTACTTCGTCGCCGCAAGCACAGACGCAGCGCCGGTGTGGGTGCGCAATGATTTTCCCGACGGCCCGGGTGCCCCCAGATAGGACGCAGTTCATCGACGATCTCTCTGCTGGTGAGACGAGGATCACTCCCAAAAACGTTGTCGATATCCCTAGCGTCAACGGAGCGATAGTTTGGCTGGAAACCGGGAATTCAAGTGCTGGTCTGCGCCACATTGTCGGTGAGCATGGTCCAGAAATTGCGCAACGCGGTATCCCGGAGGCGGAAATACCAAATGTGCTCTTTACTGCTTTGCAGCGTAACAACGTTGTTGGTTATTAAGGCCGCGGCACCGGGCGACCCATTTATGAATTTGAGTATGGTGGTCAGACGCATCGGCTTTCAGTAACATTCGGCGATAACGGCTTTATAGTAGGAGCGAACTTCCGATGATAGCAAAGCACAAACGCATGAAGCTGATGGCAGAGGTTCAATGCTGGGCAATTTGGGATATGGATAATCCAGATAACATTGACCCAGCCACACTGCCGTTGCCGAAGCAACTTGTGGATCAGATCAATCGTTGGTCGGATAAATTTGATGCGCTCTACGAGCTTGATAAAAAGAACTTCCACACGAGGATAGGCTTCGCCTCGAAGAATGATGAAGATGCATTTTTTAACGAAGGGTGGGCGATTTTGCTGCAGCTGCAAGCGGCTATGCCCGACACTCATTGGTGGTATCGAGACAGGCGGCTGCCTCAGCCATTGCAGAGTCGGCCATAATTTTGCGGTATCGAGATTCTGCTTTGTGAACTGACTTGCCTCAGGACAGCGAATGCCTAAGGTGGTTTTGGCGGGCCGAAATTTCATTCTAAAGCCGTGTATCGGTGGAGCATTCCTACTCTGGTGCCATCGCTTACGGCCATTATGTGCAGGCCGAGAGCCTCGAGCCCGGCGGCCGGTTGCTGAACGACGACGGCACTTTGTCTGAGGTAACCTAGGTGACGCTTGCCGCCGTGCCGGTGAGAGCCTACGATCTCACTGTTAACGCGTCCGTACCTCCTTTGTCGCCTTAAGCACGAACGCAACGCAGATATAGGAAAAGTAATGGCCAGGGGCGACCGCCCGATTTGCGTGGAATTAATTGGTGGGCGCACAATGCAACATCGTTAGCGCTATGTTGGCCCAAATAAATGGTGGAGTTTGCATCTAGTCTCGACAGCGACAGATCGGGGTCGTGTTCACGGTTTTGGAGGTGGGGCGTAGGACGGCACCCAACGACAGGTCATAGTCATTTAGGAAAAAATATGTATGAGCACTTGGATACGCTAACCGAAAGCTCGGCACAACTGCTGTCGAGTTTGAAGCCTTTATGCGCCGAGAGTATTGAGGCGATCCGAGCGAGTTTTCCCGAATGCCCTTCTGATTATTTGGCGTTCATAGCTGAGCGTGGCGCAGGAGAAATGGAGGATGGGTTAATGTTTTTCTTCCGGGGTGGTTTGGTTGATGCCGCCGCCGATGTTTTCGGGGATGATGAAATATATTCTAAGGGTGCGGTTAAGATTTTTGGCGATGATGGCAGTGAGACGTCGTATGGTTTCGACACCGGTGCTAATTGGCATCTGGTTTCTGTAGATTCGTTTAGGATCGTGAATCATTTGCCTTTGACGTTTGGCGAGTTTATTGAGGGTTTGCTTATTTGTTATCCAAACTATCCTGTCGGTTTTGACGGTGAAGGTTGGCGGGCGGCAACGGGTGAGCGCTATTTGAAGTGACTGCTTTCGTAGGCGGCTTTCTTTCATGCTTATCTTTTCTCAACAATTATTCCTCCCCTGTTGCGAAAAGATACCTTCCCGCTGCGCGCTGAGCTGACGTATCGCGACCTGCGCCGTCGCTCCCGAACGCGGGGCTTTCGAATCCCATCAACCGCTCTCTGTGACTTCAGCTGAACCCGCGAGACGTGCCTCACCAGAACATTCCCCCTCCGGCACCGGCGCAGCACCGCTATGCGCGCCTAAAGCTTAAAGCTTACCCCTGTCAACCCGGGCAGATCGCTCGTTAGCCTCCGTGATCGTCCCCTATACCACTGCCGGTCACCCTTCGCGATGTGGCGCCTTGACCATACTGCAAAACCTATGCGCCCATAGGCCCATCTGGCTGCTTTTTCACCACCACGCCCTTGCATTTTTCGCGCGCATCACCTACGGGATCACCTATATTTGATGAGGTTTCCCATGCGTTTTGTTCTTGCTGCGGCGGGCGTCGCTCTTTCGGTTGCTCCGGCGCTTTCTGATGTTGAAGCGGGGCTTGACGCCTTGGCTCAGGGCGATGTCGAGGCGGCCTCGGTGCAGTTTCAGGCCGCGTTCGAGGGCGGCGATGCGGATGGTGCGTTTTACCTCGGGCGGATGCTGGAGCTTGGCATGGGCGCCATGCCCGATCCGGCGCAGGCCGCTGCGATTTACGCGGTTGGCGCTGAGCAGGGCAGCGCGCTTGCGGCCAATCGGTTGGGGTTGATGTATCTGGAGGGGCAGGGCGTCATCCGCGACTATCAGCGCGGCGCGGAGTTGCTTTGTGATGCGGCCGATGAGGGCGACGCGACGGCTCAGTTCAATTGCGGTGTCGTTCATGCCGATGGCCGCGGCGTGGCTCAGGATGAGGAGAAGGCGCTTGAATATTGGCGGCTTTCGTCCGAGCAGGGCAATATCGGCGCCACGAATCTGATCGCGCTTCGTCTCAAGGAAACGGATGAAGATGCGGCTTTTGGGCTGTTCCAGCAGACCGCGGCGCAAGGCAATGCGATTGGTCTTTATGAAATGGCTGTCGCCTATGAGGCAGGCGACGCCGTTGCGACGGATCTGGTCGAGGCTTACGGCTATGCCAATCTTGCCGCATCGCAATCGCATCCCGAAGCCGCCGCATTGCGTGACCGACTGGAGGACGCAATGACCGCAGAGCAGGTCGCCCAAGGGCAAGAGCGCACGCGGGCCATCCTTGCCGAGATCGAGGCGGGGGCTGCGCAAGTGGCTGAACCTGCGCCCGCGGATGACTGACCATGGCGCGCGGGTTTTGGCGGGCGGCCATTATCGCGGCGATCATTTGCCATCCGGCGGGCGCTCAGATCATTCCCGATGGCAGCACGAACACGATTGTGACGCTTGGGCAGGATGGAAGCGTGACTGTCGGCATCGCGCCCGCCAATCAAAGCGGGGTGAGCCATAACCGCTATGATCGGTTTGACGTGAACCGCCCGGGCGCCCGTCTCGACAATCGCGAACGCGCGGCCCGCACCATTGTCAACGAAGTGACAAGTTCCAGGCCGTCTCACATTGCGGGCCCGGTCGAGGTGGTGGGGCAGCGTGCGCATGTCATCGTCGCGAACCCGAACGGGATCATGCTTGACGGCGCGCGCTTCGTGAATACCGGGCGGGTCGCGCTGACCACCGGCTCGATCTCGTTTCATGATCAACAAATCGCGCCGGGCGTGTTCCAGATCAATCCGGTGGCCACGGTCGAAGCGGGCGTCATTCGCGTTGGGGCGGGCGGCCTGTCGGGGCAGATGGATGCGGTCGATCTGATTGCCCATGAAATTCGTGTGGCTGGGCCGGTTGAGAATAGTTCCTCACATGAATCCAGCCGGTTGCGGCTGAGCGCAGGGCGCTCGCGGACCGAGTTCGACAGCTCTGTTGTGCCGGGGAATGTCGGCGCGGATTGGGCGCAGACACGCCGGTCTGATGGCGGCGGCTCGGGCCTGATCGAGATCACCGCCGGGGGTGTGCTGCGCGCGCATTACATTGGCATTGAGGTCAATGGCGATGGCGCAGGGGTCCGCTTTGCCGGGGAGGGCTATGCGGGCGCGCGCGGCTTTGCACTGCGCAGCGATGGTGAGATCGAGATATCTTCGGCCCGGATCGACAGCGCGGGATCTGTCCATATCTCAGGCCAGACCACGCGCCTTTCGAACAGCAATATTTCGGCTGCGCGCGATCTGGCGATGCAAAGCACAGAGCAGCTTGACGTTGTGGGCAGCGAAGTTCGGGCGGGCGGTTCGGCGATTGTCGAGACCGGCCAAGCGCGTTTTGGCGACAGTCTTTTGCAGGCCGAAGGTCATGTTCTGATAACATCGGGCGATTTGTCGTTCCACGGCGCGGATCGTCAGACAGAGATCGTGGCCCGCAATGGCAGCATGATCCTCAGCAGCTCTGGCAGCATCGTCAATCACGGCGCCTTGCTTCAGGGCGGGCTGGCTTATCCTGAATTGCGGACACCCGACGGTGTTGCGACTGCGGGTGCGGTCACCATCAGGGCGGCCGATGATATCGTGAATGTCGGGCAAAACCACGCCGCGACCATTTTTGCCGCCTCCGGGGATGTGGATGTCGCCGCCGGTGGCACGATCACGAATAGCGAAGGCCGGATCATTGCGAATGGTTCGGTCAGGCTTGCCGCATCTGGTGATATCCACAACACATTTGCGACGGGCTGGCATTATGCGGCGCCCAGCATCACCAATGAACGCACACGGGGCCGCCGGACGCTTTGGAGTCTTGGCCTCAAGCGAGAGCGTCGCCAGAACCTTGTCTATGATTTCGGGGCCGGTCCTGCGCCTCAGTTCGACACGCTGATAACGGCGACGCAGGGTGTCTCGCTGCGGGCCGAGGGTGATGTCCTGAACCATGGCGCGACGATTTCGGCGCATGATGGCGATGTCACGATCCGGGGCAACGGGTTTGAGAACATAACCGGCGCGGTCGGCCGGGTTGAGCTGACGCGCAGATGCGGGCTGATCTGTCGGACGACCTCGTCGGGCGATGAGGTTTTGACCTACGGCGCCAGAATCGAGGCCGGTGGCGAGTTGACGGTTGAGGCGCAGGGCGTCGCGCGCAATATCGGCGCTGTTCTGGCGGCGGATGATGCGGTCACGATCCGCGCGGATCAGCTGGAAGCCGTCGCCCTGCATCTGCCGGTTGTCATTCATCGCCCGCGCGGGTTGCACAGCTTTTGGAATTCTCGCTCTGCGTGGCTGGCTGTGCGCGGGCAGGACGGTTGGGTGATCGCGCGCGATGGCGATGTCACGGTTGAGACGGCGCAAGCGGCGCGGATCGAAGGCGATGCGGTTGAGGCTGGCGGTAGCGTGACGCTAACTGCGGGCCGCGACGATGTGCAGGTGCCTGAGTTTCCGGTGATCGCGCCGCAAGCACCCGGCCTGCTGCGCTGGCTTCCCGGACTGTGACCGAGCGATGAGGATCGTCGCCACATGGCCTATGCTTCTTGTCCTGTCGCTGTCGGCGGCAGCGCAGGGCATAGATCAAATCGACCCGCTTCTGGAAGATCGGCGTCAGCAGGCACTGGAACAGCGGACCAATGAGCTGGGCGCTCTGACGGTCCGGGGTGGCGTCTCTGATCCCGGCCCGGCGCAGGCGCGGGGCGGCCCCTGCTTTCATATTGATGAGATTTCGGTCGAGGGCGTCCATATCCTTCCGCATGACGAGGTTGCGGCGGTTGTCTCGCCCTATATCCCGTCCTGCATGGAAGGCGCGGATATTCAGGCGGTGATGCGGGGTCTGGACGCAGCCTATGCCGAGCGCGGCTATATCACCTCGAAAACCTACATTCCGGCGCAGAATCTCAGCGAAGGCCGGTTGATCCTGACCGTGGTTGAGGGCTTTGTCGAAGACGTGTTCCTGCTGGACGAAGACGGGCAGGTCGAGACCGCGCGCGGCGAACGCCAGCTGGCCACCGCCTTTCCCGGCGTGCGCGGCGGCCCGTTCCAGCTGCGCGATTTTGAACAGGGGCTGGATCAGATGAACCGTCTGGCCTCGGTCGAGGCCGTCCTGCGCCTTCAGCCCGGCGATGAGGAAGGCGGCTCGCATGTCCTTGTTCAGCGGCTGCAAAATGACCGCTTCAGGGGCTATGTGCGCTTTGACACGCTGGCGGCTGGCAATACCGGACGGAACCGGGCCTCACTGGATGTCAGCATCGACGACCTTTTAGGCGCGAATGACCACTGGAGCCTTGGCTATACCGGCACGCGCGACACCAATGCGCTGACCCTGCGCGGCAATCTGCCCTATGGCTATTCGACCTTCGGGCTTGAGCTTGGCTATTCGGAATATTTGACCCCCTTATCTGATCTGGCCGAGCTGTTCGGCAACAGCCACACCGCGCAACTGGAATGGCGCCATATCGTCCATCGCGATCAGCTGAGCGTGACCGAGCTGACCTCGGCGCTGCGCGTGTCCCGCTCAAGCCGCTGGATCAATTCCGCCCCGTTGAACCCGCAGGGTCTGACCGTGCTTGATCTTGGCCTTCGGCATATGCGGCTGGGCGATGGCGCGCGCAATTCCTGGGACGCGAGCCTGAATTTCGGGCTTCCGATGTTTTCGGCGGCGAATAATGCTGACGACAAGGACGGCCCCAAGACCCAATTCGCCTGGCTTGGCCTTGGTTGGCAGCGGCAGGCCGCCTGGGCTGATCTTGGCACATTGGTGAGTGATCTGCGCTTTCAGCATAGCCCGCATCTGCTTTATGGCGCGCAGCAGATGGCGGTTGGCTCTTGGTCAACGATCCGGGGCTATGATGAGATCGAGGCCTCGGGCGACAGCGGCTTTTATATGCGCAACGATCTTTACCTGAGCCCCGAGCTTTGGGCCCAACGCCTTCCCGAGACATGGCAAGACGCAAGCGCGCGCTGGCAACCGCATGTGTTTTTCGACATGGGCGCGGTTCGTGACCGTGCGAGCCGCAATAATCATTATGCCGCCGGGCTGGGGATCGGCGCGTCATGGTATGGAGAGCGGCTGACCGCGCAGGCCCTGCTTGCGGTTCCGCTGATTGAGGATAACGATATCCGCCTAGGTGATCCGCTGTTTCAGCTGCGCGTCGATGTGAAGGCGTGGTGATGCCGTAAGCTGGCGACCTAACGACCGCCGCGCAGATTCGCGATGATCGTGTCCAGAACCTCCAGCGCAGTTGCCAATTGTTCGGGGCTGATCCCCGAAGAGATCAGCCGCTCATGCTCACGCGCATGGGCGATCAGCTCGGCCA
>JAUNTZ010000072.1 GCA_030538425.1 Paracoccus sp. (in: a-proteobacteria) | reverse complement strand
CCGAGACCGAGAAATACCCCCATGTCACCTTCTTCCTGAATGGCGGGCGCGAGGCTCCCGAGCCGGGTGAGGATCGTCATATGCCCGCCAGCCCCAAGGTCGCGACCTATGATCTGGCGCCGGAAATGGCCTCGGTCGAGGTCTCGGATCATCTGGTGCGCGCGATTGAACAGGGGTATGATCTGATCGTGGTGAATTACGCCAATCCCGATATGGTCGGCCATACCGGCAGCCTGCCTGCCGCAATCAAGGCTTGTGAGGCGGTCGATCTGGGCCTTGGCCGGGGGCTGGACGCGCTTCGACACGTGGGCGGGGCGGCGGTGATTATCGCCGATCACGGCAATTGCGAGACCACGATCGACCCCGAAACCGGCGGGCCGCATACCGCGCATACGGTGAACCCGGTGCCGGTGATCCTGTTCGGCGGCCCTGACGGCGCAACCCTGCGCGACGGGCGGCTGGCCGATGTCGCACCGACCGTGCTTGATCTGATGGGCCTGACCCCGCCGCCCGAAATGACCGGGCAAAGCCTGATCGGGCGGGCCTGATGCGTCTGGCGCTTGCCCTTTCGTTGTTGCTGGCCGCCCCTGCCGCCGCCGACACACTCAGCGCGGCGGCAGAAGAGGCATCGCGCGCGGCGTTCCAGCTTCGCGCCGCGACCGACCGTCTGGAAGAGGCGCTGTCGCAGGCCGATCAGGTCACCGCGCTGACCGAGCTGATCCGCGCCTATGAGACCGGGCTTGCCTCGCTGCGCGACGGGCTGCGGCAGGCGGGGATCCGTGAGCAGGAAATCCGTGGCAGCTGGGAGGCGCGGCGTGAGAATCTGGCCGGTGTTCTGGGCGTGATGATCGCCATGGAAAAATCGCCCGAGACGCTGATGCTGCTGCATCCCGCAGGGCCTGAGGCGACGGCGCGGTCAGGCATGATCCTGTCCTCGGTCGCGCCCGGTATCCAGACCGAGGCCGAGCGCCTGCGCGCCGGTCTTGATGAGATCGCGCAGGTCCGCAGCTTGCAGGAAAGCGCCGCCGGAACGCTGGCCGAGGGGCTTGGCCGCGTGCAAGAGGCGCGCCGACTGCTGGCAAGCGCGGTCACCGACCGATCCACCCTGCCCACCCGTTTCAGCGAAGACCCGGCCGAGCTTCAGGCGCTGCGCGACAATGCGGCCAGCCTTGACGCCTTCGCGCAGGGCATCGCCACGATGGAGGCCGATATCGGCCCGCCTCTGGCCGATTTTGAAGGCGCGCAGGGCAGCCTGCGCCTGCCGGTCATGGGCGCGGTGCTGCGCGGCTATAATGAGGCCGACGCGGCGGGCGTGGCGCGTCCCGGTCTGGTCATTGCGACCGCGCCCGCAGCTCTTGTCACGACGCCATGGCCCGCGACGATCCGCTATCGCGGCCCGCTTCTGGATTACGGCAATGTCATGGTGCTGGAGCCCGCGCGCGGCTATCTGATCGTGATGGCCGGTCTGGCGCAGGTCTTTGGCGAGACCGGCGACGTTCTGGCGGCGGGTGAGCCGGTCGGGCTGATGGGCGGGCAAGAGCCGCCCGCGCAGGAATTCGGGGTCGAGTTCGTCGTCAACGCCTCGACCGGGCGGGGCGCGGATCAAAGCGAAACACTGTATCTTGAACTCCGGCAGGGACGCTCTACGCTTGACCCCGCCGAATGGTTTACGCTGAATCCGATTGTCGCGGGGCATGAGGCCACCGAGGACGCGGATCAGCCGCAGGACGAAGGAACGGATTAAGCCGATGAAGACATATCTGATTGCAGGCATTGGCGGTATTCTGGCCGGCACTTTCCTGACCACGCAAATCGCGGGGCCTCTGATTGCGCAGGAAAGCGGGCGGCTTGCGCCGATCTATGAACAGCTTGACCTGTTCGGCAATGTGTTTGAACGGGTCCGCGCCGATTATGTCGAGGAAACCGACGCCAAGACGCTGATCGAGGCGGCGATCAACGGGATGCTGACCTCGCTTGACCCCCATTCCGCCTTCCTCTCGGCCAGCGATTACAGCGATATGCAGACCCAGACGCGCGGCAGCTTTGGCGGCTTGGGCATTGAGGTCGGGCAGGAGGACGGGCTGGTCCGCGTGATCTCGCCCATCGACGACACGCCTGCCGCGCTTGCGGGCGTGATGCCGGGCGATTTCATCACCCATGTTGACGGCGAATCGCTGATGGGGCTGTCTCTGGATCAGGCGGTGGCCCTGATGCGCGGGCCGGTAGGATCCGACATCACCATCACCATCCTGCGCGAGGGTGAGACCGAGCCCTTCGATCTGACCATCACCCGCGACACGATCCGGCTGACTGTGGTGCGTTCGCGCATCGTCGGCGACACGGTGGTTCTGCGCATCACCACCTTCAACGACGAAACCATGACCGCCCTTGAGCGCGAATTGGCGAACGCGGTTGAGGAACTGGGCGGCATGGACGGCGTGAACGGCTTTGTGCTTGATCTGCGCAACAATCCGGGCGGGCTGCTGGATCAGGCGATCTATGTCTCTGACGCATTCCTTGATCAGGGTGAGATCGTCTCAACCCGCGGCCGCAACCCCGAGGATAGCGACCGCTGGAACGCGCGGCCCGGCGATCTGGCGGAGGGCAAGCCGATCGTCGTGCTGATCAATGGCGGCTCTGCCTCGGCGTCGGAAATCGTGACCGGCGCGCTTCAGGATCACCGCCGCGCGATTGTGGTGGGGGAAAAGTCCTTTGGGAAGGGCTCGGTCCAGACGGTGATGCCGGTCACCTCCGACAGCGCGATCCGACTGACCACGGCGCGGTATTACACGCCCTCGGGGCGCTCGATTCAGGCGCTTGGGATCAATCCCGACATCATCGTCGCCCAGCCCCGCCCGCGTCCGACCAATGCCGAGGACGAAAACGGCACCTCCACACCGCGCAGCCAATCCAGCTTTTCGCGGTCCGAGGCGGATCTGCGCGGTGCGCTGAACAATGACGCCTATAGCGACGATCAGCGCCGCCAGCTGGAAGAAGAGGCCGCTCAGGTCGAGGAAACCGCCCGGCTGCGCGAAGAGGATTACCAGCTGGCCTATGCCATCGACATCCTCAAGGGCCTGTCGGCGATGAATTACGACCCGGCGCAGGCGCGTTCGGGCGACACACCCGCTGAGACCGGCGAGGGCGCGGGCACCCCGGCAGAGGATGACGCCGCCCCGGCTGAGACCTCCACCCCGGCCAATTCGCAATAGGGCCCGGAACTATGGACAAACCGACCGGCCCGAACGGCCTGCCTTACCGCCCCTGCGCGGGCGTCGTCCTGATCAACCGCGATGGTCTGGTCTTTGCCGGTCAGCGCATCGACAATCCCGGCCATGCCTGGCAGATGCCGCAGGGCGGGATCGACAAGGGCGAAACCCCGCGTGAGGCAGCTTTGCGCGAATTGGGTGAGGAAACCGGCCTGCCGGCCTCCGCGGTCGAGGTGGTCGCCCAGACCGAGGACTGGGTCTATTACGACCTGCCGGATGAGCTTCTGGGCAAGATCTGGAAGGGCAAATATGGCGGCCAGTGCCAGCAATGGGTGCTGATGCGGCTGACCGGCGACGAGGCGCTGATCAACATCGCGACTGAACACCCCGAGTTTGACAAATGGCAATGGATGCGCGCCGACGACCTGATCGAGCGCATCGTGCCCTTCAAACGCGATGTTTACACGAAGGTCTTCGCCGCCTTCCGCGCGCATCTGGCCTAGGCAGGCGGCCAGGTGCCGGTGATTTGGCCGCGCGACCCGGCATCCCGCGTTCGACAAATGCTAAGAGATGTGTGCTGATGGGCTTATCGAGCGCATTGTGCCCTCCAAACGCGAGGTTTACGCGCAGGTCTTCGCCGCCTTCCGCCCGCATCTCACCTAGGCGGGCGGCCAGACTGGCCATGCGCCGGTGATCTGGCCCTCATCGAACAGGTGTATGGTCGAAAAGCCCTGAATCACCGCCTCGGACTGGGTGGGGCGCAGGACGATGCGGGCGGGCGCGGGGCCGCGATGGGTGAAGCCCTGCTGATTGGATGAGGCGCCATAGAACGGGCTTGTGCCGAAGCCCTCGGGCCAGATGGGGCGGGCCATCCATTTGCCGCCATGGACGAACGCGATGCGCGGCGCGATCCGTCGCGCGGCCCGCAATGCCGCCGAGAGGCGCGGCAGGCCGGGCACACCATGGACCACATCGCGCAGAACCGGCGTCACGATGAACAGCGCGGGCCGCAAGGCGCGGTTGATCTCTTGGTCGAAATCGGACGGTTTGAGCAGGGCCGAACCGACGGTCAGTTCATTCGCGGGGCCGCGCTCTGGCAGGCCAAGCGCGGTCGTGCTGCCGCCGGTGTTGATGATCCCGGCCCATGGCGCCGCCGCGCGGAAGGCTGCCAGCCGCGCCATCGCGTCCCGCGCGGCACGAGCTGACAGCGCGCGCGGCAAACCCGAGACATGCGCCTCATATCCCATCAGCGCGACCGGATGCAGCGGCGATTGCAGCGCGGCCAACTCGCCCGGCGCGGCAAATCCGCCGCGACCCAGCCCGATATCCACCTCAGCAGCGACCCGCAGCGGGCCAAGCGCGGCATATTCCGCCGCCCGCGCGGCGCTGTCGATCAGCCAGATCACCCTGTCGGCGCGTGGATGGGTTGCGATGAACTGCGCCGCCGCGCGGGCGGGCACGGGCTTGCCCATCAGCACCTCTGCCTTCGCAAAGCGCTCTAGCAGCCGCGCGGTCAGGGCAAGGTCGAAGGACATCACCCGCGCGGTGCCCAGGGCCTGCATCGCGGTGGCGATCAGATCGGGCGCGGGCAGCGATTTGTCAGCGATGCGGCGGGCGTAGCCTTGCGGTAAATGCGCATCCAGATGCGCCAGATTGGCCCGCAGCCGCGCCATATCCAGAACAAGCACCGCCCGATCCAGCCCCGCCGCATCGACCGAAGCCGCAAGTGCCGCAAAACAGCTCATAACCCCAACAGCCTGCGCAGATAGGGCGTCAGGAACCGCCCGTCGGGGTCCAACTCGCGGCGCGCCTCGATGGCCTCGTCCCAGAGCGGATAAAGCGGGCGCAGATCGGGCGCGGTCAGGCTGTGCAGCTTGCCCCAATGCGGGCGGCCCTCATGGCGCAGGAAGATCGGCTCAACCGCGGCCAGCAGCGGCGCGAAATCGCGCCCGGCCTCATGGTGAACCGCGATCGACACGCAATCGCGCCCGTAAAAGGGCGACAGCGGCAGGTCATCGGCAGCGGTCAGGCGGATCTCCATCGGGAAATAGACCTCGGGGAAATGGCGCTCGATCACGCGGATCACCTCGGACAGGGCAGCGGGCGCGGCCTCGACCGGCAGGTGATATTCGGTCTCATTAAAGCGCAGACCCTCGCGGTCGGTCGGATAGACGCGGTGCCAGTCGCCGCTGATCGTCTCGGCGGGCAACAGCGAAGCCAGACGGCCCAGCATATAGCGCCGAAGCCGGGGCGCGCGGCGCATCAGCCGCGCCATCATCCGCAACCGGCGCAAGCCGTCCTGATCACCGCCATCGGCAGGCAGCCGGTCGGGTGCAGCGGGATCAAGCTGGCTGGTCAGGCACAGCGCCAGACCGGAGTGAGGGATATAGTAATATTCGACATTCCGCGCCGCCCGCAAAAGCCGGGGCAGATCCGCGATGATCTCATCCAGACGCACCACGCTGCGATGCCGGGTCAGGCGGTAGGGCGCGACGGTGGCAAGGCGGAACTCGGTGATGATCCCGCCGGTGCCAAGGCTGACCGCCATCGCCCGAAACAGCGGGCCGTCGCGGTCCTGGGACAGCTCACGCCGCTGTCCGCGCCCATCATACAAAACCATGCCGCGCAATTCGGCCGAGAGTGTGCGAAACCCCGCGCCCGTGCCATGTGTGGCGGTCGCAAGCAGCCCGCCCAGGCGCTGCGCGTCGATATCGCCCATATTGGCAAGCGCATGGCCTTGCGCGTGAAGCTGCCGCGCCAAGGCGTTCAGCGTCACCCCGGCGCCTGCGCGCACCGTGCCGGGCCCATCCGCGACCACATCGCAGAAGCCTTCAAGCAGAAGCTGCGTGCCATCCGTCGCGCAAAGCGGCGTGAAGGAGTGGCCCGAGCCCACCACCTTGATCGGACCCTGCGCGCTGCGGATCAGGCCCGCAAGCTGCGCCTCATCCTTGACCGAAACCCTGCCATCCATATGGGCCGTGACGAGGCCCGACCAGTTCGTCCAGCTTTCCACGCGCACCCTCCCCCAAAGGCCAGCGGGCGCAACGGAATGCGCCGTATATGAACCGAATGGTTCAGACTAACGCATAAAAGTTCTGGCCGATCAAGATGTCAGCAGGAATTATCTTTCCAGTTATCAATGATTTCCACGGCCTCAGCTGCGGTTTCCACATAGTCGATCAGGTCCAGATCCTCATGGCTGATCGTGCCCGAATCGGCCAGAGCCTGCCAGTTGATGATCTGTTCCCAGAACTCTCGCCCGAAGAGGATGAAGGGCAGCCGCTTCATCCGCCCGGTCTGGATAAGGGTCAGCGCCTCGAACATCTCATCCAGAGTGCCAAAGCCGCCGGGGAAAATCGTGATCGCCCGCGCGCGCATCAGGAAATGCATCTTGCGGATGGCGAAATAGTGAAAGTTGAAGCTGAGATCAGGCGTCACATAGCTGTTGGGCGCCTGTTCATGGGGCAGCACGATGGACAGGCCCACCGACTGGCCGCCCGCCTCATGCGCGCCCTTGTTGCCCGCCTCCATCACGCCGGGGCCGCCGCCGGTGCA
>JAUNTZ010000071.1 GCA_030538425.1 Paracoccus sp. (in: a-proteobacteria) | reverse complement strand
CGAAATGCCAAGATAAGCTGATGAAAAAAAAGAAGAAATTATGGCGGAGAGGGTGGGATTCGAACCCACGGAACCCTTGCAGGCTCAACGGTTTTCGAGACCGCCCCGTTCGACCACTCCGGCACCTCTCCGCGCTTTTGGTGTGGTAGGGCGGGGATTTAGCGATGCGGGGCTTGAAGCGCAAGGGGGTTTCGACGAAAAAGCGCGCAAGTCATGCGAAAGGTCGTCTTGATGCTGCGCCATGTGCCGCCGGTGGTGGTCGCTTTGTGTTGTTTTGCCGCCGGGACGGGCCTCGCGCAGCAGATGCAGCCTGATGGGGCGCGGCCTTTTCCTCGTCCGATAGTGGCTCCCGAGGCGCTGCCGCATCGCGCGGGCGATCTTGCCGCGATCTTGCAGATCGAGCTGCTTAGCGCGGCGATCTCGGCCGAATCGGAGATCTTCGCTGATCGGGTTGCTGAGACCTACCTGCAAGGCGGATCGGGCGAGGATTGGCGGCGCATGGTCGCGCAGATCCATGATGCGGGCCGTATTTCGGCTTTGTGGCAGGCGCGGATCTCTGGCCGTATCGACCGGTCCGCCGGACATGCGCAAGGGCGCGCCATGACGGATGGGCTGGCGCGCATTGCGGCGGCGCGGCGGGCTCTCGCGGATCACGGCGCCCGTGCCGATGGGCTTGCGCGCTATAATGATGCGCTTGGCCGGGGCGAGGAGCGGGCGCTGTCCATTGCCGAGGCGGTCGCGACGCATGATCTGGTCTCGCCCGCGCTCGCGTCGCGGATGAATCGCGATCTGGCGGTGGCGCGGGGCTTTGGCGAGGCGGGCGGCTACGGCTTTCCGATCAGCGCTGAGGATCAGGCCGCCGATATCGCGCTCACCGAATATGACCTGCGCGACGATCTGAGCCACGAGATCGGCGCGATGCTTTATCTGGCTTTTTCGGGCGCGGGGGAGGGCGCGTTTCAGGGCTGGCTCGATGGGAGGCCGGAGGGCCTGCTCGCCAGAGCCGAGCTGGCGATGGATGATCTGCTGATCGGGCTGGCGCGTGAGGCCGGGCGGGCCGCCGCGCAACGTGCTTTGGGTGATGGGTTATGAGCATGTCGTTCAACCGGGGGCTTGCCCCAACTGCGAGAAAGCGCGTGATCCGATGAGCATGATCACCCTGATTGGCCCGCTGGCTGCGCCTGACATGCTGGATGCTTTGGGGCTTGAGGGACGTGCGGCCAGCCTGCGCGGGCATTTGCATGGCGGGGCCGAGGCGGGGCTTGGCGGCGCGTGGCCCCGCCTCGGCGCGGGGGGCGAGGATATCGCGCTTGTCGAGGCCCGCGATAATGCCGGTTTGCGCCGTTATGCGGCGGTGATGGGGCTGCGCGGGGTGGCGGTGGAGGGGCGCGTTGTGCTGGGCCTTGGGACGGGTGAGGGGGCGGATTGGTCGCCTGCGCAGGCGGGGCTGATGGCGGCCGTGGCGCGCGAAATTCTGGCCTTGCCGGGGAAACGGCCCGCGGAAGATATCGCGCGACGCCTGCCGCAGATTGCCGATATGGCCCAGTCGCGGCTTTTGGCGCAAAACAGCCCGCCCGCCACCGCGCTTTTGCCGCCGCCAGTGCCGGGCCGCGTCCGGCTGTCGCAGCGCCGCCAGCCCTATGCCGACTTCTTTGCCGTTGAGGAATACGACCTGCGCCACCGCCTCCATCAGGGCGGTTGGTCCGAGCCGATGACCCGCGCGGTGTTCATCTCGCATGATGCGGTGCTTGTCCTGCCATGGGATCCGGTCCGCGATCATGTCGCGCTGGTCTCGCAATTTCGCATGGGGCCGCTGGCCCGGCATGACCCGCAGTTATGGGTGCTGGAACCCGTCGCGGGCCGCGTCGATGCGGGCGAGACGCCCGAACAGGCGGCGCGGCGCGAGACGGCGGAAGAGGCCGGGCTGAGCCTTGAGCGGCTGATCCCGCTGCCCGGTCACTATCCGACGCCCGGCGCCAATAGCGAGTTCTTCCACCCCTATATCGGCATTGCCGATCTGCCCGAAGGAGCCAGCCGCGAGGGCGGCGGGGTTGAGGATGAGCAGGAAGATATCGCGACCCATATCATCCCGCGCAGCCGCCTCTCCGAACTGGTCGAGACGGGCGAGGTGCGGGCGGGGCCGCTGCTGATGATGTCGCTTTGGCTTGACCGGCATGCCGCGCGGCTGCGTGAGGGGCTGGCGCGAACGTGACGGGCGCCGCCGCTGGCGGGGTTGCCGCGCGGGGGCGGGCTGATTATTGATCGGGCTTGTAACCCGTTTGAAAGGCCAGCCCATGCGTATCTGCCAAGACCTCGCCCAAGCCATCGGCAACACGCCCCTGATCCGCCTGCGCCGCGCATCCGAGGAAACCGGCTGTGAGATCCTGGGCAAGGCCGAGTTCATGAATCCCGGCCAGTCGGTCAAGGACCGCGCAGCACTCTATATCATCCGCGACGCGGTGGCGCGTGGCGCGCTGAAACCGGGCGGCACGATCGTCGAGGGGACCGCGGGCAATACCGGGATCGGGCTGGCGCTTGTGGGGGCCTCGATGGGGTTTCGCAGCGTGATCGTCATTCCTGAGACGCAAAGTCAGGAGAAAAAGGACATGCTGCGGCTGGCGGGGGCCGAACTGATCGAGGTGCCGGCGGTGCCTTACAAGAACCCGAACAACTATGTGCGCTATTCGGGCCGTCTGGCCGAGGCTTTGGCAAAAACCGAATCCAATGGCGCGATCTGGGCCAACCAGTTCGACAATACCGCCAACCGGCAGGCGCATTTTGAGACCACCGGCCCCGAGATCTGGGAACAGACCGGCGGCAAGGTGGACGGCTTTGTCTGCGCGGTGGGCTCGGGGGGCACGCTGGCGGGGGTGGCGCAGGCGCTGCAACCCAAGGGCGTGAAGATCGGGCTGGCCGATCCTGAGGGCGCGGCGCTTCATTCCTTTTATACCACGGGCAAGTTCGACGCGCCCGGCAGTTCGATCACCGAAGGCATCGGGCAGGGCCGGATCACCGCCAATCTTGAGGGGTTCCGCCCTGATTTCAGCTGGCGCATTCCCGATGCTGAGGCCCTGCCGGTGCTGTTCGACCTGCTGGAACATGAGGGGCTGTGCCTTGGCGGATCGTCGGGGGTGAATATCGCGGGGGCGATCCGCATGGCCCGCGAGATGGGGCCGGGCCATGTCATCACCACGATCCTGTGCGATTACGGCACGCGCTACCAGACCAAGCTGTTCAACCCTGAATTCCTGCGCGAAAAGGCCCTGCCGGTGCCGGAATGGCTGGATCGTGGCAAGCCCGACGATATCCCAGAGGTTTTTGCAGAATAATGCGCGTGTTCCGTCAATTTTGCGCGGGTTTCGGGCTGGCTCTGTTGCTGGCAGCGGGCGGGCTTGCGCCTGCGCTTGCCCAGACTTCGCAGACCACCGACGCCACGACCGCGCCTGCCACCACCACCGCGCAGGCCACGGACGCCGCCGCGACCGGGCAGGCGACGGGCAGCCCCGCCACCGCCACGCAGTCCGCCCCCGCCATCACAACCGCCCCCACCACCGCCAGCCAGGTTGTCCCGACCGGCGATGTTCAAGGGCCGGTGCGGCCCATCGACTATGCGGCATGGGACAGTTTCGCAAACCGGGTTGAGAACAGCCTGGACAGCACCGCCCTCACCGAGGCGCAGCTGACCCAGCTGCGCGCCGAGGTGGTCAGCTGGCGCACGCGCTTTAATCAGCTTCAGGGCACGAATGCGAACCGCATCCGCACCGTGCGCGAACAGATCGAGGCGCTTGGCCCCGCCCCCGCCGAGGGGGAGACCGAGGCCGAGGATGTCGCGACCCGCCGGGCCGAGCTGAACAGCACCTTGGCCGAATTGCAGGCCCCCGGCATCGCCGCAGCCGAAGCCTTCAGCCGCGCCGACGCGCTTGTGCGCACCATTGACGAGCTGACCCGCGAAAGACAGGCCGAGGAACTGGCGCGGCTGACGCCCTCACCCTTGTTGCCCTCAAGCTGGGCGGCGGCCTGGAGTGATCTGAGGCGCTTTTTGTCCGATACGGGCGCGGAATTGCGGCAGGGCGTGGCGCGTGCGCAAAGCACCGACCGCGCCGAACTACTTCGCGCGGGCTTTCCGATCATCGCCGCCTTGCTGCTGCTGACAATCGGGCGGCGCTATCTTGATAAATGGCCCGCCTCGCTGTCGTCGCGCACCAGTGGCAGCGCGAAGGCGGCGGTGGTGTTCGTCGTCTCGCTGCTCCAGATCGCGATTCCGGTGATCGGCGTGGGGCTGCTGGTTCATGCGGCAGAGGTTCTCGACATCTTCGGGCCCCTCACGATGAGCGTGTTCAACGGAATCCCCCCCGCCGCATTGGTGCTGTTCGTCGGGCTGTGGCTGGGGCGCAATATGTTCAGCGAGACGGCCATCGTCTATGACACGCTGAACGTGCCGCAGGAAAAGCGCAGCGCCGCCAAATTCGCCACCGCGATGCTGTCGCTTTTGACTGCGCTGCATGTCGTGGTCGGGCACCGGCTGTTGCCGCTGTCGGGCTGGCGGGCCGAGGCCGATATGTTCGCCGCAGCCCCCCCCATCAGCGAGGCGGCGGCATCGGTCTTTCATCTGGCGATCATGTTGCCTGCGGCGTGGTTTCTGTTCCGCATCTCAAACACGCTGCGCCGCCTGAACCGTGGCTATGGCGAGGAAACCCCGCCCTTCCGTTCACGCGCGCTCAGCACCGCGGGCAGCGTGCTGCGCTTTGTGGCGGTGCTGGCGCCGCTCGCGCTGGCGGTGGGCTGGGTGAACCTGTCGAATGCGGTGTTCTGGTCCTCGGTCTTGTCGCTGGGGTTGATCGGCCTGCTGATCCTGTTGCAGGATTTTCTGGCCGATATTTACGCGACCCTGCGGCGCGGGGATGAGACCGCCCGCGACGGGCTGACGCCGCTGCTGCTGGGCATCTTCCTGATGCTGGCCTCGGTGCCGGTCTTTGCGCTGCTTTGGGGGATATCGACGACCGAGCTTGGCGAATGGCGCAGCCGGTTGATGCAGGGCATGTCGGTGGGCGGCATCCGCCTGTCGCCCGGCGCCATCGTCACCTTCATCGTGGTGTTCCTGCTCGGGGCGCTGGCGACCCGTTGGGCGCAATCGGTCGTGAAATCCTCGATTCTGCCGAAAACGCGGCTGGATGCGGGGGCGCAGAATGCCGCCGTGGCGGGTCTGGGCTATATCGGTATCTTTCTGGCCAGCCTGTTCGCGATCACCTCGGCCGGGTTTGACCTCAGCTCGCTGGCGATTATCGCCGGTGCGCTGTCGGTGGGCATCGGTTTCGGGATGCAGAACATCGTGTCGAACTTTGTGTCGGGCATCATCCTGCTGATCGAGCGCCCGATCTCTGTCGGTGACTGGATCGAGTCGGGCGGGCGCATGGGGATCGTCAATGATATCTCGGTGCGCTCGACCCGGATCCGCACCTTCGACCAGACCGATGTGATCGTGCCCAATAGCGACCTGATCACCTCGCCTGTCATCAACTGGACGCGCGGCAATCTGCGCGGGCGGATCATCGTGCCGGTCTCTGTCGCCTATCGCACCGATACGCGGCTGGTTCAGAAGATCCTGCTGGAGATTGCCGAGGAACAGCCGACCGTGCTGATCGACCCCGGCCCCTCCGTCTTTCTGGTGGATTTTGGCGCCGACGGCATTGATTTTGAGTTGCGCTGCATCCTGTCGGATATCAATGGCGGCATGGGTGTCAGCTCGGAAATCCGGCATGAGATCCTGCGCCGCTTCCGCGAGGCTGAGATCGAGATCCCCTCGGCGCAGCGCGACCTGTGGCTGCGCAACCCTGAGGTGCTGCATGACGCGGGCAAGGCGAAAGACCCGGTCACCGTCTTGCAGCATGATCCGGTCAAAAAGAAGAAGAAAGAGGCCGAAGCGAAATCCGCCCCCATCCGTGATCAGAGCGCCGATGAGACCGCGCCCGCCAATGAGCCCGATCTGGGCGGCGCGGACGCTGATGCGGGCGTCGATGACAGCCCGCGCTGAGCGCTCCCATTCACAAAAAACCCCGGCAAAGCGCATCGCTTGCCGGGGTTTTTCTATCGCTTTGGCAGGTCAGACCTTGCGCGCCCCGTTGATCTCAGTCAGCCCATCATCGGGCAGGCCCTTTTGCGACAGCATCACCGCCACGCCGCGCAGCCATGGGATATGCGCGCAGGCAATCATCAGCGCGACCATGATCGGCACCGCCAGAAACATGCCCGGCACGCCCCAAAGCAGGCCCCAGAAGGTCAGGCTGATGATGATGCCAAAGGCCGAAAGTTGCAGCGTCTGGCCCAAAAGCATCGGGTCGATCACATTGCCGATGCAGAACTGAACGGCGGTGCAGGCGGCCAGAACGATCAGCGTCAGCTTGTAATCGCCGGTCATGGCAAAGGCCAGAACGGCGGCAATGATCGTCGCCACAATCGAGCCGATCGAGGGGATGAAGTTGAACACAAAGGTCAAGAGCGCAATCGGCCCGGCCAGATCCAGCCCGCAGAGCTTGAAAATCACCCAGATGCAAAAGCCGGTGGCGGCGCTGACCACGGTTTTCACCACCAGATAGCGGTTCACGCGGCGCATGATCGAGGCGAAGATGGCGCGCACATGCAGCGCGTCCTCCTGATTGCCGACAAGGCGCAGGATCTTTTGCGGGAAGAACATCCGCTCGGCGAACATGAAGCCCACGAACAGGATCACCAGAATCGTGCTGGAGACAAGCGAGCCCGCCTGACCCGCCGCGCTGCGCATCCAGCCGGTCAGGTTCACATCGCGCAGCGCCGACATGACCGAATCCGAGATATTGGGCCCGGCCCATTCGATCAGCTCGGGCAGGGCGGCCTGCGCGCGCTCGGTATAGGTGACGGCGGTGAACAGCACCTCGTTCACCTGCGCGACCACGCCCGCACTGGCCCAGAGAAGGCCAATGGCGATCAGGCCAAGCGCGATGGGCGTGGCCAGCCAGTTCGGCACGCCCAGCCGCGCAATCACCCCGATGGCGTCCGAGGTCAGCGAAAACACGATCACCGCAATCGCCAGCGGCACCAGAATGAACTTGGCCTGCACCAGCAGGAACAACAACAGCGCAAAGGCAATGATGCCCAGAAAGCCGGTCTGAAGCCGGTCACGCAACACCGCCTGAGAATGAACGTCCACGCGGAAACCTCTCTTGAACTTGGGTAAAATCAGGCTTGTTC
>JAUNTZ010000019.1 GCA_030538425.1 Paracoccus sp. (in: a-proteobacteria) | reverse complement strand
TGGATTTCGCATTGACCGAGGAACAGCAGGCCATTTTCGACATGGCCCGCGATTTTGGCGCCGAGCAGATCGCGCCTTATGCCCGCGACTGGGAACAGGCCGGAACGATCCCGCGCGAGTTATGGGCGCGGGTCGCCGAACTGGGTCTGGGCGGGCTTTATGTGTCAGAGGAATATGGCGGCTCGGGCCTGTCGCGGCTGGACGCGGCGCTTGTCTTCGAGGCTTTGGCGATCGCCTGTCCCTCGGTCGGCTCGTTCCTGTCGATCCATAATATGTGCGGCGGGATGATCGACAAGTTCGGCTCGGATGAGATGAAGGCCCGCCTTCTGCCCGATCTGTGCAGCATGAAGACGGTGTTTTCCTATTGCCTCACCGAACCCGGCAGCGGGTCCGACGCCGCAGCCCTTCGGACGCGGGCCGAGCGCACAAACGAAGGCTATAAGCTGAACGGGACCAAGGCCTTCATCTCGGGCGGGGGCTATTCGGACGCCTATATCGCCATGGTCCGCACCGGCGGCGAGGGGCCGAAGGGCATTTCGGCCGTGGTGGTTGAGGCTGGCACGGGCGGGCTGTCCTTTGGCGCGAACGAACACAAGATGGGCTGGAAGGCGCAGCCGACCTCGCAGGTTCAGTTCGACGATTGTGTGATCCCTGCCGAAAACCTGATCGGGGATGAGGGGCGCGGCTTTGCCTATGCCATGGCGGGGCTGGATGGCGGGCGGCTGAATATCTCGGCGGGCGCGCTTGGCGGTGCGCAGGCGGCGTTTGACGCCACGCTGCGCTATATGGGTGAACGCAAGGCATTCGGGAAGTCGCTAGACCAGTTTCAGGCGCTGCAATTCCGTCTGGCCGAGATGGAGACCGCGCTTCAGGCCGCCCGCATCTTTCTGCGGCAAGCCGCGTGGAAGCTGGACAATGGCGCCCCCGACGCCACCAAGTTCTGCGCCATGGCCAAGCTGTTCGTGACCGACCGGGCCTTCGAGGTCGCGAACCAGTGCCTGCAACTGCATGGCGGTTACGGCTATCTGGCCGATTACGGGATTGAAAAGATCGTCCGCGATCTGCGGGTGCATCAGATCCTTGAAGGCACGAATGAGATCATGCGGCTGATCGTCAGCCGCGCTTTGCTGGCCGAGCGGGGGGCGTGATGGACGATCTGAACATCCGCCGCGAGGGCCGCGCAGGCCGCATCACCTTCACCCGCCCCCGCGCGTTGAACGCACTGTCGCATGACATGGCGCTTGCCATTCACGCCGCGCTGAACGACTGGCGAAAGGATGCGGGCGTCGATCTGGTCATCATCGACGCCGAGGGCGAAAAGGCATTCTGTGCGGGCGGTGACATCGCGCAGATCTATCACGCGGCGCGGGACGGCGACCATTCGCTTGGGCAGGCGTTCTTTGCCGATGAATACCAGATGAACGCCGCGATTGCCGACTATCCGAAGCCGGTTGTGTCCTTCATGCAGGGCTTTGTCATGGGCGGCGGTGTGGGGGTTGGCGGTCATGCCAGCCACCGGATCGTCGGCGACACGACCCAGATCGCCATGCCCGAGACCGGTATCGGCATGATCCCCGATGTGGGCGGCACCTGGATTCTGGGCCGCGCGCCGGGGCGTGTGGGCGAATATCTGGGCCTGACCGGCGCTCGGATCGGCGCGGGCGATGCGATTTTCGCGGGCTTTGCCGATCACTATATCCCCGAGGCCGAATGGCCCGCGCTGATCGCGCGTCTGGCCGAGACCGGCGATGTGGGCGAGATCGCGCCCCATCCTGCGCCGAAGGCTGCGCTTGAAACCGCCGATCTATCGGCTTTTGGCGGGCGCGATATGGCTGAGATCATCGCCGCGCTTGAGGCGGCGGGGGATGAGGCCGCGCTGAAACCGCTGCGCCGGAACTCGCCCTTGTCGATGGCGGTCACGCTGCGCGCGGTGCGGGCGGCGCGGGGCGACAGCCGCGTGCAGGACAGCCTCTCGCGCGAGCATCGCTATACCCATCGCGCGACCCAAGAGGGTGAGTTCATCGAGGGCGTCCGCGCCCAGATCATCGACAAGGACCGCAACCCGCAATGGCAGGCCCCGGCCACGCCGCAGGCGGTCGATGCGCTGCTGGCCCCGCTTGGGGATGCCGAACTGGAATGGAGGGACTGAACATGAAAATCGCATTTATCGGCCTTGGCAATATGGGCATGCCGATGGCGCTGAACCTTGCCCGCGCGGGCCATGAGGTCGCGGGTTTCGATATGGTGGCGCAGCCCACCGCGCCGATCACCGCCGCCGCATCCGCAGCCGAGGCGGCCAAGAGTGCGGATGTGGTCATCACCATGCTGCCCAACGGCCAGATCCTGCGCGCGGTCGCGGCGGAGGTGATCCCCGCCATGCGTCCGGGCGCGGTGCTGTGCGATTGTTCGACCGTCGATGTGGACAGCGCCCGTGCGGTCGCCGCGCAGGCGCAGGCGGCGGGCTTGGGGGCGCTTGATGCGCCGGTCTCGGGCGGGATCGGCGGCGCGGCGGCGGGCACGCTCACCTTCATGGCGGGCGGCGCGGATGCCGATTTCGCCACCGTCGCGCCCTTGTTCGAGATCATGGGCCAAAAGGCCGTGCATTGCGGCGCCTCGGGTGCCGGTCAGGCCGCCAAGATCTGCAATAACATGATCCTTGGCGTGACCATGATCGCGACCTGCGAGGCCTTCGCGCTTGCCGACAAGCTGGGCCTTGACCGGCAAAAGATGTTCGATGTGGTCTCGACCTCATCGGGCTATAGCTGGTCGCTGAACGCCTATTGCCCCGCTGAGGGCGTGGGCCCGCAATCGCCTGCCGATAACGGCTATAAGCCCGGCTTTGCGGCTGAGCTGATGCTGAAAGACCTGCGGCTGAGCCAGATGGCCGCCGACAGCGCCGATGCCGACACGCCTATGGGGCAGCTGGCGACCGATCTTTACACCGCCTTTGTCGAGGATGAGGACGGCCGCGGGCGCGATTTTTCGGCGATGTTGCCGCGCTTTGTCAGTCGCCATCGGATGGACTGATTTTTGTTGCAGCGGGCGGGAACCTTGACGCGCCTGTCGCGTTAAGGTCAGACGTCTATAACAAGTTACGGCAGCCCTATGCGCCTTGCGCCCGCCCTCATTGCCGCGTCCACCGTGGCCATTTCCGTTTTCGCATTCGGCCTTCAGGGGCATGGCGACGATCCGATGGTCTCGACCCCCGAACAGCGACAGATCGAGGTGGGCGAGAGGCTGGAGCGCGGAGAATATCACATCATCACCCATCCCGGCCGCTATGGCCTGGGGCCGAACGTGCCGGGCAGCATCTATGCGGTCTCCGGCGGGCGGCTGATCCGCATGGATGAGCGCACCGGGCAGGTGCTGTCGATCATCCGCATGGTGAATGGGGTTTTGGATTAGTTTTTGCCAAGCGGGCTGGAGTGCCGCCGAGTTTTTGTGGACGGCGGGACCGATGCCTCAAGGCCGAGGGGCTTGATCGGTATTCCGTAATGCTGCCCGGCTCTCTGCAAAAAGCCCTTGGCCCGCACATGCCCGACCCGCCAGTGATTAACTCCCGCTAGGCCAGCAAGGCCCGCGCGGTATCTCGCGCGGCGGGGGTGATGCCCTCGCCCGAGAGCATCAGCGCGATCTCATCGACCTGCTGATCGGCATCAAGCGGCGTGACCGTGGAGAGGGGCACCCAATAATCCACCGCCTTCGCCACCCACATGCGCCACCCACCAAGGCCCCACACCCGCTAACCCAGCAACGCCCGTGCGGCATCGCGCGCGGCGGGGGTGATCTCCTCGCCCGACAGCATCCGCGCGATCTCATCGACCTGCTGATCGGCGTCAAGCGGCGTGACGGTGGAGAGCGTCATGCCGTCCTCGACCGCCTTTGCGACGCGGAAATGGCGCTGTCCAAGGGCGGCGACCTGCGGGCTATGGGTCACGACCAGAACCTGCGCATCCTCGGCCAGCCGCGCCAGACGGCGGCCCACCGCATCTGCCGTAGCACCACCCACGCCCCGGTCGATCTCATCAAAAATCATCGTCAGCGCGTCATTGCCCCGCGCCAGACAGACCTTCAGCGCCAGCAGAAACCGCGACAGCTCACCGCCCGAGGCGATCTTGTCCAGCGGGCCCGCCGGCGCGCCGGGATTGGTCGCAACGGTGAAATTGACCGCATCGACGCCCTCAGGCCCGGGCTCGGCATCGGTTATGCGGGTCTCAAAGACCGCGCGTTCCATCTTGAGAGGCGCAAGCTCAGCCGCCATGGCCTGATCCAGACGAGCGGCGGCTTTGCGGCGGGCGGCGCTGAGCGCGCGGGCCTCATCCTCATAAGCCGCGCCAAGCGCCTGCGCCGCGCGGCGCAGCGTCTCAAGGTTTTCGTCGGCATCAGTCATGCCCGCGTGACGCACCCGCAACTCACCCGCCAGCCCCGCCAGATCATCGGGCTGCACGTCATGCTTGCGCGCCAAGGCCCGCAGCGCAAACAGCCGTTCCTCGGTCGTCTCAAGCGCGTGGGGGTCGAACTCCATCGCCTGCAAGGCGGCCTCGACCCCGGCATGAGCCTCACCCAGTTCCAAGAGCGCGCGCGACAGCGCGGCAATCGGGGCATCAAGCTGACCCTCGGCGCGGTCAGCCACGCCCTCGAGCCAGCGGTTCGCGTCCAGCATCGCGCCCTCGGCCCCCTCAGAGCCCAGCATTTGCAGGGCGCGGGCCACATCGCCGCGGATGCGTTCGGCCCCCTGCATGGCGCGGCGCGCCACATCAAGGCTGGCCTCCTCGCCCGGTTGCGGGTCCAGCTTGTCGAGTTCAGCAACCGCATGGGTCAGATATTCGGCCTCTTGCCGGGCGGCCTCGATCCCGGCCTCAGCCTCGGCCAAAGCCGCCCCCGCCGCCCGCCATTCGCGCCAAGCCGCCCGCACCGGGCCAAGATCAAGCCCGGCGAACTGGTCCAAAAGCGCGCGATGCCCGCGCGGGTTCAAAAGCCCCCGGTCATCATGCTGGCCATGCAGCTCAACCAAAGTTTCCGATAGCGCGCGGAGCACCTCACCCGTGGCGCGGCGGTCGTTGATCCACGCCGTCTTGCGCCCGTCAAGGCTGTTCACGCGCCGCAGGATCAGCTCATCCTCAAGCGCAAACCCCGCCTCGGACAGGATCGCGCGGCCCGGATGGTCGGGCGGCAGGTCGAACACCGCCACGACCTCACCCTGATCGGCACCCGCGCGGACCAGTTCGGCCCGACCACGCCAGCCCAGAACAAAGCCCAGACAGTCCAGCAGGATCGACTTGCCCGCTCCGGTCTCACCCGTCAGCACGTTCAGCCCCGGCCCGAATTGCAGGTCAAGCCGGTCGATCAGCAGCATGTCGCGGATGTTCAGCTCGCGCAGCATCGGCGCTTACAGCCAGCGGCCCTGAATGACCTGCCGATACACATTCGTCAGCCAGCTGTCGCCCTGCGCCGTGGCCGACAGGCCCCGCCCGCGCAACTGCGCATAGGCATCGGCATAGAAGGGCGAGGACTGGAAGTTATGGCCCAGAATCGCGCCCGCCGTCTGCGCCTCATCGGTCAGGCCAAGCGCAAGGTAAGCCTCAACCAGACGCATCAGCGCCTCAGGCGTGTGGGTGGTGGTCTGGAAATCCTCAACCACGACGCGGAAGCGGTTGATGGCCGCCGTGTAATGGCCGCGTTTCAGGTAATAGCGCCCGATCTCCATTTCCTTGGCCGCCAAGTGGTCGAAAGCCAGATCGAATTTGAGAATCGCCGAACGCGCATATTCGGTATCGGGATATTCCTCGATCACCTCACGCAGCGCTTGCAGCGCCTGAAAGGTCAGGCCCTGATCGCGGCCCACATCGTCGATCTGGTCGTAATAGGACAGCGCCAGCAGATATTTCGCATAGGCCGCGTCATCATCGCCGGGATAGGTGTCGATGAAGCGCTGCGCGGCACCCCGCGCATCCTCATAATCGCCCGCCTTGTGGTGGCTGTAAGCCTGCATGATCAGCGCGCGCTTGGCCCATTCGGAATAGGGGTAAAGCCGTTCGACCTCAGCAAAGTAATAGACGGCCTGCTTGGGGCGGCGGTTGTTTTCCAGTTCGTATTCGCCGCGCGTATAGATCTCTTCGGCGGTGAAAGCCTCGACCGACGGGGTTTCGGTGGCGCGATTGCCGCCGCCGCAGCCTGCCAGCATGAACAGCGCGACCATCGCCGCAATCAAGGTTTTCGAGGTCGCAAAGCCAGCCATCAGAACCTGTCCGTCAAGAATAAGCGCCGCAGCTCCGGCCATGGCACGGATCGCGGCGCGGTCGTCCTAGCACAGAACAACAAGGGGCGCAAAATGGCAATGCAGTGATCCTGTCACATTCTGCGCAAGCGGGCGCGCCCGTTCAGGCCACCGCGCCCAGACCGGGACGCGCCACCGAATCCGCGCTATAGGCGGCAACACCCGCGCCCGGCAGGCGGTCTTCCAGATCGCGCGAGCAGGTGACCCATTCCCAGGCATCGGGCTGCGCAAACAGCGCGCGCAGCAGCCGATTGGTCATCGCGTGACCGGCGCGGTTGCCGCTGTAACGCGCCAGCAGCGGCGCACCGGCAAGGGCCAGATCGCCCATCGCGTCGAGCATCTTGTGGCGCACCGCCTCATCGGCGTGGCGCAGCCCGCCCGGCGACAGCACCCGGTCGCCATCGACCACGACGGCATTGTTATAGGTGCCGCCAAGCGCCAGCCCGGCCTTGCGCATCGCCTCGACATCGGCCTGACGGCAGAAGGTGCGGCTGTCCATCAATTCGCGCAGGAAAGCGCCATTGGCCATGTCGAGCGTCTTGTCCTGACGGCCGATGGCGGCATCCGCGAACTCGATGTGAAAGTCGATCTCCAGATGGTCGGCAGGCGACAGCCGCGCCCATGCCTCACCGTCGCGCACCTCAACCTCGCCGGTCAGACGGATCGCGCGCAGGGGGGCGGCTTGCGTCTCAATCCCGGCGGCAAGGATGCCCGCCACGAAGGGCTGGGCCGAGCCGTCAAGGATCGGAACCTCAGGCCCGTCGATGCGAATCAGCGCGTTATGGATGCCGGTGCCCGCAATCGCGGCCATGACATGCTCGACCGTCGAGACCGTCGCGCCCGTCCCGTTATCCAGCAGCGTGCAGAGTTTTGAGGGCGTCACCAGATCCCAACGCGCGGCGATGCGGTTGCCGGGCGCGGGCAGATCGCTGCGTTCAAACACGATGCCATGGCCTGCGGGCGCAGGGTGAATCGACAAATGCGCCGACCGGCCCGAATGAAGGCCCGTGCCGCGAAACGCTGCGGTTTTTGCAATTGTCGCCTGCATGGTCTGCCTGCCTTTTTTGTTCTCATCGGGGTGCGCCACAACCGGCGCACTGTGTTGAGGATGAGTTAGGCAGCCCGGCCCCGCCTCTCAATTAAAGTTTTATGACTCTCTGTAACATAGGTTAGCGCGAGGCGGCGAAACATCGCCGCCCCCCGCACAAGCCGTTGATCCGAAACGAAAACAGGGCCGCCAAAGGCGACCCTGTTTCGTCTGATTTATGACAGGACTGTGATCCGGTCAGTTGGCCTGACGGCGCAGAAAGGCGGGAATATCGCTGTTCTGCGACGGTTTGTCATCGGCCAGATCATCGAAATCGACCTCGGGATTCTGGCGGCGGTTGACGGCCAGACGCTCGGACACTCGTTCCGCAACAGCCGAGGCCGAGGGGCGCGGCGCGTCGTGATCGCCGCCCGTGACCCGTTCAATCAGACGGCCCAGACCGGCCATGCGGCTTTCGTGGCGCGGGGCCTCAGCGGCGGGCTGACGCTCATGCGGGGTGCGAGCGGCGGCACCGGGCTGAGCGGCGGCGGCGCGGCGCATCCGTTCCAGAACGTCGGGCGACGGCTCACCCGCGCGGTTCGAGCGCGGCGCATAGTAATCGCCCAGATCATCGCCCGCATTATTGCCACGCGGCGACCTGTCGGCGGCACGCGGTTGCGGCGCATAGGCGGGTTCGGGCATCTCATCCTCAAACCGCTCGGCGCGGGGGGCGGGACGCTCAGCCGCCGCATCGTGGCGGGTCTCGTGGCGGGGCTCAAGACGGGGCTCAGCGCGCGCTTCGGCGACCGGCTCGCGGCGGGCGGGCGGGGCGTCGCGCAGATCGTCCTGACGGTCCAGAACCGGGTTCTGGGTCAGCGGCTGCTCCATCCGGCGGCGCGGCGCGGGGTTGTCGGCGACGGCGGGCTGGCTGTCGATCCCGGTGGCCACGACCGAGACGCGGATCGCGCCCGCCATGTTCGGATCGAGGGTCGAGCCGATGATGATATTGGCGTCGCTGTCCACCTTTTCGCTGATGACATTGGCCGCCTCATCCAGTTCGAACAGGGTGAGATCCTCGCCGCCGGTGATGTTGATGAGAACACCCTTGGCCCCGTTGAGGCTGATTTCGTCCAGCAGCGGGTTGGCAATCGCCTTTTCGGCGGCCTGCACGGCGCGGTTCTCGCCCTCGGCCTCGCCGGTGCCCATCATGGCCTTGCCCATTTCGTCCATGACCGAGCGCACATCGGCGAAGTCAAGGTTGATCAGGCCCGGACGCACCATCAGGTCGGTCACGCCCTTGACGCCCTGATACAGCACGTCATCGGCCATGGCGAAGGCTTCGGTGAAGGTGGTCTTTTCATTCGCCAGACGGAACAGGTTCTGGTTCGGAATGATGATCAGCGTATCGACATGCTTTTGCAGCTCGGACAGCCCGGCCTCGGCCTGGCGCATCCGCTTGGAGCCCTCAAAGCTGAACGGCTTGGTCACGACGCCGACGGTCAGGATGCCCATCTCACGCGCGGCCTGCGCGATGATCGGGGCAGCACCCGTGCCGGTGCCGCCGCCCATGCCGGCGGTGATAAAGCACATATGCGCGCCGGTCAGATGATCGACGATGTCTTCAATGGTTTCCTCAGCGGCGCGGGCGCCGATCTCGGGCTTGGCCCCGGCGCCCAGACCTTCGGTCACTTGCGGGCCGATCTGGATGCGGCTGTTCGCGCGCGACTGGGCAAGCGCCTGAGCGTCGGTATTGGCGACCACGAACTCAACGCCGTCAAGCGCCTTTTCGATCATGTTGTTGACCGCGTTCCCGCCTGCACCGCCGACACCGAACACGGTGATGCGCGGCTTCAGCTCGTCTTCGTCGTTCATCATCAGATTGATGTTCATGCTGTCCGCCTGTTATCTGTCGCCGCCAGCCCCGCAAAGGCCGGGTCGAATCCCCGTTTATCCCCCAACTCTAGCCAAAACCCACAGCCGCGTCACCCGAAAAACGGGTTTCAGACGCAAAATATGGTGGAGAACTTGGGCGCCGCAGGCGGTATCTTGCCGAACACGCAGCATATAGGGGAAGGCGGTGATCCGCCCCCCCTTTCGTGAAATCAACCACCTGTCACCAGTTGTTCACAAACCAGCGATAGGCGCGGCGCAGGCTGCGCGCCGGATAGGCTTCGGCGGGCATCTCGAAATCCCACCACTCATCCTGCGGATGGGCCGAAAACAGCGCCAGCCCGACCGCCGAGGCAAAGCCCGGCCCGGTGGCCTGATGCGGCAAGCCGTGGATGCGCAGAGGCCGCCCGATGCGCACATTGCGCCCCAGCATCCGCGCGGCAAGGCTGTCGAGCCCCGGAATCTCGGACCCGCCGCCGGTCAGCACGACCTGCTGGCTGGGCATATGGTCGAAACCGGCGGCGTCCAGAATGGCCGCGACCTCTTCCAGAATCTCCTCGACACGCGGGCGCATGATGCCGATCAGATCGGCGCGACTGACGCTTCGGCTGTCGGTTTCCCAGTCGCCCGTCGCACCACCCAGCGACAGCATGTCGCGGTCGTCGCGCCCTGTCACCTCAACCCCGCCCGAGACGTTCTTGAGCCGTTCTGCCACCGCCATCGGCACCCGCAGGCCCTTGGCGATGTCCTGGGTGATCATGTCGCCGCCCATCGGCACGGCATCGGCAAAGATCATGTGTTTCTTGACGAAAATCGACACGCCGGTCGCGCCGCCGCCCATGTCGATGCAGGCCGCGCCCAGCTCCTGCTCATCCTCGACCAGCGAGGAGAGCGCCGACATATAAGAGGCTGAGGCGAGCCCCGCCAGCTCCATATCGCAGCGCCGGATGCAATGGATCAGGTTGTCCAGCACATCGGCATCGACGGTCAGCACATGCATATCGACCGCCAGCCGCTTGCCCGCATGGTCGCGCGGGTCCATCAGGCCCGACCGCCCGTCCACCGCGAAATTGACGGGCTGCGCGTGCAGCACCTGCCGCCCGCGACCAAAGGGCGGCACCTCACATGACGACAGCACCGAGGCGATATCGCCCTGCCCCACCTTGTCGCCCTTGATCGCCGCCTCACCGGCCAGCCCGTAAGAGGCGGGCCGTCCGCCCGCGATGCAGGCAATCGCGTAATCCACCCGCACGCCCGCCAGCTTTTGCGCGGCATTGACGGCGGTGCGGATGGCGCGTTCGGTCTCGGCCATGGTCTCGATCTCACCAAAGCGGACGCCGCGCGACTGGGTGGTGGCCGCGCCGATCACGCGGACATTGGCTTGGCCCGCCATCGGCCCGACCCCGTCCACCTCACGCGAGGTGCCGGTGCCGTCGAATTGCAGGACAAAGCAGGCCACCTTGGAACTGCCGATATCCAGAACCGCGACCACACCGCGTTGCAGCGCCGCCTGACGCATCTGCCGCATCGCCCGTTGCATCTGGTAAAGATCTTTCATCACCCTGCCCCCTTATCCTTGCCCCTGATCGACCGGCCGCCCGTCAAGGCCCAGTTCCGGCTGACCCCGCGCCCGCCTGATCTGATTGCGCGCATCCAGCCCCATGCGCACCACGGGCCGGGCCGCATCGCGCATATCCACAACGGTGATATTGCGGGCCAGCATGTGCTGCGCGGTATCCAGTGCCAAAGCCCGCTCCAGCGCCGCGACGGGCTCATCGGCGGGCAGCATGATGCGCTGACCGCGATCAAGGATGACATCCCAGCGCCGCTCACCCATCCTTTGCAGCCCGCGCACCCGCCCGATGACCGGCTCGGCGGCGCGGAACAGCTCCATCGCCTCGGCGGCGGCGCGGTTGCCGCCCTCGCCCGCGATCAGCGGCAGTTCGGGGCGCATCTCGCGCGACATGATCGAGGTGATCCGGTGGCCCTCGCCGTCCAGCAGGTCGATGCCGCGCGCATGACGCCACAGCAGCACCGGCTCGCGCTCTGTCACTCGGGCGAACAGCACCCCGCCGGGGCGGATGCGCAAATCCACCTCACGCACAGCATCAAGGCCCAGAATGTCGCGGCGCAGCGATTCAAGGTCGATATCAAAGCTGGATGCGGGCAGATCGACCGGCAAAAGCGCCCTCAGCGCGCGGTCCACCGGCTCGGACGCGCCTTCGATGGTCATCAGGTGGACCTGGAACTGCTCACGGTTCTGGATCTGCTCGACAATGCCATTGACCCGGCCCGAGACCCCGGCCCGGCGCGCATCATCCGAGGCCCAGGTCAGCACGATCAGCGCAATGACAAAAACCGGCAGGCCGACCCGCACCAGCCTGCGCACACGCGGGCGCAGCCACAGCCGGTTGAGCCGGTAAGCCAGCCGCGAGGGCGCGGGGTCGCGGCGCGGACGGCCCGGCCCCGCCTGCGGACGCGCCCAGCCCTTGCGCGGCGGCGTGGGCTGCGGCGAAAAGCCGGGCCGGGAATCGTGGTTCAGCCCCTGCATAGCGCATCCTCAACCAGCCAGCGGCACAGTTCGGGAAAGCTGATGCCCGCATAAGCCGCCTGTTCGGGTGCCAGCGAGGTGGGCGTCATACCGGGCTGGGTGTTGGTTTCCAGCAGGACCAGCCCCGCCAGCCCGCGTCGGTCGTCCCAACGGAAATCAGTTCGGCTCAGTCCCGTGCAGCCCAGCGCCCGATGCGCGCGCAGGGCGTAATCAAGGCAGGCCTCGGTGATCTCGGGCGGCAATTCGGCGGGGATCACATGGCGCGAGCCGCCCACCTTGTATTTGGCGTCGTAATCATACCAGCCCTCGGTGACGATCTCGGTCACGCCAAGCGCACGGTCGCCCATAACGGCGGTGGTCAGCTCACGCCCCGGCACATAGGTCTCGACCATCACCTGCGCGGGCATGCTGTCAGGCAGCTGCGGCGGGCCATTGGCGGCCTCATGCACCAGATAGATGCCCACGCTGGAGCCCTCGGCATTGGGCTTGACCACATAGGGCGGCGGCAGCACGTGGCTGGCACAGGCCACGTCACGCGGGACGATCACGCTATCGGCGACGGGCAGCCCGGCCTCACGGTAGATCTGCTTGGTCCGGGTCTTGTCCATCGCCATGGCCGAGGCCATCACGCCCGAATGGGTATAGGGCAGGCCCAGCCATTCCAGCATCCCCTGCACGCAGCCATCCTCGCCGAACCGGCCATGCAGCGCGTTGAACACGACATCGGGCGCGGCATCGGCCAGCCGCGCGGGCAGATCCTGCCCCGCGTCGATCTCGACAACCTCATAGCCCGCCTGCCGCAGCGCCTTTGCGCATTCACTGCCCGTGGACAAGGACACCTCGCGCTCGGCCGAGGGTCCGCCCATGAGGACCGCGACTTTCGGGGCTGTCCTGCTCGACTCGCCCGCCATTTTTGCCTTTTCCGCCCGTTTGCCGGGCTTTTGCCTGCGTCCGGGTTCGCCCGGATCACCTTTGTCGGCCAAGTGTAGCGAATCACAGCGAATCTGGGAAGGGGCGAAGTGACGCGATCGGCGGGAAAAGGGTTAACGGCGCAGAACCGGGGCGCCGCCCCGGACCCCGGAGTATTTGCGCACAGAAGAAGCAGGCCGCGCGGCCTTGTCTTTTGTCCACAAATATCCCCGCCGGAGGCACCCGCCCGCTCAACCCGCGCGGAGATCCGCCATCTCGCGCAACGTCTCCCGCAGGCGCGCCACCCCGCCGGGGCGCCAGCCAAGCGCGCGCAGACGGCTGCAGTCCATCTCGGCCGGCAGGGTTTCCGCGCGGTCGGGCAGCGGGCCGCCCTGTTCCGCAATCGCCGCCCATTCGGTCAGCAAATCGCGCCGGTCCAGCATCAGGTCCGAGGCGTTGAACACCCCCGCCGCGCCGCGCAGACCCAGCCGCACCGCCGCCGCCAGATCCGCGCCATGAAGTTCAGTCCCCGCGCGGGGCGCAACCCTGCGCCCATCGGCAAAGTCGCGAAAAAGCGGCTCCCATTTATGCCCCGCCCCCGCGCCATAAACGCCCGTCGCCCGCAGGATCATGGCGTCGCGCGGCAAGGCGCGCTCTGCCGCCAGCTTGACCTGCCCGTAAAGGCTGGTTGGCGCGCAGTCCATATCCTCGCGCAAAACCCCGCCCAGCCCGTCATAGACCGCGCGCGACGATATAAACACCACCCGCGCCCCCGCCCGCACGGCGACCTCAAACAGCGCCACCGAGCCGTCCAGATTGCGCGCGGCAAAGCCCTGCGGGTCGTCCCCCTCGCCGCCGCGATAGCGCCCTGCAACATGGGCGAAACCGCAATGGATCAGCGCATCAAAGCCCGACAGATCCGGCGGCGGTCCGGCCAGATCATAGGGGCGATGATCCACCCCCTCGGGCGCGCGACGAGTCAGCGCCGTGACCGCATCGCCCGCCGCCTGCGCCTCGGCCAGAATGAACCGGCCCACGAAGCCCGTCGCGCCGGTCAGCGCCAGTCTCATAGCGCCCTCATGGCGGGGCCATACGGGCCGGATCAAGCCGTGGCCCAAGCCCCGCAAAACCGCGCCACAGCTCGATCAGCGGACGCAACCGGTCCGCCTTGTCATGGTCCTGCCAGGGCTTTTCATATTGATAATGCAGGATATGAATCGCCTCCCACGACCACAGTTCAGGCAGGTTGAACCACACATATTGCAGCATGTTGTAGAAGACCGGCAGCCCGTGCCAGTCAGGAAAATAATCCTGCAAGAAGCTTTGATCGGTGCGGCGCCAGAACGCGCCCGGCACATCCAGCCGCGCCAGCATCGCGTCAAAAGTCGCGGGGTCGGGCCGCGCTGTGAACACGCCGGAATTGAGCCGATGAAAATCCGCAAGGCTTTCATAAACATTCGGGGCGGCGCAGAACTCAGGATAGCCGAACAGCTGGTCGCAATTGCGCAGCATCACCGCATCGGCGTCGATGAAGACAACCGATTGATAGTCCAGCTGCCACAGCCGCAGCTTGGCGAAATTGTCCAGAGGCGTGTGAAAAACGGGCTTGCCACCCTTGGTAAACGGCGCGCGGCCATGCAGAGCATCGCGCGCATGGGCAGCGTTGAACGCGTCCGAGGTCGGAAGCAACTCCGTTTCCACCAGACGCGCCCCGGCCTGCGCCAGCCGCTGCAAGCCCTCGGCCCCCGGCGCGCCGGTATGCAGCACCGCGCAATCGGCCTCGCTGCCTGTCGCCTTGATCGAGTTAACCAAGGCCAGAGCGCCAAGCGCGTAATCGTCATTGGTGACAAGCGTGACATAGGCGCGGTCGCTTGCCGCCGCGCGGTCGGCATAAAGCCCCTCAGCCATGGGCGGGCCGATTGATATGGTCAAGGGCGAGAGCGGGCATGGCGGAAACCTCTGTTTTCTAGGGCGGAACGGCACTGTCCGATCTGACTATGCCGGAATTGATACAGCCCGATGACAGATTGGCAAGCGTGCCGACGTGACCTCAGATCAACGCCCTTGGTGCCCCCCGCGCCGCCAACAGCCACGTCACCATAGCGCACGGAACACCCCACCCGGCGGAATGCGCATCGAGCAAGGCGGGCACCTTCGCGGTGACATCGCCACATTGCGCGAGACGCCCTACCCGCCGCTCAGGCCGGATCACCGATGCGGATCACTTCCCATTGCAGCTCATGCCCCGAAGTTTCGCGCACGCGGTCGCGGACGATCTCGCCCAAGGCTTCCAGCTCGGCAGCGGTCGCGCCATCGGCGTTAAGCAGAAAATTCGGGTGCTTTTCCGACATCTGCGCCCCGCCATGGCGATAGCCGCGCAGGCCCGCATCCTCGATCAGCTTCCACGCCTTGAGGTCATGGACATCATCCGCCCGCCCGGTCGAGGAAAACCCCGCCGGATTGCGAAAGGTGGAACCCGCGCTGCGCTCACGGGTCGGCTGGGTGGCGTCACGGCGGGCGAGTTGATCCTCCATCTTCGCGGCAAGCGCTGTGGAGTCGCCCGGCTCGGCTCGGAACCGCGCGCCGGTCAGCACGGCGCCCGAGGGAATCTCGGCATGGCGATAGGCAAAGTGCAGTTCGTCCGGGGTCAGCGTGACCCTCCGCCCGTCGCGGGTGATGGCAGTCACGTCGATCAGATGATCCGCGACATAGGCTCCGTAACAGCCCGCATTCATCGCCACCGCGCCGCCGATACTGCCCGGAATGGTGCGCAGAAATGTCAGGTCCAGCCCCGCCTCAGCCGCGCGGCGCGCGACATGGGCATCAAGCGCGGCGGCCCCTGCGGCGACGGTCTGACCCTCGATCGAGATCTGGTTAAAACCGCGCCCCAGCCGGATCACCACGCCCCGAATCCCGCCATCGCGCACGATCAGGTTGCTGCCCACGCCCATGGCGAAGACCGGAATCTCGGGCGGCAAATCGCGCAGGAACGCGGCCAGATCCTCGGCATCGGCGGGCTGAAACAGCCAATCCGCAGGCCCGCCAACGCGCAGCCATGTGAGGCCGTCAAGCGGGCGGTCGGGGGTCAGAGTTCCGCGCGTTTGTGGCATCTGGATCATGGCAACATCCTCTTAACCCGACCTGATACCCGCCCCCGGTTCTGCGCGCAATGCCAGCTTGCGCAGGTTCGCGCATCAAGCGAAGGCGTGACAGCACAGCGACCAGCATATGCGGGGAAAGACCGCGCAACATTTGCACAAGTTGGTGCGGTTTTGAGGTCGTGCGAGTGGTGGGGTGGAATCCCAATCTACAATGGCGCGGGCAGTGGTTGGGAGGCGTGGGTTTCGGGTTGGTTGGGATGGAACTCTGCCTTACGGGGGCTCCAAGACGCAATCCAGTTCATCCTAAAAGATGCCCACCCATTCTGGCGCGAAGGCGCAGGGATTGCCACTCCAATCCAGAACATATCAGGCGGATACCTATGTCCGATCAGAATGCCGCGGTATCAGAGCGAGGAAGCTGGGGATTGAGGATTATGCCAAGCCGCCAGATAAGCCAAAATTGTCGAAAAAATCTGATAAATACTGGCGTTGAGCATCGCTGACATCTGCTCCCGCCATTTCTCGGATGATCGCTGTGAACCTTGCCAACTCAAAGCCTTCAATCTGCTGAAGGGATGCGCCGACAGATTCCATCAAAGCCACAGCAAAATCGCTGTTTATCTGCGAGCCATCAGCGGTTTCCAGCTGAAACAAGACTTCGGCAAGCGTTCCCGCCAATGCGTGTTCTAGTGAAACTGTCATTCTGGCACCACCCTCACGGTTATGTTCGAGACATTCAGATCGTTAAACATTCTGGTCGCCCGATCCGCATTAGCTGGCACAGTCCTTGAAAACGCAGAGCTAACGCGGTGCTTATCGTTTTTAGTCGCATGGCAATCGCTCTGGTTGGGTCGAGATAATAGTGCCATTCGGGACGACGCCTCAGCATCCATCACAAGCCGGGCTTGTGGCAACACTAAGTGCCATTCTCCTCCGCATAGCCCAGAATATCCGCTTCCGCATGACCGCCGCTCAACCCAGAAGCCAAAATCGCACTGCCTCGGAGCTTAATCCCGGGGCGCAGATTCCGGTTTGGCTATAATCCGCATCGCCATCCCCACCGTCACACCAACCAGCATCGGAACGGCGTGCAACCACAGCCCGATCATATAGCCCGCATCGCCCATGATCTGGCGCGACGGCGCATAATCCAGCAGGAGAAAGCCAAGGCCCGCAAATATCAGCAGACCCACCCAGATCACGACCGGCCAAGGTGCCGCAGCCCCCCGCGCGGCGAACATCAAAAACAGCGCGGGGACCGAGCCATAGGCGAGGATCAGGGGCAGAAAACCCAGCTCTGTTCGCATCGACCAGAGCGGCGACAGGGTCAGCGCGACAAGCACGGCCCAGACCCAGACAGGCCGCAGATGCCGAAGCGGGTTTGTTTTATGCGCGACGATGATCCCGCCGATCAGGATGCAGATTGAGGCCAGAAAATAGACCAGTGCCAGCCCCTCCCCCCGCGCGCTATGCCGCCTTGGCGCCCAGCCGTTCGGGCAGCGCATTGGCCCATGCGCTGATATTGCCCGCGCCAAGGCAGACGACCATATCGCCCGGGCGCGCCTGTTCGCGGACAAGGCGGACCAGATCGGCCTCATCCACCACGGCGCGGGCGTGACGGTGGCCGTGGGCGATCAGGCCCGCGACCAGATCGTCGCGGGATGCGCCCTCGATCGGGTCTTCGCCTGCGGCGTAAACCTCGGCGATGGCGACCACATCGGCCTCATTGAAACAGGTGCAGAAATCGTCGAACAGGCTGTGCAGCCGCGAATAGCGATGGGGCTGATGAACGGCGATCACCCGGCCCTTGGTCGCCTGACGCGCGGCGCGCAGGACGGCGGCGATCTCGACCGGGTGGTGGCCGTAATCGTCGATAATCGTGACGCCATTCACCTCACCCACGCGGGTAAAGCGCCGCCCGACGCCGCCGAACTTGGCCAGAGCCTCGCGGATCTCGGCGCGCTTCATGCCCAGATGGCGGGCGACCGCCACGGCGGCAAGCGCGTTCGAGACGTTATGGTCGCCCGGCATGGGCAGGGTGCAGCCCTCGATCACCGGGACCTCACCGTCGTTCAGCGCCGCCTCACCCTGAAGCGCGATGTCGAAATGCGCGATGCCGTCTTCATAGCGCAGGTTCATCGCGCGAATATCGGCCTGGGCGTTGAACCCGAAGGTCACAACGCGGCGGTCGGTCAGGCGGCCGACAAGGGCTTGAACCTCGGGGTGATCGGTGCAGCAGACCGCCAGCCCATAGAAAGGAATGCCCGAGACGAAATCATGAAAACCCTTACGCAGCGCGTCAAAGCTCCCCCAATGCTCCATATGCTCGGGGTCGATATTGGTCACGATGGCAATGGTCGCGGGCAGGCGGTTGAAGCTGCCATCGGATTCGTCCGCCTCGACGACCATCCATTCGCCCGCACCGGCCCGCGCGTTCGAGCCATAAGCGTGGATCACACCGCCATTGATGACGGTCGGGTCAATCCCGCCCGCATCCAGCAGGGTGGCGACCATCGTGGTGGTGGTCGTCTTGCCATGCGTGCCCGCAATCGCGACATTGGATTTCAGCCGCATCAGCTCGGCCAGCATCTCGGCGCGGCGCACCACGGGCAGGCCACGGCGGCGGGCCTCTTCCAGTTCCGGGTTGCCCTTCTTGATCGCGGTCGAGATCACCACCACGCCCGCATCGCCGATATTCTCGGCCCGCTGCCCCTCGAACACCACCGCGCCAAGGGATTCCAGCCGGTCTGTGATCTTGCTTTTCTTCGCATCCGAACCCTGCACGTGGTAGCCCAAAGTCATCAGCACCTCGGCTATACCAGACATACCGATACCGCCGATTCCGACGAAATGGATCGGCCCGAGTTCTCCGGGCAGTTTGGTGGCTGCGTTCATGCGGCAAGCTCCGTCACAAGGTCGTAAAGATGACGCGCGGCATGGGGGCGGCCCAGTTCCCGCGCGGCCTCGGCCATGCCGGTGGCACGGGCGGGGTCGGTCAGAATTGCAGCGATGTCGCGCATGGCGGATGCTGCGTCAAGCACCGATTCGGGCAGAACCATCGCCGCGCCGTGATCGGCCAAAGCCCGCGCATTGGCCGATTGGTGATCGCCCGCAGCCGCCGCATAGGGGATCAGGATCGAGGGGCGGCCAATCGCGGTGATGTCTGCCACGGATGAAGCCCCGGCACGGCTGATGACCAGATGCGCGGCCTCGATCCGTTCGGGAACATCGGTGAAAAAGGGCTGAATCTCGGCCTCGATGCCCGCGCTCGCATAGGCGTCACGGACGCGGCTGTCGTCTTCGGCGCGGGCCTGATGGCTGACGCGCAGCCTTGCGCGCAGTTCCTCGGGCAGTGCGGCGATGGCGGCGGGGATCACATCGGACAAAACCCGCGCGCCTTGCGAGCCGCCGATCACCAGAAGGTTCAGCGCGCCCGCCCCCGGCGGCTGATAGGCTGCGCCCGCCCGGTCGAGCACGGCCTGCCGCACCGGGTTGCCGGTATGGACGGCGTCGATCCCCGCAGGCAGGGTCGTGGGCCAGGTGCCGCAGGCGACCTGATCAACGCGCCGCGCAAACAGCGCATTCACCCGCCCCATCACGCCGTTCTGTTCATGGATCATGCGCGGGATGCGCAGCAGGACCGCCGCCGACAGCGCGGGAATGGTCGGATAGCCGCCAAAGCCCACCACCACATCGGGCCGGTCGGCCCGCAGGCTGCGCATCGCGGCAAAAACGCCCGAGCCGATCACGAAAGGCACCGCCAGCTTGCCCACCGCCCCGCCCCGCGCAGTGGTCGCGGCGCGCACGATCTCGCGGCTGACCTCTGGCGGGAAACCGCCCGCATAGCGCGCGCCGCGCGCATCGGTGGAGAGCCTGACCCGCCAGCCCTCGGCCAGCAGCACCTCAGCCAAAGCCTGCGCGGGGAACATATGTCCGCCGGTGCCGCCTGCCGCAATCAGCGCATAGCGCGGGCCGCTCATGTCCGCCCCCTGCCGATCAGCTCAGCCATCTTGCCTTGCGGGCGATGCCGGGTCAGCGCCAACAGCATCCCAAGCGCAATCCCAGAGGCCAGCAGCGACGAGCCGCCATAGGAAATGAAGGGCAGCGTCATGCCCTTGGCCGGCAGCAGCCGCACCGCCACGCCCATATTGATCAGCGCCTGAACGCCAAAGGCGCAAGCCAGCCCGGTTCCGGCAATGCGGGTGAACATATCGCCCTCATCGCGCAGCCGCATCAGCGAACGGAACACGATGGTCGCATAAAGCGCGATGATCACCAGAACGATGGCCAGCCCGTATTCCTCGGCGGCGACAGCGATAATGAAATCGGTATGGGCATCGGGCAGCGACCATTTGACGGTGCCCTCGCCCACGCCCACGCCAAAGAACCCGCCCGACTGGATGGCGTTGGTCGCATAGCCGATCTGGGTCTGGGGATCGACCACCGGGTTCAGAAAGCCGTTGATCCGGCCCGCGAAATGGGATGAGGCGCCATAGGCAAAGATCCCGCCCGCCGCCGCCACCAGCAAAACGATGCCCAGCACGATGATCGGCGCGCCCGCGACGAAATACATCACGCCCCAGGAAAACAGCACCAGCGCCGCCTGCCCAAAATCGGGCTGCAAGGCCAGAACCACGACGATCACGGCGGCCAGAGCAAGGCTCATGGTCTTGCCCGGCGGCCCGCCCACCGCCTGCCCCGAGGCCATGAACCAGGCCGCGATGGCGATAAAGCCGGGCTTGAGGAACTCGGACGGCTGGATCGAGACACCCGCAATCGACATCCAGCGGATCGCGCCCTTGCCCTGATCGGTGCCGATAAAGGGCAGCATCAGCACGGCGGCGAAGGCGAAGAGAAAGCCGATCACGCCCAGCCTGCGGATGCTCTGCGGCCCCAGCATCGAAAAGCACAGCATCACCGCGACGGCAAGCCCGCCGAACACCGCCTGCCGCGAGACGTAATAGAAGGTCGGCTGGCCGTGCTTTTCCGCCAGCGGCACCGAGGCCGCGAGCCCCAGCAACAGCCCCAGCAGCACCAGACCGAACACGCAGGCCAATGACCAGCGGTCAACGGTGCGCCACCATTTGGGAAGAATCGGGTCGCCCGCCCTGACGGACGTGACGCCGTAGACCATCTCGGTCATGCGATCACCGTGTTTCTGCTCTGCCTTATGTCCGGGTTGGCCCGGTTCTGTTGTGCGATGATAACCCGATAACGCGCCCTGTGCCAGAAATGATTGCCGCAATCCCCCGCAAGACGGGCAATTTCTTGCCATGTTTCTGCCATGAAAGGAAAATATCCTGTGGAGGGGGGCTTTGCTTGTGAGGCAGGCGCGATGCTGGCAAGCTGGCCCGGGACGGCAGGAAGGGGCGATGATGGCCGATGAAAGCGACGCGGCGGCGAGTGGGCCGGGGGGCGAAAGGCGCGAGGGGACGCTGAAAGATGCACGTGGGTCGGGCGGCCACGCCGATGACGCGTCGCAGCGCCCCGCGCTTGGGTTTGATAGGTCGCCGCCGAATGACCGGGGCTATGATGCAAGCGCTCTTGGCGCGCCCCGAGCCGCTGCACATGCCGCGGATACCTCAACACCCTCCTCACAGAGATCTGATGCGCAGGCATCCGATACGCCGCCGCCACATGCTCAGGGATCGGATACCCCACCGCCGACAAGACAGGGCTATGAGACCGACGCCCGCGAGCCCCCGCGACCCGCCGCACATGGGGCTGATCCGACGCCACCCACGCGGCAGGACGCCGATCCGCCCCAGCCCAACTCAACTCACGGGAATGACCACGGACCCCACACGCCCCCGCCCGAGACCTCCGCGCCCCCACCCGGCGCGGGAGACTGGCGAGAGGTTGCGGCGCTGTTTTTGCGGCTTGGGGTGACCTCGTTCGGGGGGCCGGTGGCGCATATCGGTTATTATCATCAGGCCGTCGTCGAGGACCGCAAATGGCTCTCGCAGGACCGCTTTGCCGAATTGCTGGCCTTGTGCCAGTTCCTGCCCGGCCCGGCGTCAAGCCAGATGGGCTTTGCCATCGGCTATCACCGGGCCGGATGGGCGGGCGCTTTTGCCGCCTTTGTCTGTTTTACGCTGCCATCAGCGCTGGCGCTGATCGTGATTGCGGCGCTTTGGGGGGCTGCGCCGCCGGCCTCGGGGCTGGCGGGCGGGCTGGTCTCGGGGCTGAAGATCACCGCCGTGGCGATTGTGGCTCATGCGGTGCTGGGCATGGCGCGGTCGCTGGCGCCGGATGGCGCGCGGGCCGCCGTGGCGCTGGCGGCGCTGGCGCTGGTCTCGCTGGTGCCTATGGGGGCCATGGCGCAGGTTGGTGCGATTGCGCTGGGCGCGGTGGCGGGTGCGGGGCTTGCGCTGGCGCCTGCCACCGCGCCGGGTGCGAGTGGCGGGGCGAGCCCCTTGCGCACCCCGCCCCGCCCGGTTGCCGCCGCCCTGCTGGCCGGTTTCGCCGCGCTGTTGCTGATCCTGCCGCTGACAACCGGCGCGGGCGTGCTGGCGCAACTGGCGGATGTCGCCTATCGCGCCGGAGCGTTGGTCTTTGGCGGCGGGCATGTGGTCTTGCCGCTGCTGGAATCGGGCACGGTGGGGGCGGGGCTGGTCGGTCATGACGCCTTTCTGGCGGGTTACGGGGCGACGCAGGCCATGCCGGGGCCGATCTTTACCTTTGCCGCCTATCTTGGACAGGTCGCCGCCGGTCTGCCGGGCGCGTTTGTCGCGCTGATCTCGGTGTTCGCGCCGGGCTTTCTGCTGCTGATGGGGGCGCTGCCATTCTGGGCGCAGATTTCAGCGGCACCGCTGGCGCGGCATGCGATGGCGGGCGCGAATGCGGCGGTGGTGGGCATCCTTGCCGCCGCACTCTATCAGCCGATCTTTACCACCGGGATCGCCCGGCCCGCAGATTTCGCGCTGGCTGCCGCGCTGTTTCTGATGCTGACGCTTTGGCGGCAACCGGCGATGCGCGTTGTGCTTGCGGGCGCTTTGGGTGGCATGGCGCTGTCGCTGATCGGCTAGCGGCGCGGCTTGAACTGGACGGCGGGCGCGGCGCAGCGTAAGCTGTGGCGCAGAACCGATGAGGCCCCCATGTCCGATCTTGGCTTTCTGATCTTTGCGATGGTGCTGTGCTGCGCCGTGCTGGTCGTTCTGGCGGTGGGCCTTGGCGGCTATGCGGGCGGCGGCGATTTCAACCGCCGCAACGGCAATCGCATGATGCGCTGGCGGATCATCGCGCAGGCGGCGGCGATTGTCGCGATTATCATCTATGTCAGCCTGCGAGGGGCCTGATGGTTGTTCTGAACAAGATCTATACCCGCACCGGCGACAAGGGCGATACCGCGCTGTCGGATGGCAGCCGCGTGGCCAAGCATGATCCGAGGGTCGAGGCTTACGGCACCGTGGACGAGCTGAACGCCGCGCTTGGCCTCTGCGCACAGCATGCCACGGCGGGGCTTTCGGTCTGGCTGTCGGTGATCCAGAACGACCTGTTCGATCTGGGCGCGGATCTGTCGCGGCCCGATATGGCGGCGGATGACAGCGCGGGCTATCCGGTCTTGCGCATCATCCAGTCCCAGGTGGACCGGCTGGAGCGTGAGATCGACACGATGAACGGCACGCTTGAACCGCTGCGCAGTTTCATCCTGCCCGGCGGCTCGGCGCTGTCGGCGCATCTGCATCTGGCCCGCACCATCGCCCGGCGCGCCGAGCGCCGTGCCACCGAGCTGGCCGAGACGACCGGCGGCGATGCGAACCCCGCCGCGATCCGCTATCTGAACCGGCTCTCCGACTGGCTGTTCGTGGCCGCCCGCGCCGCGAATCTGGACCGGGGCGGCGATATTTTATGGGTGCCGGGGGCCTCTCGCACGGAATAATCTTGCGATAACGTCGCGTAGATAAAAATGCCGCGCGGCGGTTTCCCCCTGTCAATGCACGGCGGCAACCGTTACAAATCACCCGAATTGATGACGCAAACCAAGGGGAGAGAGTGCCGATGAAGGTTCTCGTGCCAGTCAAGCGCGTGATCGACTATAACGTCAAGGCCCGTGTCAAAGCCGACGGGTCGGGCGTCGATCTCGCCAATGTCAAGATGTCCATGAATCCGTTCGACGAAATCGCCGTCGAAGAGGCGATCCGCCTGAAGGAAAAGGGCGTCGCCTCGGAAATCGTCGCGGTGTCGATCGGGGTCAAGCAGGCCGCCGAGACCCTGCGCACCGCGCTTGCCATGGGTGCCGACCGCGCGATTCTGGTGGTCGCCGCCGATGACGTGCATCAGGATATTGAGCCGCTGGCGGTCGCCAAGATCCTCAAGGCGATCATCGACGAGGAACAGCCCAAGCTGGTTATCGCGGGCAAGCAGGCCATCGACAATGACATGAATGCGACCGGGCAGATGCTGTCGGCGCTGCTGGGCTGGGGTCAGGCGGCCTTTGCCTCCAAGGTTGAAATCGAGGGCGAGACCGCCCGCGTCACCCGTGAGGTGGATGGTGGTCTGCAAACCATTGAGGTGGCCCTGCCCGCCGTCGTCACCGCCGACCTGCGCCTCAATGAGCCGCGCTATGCCTCGCTGCCCAACATCATGAAGGCCAAGAAAAAGCCTCTGGATGAGAAAACCGCCGCTGATTACGGCGTCGATGTGACCCCGCGCCTGAGCGTCGTCTCGACCAAGGAACCCGAGGGCCGCAAGGCTGGCATCAAGGTCGGCTCGGTCGATGAACTGGTCTCGAAACTCAAAGAAGCGGGGGTTGTGTGATGGCTGTTCTTCTGCTTGCCGAAGTCACCAATGGCGAATTGAACCGTGACGCGACCGCCAAGGCGGTGAATGCGGTGAAATCCTTGGGCGATGTCACCGTTCTCGCCGCCGGTGCGACCGCCCGCGCCGCCGCTGAGGCTGCCGCAAAGATCGACGGCGTGGCCCGCGTTCTGGTCGCCGAGAATGAGCTTTACGGCCACCGTCTGGCGGAGCCCACCGCCGCGCTGATCGTCTCGCTTGCGGGCGATTACAGCCATATCGCCGCGCCCGCGACCACCGATGCCAAGAACATCATGCCGCACGTTGCAGCACTTCTGGATGTGATGGTGATCTCGGATGTCTCGGCGGTGGTCGATGCCGACACGTTCGAGCGCCCGGTTTATGCGGGCAACGCGATCCAGACGGTGAAATCCTCGGACGGCAAAAAGGTCATGACCATCCGCACCGCCAGCTTTGATGCGGCGGGTGAGGGTGGCGCGGCCGAGGTCGCCGATCAGGCGGCGGGCGAAGATCCCGCGCTGTCGAAATGGGTCTCGGATGAGGTGGCCGAAAGCGACCGTCCCGAGCTGACCTCGGCGGGGCGCGTCGTCTCGGGCGGGCGCGGCATCGGGTCCAAGGAGAACTTTGAGATCGTCGAGAAGCTGGCCGACAAGCTGGGCGCCGCCGTGGGCGCCTCCCGCGCCGCCGTCGATTCGGGCTATGCGCCGAATGACTGGCAGGTGGGCCAGACCGGCAAGATCGTCGCGCCGGAGCTTTATGTCGCTTTGGGCATTTCGGGCGCGATTCAGCACCTTGCCGGGATGAAGGATTCCAAGGTGATCGTCGCGATCAACAAGGATGAAGAGGCCCCGATCTTCCAGATTGCCGATTACGGTCTGGTGGGCGACCTGTTCCAGATCGTGCCGGAGCTGACCGAAAAGCTGTAAGGCTTTGCGAAAGATCCCGAGACGCCCCGGCATCGCCCGGGGCGTTTTCTTATCGCGGCGGAACCAACCCCGGTGGATCAGGCGCTTGACGCGCTGAGCACCACGTCGCTTTGCGATTGAACGCCCATGCGCTTGCCCCTATCGTTCGACCGGACAGCAAAGGGGTGAACTCATGGCGATTCAAACGGTCGGTATCGTCGGCGCGGGGCAGATGGGCAACGGGATTGCCCATGTCTTTGCACTGGCGGGTTACGATGTTCTGATGAACGACATCAGCCAGGATGCCCTGACCAAAGCCGTGTCCGCCATCGACAAGAACCTGACCCGGCAGGTCAGCCGCGAAAAGATCTCGCAAGAGGATAAGGACGCGGCGCTTGGCCGGATCAAGACCACGCTCAACCTCTCGGATCTGGGCCAGACCGACCTGATCATCGAGGCCGCGACCGAGCGTGAGACGGTCAAGCAGGCCATTTTCGAGGATCTGCTGCCGCATCTGAAGCCAGACACGATCCTGACCTCGAACACCTCGTCCATCTCGATCACCCGGCTGGCCTCGCGCACCGACCGGCCCGAGAAATTCATGGGTTTCCACTTCATGAACCCGGTGCCGGTGATGCAGCTGGTTGAGCTGATCCGGGGCATCGCCACCGATGAGGCCACCTATAAGGCGCTGCATGAGGTGGTTGAGAAGCTGGGCAAGACCTCGGCCAGTGCCGAGGATTTCCCGGCCTTTATCGTCAACCGCATCCTGATGCCGATGATCAATGAGGCGGTTTATACGCTGTATGAGGGGGTCGGTTCGGTCCGGTCCATCGACCAATCGATGCGGCTGGGGGCCAATCACCCGATGGGGCCGCTTGAACTGGCCGATTTCATCGGGCTGGACACCTGCCTTGCCATTATGAACGTGCTGCATGACGGGCTGGCGGATACGAAATATCGCCCCTGCCCGCTGCTGACGAAATATGTTGAGGCGGGCTGGCTGGGCCGCAAGACCGGGCGCGGGTTTTACGATTATCGCGGCGAGACGCCGGTGCCGACCCGCTGAACAAAGGGGCCTTGCGGCCCCTTTTTCTTCTGTCCGTATCTGCGATGTCTGTCAGTCCCGCGCGGCGGGTGTCGTGTCGCGGTCGCGTTCGCCCATGAACTGCTCGAACTCGGCGCGGTCCTTGGCTTCGCGCAGGCGCTCAAGGAAGGCCATGAACTCACGATGCTCATCCTCCAGCCGCTTGAGCGTTTCTTCGCGGTAAGCGTCAAAGGCGGCGTTGCCGGTGGGCGCGGCAAAGCTGTGGCGGGTGGTCTTGCGGGATTTGCAGCCGAACATGCGATTGCTCCAAAGCATATAGAACAGGATGGCCAGACCGAGCGGCCAGACGAAAACGAAGCCAAGGATCATGGCGACCAGCCACGCACCCTTGCCCTTGCTGTCCAGCCAGTCGCGCAGGCCGGTGATCGCGTCGCCCACCCGCTCAAGCGGGCCGGGGCGGTAGTCGGTGTGGAGACTGTTCATCATGTCATCCTTTCATGGCCTGATGTTGCGGTGTTAATGTTATTCACATTTACATAGATGGACATTCGACCGCGCCAATCAAGAGCATCTGAGAGATTTTTATGATCGGTGGATCAGCGCATGGAGATCAGCGCACCAGCCCCAGACCGCGCAGATAGATCAGCACGCCGCTTTCCAGCATATCCTCAGGGTTATAAGGCGCGCGAGAGCCCGGCTTGCCGCGCGAAAACAGCTCAACCACGCCATGGCTCAGCGCCCAGATATGGTTCGCCACCATGCTGGCGGGCGGACGTTCGCCCTCTGGGATGCGGGCGGCCAGCGCCTCGGCGCCGCGCACCAGAACCGCCTTGGCCCGGTCGGCGACGCGGGCCAGATCCGAATTGCCGGAGATCGAGATGCCGGATTCGAACATTGCCATGTAATAGCCCGGAAACTCACGCGAAAATTGCAGATAGCACGATCCCAGCCGGGTGAAGGCCGCCAGCGGATTGGGCCGCCCGCTGTCAAGCGCCTGATCCAGCCGTTCCGCGAACAGGCCGAAACCGCGCAGGGCCACGGCCTCCAGCAGATCCTCGCGGCCCTTGAAATGGCGATAGGGCGCCGCCGCAGAAACCCCCGCCTGCCGCGCGGCCTCGGTCAGGGTAAAGCCTTGCGGGCCATGCGCCTCGATCAGGCCGGCTGCGGCCTCGACCAGAGCCTCACGAAGATTGCCGTGGTGATAGGTATCGCGGCCCGGCACGCGGTCATGCGCCTTCGCCGAAGCGGTCGGCGACAAGTTCCGCCAGCGCGGCGGCCAGCCCCTCAGCCTCGGGGCCAGAGACCTCAAGCTCGATCTCACTGCCGCGCCCGGCGACAAGGGTCAAGAGCCCCATCAGCGAATCGCCCGAAACGGTCATGCCGTTGTGGGTCACGCGCGCCTCGGCATCGAATTGTTCGACCAAAGCCACGAATTTGCCACTGGCGCGGGCGTGAAGCCCCTTTTCATTGATGATCGGCAGGGTCAGTTGCAGGCTCATCTCAGGCCCCCGTCCCGCTGCGCACGTCATAGGCTTCGATATATTTGCGCCCCGCATCGGTCGCAGCCTCTACCGCCGCAGCAAGATCAAGATGGCGCGATTTGGCCAATTTCAGCAGCATCGGCAGGTTTGCCCCGGTCAGCAAGACACGCTGATGCCCGGCACAGGCCAGCATCGACAGGTTCGAGGGCGAGCCGCCGAACAGGTCGGTCACCACGATCACCCCGTCACCATCATCAACCGCATCGGCCTGCGCCGAAATTTCGTCCTGCTTGCCGCTACGGTCGTGATCCTCTTCGATCGAGATGGCGCGGATGCCGGTTTGCGGGCCGACCACATGCTCAACCGCGGAAAGATATTCCCGGGCAAGACCACCATGCGCGACAATCACAATTCCGATCAAATCATTACCCCCGATAATCCTCGCGAGTCGTTACCAGCACAGACGCACTAAACTAACCTGTCTTTTCAGCCTGTCCAGAGCCGCCCGCGCCGGATGCCGCAGCGTCCGCATCAGCGCTTCGTTCAAGTTCGCGATGGCGTTTGGTGACCTGCCAGCCCTCTGCCAGCAAGGCGTCGGCCATGCGCTCGGTCAGCGTCACCGAACGGTGCTTGCCGCCGGTGCAGCCAAAGCCGATGGCCAGATGGGCCTTGCCCTCATCCAGATGCGCGGGCAGCAGGAACAGGATCAGGTCGCGGACGCGCTGAAAGAACTCGTCATAGCGGGCATCGGCCATGACATAATCCTGAACCGCCGGATCGCGCCCGTCTTTGGGGCGAAGCGCCTCGTCCCAATGCGGATTTTCCAGAAAACGGCAGTCGAAAACCAGATCAATCCCGCGCGGCACGCCGCGCTTGTAGCTGAAGGACTGGACCGAGACGGCCAGTTGCCCGCCACCGACCTCGGCAAAGGTGACGCTCAGTTCGGCCTTGAGGTCATGGGGCGACATCTCGGATGTGTTGATCAGGTGATCGGCACGGGCCTTGATCGGCTCCAGCAGCTTTTTTTCGGCGGCGACAGCGTCAAGCGGGGCCATGTCCGGGGCCAGCGGATGGCGGCGCTTGGTCGTGCTGAACCGCCGGGTCAGGGTGGTCGCGTCGGCGTCGAGATAGAGCACCTCGACCCGGAAACGCGGGTCGCGGGTCAGCCGGTCGATCATCTCAATCAAGGCGCCCACGGTGAAATCGCGGTTGCGCACATCGACGCCCAAGGCCAGCGGCACCGGACGCGGCGGGCCGTCAAGCAGGCGCGGGATCAGGCTGAGCGGGAGGTTGTCGATGGCCTCAAACCCCATATCCTCAAGCGCGTTGATCGCGGTCGAACGCCCCGCGCCCGAAGGCCCGGTCACAAGAACGACACGCTGGCCGCTATGGTCGGCCTGTTGCGCAGGATCGGCCGGGGGAGGGTTGGTCATCGCAGATCACTCACAAAAATCACGCTCGGGGTCGATCCGCCCGTAACGCAGGATCAGACAGATCGCAGATGCAAGATGCAGGCCGGGCGGGCCAAGGACAAGGGGAACATGATGCCCAAGCAGTTGCGTGTGGCGAATGGGCGGCAGGCGCGCGGTTTCCGTCCGGTCCAGATCGACGGCCAGCGCCACCGGAACCCGGCCGACGGGCGGGACGGGGATCAGCCCTGCGCCCCGCGCCTCGATCAGCCCGCCCTGCCGGGCCTGTCCCGCCGCGCCCGTGGCCGCGCCGCCCAAGGGGGCCGCGAAGAGTTCACCGTCCCGCGTCTCAAGCCGCAAGCGGTCATCGGCCACAAGCCCCGCGCCCAAGGCCATCAGCACCATCGCCAGCGATGATTTTCCTGCCCCCGGCGCGCCAAGGATCACCACCCCGCGCCCGTCAAGCGCAACCGCGCTGGCATGGATCACCTCACCCCGAATCGCAGGCACCTTATCGGCCTTTCGTCGCATCAAATGCGGGACTTGGCGCGCCATTCGGGCTTATGATGGCGCTAACCTGTCCTGTTTGCGTTAACATGGCCAATTCCCTCTGTTTTCACAAAACTGCCATGCTATAGCAGCGCCAACACCCTCGCCCTACCAGACAGGAGCCGTCAATGTCGCAGCCGCGCGTCAACCCCAATTTCCGCCTTGAAGATCAGGGAATCGCAGGTCTGGGCCAGGTTCACTATAACCTGCTGGAGCCGGTCCTGATCGAACGCGCCATCGCCCGCGGTGAGGGCAAGCTGGGTCAGGGCGGCACCTTCCTTGTCTCGACCGGCAAGCATACCGGGCGTTCGCCCAAGGATAAATTCGTCGTGCGCACCGCTTCGGTCGAGGATTCGATCTGGTGGGAGAATAACGCGCCCATGACCCCCGAAGCGTTCGATGCGCTGCATGCCGATATGCTGGCCCATATGAAGGGGGGCGAGTATTTCGTGCAGGATCTGTATGCGGGCGCTGACCCCGAACAGCGTCTGGATGTGCGCGTGGTGTCGGAACTGGCATGGCACAACCTGTTCATCCGCCACCTGCTGCGCCGCCCCGAGGCGTCTGAGCTGGAGGGCTTCACGCCTGAATTCACCATCATCAACTGCCCCAGCTTCAAGGCCGATCCGGCCAAGCATGGCTGCCGCAGCGAGACCGTGATCGCGCTGAACTTCGACAAAAAGCTGATCCTGATCGGCGGCACCGAATATGCCGGTGAGAACAAGAAATCCGTGTTCACCCTGCTGAACTATATCCTGCCCGAACGCGGGGTCATGCCGATGCATTGCTCGGCCAACCACGCGCATGACGATACCGATGACGTGGCCGTGTTCTTCGGTCTTTCCGGCACCGGCAAGACCACGCTGTCGGCGGACCCCTCGCGGACGCTGATCGGGGATGATGAACATGGCTGGTCCGACAAGGGCGTGTTCAACTTTGAGGGCGGCTGCTACGCCAAGACGATCAACCTCTCCGCCGCAGCCGAGCCGGAAATCTACGCCACGACCAAGAAATTCGGCACCGTGATCGAAAATATGGTGTTCGACGCAGACACGCTGGAGCTGGACTTCCGCGACAACTCGATCACCGACAATATGCGCTGCGCCTATCCGCTGCACTATATTTCCAACGCTTCGGCCACGGGCATGGCGGGGGTGCCGAAAAATGTTATCATGCTGACCTGCGATGCTTACGGCGTGCTGCCGCCCATCGCTCGGCTGACGCCCGCGCAGGCGATGTATCACTTCCTGTCCGGCTTTACCTCGAAAACGCCGGGCACCGAGGTCGGCGTGACCGAGCCGATCCCGACCTTCTCGACCTGTTTCGGCGCGCCCTTCATGCCCCGCCGGCCTGAGGAATATGGCAAGCTGCTGCAACAGAAGATCGCGGAAAGCGGTGCGAATTGCTGGCTGGTGAACACAGGCTGGACCGGCGGCGCTTACGGCACCGGCTCACGCATGCCGATCAACGCGACCCGCACCCTGCTGACCGCCGCCCTGACCGGCGCGCTGAACGAGGCCGAGTTCCGCCGCGATGAGAATTTCGGCTTTGAGGTGCCTTTGTCGGTGACGGGCGTGTCGGATGTGCTGCTGAACCCGCGCCAGACTTGGGCCGACACCGCCGCCTATGACGCGCAGGCGCAAAAGCTGGTGCAGATGTTCGCCGACAATTTCGCGCAATATCTCGACCATATCGACGATGAGGTGCGCGCAGCCGCCATCGGCTAGGCGCATCTGCGACGCGACGGAGTGCGGCCCCCCTGCGGGGCCGTTTTCCTGTGCAAACCGGCTTGAAGGGCCGGTGCCAATCGGCAAAACTTGACGCAATGATAATCAGGGGGAGGGACACCCAATGCTCAGATTCCTGTCGCGGCCTGCGACCCGTATGGTCGAACGATGGCTGCCGGATGCCTTTATCTTCGTGCTGATCCTGACCATGATCGCATTCGCCGCAGCCGTGCTTTACGAAGGCAACAGCCCGATGGCCGTGGTCCAGATGTGGGGGGACGGGTTCTGGGGCCTGCTGAGCTTTGGGATGCAGATGCTGCTGGTGCTGGTCACGGGCTATATTCTGGCCTCATCGCCGCCGGTGCGGCGACTGCTGGCGCGGCTGGCGGGCATCGCCAAGACGCCCGGTCAGGCGATTATTCTGGTCACCTTCGTCTCGCTTGCGGCGGCATGGATCAACTGGGGCTTCGGGCTGGTCGTCGGCGCAATCTTTGCCAAGGAACTGGCGCGCCAGATCCGGGTCGATTACCGGCTGCTGGTCGCCTCGGCCTATTCGGGCTTTGTGATCTGGCATGGCGGGCTGTCGGGCTCGGTGCCGCTTGCCATCGCGACCGAGGGCCATAACTGGGTCGATCAGCTTGGTGTCATCCCGACCTCGGCCACCATGTTTGCGTGGTGGAACCTGCTGATCTGCGGGCTTTTGTTCGCCATCCTGCCCTTCGTCAACCGCATGATGATGCCGCGTGAGGATGAAACCGTGCTGGTCGATCCCGCCAAGATCGAACAGCAGGCCGAGCTGCCGCCGCTTGGCCCGCTGGCCACGCCCGCCGAGCGGATGGAGGCCGCGCCGCTGCTGATCTGGCTGGTCGCGCTGCCGGGTTTCGCATGGCTTGTCAGCTATTTCTGGAATGGCGGCGGGCTGAACCTGAATGTGGTGAACTTCCTCTTCCTGTTCGCGGGGCTGGCGCTGCACGGCTCGGCGCGCAATGTGCTGGCCGCTCTGGATGAGGCGGTGCGCGGCGGCGCGGGGATCGTGATCCAGTTCCCCTTCTATGCGGGCATTGCCGCGATCATGGTCAATTCCGGTCTGGCCGCCAGCCTGTCGAACGCCTTTGTCTCGATCTCCACGGCTGAGACCTTGCCCTTCTGGTCGTTCATCTCAGCCGGGATCGTGAACATCTTCATCCCCTCGGGCGGTGGTCAATGGGCGGTTCAGGCCCCGATCATGCTGCCCGCCGCCGAGGCGCTTGGCGCCAGCATGGAGAAGGTCTCGATGGCGGTCGCATGGGGCGATAGCTGGACGAACATGCTGCAACCCTTCTGGGCGCTGCCTTTGCTGGGCATTGCCGGGCTGAAGGCGCGGGACATCATGGGCTATTGCCTGATTGTCCTTGTCGTCAGCGGCTTTATCATCGGCGGCGTGTTCTGGTTCGCCTGACTTGGCCTTTATAAAAGCGGAACGACCGGGGCTTTCCCCGGTCGTTTGCGTTAGAGGGGCGCTGTTGCGCGGGTCAGCCAGTCAAGCGCGTCACCGTCGAGCATCGGCGAGAGCTGCGCAAAGGTGGCGGCGTGATAGTCATTGAGCCAGTCGCGCTCCGCCCAGCTCAGCGCATCGGCGTCGATCATGCGCCGATCGATGGGCGCGAAGGTCAGCGTCTCAAAGCCCAGCATCTCGCGCCCCGGCTCGGCGCGGGCCCTTGTCACCACGATCAGGTTCTCGATCCGGATGCCGAATGCACCCTCGCGGTAATAGCCCGGCTCATTCGACAGGATCATCCCCTCGGCCAAGGCTACGTCCGAGATGCGCGACAGCCGCGCCGGCCCCTCATGCACGCAAAGCGCCGCGCCGACGCCGTGGCCGGTGCCGTGGTCGTAATCCTGCCCCGCCATCCACAAAGGCGCGCGGGCGACCGCGTCAATATCGCGCCCCGCCAGCCCTTTCGGAAAGCGCAGCAGCGACATGGCGATCATGCCTTGCAACACGCGGGTAAACGCCGCCCGCGCCTCGTCCGGGGGTGTGCCGATGGCCACGGTGCGGGTGATGTCGGTGGTGCCATCGGCATATTGCCCGCCCGAATCGATCAGCAACACATCGTCGCGCGCTACGCCGCGATTCGTGCCCTCGGTCACGCGGTAATGCACGATGGCCCCGTTCGGCCCGGCCCCGCAGATCGTGTCGAAACTGATATCATAGGCGCCAGCCTCGCGCCGCAGCGCCTCAAGCTGGCGCACCACGTCGATTTCGGTCAGGCTTTCGGATGGCTGCGCATCCAGCCAGGCCAGCAGCCGCACCATCACCGCCCCGTCGCGCAGATGGGCGGCGCGCATCCCCTTAATTTCAGAGGGGTTCTTGATCGCCTTGGGCATAACACAAGGGTCGTCCCCGCGCGCAATATCGGCTTGCAGCAGATCCGCCACCGCCTGCGGCGCGCTTGCCGGATCAAGCCGCACCACGCCTTTCAGCGCCGTCAGCGCGGGCGCAAAGGCATGGGGCGGATGGATCGTCACCTCATTGCCCAAGGCGGCGCGTGTGGCATCGTCGAATTTCGCGGGGTCGGTGAACAGATCCACCCGCGCATCATCATGGATCAGCGCAAAGCCCTGCACCACCGGATTGCGCGGCAGGTCGCGGCCACGGATGTTCAACAGCCAAGAGATCGAGTCGGGCAAAGTCAGCACCGCCGCCCCCTGCCCCGCCTCGCGCAGCGCTCGCGCGATACGCGCGCGCTTCTCGGCGGCTGTCTCCCCCGCCAGATCGTCCGGATGCAGGCGCACCGCACCCACCGGCGGCGCGGGCCGGTCCGGCCAGACCGCATCGACAAGGTTATCGACCGCGACCAGTTCGATCCCCCGCTTGCGCAGCGCCTCGACCTGCGCGACGGTATGCAGCCAAGGATCAAAGCCGACCTTCGCACCCTTGGGCAGAGCCTCGGCCAGCCAGTCGGCGGGCTGCGTCTCGGGCCAGTTCACGGGGGTGAAATGGGCGGGGTCGGTCTCGGCCCGCACCTGCACGCGATAGCGCCCGTCGATGAACACGCCCGCGCGATCCGCCGTCACCACCGCAAACCCCGCGCTGCCGGTGAAGCCGGTCAGCCATGCCAGCCGCGCATCGCTTGCGGCGACATATTCGCCCTGATGCGCATCGGCGCGCGGCACGATGAAGGCGTCGACGCCCGCGCGGACCATCTCAGCGCGCAAGGCGGCAAGGCGCGGCCCCCCGTCAGCGGGGTTGGTCGAGGCGTCGAAGCTTTGGAATTGCGCGGTCATCTTGGTTCCTTCTTTTGTTCCGCTTGCCACGACCGCCTCGTTCGCGCACCACTGCGCCCCCCGAAGAATGACGCGTGGTCAACCGGCACCCCTCACGCCCGCCGCATCGCATTGATCCCCAACACCCGCGCCCGTTTGCGCGGGTCGGCGTCGAACAGCGCGGCAAGCTGTTCCGTGATCGCACCGGCAAGCTGGTCGGCATCAGTGATCGTGACCGCGCGTTCGTAATAGCGGGTCACATCATGGCCGATCCCGATGGCCAGCAATTCGACCTGACGGCGTTTCTCGACCATGGCAATCACGTCGCGCAGGTGCCGTTCCAGATAGTTGGCGGGGTTGACCGACAGCGTCGAATCATCCACCGGCGCCCCGTCCGAGATCACCATCAGGATCTTGCGCGCCTCACTCCGGCGGGTCAGGCGGCGATGCGCCCATTCCAGAGCCTCGCCGTCGATGTTCTCCTTCAGCAGACCCTCTTTCATCATCAGCCCCAGATTGGGCCGCACCCGCCGCCATGGCGCATCGGCGGGCTTGTAGATGATATGGCGCAGGTCGTTCAGCCGCCCCGGCGTGGCGGGCCGGTTGTCCTTCAGCCACGCCTCGCGCGACTGGCCGCCCTTCCAGGCGCGGGTGGTGAAGCCCAAAATCTCAACCTTGACGCTGCACCGCTCCAGCGTCTGGGACAGCACATCGGCGCAGATCGCGGCAATCGAGATCGGCCGCCCGCGCATGGACCCGGAATTGTCGATCAAGAGCGTGACCACCGTGTCGCGAAACTCGGTGTCCTTCTCGACCTTGAAGGACAGCGGAGTCGTCGGGTTCGCCACCACCCGCGCAAGGCGACCCGCGTCCAGAACGCCCTCTTCCTTGTCGAACTCCCAGCTGCGGTTCTGCTGCGCCTGAAGGCGGCGCTGCAGCTTGTTGGCCAGCCGCGAGACCGCGCCGCGTAAAGGTTCAAGCTGTTTGTCGAGATAGGCGCGCAGCCGCTCCAGTTCCGCCGCATCGGCCAGATCCTCGGCGCGGATCTCCTCATCGTAAGCCTGCGTATAGACGCGGTAATCGGCGCTTGCCTCGCTGACCGGCGGGGGCAGGTCCGGCGGCATCTCGGCGTCCTGCATCTCGGTTTCTTCGGCCATCTCGCTGTCGGCCATGTCGTCGGATGAGACCTGCGCCTGCCGCTCATCCTGCGTCTGTTCCTGCGAGCGTTCGGGGCTGGCCTCGGATTCGTCCTCATCCGACTGGTCGCGGGACTGGTTGTCGCCCGCTTCCTCTTCCTGTTCGGCATTGTCGTCGGCGTCGTCCTGCGCCTCGTCGGGGTCATCGCCCAACTGGTCGCCATAGCCCAGATCGGAAATGACCTGCCGCGCCAGACGCGCGAACCCGGCCTGATCGTCCAGCAAAGCCTGCGCCTGTTCCAGCGTCGCACCCGCCTGTTCGCCGACAAAGCCGCGCCACAGATCGGCGGCATGGGCGGCGGCGGGCGGCAGTTTGCGCCCCGTCGCCGCCTCGCGCAGCAGATAGCCCGCCGCGACCGCCAGCGGAATATCGGCGGCTTGGGTGACCTGCGCATAGCCCTTGCGTTCGGCCTCGGCACCCAGTTTGGCGTCGATATTCGACAGCGCGCCCGGCATGTCGCGCGCACCCAGAGCCTCGCAGCGGACGGTTTCCAACGCCTCATAGATCTCACGCGCCATTGCGCCCGAGGGGGCCAGCCGCGCATGCGTTTCCGCATCGTGATGGCGCATCCGCATCGCAAGCGCGTCGGCGGTCCCGCGCGCTTGGACGACCTCATCGCGAGTCATGCGGCGGCTGACCTGCGGCAGGCGCATCGTGTCGCCCGCCACGCCCGAAGGGTCAGCGGAAAAGGTCACGTTCAGTTCGCGTTCATCCGCAAGCGCGCGGGTCGCCTCGGTCAGCGCCTTCTTGAACGGATCGGCAGGGTTGTCGGTCTTTTTCATAACCCTGTTTTCGGCCAATCCGCCGCCACTGTCGAGGGGGGAAGCGCCCCCACCCAATCAGTCATCGGGGAACTGAGGGTCGCATTTTGCGGTAAGCCGCTCAGGCCGCGCAGGCCAGTCGCGAAGGGGGACGTGCTGCATGTCGCGGCCGGTATCCTCGCCGCCATGGGCCTGGTTACCCGATGCGGATGGATGTTCCCAGACGCGCGACCACCGCCCGGTCAGCAGGTTCCAGTCGCAGACCGAGGAACTGGCACTCACCCGGTCCCACACGTTCAGCGAATAGCCCGCCACGATAATCTTGCCGCCCCGATTGGCGATGGTCAGCGCGCTGTCCCATGGGTTGCGTCCGATCCCGATCTGCATCTCGCGCAGGATCAGGCTGCCGTTCTCGGCCAGATCAAATTCCGGGCTCTGGCCCGCCATCGGCCCGGCCCAGGCGATTGCGGGGACATGCAGCAGCAATTCGCCCTCTCGGTCGTCCGGCACGCCCGCGTAGAGGTAGAAATCGACATCGCCATCCTGCCCATCGGCCCGCACCAGCAAAGCGCGTTCGGCGCCGATCACCTCGGGCTCCAGATCCACCTCGATCATGGCCAGAACGCGCGAGAGCGGATCATCGCCCCCATAGGCTGGGGCAAGCGAGGCGGCAAGGGCTGTCGCGAAAGCAATGGCGCGCATGGGCTGTCCTTTTTCGGGTTGTGATACAGGCAGGCTTGGCGCTTTGGCGTATCAAGTCAAGCCACGGTTTCGCGTGCGGAGAAACCGGGTCCCCGCGAGGGGCGTTGTTCTGAAAAGAAGGATGAACTCGTGAGAACATACACCGCCGCCGCCCTGATCGCCTGCCTTGCCGCACCTGGGTTTGCGCAAGAGGATGCCTGCCGAGACGCATGGCAGGCGGGCTATGCCGCCGGGATTGATGAGGCCAATGCTCAGCTTGCCGAATGGCATAGCGCCGTGGTCGCTCAGGTTCAGGCGCAGGTCGATGCGCAGTTGCAGGCGCTTCACGAACAAAACAGCAGCGCGCTGCAATCCTCGCTGGCGGATGCGCAAAGCGGGGGTTTGCCGTTCGAATACACGCCGCCACCTGCCGCGCCGGTCAGCGCGCCCGCCCAAGCCGCCATCCCCCAAGGCAGCACCATCACCATCCACGACCCGCAAAACCTGCCGCCGGAACTGTTCGACGCGCTGATGGATTATGTGAGCGGCTGAGGCCGCTGTCACCCCTAAAGGCCAGCCTGATGCGCCGGTTCTTCCTCGTGAGCGGGATCAACGCGGCGCGGGCTTCTCTGTTGCCGAGTCGCAAAAATGGCGCAGCAACCGCGAGATCAGCATCGCGGTCTGGTCATAACCGCCACTTGATCGCCAACCGTTCAGACGGCGGATCAGCGGCGCGCTGATCGGGGTTTCGTCACAGGCCGCGATATCAAAGTCGATCAGCGAGACCCGCCCCTCTTCATCCACGGCCAGATTGTCACCGCTATAATTCAGGTCCAGATGAACCACGCCCGCCCGTTCCAGCGCGGCGACGATCACGGCGGTCTGGGCCTCGATCCGGGGCGCCAGCCGCGCGGCGATGCCCGCCTGACGATCAGGGGGCACGCAATCAAGGCTCCACCCCTGCCAGGAGAGGGTCAGTTCGGGCCGCTCCGGCTCAAGCGCCAAAGGCCGGGGGAAATGCGCCGCGGATTCAGGGTCCAGAGATTGCAGCCGCGCAAGGCATTCAAGCTCCAGCCAGCAGGCGCGATGCGCCTCCAGCCCGCTGACCGACAGCCGGTCTCGATAGGTCTTGACGTAGCATGGCGCATCCGGCGCGACCTTTGGGTTCCCGCGCAGACGCAACGGGGCAAAGCCAAGCGCGGCCGCATCCGGCCCACCGGCACCTTCAACAGCGGCCCGCCACAACCCGGTGCGAAAAACGATCTCAGAGCGCGCATCGCGCAACTGCATCTGAAGCGCGCGCAGGGCTGGCGTCGGCGCAAGCCCGTTGCCACCCAACCGTGCCTCAGGCACAAGCGCATCAAGCGCCGATTGCGCGCCGTCGCGTTCCACCATCAAGGCTACGATCTGCTGTTCCCGCGCCTTGGCAACCCCAGCCAGACGGGCGCATTCAGCCTCAAGCCGGGCGATCTTGACACGATATCCGAACAGCGCCCGAACCGCCCGCGCGAGCCGCAGGACCGCGCTTTCCCGGTCGATGTCCAAAGGTTCGCCATGCATCATGACAGATTGATGACGCCGGGCCCGATGTCAACAAATCAGACAAATGACTGCGCCCTTTGGGTCAATCTCCGCCGATGCGGCCCGCCTCAGCCCGCCTTGGCCGCCGCGCTGTCGGGGAGTTCCTCGTCGAACAGGCGCTGATAGAACTCGGCCACCGTCTGGCGCTCCAGCTCATCGCATTTGTTGAGGAAGGTCAGCCGGAACGCATAGCCCACATTGTCAAAGATCCGCGCGTTCTGCGCCCAAGCAATCACAGTGCGCGGCGACATGACGGTGGAGAGGTCGCCCTGCATGAAGGCGGTGCGGGTGAGGTCCGCCAGCGTCACCATCTGGCCGATGATCTTGCGGCCCTTTTCGTTATTATAGGTCGGCACCTTGGCCAGCACGATGGCGGCCTCGGCGTCGTGGGACAGATAGTTCAGCGTGGCGACCAAGGACCAGCGGTCCATCTGGCCCTGGTTGATCTGCTGCGTGCCGTGGTAAAGCCCGGTCGTGTCGCCCAGACCCACGGTGTTGGCGGTGGCAAACAGGCGGAAATAGGGGTTTGGCGTGATCACCTCATTCTGGTCAAGCAGGGTCAGCTTGCCGTCAGCCTCCAGCACGCGCTGAATGACGAACATCACATCCGCGCGGCCCGCGTCATATTCGTCAAACACAATCGCGGTCGGGTTGCGCAGTGCCCAGGGCAGGATGCCCTCATGGAAAACCGTGACCTGCTTGCCATCGACCAGCTTGATCGCGTCCTTGCCGATCAGGTCGATCCGGCTGACATGGCTGTCAAGGTTCACCCGCACGCAGGGCCAGTTCAGCCGCGCCGCCACCTGCTCAATATGCGTGGATTTGCCCGTGCCGTGATAGCCCTGAATCATCACCCGCCGATTATAGGCGAACCCGGCCAGAATCGCCATGGTCGTGTCGGGGTCGAACTTATAGGTCGAGTCGATTTCGGGGACGCGGTCGGTGCGCTCGGCAAAGCCACGCACCTTCATGTCGCTGTCAAGGCCGAACACCTCGCGCAGGTCGATCTCTTCGGTGGGTTTCGCGTCTTTGTCCAGCATGGCCTTGCCCCTTCGATTTGTCCCCGCTTGATGCAGGATTCGCCCGGTGGGTGCAAGATGGGCGGGCTTTGCGGCGGGCCCGCGCAAAGTAGTCTGAGCGGTTCGGTTTTTCCTGTCCGTATTAGTCAGATCTTAAACCTCTCATGCCATGATCCATGCCGCAAGCTCTTTGCCAAAGGTGAAAAGATGACACTGAGACAAAAGATTATGCTGCTGCCGATGGGGGCCGTGATTCTGGTCGCCATTCTTGTGGCGCTTGGCATGGCCAAGCTGGCGGGCGACCTGCGCAGCACATTGGAACAGCACGAAAACGACATGGCCGAACAGGTTCTGGCCCATGCCATCGACGAAACCGTCAGCGACGCTCTGGCGCGGGCGGAACTGATCGCCAGCATGGCGGACCTGCAACAGGCCGTCGCGAGGCGGGACGATGCCACGATTGAACGAATCATGGCGGCCTCCTATCCCGAAATGGCCGAACGCACGGGAATTGCGCAGTTGCAGTTCCATATCGCGCCCGCAACCTCGCTGATCCGGGTGCATCAACTGGGCCGGCGGGGCGACGATCTGTCGGCCTTCCGCCGCACCGTGGTTGACGCCAATACCGGCGCGCAATCGGTGCAGGGTCTTGAACGCGGCCGTGCGGGCATGGGCGCGCGCGGCGTCGCCTCGGTGCGGTGGCAGGGACGCCATGTCGGCACCGTTGAGGTCGGGCTTGATCTGGGGGCCGAATATCTGGCCGCTCTGGCCCGCAATACCGGGCGTCATTACGAATTCTATGCCTTCCCCGAAGAGGGTGTCGAAACCTTTGAGGCGGCCCCGGAAGAGGCGCGGGTGGCGGCCACGTTTGACGCCGCCCAACTGCTTGATATGGCCCAGATCACCACGCTGGCGGGCGGAGAGGCGATGTCGCTGCGCCGCCAGATCGGCGGGGTCGATCACTTTGTCCGCGCGGTCCCGGTGCGCGACTATTCGGGCGATGTGGCGGGCGTGTTCACGGTCTCATCGCCGGCCAGTTTCGTGGCGCAGCTGATCCGCAACGAACTGACGGTGATGCTGACCGCGCTTGCCGTCGCCATGGCGATTGCCACCGGCGCGGCGTTCTTCATCGCGCGGGCCATCGGGCGGTCGCTTGATGGTGTGGTGGGCTCGACCGCTGCCTTGTCGCGCGGCGATACGCAGATCGAGATTGCGGGCGGCGACCGCGCGGATGAGGTCGGGCAGATCGCCCGCGCGCTTGTCCGTTTCCGCGACAGCATGATTGAGCGTGAGCAACTGGCCGCCGCGATGCAGGACGAACAGGCGAGGTCCGAGGCGCAGCGCATCGCCCGCAGCGATGCCGAACGTCAGGCCGCCGAAGATAAGGCCCGCATCGCCGCCGAAAAGCAGGCCGCCGACATCGCCCATGCCGAGGCGGAGCAGGCCCGGCTGCGCGCCGAGGCCGATGAGGCCGAGGCCCGCGTCGAGGCACAGCGCCATGTCGTGCGCACCCTTGCCGCAGCACTTGAGGCATTGGCCGAAGGCCATCTGGGCCATCGCATCACAGAGCCGTTGCCCGGCGAATACGAAGATCTGCGCCGCTCGTATAACAGCGCGCTTGAACAGCTGTCCGACGCCATCGGCGCGGTCGGCGGTCGTGCGGGGCGCATCAATGCCGAGCTCAGCGCGCTGACCGAATCGAACGCCAATCTCATTGCCCGCGCCGAATCGAACGCCGCCTCCCTTGAGCAATCGGCGGCGGCGATTGAGCAGATGACCTCGGCAGTCAAATCGGCCTCTGCGGCGGCCCAGACCGCGCGTCAGATCGCCGATGAGGCGCGCAGCGCGGCTCAGGCCGGCGGCGGCGATATTGAGCGCGTGGTCGAGGCGATGCGCCGGATCGAGACCTCATCCAAGGCGATTTCCGCCATTGTCGAGGTGATCGAGGGGCTGAGCTTTCAGACCAATCTTCTGGCGCTCAATGCCGGTGTCGAGGCGGCACGGGCGGGCGATACCGGGCGCGGCTTTGCGGTCGTGGCCTCCGAGGTGCGGGCCTTGGCCCAACGCTCCTCTGAGGCGACCAAGGAAATCGCCGGGCTCATCGCCGCCAGCAGCGGCCATGTCGCTGCGGGCGTCAAGCTGGTGGATGAGGCGGGCGGCTCGCTGATGCGGATCGTCGATTCGGTGATGCAGATCTCGGATCACGTCAAGGACATCTCGGCCTCGGCCTCGGAACAGGCGGTGGGGCTGGATGAGATCTCGACCGCCATCGGCCAGCTTGATCAGGCAACGCAGGCCAGCGTCGGCGTCGTCGATCAAAGCGCCGCGGCGACCCGCGCCTTGGCCGACGAAAGCCGCGAACTGGTCGAGGCTGTGGCGCGGTTCAACACCGAAACCGAGGCGCCCGACGACCAGATCGGCGCATCGGACGAGGCCGCACCGCGCAGCGCCGCCTGACGATGGGCGATGCAGGCTGCGGGGCCCGCTCCGCAGCCTGCCCTGCAAGACCGCGCCGGGTGCGGCCTCGTCGCACCTGCGAGTAACCAATAGCGGCCCCGCGCCGATCAACATTTTTTATCGCGGTCGGGAACAAAACCACCGGCTGCGGCTTTCTGCAATACGTCGCCTTGACGGTTCTTGACGGTTTTCGAACGGATAAACGGATGAGCGGTCTCATTGCGCTATTGGATGACGTGGCGGCGATTGCCAAAGTTGCGGCCGCGTCGCTGGATGATGTGGGCGCGATGGCGACCAAGGCAGGCGCGAAGGCGGCGGGCGCGGTGATCGACGATGCCGCCGTGACGCCGAAATATGTCCATGGCTTCAAGCCCGACCGCGAATTGCCGATTGTCTGGAAAATCGCCAAGGGCTCGATTTTCAACAAGCTGGTGATCCTGCTGCCCGCCGCGCTGTTGCTTTCCAGCTTTCTGCCCGGGCTGATCCCGCCTCTGCTGATGCTTGGCGGCGCTTATTTGTGTCTTGAGGGCGCGCATAAGGTCAAGCACTGGCTGACCCCGCATCAACCGGGCGACGTCCATAATTCCGAGGAACACACCAACCCCGAGGGCGATGGCGCGGCCCTGGAAGAGGCCCGCGTGGCCGGTGCGATCAAGACCGATTTCATCCTGTCAGCCGAGATCATGACTATTGCGCTCTCGCAGATCCCGACCGATCAGACGATCTGGATGACCGCCTTTGTCCTGGCGGTGGTTGCGATTGCGATCACGGTGGCGGTTTACGGATTTGTCGCGCTTGTGGTCAAGGCCGACGATATCGGCGTCCATCTGGCGACCACCCGCCAAGGCGCCACCGCGCGGTTTGGCGAATGGATCGTGCGGATCATGCCGGGCTTTATGCGGGTGCTGACCGTGGTTGGCACCGCCGCGATGATCTGGGTCGGCGGCAATATCGTGATCCACGGGCTGCATGAACTGGGCTGGCACGCCCCGTATGAGTGGATTCACCATCAGGCCGTCGCCGCAGCCGCCGCCATCGGCACGGCGCAAGGCGTCATCGAATGGGCGGTGACCGCGTTCTTTGACGGCATTGTCGGTCTGGTGATCGGGATGGCGCTGATCCCCCTGGCCGACCGCGTAATCGCCCCGGCTTTCGGGGCAATCAGCGGCATGTTCCGGCGCGCCTGAGACGCGTCAATTCCCCGCGATCGTCGAAATAAAGCTGACCGCGTTCTGCATCATCTGCTGATGACTGGCCCCAATCGCCCGCATGTCGCCCGCCGAGACCCAGTCATCGGTCGCGATCAGCTCGACAAAGCTGCCCTGCGCAAAGCCCGTGCAGCTTGACGCAGGCGCCGCCCGGTCACCTTCGGGTATGGTGCCTAGCACACAATTCAGCGGCGCGCCGCCTGCCGACATCTCGAACTTGCCCAGAATCTCACCATCGGCGGGAAAGTCGTGCCGGTCCATCCGCGCCAACATTGCGGCCTCATCGCCGCCCGGCCAGTCATAGAGAAGCACCGTCGTGCCCACGAAGGGATATGGCGGTCCCAGACGATCCGGCGGAGTGTCGTCAAACGCGGCATAGGCCAGCAGCGCAGGCGCATTGTCATAACGCGCCTCGAACAGCTTTTGCTGGCCAAGCTGTTCGGGGATAAGGTCGATAACCGCCTGATCCGGTGCAGCAAATGCCAGACCTGGGACTGACAGCGCGATGGCATAAAAAACCTGTTTCATGATAACCTCGTCAAACCACTCTCACGCCCAGCCTAGCCCAGAGACCGCCCGACGGCGCATTTATTTCAGCGACATAGCGTCTTTGTGAAGCGATATGAGGGCGTTGGCCCCGCGCAATGCAGCTGGTGCGGTAAAGCATCCGTAGGTGTGCGCGCCGTGATCATCGCGGGCGCGGTTACACGCAACGCGGATAACAGCCCGTGAAAGCCCCCGAGACATGCCGCAACAAAGATGGTCGAGGCTGGGCTTGCTATCTTCGCTGCATAAGGCGCCGCGTGAAACCGCAGCTTTGGCGAGGCAGACCGCGCTATGGCCCGCCTCCGATGCCGTCAGCGCTGCTTTGAAAAACGCTTCAAGGACCAACGCCACATGCCGATCAGAGCAAAAAACGGACCGCAAACCACATCGGGGAGGCAACATGCGCTCGTCGCCTCTACTGCGCAATCCTCGGAATCCGCCCTACACAACCGGCATCCGCGCCTCGACCTTGCCCACATATCAACTTGCGCCGAAGGGAATCGCTTCGTCCTTGGAATTATAGGCACGGTGGTGAGCTATCGCACGGTCGCAATTTATCTGAGAAGAAGGTGGTGCCGGGATGGGTTTCGATCATGAAGCTCAAATCCTCGCCCCATGGGATCGGAGCCAAACGGACCGCGAATCCCATCCTCGAACCAATGCCCAGCCTTGGCATCTGCTGCGCCAATCCGTGGCACCGCCGTCAGCCAGCCGAATGTGCGCCTAGGCCATGTCCGCGCACCGGCTTGCGCTGAAAGGAATGGGCACGTCGTTGAAATTATAGGCCGGGCGGTGGACCATCGCGCTGTCGCCGTTGCTGACAAAGATATAGCCGCCGGACCGGGCGTTAAGCGTGAAGTGGAAACCCTCACTCCACCCCACCCTATCAGAGCAACAACGACGCGCGCCTCCTATGGCCTGACCGATGCTCGCTCTGGGCTTTGCAGTGCCAATACCCGGCACCCGCCCTCATACAACCGGCACCCGCGCCTCAACCACGCCCGCAGAGCGGCGTGCGGCGAAGGGGTGGGCTCGTCGTTGAAATTATAGACCGGGTGGAGGATAATTGCGCTGTCGCCATTGGCCCGCAAAGATATCTGTTGAGGGCCAGGCGTTGAACATGAAGTGGAAATACTCGCCCGCTGGGTCGGAGCAAACATGCCGCAAACCCCTCCCTTGAACCAAGCGTGATCGTCGCCCCAACTGCACCAATCCTCGCGACTACCATCACACAACCGGCGACCGAGCCTCGACCATGCCCGCAGAGCAGCGTGCGGCGAAGGGGTGGGCTCGTTGTTGAAACTATAGGCGGGTGGGTTGGCCATAGCGCCGTCGCCATTGGCATGCGAACGTATCTTTGCCGGGGCCGGTGTTGAGCATGAAGCTGAAATCCTCGTGCTGTCGGTTCAGAGGAAAACTTTCTGCAAACCCATTCCTAACGAAATGCGCGGCTTGGCGTCTGCTACGCCAAACACCCCTGCCTCACCCAACCGGCATTCGCCCGCCAGCCATCCCCGCGCATCAGCGTGCGGCAAAGGGATGGGCTCGTCGTTGAAACTATAGGCCGGTTGGTCGACCATAGCGCCGTCGCCATTGGCATGCGAAAGTATCTGTGCCGGGGCGTGCGCCGAGCAAGAAGCTGAAACCCTCGGCCGCCGAGTCAGAGCAAATCAGGCCGCAAACCCTGCCCCCGAGCCATTGCGCGCTCTTGGCTTTTGCAAGCACCCCTCACCCAACCGGCATCCGCGCCTCGACCATCCCCGCATACCAGCTTGCACCGAAGGGAATCGCCTCGTCGTTGAAATTATAGGCCGGGTGGTGGACCATTGCGCTGTCGCCGTTGCCAACAAAGATATAAGCGCCGGGGCGGGTGTTGAGCATGAAGCTGAAATCCTCGCCGCCCATCATCGGCTCGACATTGGTGTCCACATCGGCGGAAATGCTGCGCGCGACCTCGGCCGCGTAGGCGGTATTGGCCGGATGGTTCACCGTCACCGGATAGCCGCGCCGGTAATCGACCTCCGCCTCGGCGCCCATGGCCTGCGCGATGCCCTTGGTCACGCGGCTGATCCCGGCCTCCAACTGGTCGCGCACGGCGGCGTCTAGGCTGCGCGCGGTCCCACGGATCTTGACCACCTGCGGGATCACGTTATGCGCGGTGGAATCGGTCTGGATGGCGCAGCAGGACACCACCGCCTCACGCAGCGGATCGACATTGCGCGACACAAGCGATTGCAGCGCGGTAATCACCTGCGCCATGATCAGCACCGGATCGACGCAATCATGCGGCTTGGCAGCATGGCCGCCCTTGCCGGTGATGGTGATGTTGAACTCATCCGCGGCGGCCATGATCCCGCCTTCGCGCATCGCAAAGGCACCCACCGGGATGCCCGGCATATTGTGCATCCCGTAGAATTCCTGGATGTTCCAGCGCTCCGCCAGCCCGTCCTCGATCATCGCAAGCCCGCCCGAGCCGCCCTCTTCGGCGGGCTGGAAGATCACCACGGCGGTGCCGTCGAAATTGCGCGTCTCGGCCAGATAGCGGGCCGCGCCCAGCAGCATCGCGGTGTGGCCGTCATGGCCGCAGGCGTGCATCATGCCGGGCGTGGTCGAGGCATAGTCAAGGCCGGTCTGCTCAATAATCGGCAGCGCGTCCATATCGGCGCGCAGTCCGATCACCCGGCCCGCGCTGTCGCTGCGGCCCCGGATCACGCCGACAACGCCAGTTTGGCCCACGCCTTCGACCACCTCATCCACCCCGAAGGCGCGCAGCAATTCGGCCACCCGCCCGGCGGTGCGGTGAACGTCATAGCCCAGTTCGGGGTGGCGGTGAAAATCACGCCGCCATTTAGTGATCTCGGGCAGCATTTCGGCAAAGCGGTTCTTGACGGGCATCGGGTTCTCCTTTGCCCACAGCTTCGCGCCTTATTCCGGCGGGCGCAAGCGACCTTAGCGCTTGGCCCGCGCCTCGGTCCGATACCAGCCGGAGGCGGCCTTGGTGTTGCGATGCGCGGCCTCTCGCGTTGCGGCCTCGGGCTTGGTCTCAGCGCCGATAAAGGCGGCCATATCGGCATCATCGCGGCGGAACGGGATCACCTGCGCCAGCGGCGTGCCTTTCTCCAGCACATAAAGCCCGTCCTCGGCCGTGGCGAAAAACGGAAAGTTGATATGGGCGGGGTAAGTGTCGGTATCGACGATTCCGGCGACGATCTCGAACACGCCATTGGGACGGTTGAGCGGGTTGATGAACAGGCAGGAATAGCCGGGCGGCGTCACGATAGACCAGTAATTATGGAACTTTCGCGGCGGACGCGGCCCGCCAATCGCCTTCCACGGATTGCCCGCGACCTGGTTTTCGCCGTGGTTCGACATCAGCGTGCGGTCGAAATCCCAGCCGCCGACAACCTCAGTCCCGCTATTCGAGATCTCAAGGCGCAATTCAGCGGCCAGCGGAATGATCCATCCGGTATTCATCGCATCCAGAAAGGGCATGCAGCGTTTGACGGTCAGCCCGGTATCGTTCAGACCCGCGACGTTTTCATCCACCGCAGGCAACTTGCGAAACCAGTCGGGGATATGCCGCTTGGCCGGAAAGGGCTTGGCGATCACCGCCTCATCGCGCGGCTCACACAGAAAGCGGATCTCGGGCGCCGGGGCGGCGGGCTGGGGTTTGCGCAGGAAAGAAAACATCGGGCTGTCCACTGGCTAAAGGGAGGGCGCGGGGCCGCAAAGGCGCGGCCCCGCAAGGCGGTCAGGACGGATCAATCGTCGTCGTCATTGCTGCCGTCATCATCGTCGTCATCCGAGCTGTTCGAGGAAGAGTTGCTGGACGAGTTCGAGCTGCTGTTCGAGGAGGAGTTCGACGAGCTGTTGCTCGAAGAATTCGACGAACTGTTGCTGGACGAGTTGGACGAGCTGTTCGAACTGCTGTTCGAGGACGAGTTCGAAGAGCTGTTGTTCGAGCTGTTCGACGAGCTGTTGCTGGACGAATTGCTCGACGAGTTGTTCGAGCTGTTCGACGAC
>JAUNTZ010000070.1 GCA_030538425.1 Paracoccus sp. (in: a-proteobacteria) | reverse complement strand
GGGCGGCATGGGTGGCATGGGCGGCATGATGTAATCTGCCCCGTCCTTGAGACAGGAAAACCCGCCCCTTCCGGGCGGGTTTTTCATGCGCTATCACGGGGGCCGCAGGAGGTGCGATATGATTGAGACCATCAGCGCATTCGTGACCGCCCTTGGCGTGCCCTTCGCGATTTTCGTGTTCTGGAAACAGCGGCAACGCGAACGCGAGAATGAGGAAATCGCGATTTATGAAAGCATCACCTCGGATTACAACGATTTTCTGCGCCTGCTGACGCGCCATTCCGACCTGCGCCTGTGGAGCAAGCCGAGCACTGGCCCCCTGACCGAAGAGCAGGAAGAACGGCTTATGATCCTGTTCGACCTGCTTGTTTCGCTGTTCGAACGCGCCTGGCTGCTCTCATGGTCGCCCAAAATGACCAAGGCCGAGGCGCGGCGATGGGCGGCATGGGACAATTACATGCGCGAATGGATCGAGCGTGAGGATTTCGCCGCACATCTGCCCGAGCTGTTGCAGGCCAGCGACCCGGATTTCGTGGCCTATGTGAACCGGCTTGCAGGTGAGGTGGCGGGCAAGCGCGCCGGTCAAGGTTTGGGGCCAAGGCTCACTTGATACCTGCGGCGCTGTCGCGATCTGTTGGTGGCCTGCACGCTTTTCTTGAAGGATTTAGCGACCGATCAGAACAGCCTCGCCACATGGTGCATCAGCGGATGCGCGGGTGAGGCTGCGCTCGGCTTGACGTCTGATCTGATAGGCGGGCGGTTTGTGGGCGGGCTGCGCGGCGCATACGCCCCCGCCTTGTCGCGCCGCCCGCCACCGGGGCCTTGGCGCCCCCCGGCCCCAAGCACCATATTTCTAAACAAAAGACCGCGCCCGCCTTGCCGCACCATGCCGCGCGGCCTATATCGCCCCTGCGCGGGACGACCCGCGCCCCTGTTTCATCCGGGACGGCCCGCGCAAGGAGTTGTCATGGCTTGGGTTTTCCTGTTCTTCGCCGGTCTGTTCGAGGTCGTCTGGGCCTATTCGATGAAACGATCCGAGGGGTTCAGCCTGCTGATCCCCACCGTCATCACGTTGATCTTCATGTTCGCCAGCTTTCAGCTGTTGGCGCAGTCGATGCGGACGATTCCGCTTGGCACCGCCTATCCTATCTGGACCGGCATCGGCGCGGTGGGCAGTTTCGTCGTCGGGATGCTGTTTCTGGGTGAGACGGCAAGCCCCGCCCGCATCCTCGCCGTGCTGCTGATCGCTGCGGGCATCGCGCTGATGGGCTATGACGCGGCCTAGGCTTTCTTGCCGCGCGATTTGCCCTTCGCGGGTTTGGGCTCAGCCTTTTCCGGCGCCGTCTCGGCCACAGGATCGGACGGCGCGTCCGGCGCGGCCTGAGCTTCAGGCGGCCAGATCGTTTCCGTCTTGCGGCCCCGCTTGTCGCGCCCGGTGATCAACGGCGCGACATCCAGCGATTTGCACAGCGACAGAAAGCGCGATTCGGCCACCTCGCCGAACAGGTCACGCCCCACCGGGCTCAGCCGCAACTCAAGCTGCTTTTTCTTGGGATAAAGCTTCAGAACCCCCGCCTCCGCCGGATCACGCACCGAAAACATCGCGCCAAAGCGCAAAGCCTTGCCCAGAACCTCGGCCTCTTGCCGCTCTGCCTCGGACAACAGCTCGAACAGCGGCGCCATGGGCGAGCCCGAGCGGTTGTTCTTGTAACGATGCAGCAGCGAGAGGCCCAAAAACACCCGCTCAGGATGGCTCAGCGCGGCCATATTCGCGCGGGTCACATTGTCGAAACAGGCCTCGGCGCGATAATCGGGATGGGTGCGCCAGCTCGTGTCATGCAGATAGCAGGCCGCCCGGATCAGCCGGTCTCGGGCGGGCGTGGCGCGGCTGAACAGCGGTTGCAGGAACTGATACAGCTTTTTGCCAAAGCCCGGCATCCGCGCCATGGTCTTTTCGGTAAACCGCGCGGCCTCGATCAGCGGATCGCGGGCGCGCAGGTTTTCCGACATATGTTCATAAAGCAGCCCCTCACGGATGCCGTAGGACGAGATGGCAAGCTCTTTGGGTCGGAAGGTCTGGACCAGTTGGTTCAGCACAAGCGAGGCCAGCGGGACCAGCTCAATCCGGCTTTGCGAGATGCCGGTGCGGTTGCGCAGATCGGCCAGATCCTGCCCCTCGATCCATCGGACCGTCTCAGCCACATCGCGCGGCCCCATCGTATATTCGTGCAGCACGGTCATCGGATAGGCGCGGCGTTCCATGTCCAGCCGCGCAATCGCCCGCCATGAGCCGCCGACCAGATAGATGCGCTCATGCCCGGTGCCCAGCTTGTCGCGCAGCTCTTCCATGACAGTTTTGATATAGCGCGCCAGCCCCTTCTGCCCGCCCTCGACCAGTTGCAGCCGGAACGGGCCAAGCTGTGAGGTCGCGCGCCTGCCGATCCCGCCCTTGCCGTCCAGTTCCGCCAGTTCCATTGAGTTGCCGCCGATATCGCAGACCAGCCCCCTGGCATCGGGCCAGCCCAGAAGAACGCCCTGCGCTGACAGCCGCGCCTCTTCCTCGCCGTCGATCACATTGACCTTGAGCCCGGTTTCCTTCTCAACCCGGGCCTGAAAGGCCGGGCCGTCGCTGGCCTCACGCATGGCGGCGGTGGCAACCACGGTCATCGGGCGCACCCGCATGCCTTGCGCAAGCGCGGCAAAGCGTTTGAGCGCGGCCAGCCCGCGCACAGCGCCTTGCGCGTTCAGCTGCCCGGTGCGGGCCATGTCCTTGCCAAGCCCCGCCATGACCTTTTCGTTATAGAAATAGGCCGGGCTGCGGGCCGCGCCGTCAAAAACCACAAGGCGGATCGAGTTCGACCCCACATCGACCACCCCAACCCGGCTCAGCGCGCGGGCATGGGCATCGTCGAATAGCCCCTCGAACGGGTCGTCCGGCTTTGACTTTCTGCGCATGGCTGGCCTTTCGGTAACGGATGCGTGATTCGGACGTTAACCTTTTTCCTCAGTCCGCCGCATGGGTCAAGGCCGGGACATCGCGCGCGCCCGCCGAGCCGCGCCCCGACAGTGAGGGATTGTCCATGAAAAACCTGTGACAGCTGAACAGATCGTCGCGCCCAGCAGGCAGATGGCGCAGATAGCGCCCGTCGGGCATCAGGATCCAGCTTTGCGCCTCATCCGCCATGTTCGCCGCCATGATCTGGCTGACGATCTGCGCCTTCACCGTCTCATTCACGCATTCGACAAGGGTTTCCACGCGCCGGTTCAGGTTGCGGCCCATCCAGTCGGCGGATGAGATGAAGACGCGCGCTTTCCGCGATGGCAGGCCGTGGCCATTGCCGAAACAGACGATGCGCGAATGTTCCAGAAACCGCCCGACGATGGATTTCACGCGGATATTCTCCGACAAGCCCGCGATGCCGGGGCGCAGCCCGCAAATGCCGCGCACCACAAGGTCGATCTTCACCCCCGCCGCCGAGGCCGCATAAAGCGCGTCGATCACATCGGGTTCGATAATCGAGTTCATCTTGGCCCAGATCGCGGCGGGGCGCCCGGCGCGGGCGAATTCGGCCTCTCGGGCAATCATCGAAAGCAGGCTCAATTTCAGGTCGATGGGCGAAATGGCGATGTTTTCCAGCCCCTCGGGGCTGACATAACCGGACAGATAGTTGAACACCTTGGTCGCGTCCCGGCCAAGCGCGGGGTCACAGGTGAACAGCGACAGGTCGGTATAGATCCGCGCGGTGATCGGGTGATAATTGCCGGTCCCGTAATGGGTATAGGTGACCAGCTGTTCGCCCTCTCGCCGCACCACGGTCGAGATCTTGGCATGGGTCTTGAGGTTCACAAAGCCGTAAACCACATGCGCCCCCGCCCGTTCCAGCCGGCGCGACTGGCGGATATTGGCGGCCTCATCAAAGCGCGCCTTCAGTTCGACAAGCGCGGTGACCGACTTGCCCGCCTCGGCCGCTTCGCACAGCGCGTCCACGATCGGGCTGTCGCGACTGGTGCGATAGAGCGTCTGCTTGATCGCCAGCACATTCGGATCACGCGCCGCCTGCGACAGCATCCGCACCACCATATCGAAGGTCTCATAGGGGTGGTGCAGCAGCATATCCTTTTGCCGGATCGCCGCGAACATATCGCCGTGATGATCCTGCACCCGTTCGGGCACGCGCGGCGTGAAGGCGGGCCATTGCAGATCGCGGCGGCTGTCCAGGACAAGCTCTTTCAGATCGGCCATGCCCAAGAGGCCCGAGACCTCGATCACCTCATCGGGGCTCACCTCCAGCTCATCCATGATGATCCGCCGCAGCCCGTCGGGTGCCGCGTCCGAGATCTTGAGCCGGATCACGCTTCCACGACGGCGGCGTTTCAGCGCGGTCTCGAACTCTCGGACCAGATCCTCGGCCTCTTCCTCGACCTCAAGATCGCTGTCGCGCAGCACGCGGAAGGCGCAATGGCCGATGGCGCGATAGCCGGGAAACAGGCTCGACAGATGGATCAGCAGCAGATCCTCAAGCGGCAGGAACCGCTCACCACCCGGAAGCGGGATGAACCGCGAAAGCTGCGCCGGGATCGGCAGCAGCGCCTGCATCCGCCGCCCGTCGCTTTGCCGCGCCAGTTCAAGCGCCAGCGAAAAGCCGGTATTGGGGATGAAGGGAAAGGGATGCGCGGGGTCGATGGCCAGAGGCGACAGGACCGGAAACACCTGTTCACGGAAATAGCGGCCCAGAAAATCCTCTTCGGCGCGGGTGATGCGCGACCGCGACAGGATGGTGATATTGGCCGCCTCCATCTCACGGCGCAGCCCGTTCCAGACCGCCTGTTGCGCCCCCATCAGCCGCCGCGCATCGGCGTTGATCAGCGCAAGCTGCGCCTCAGGATCAAGCCCGTCATCGGAGAGTGCCGAATTGCCCTCACGCACCAATTCGCGCAGGCCCGCCACGCGGACGGTATAGAACTCATCCAGATTGGTGGCCGAAATCGCCAGAAACCGCAGCCGTTCCAGCAGAGGCACGCGGTTGTTGCGGGCCTCATCCAGAACGCGCCAGTTGAAGGACAGCCAGCTGAGCTCACGGTTGAAATACCGCGCGGGGCCGGTGGGCGTGCCGCTCTCGGGCAGGACGGGTTCGGGGGTCGGATGCTTGAGAAAATCGGCTTTGGTCATCTTCTGGGCCTCAGGTGAAGGCAAGGATCAATCGCGGGTTTCGGCCAGCTTGTCCAGTATCTGCGCGGCACTTCGACGTGTCACCGGGCGCTTTTCGGCGATGGATTCGGCATCAAGCGCGGCCACCAAGGCGCGGGCCAAACCAAGATCACGATCCATCCGCGCGACCAGCCAGCCGATCAGATCGGGGGCCACGGCCAGTTGCCGGTCGGCGAACAGCTTGACCAGAACCTGCGCCAGCAAGCTCTCATCCGGCGCCCCCAGCCGGGTTTGCGCAACCGCCCCCATGCGGCTGGCCAGATCCGGCAGAGCGATACCCCATTCGCGCGGCGCCGTGCGCGCGGTCAAAAGCAGCCGCATCTGGCGCGGCCCGGCAAGGTTGAGGATGTGGAACAAAGCCTGCTCCGCGCCCGCCCGCCCGCCGATCAGATGCGCGTTTTCCACGACCAAAGCGCCTTCAGCGCGGCAAAGCCCGTCCACCTCAGCCACGTCAAGCGCTGCGGCCTCAACGCAAGGCGCGCCATGATCACCGGCCCAGATCGCGGCCAGATGGGTTTTGCCCGCGCCTTCGGGACCGATCAGCAGCATTCGCGCCTGAGGCCAGCCCCCGGGCGCGTCCAGCACCGTGACCGCAAGCGCATTGGCCGGTGAGACCAGAAAATCGGCGCGGCCAAGCGCGGGCGGCCGGGCCAGATCGAATGTCAGCTGACGCGCCAAATCTCAGCCGCGCCCCTGCGCGTCGGTCTCATCCGCCTCGGCCAGTCGTGCGACATCCAAGGGAACGCCCTCGCGGTCCTCCTGGGTGGGGCCCTGTTCGGGGGGCAGCATCTCGGGCGGCTGGCTGATCGCGCCGCGCGGCATGATCTCGACCAGCATCTTGGGATGGGCAGGCTCGGCCACCGGACCGCCGGTATAAAGCGCGCTTTCCATATATTTCCCGGAGGCAAAGCGCACCAGAACGCCCAAAGTCGCGGCCAGCGGCACCGCAAGGATCATGCCCACAAAGCCGAACAAAGAGCCAAACACCGACAGCGCCAGAAGCAGCCAGACCGGATGAAGCCGCACATGACTGCCGACGATTTTCGGTTGCAGATAATAGCTCTCGATCAGCTGGGCCGAGGCAAATACCGCCAGAACAAGCGCGATATGCCCCCAATCGCCCCAGAAATAGAACAGCGCCACGCCAATCGCGATGGCCGTGCCGGTGATCGTGCCGACATAGGGAATGACCGAGAGCAGCGCCGAAATGATCCCGATCGCCACCGCATAGGGCAGCCCCACGACATACAGCCCGGTGCTCAGCAGCGTGCCAAGGATCAGCATCACCACCATCTGCCCGCGCACGAAACCCGCCAGCGTGTCGTCAATATCGGCGGCCAGTTCGCGAAGCACCGGCAGATGTTCGCGCGGCAGCATCTGGTCGATGCGCTGCATCATGTGGTCCCAGTCGAGCAGCAGATAAAACGCCACCACCGGCGCAATCACAAGCAGCGCAACCACGCTCACGATATTGAGCAGCGAGCCAAGGATACGGCCCACGAACTCCCCCGCGCGGTCGGCCATCAGCCCGTCGGGGCTCAGCCCGTTGAGCTCATTCTCCAGATCAAAGCCCGGCAGACGCGCTGACAGGAACCCTTGCAGCCGCGCCAGCATTTCCGGGGCCTGCGCGAAAAGTTGTTGCATCTGGCTGACCACCAGAGGCGCGACCCACAGGATCATCGCGACCAGCATCAGCAGCACCCAGACCGAGATCAGCGCCACCGACAAGGCACGGCTGAGCCCGGCGCGTTCCAGCCGGTTCGCCACCGGGTTGAGCAGATAGGCGATGCCCGCGCCCAGAACGAAGGGCATGACCGCATTACCCAACCGCCACAGCATCAGCGTCAGGACAAGGGCGGCAACGCCCCACCAAAGGGCTTGCTGGCGTGCGGTGATTCTCATCAATCTCTCCGGGTTGGTCGGGCTTGCCCGCGCCGCGTTTGCGCCTATATCGGGCGCATGACCCAACACGTCAACCTTATCAAACTTTGCGTGGGCGCGGGAGCACCCGAAGACCTTGAAACATGGCAAAAGGCCCGTTTCGGTGACGCGCCCGCCTGCCATATCACCCGCATGTGGCCCAAGCGCGAGGCCGAGATTCTGGCCGGTGGCTCAATCTATTGGGTGTTCAAGGGGGTTTTACTGGCGCGGCAAAAGATCATCGGGCTGGAAAGGCGTGAGGGTCAGGACGGGATCACCCGTTGCGGGCTGATCCTTGATCGCAATCTGGTGCGCGTGGCCGCGGTCCCACGCCGCCCGTTTCAGGGCTGGCGCTATCTCGCCGCCGAGGACGCGCCGCCTGACATCGCGGCAGACCGCGCCCGCGACGACGCCCTGCCCCCGTCTTTGGCTGCGACTCTGGCAGAGATGGGGCTGCGCTAGGCCTTGACGCGGGCGGGCGGCTGTTCTAGCAGGGCGCTGTCGCGGGTGTAGCTCAATGGTAGAGCCGCAGCTTCCCAAGCTGAAGACGAGGGTTCGATTCCCTTCACCCGCTCCA
>JAUNTZ010000069.1 GCA_030538425.1 Paracoccus sp. (in: a-proteobacteria) | reverse complement strand
CCGATGATAAGGATCGAGTTGATATCGGTTCTTTTCGGCATGGCTTCCCCGGTCCCGTTCTGTCGGCAAATCGAACGGGTTTATAGTGCAGGATCGTGGCGGCGCAAGGGGCAGGGCGTGTTTATTCACCGCTGCGGCGATCTGGCCCGACGGGCCACACCCGGCCCGGTTCTCGGCGTGTTCGAGCCGTCGAGTGCACCTATGCCAGGGCCCTTTACGGGCCCGATGCGAGGGCCGTTGCACTGCGACCGACATCCGTCGCCACCTCGTCAACAGAACGCAGGTCATCAATCGCACAATTATAGCGAGGCTATTCATGATAATCTGGCGATACATCTTCATGTCTGCATGATGGCACTGATCGGGCCAAATTTCACCTCCATAATAGTTAAAGTTTTATGTTTCTGCGTCGTGACACGTTTGAGTTTGTCTCATTCCCGCTTGTATCGTAAAGCCGCACGTCGCCCGCATCGGACACGATCTGGCGAATCGACCGGCGCGCGTCGTCCAGACCCGTTTGCGCGGCGCGGGCAAGCTCGCCCAACCGCTCAATCGAGGCGACATGCTGGACCCTTTCAACATCCTGTTGTTGAATGAAAATCTCTGCCTTTTCAACGCGAGAAAAGGCTGTTTCATAGTCGCCGGACATCACCGAATCGGCCGCTTGCGAGATCAGTTTTTCGATATTCATCTTTCATCTACCTTGAGTTTGAGATCGACCGAAGCGGCAAGATTCGCCGCATATTCACGGTTCAAAAGCGACTTGAACTGCGCCTCACCATGGCCGCCCCCGAAGGGCGACCCAGAGTCCGAGCGATGAATGTGATTAACCATTTCTTCAAAAAAAACTTGGGATAGCTTGCCGGACACGCCAGTATTGGGATTGATCATGTGATTCTCCTTTCACTGGTCAGAAATATCGGCCATCGGTAAATATTTGGTAATCAAATGAGGGTAAGACTGAAAAAAACGGACGAATCGATGTGATGATTGGATTTTTCTTGGTCCCCGACGGGGCGCTGACACATATACCGACTGACGCGGCGGCTCCTGATTCAGGTGAGGCTGGGCACGGCTTTGAAGCTGCGCTTGCTGCTGCTACACCTGAGCACGAGATTTTCTTGGCGGATACAGCTGTGATGCGCCCTGAATCCGATCCTCCAGCTGACGGCGTGGTTGAACCAGAAATAGCGGAGCCAGACATGGCCGAGCCAGGTTCATCAGCTGATTCGACGCCAAGAGAGCCCGCGCAAGACAAGGTTATCACGCCCGCCAGCGGTGAGATCGAGACCGTATTTCTGGCGAGTGCTGCGCCAATATCTGCCCTTGCTGGGCGCGAAGAAAGGCCACCCGGAGCAATCCGGCCTCTGTTGACGCCAGAAGCGCATGATGTTCATCAATCTTTAGATGGATCCGATGCGGTTCTTGAAACGCTTCGGATGACAAGCCCCGCCTCGTCTTTGCCCTTTTTTGACGCTGCGCCCGAGCCGTCGCAAGGCAAAGACATAGCTATTGTTGCGTCTGCTTGGGCGGGCTCTACCGACCTTCCGCCTGTTTTACGACAGGACGCCTCGCAGACAGTTTGGCCTCAAGAGGTGAAGGACGTGGCGGCGCGCGTGGAGGACGGCGCTCGTCTCGCTTCGGACAGTTTGGTGCATCACCGCGCGACCGAGCATGCCGATTTCCCTGCGGATTTTCGCGACACAGGCGCAAAGCCGCAGCTTCCTCCCGAATCAAATAAAAACCTTCAAAGCCCGTCGATTATAGCGCCCGATCGCCCCCATCCGCTGCCAGATCCGGGCGCTGCGCGGCTTGAATCTCTGACGAGTAACAGTGCTTTGCGATATCGCCGCGATGTTTGGGCTAATCCACAAGCCGATGGCCTCGAAATGATGTCCGACCCGCTGCCTCGGCCTGCTCAGCCCATTGAGGCGGCAAGGGACATCTTTGACCATCTTAAAGAAAAGCTGGAGCCCAGCCCGACCGCGCTTGCCGACGCGCCGCAAAAGTTCGTCGCGCCGGGTCATGCGCGATATCAGATGTCATCAGATAGTCTTCGTTTCGCTGACGCGAAACACCCACCTCCCGCCGAGGCCGCCCTGACCGTGGCTGCCGCCGCTCTGACCGAGTTTGACGACCTGGCTCGGGCGCCGAATATCCAGGAAAGTTCGCGCCCCCGCCCCGGGGCAATATTGCGCGAAGCCGCGGCTGTTTCGCAAAATGTCAGCAACCCGGCAAACCATCTTCCGCTGGAAGCAGTCCCTTCCACGCCATCAAGACACCCCCCCGCGGCCGCGCAAAGCGCGCCTATTGCAGCGGATATGTCAGGCGCGATGGCGGAACGCCAGCTGACCCCTCAGTCTGATCGGACGCGATATGCGGGCCAGACGCAGCCGAATGTCGATGAGCCGTTCCACTCGCAGGCTCAGGACGCAGCCGCGCCAAGGCTCGATGAACCGGCTGGTCCGGTCGAGCGTCCGGCGCAGCTTGCCAACCCTGTGTCATTGCCAAATCCGCCGCTTCTCGCGAAGGATAAAGCCGTCATTGACCAGTTGCGCGTCAGGCTGTCAGAGGCCGGACCAGGCCAGCATATATTGCATCTCACGCCCGAGGAGCTGGGCTCGGTCGGCTTTCGGATCACCCATGACGAAACGGGCGTGACGATCATGATCTCGGCCGAGCGGCCCGAGATCATGCAGATGATGCGCCGGCATGCCGAATTGTTGATGCATGATCTGGCAGAGCATGGGCTTGGTGATGCGCAGCTTGAATTTGATCAAGGCGATGGGCGGTCCCCTACGCCCGACCATCCACAGGTTGAAAAACGCGCCCCCAAAGCGACCGCTCCAACTGCCGAAACCCCCGCCCAGATCCGTGGCTCTTTGAATATCAGGATGTGAAGATGACCGATATTGCCATTTTGAACCAGCCAGCAACCCCGACCGTTCCGCCCGCGCCCTCGGCCAAGATCGGTGGCGATTTTGACACGTTTCTAAGGATGCTGACGACCCAGATTCGCTATCAGGATCCGCTGAACCCGATGGATGGTGCCGATTTCGCGGTGCAGCTTGCCACATTTTCGGGCGTCGAACAGCAGGTTCAGACCAACAGCCTTTTGCAAGCCATGGCGGCGCAACAGGGGGGAAGTTTGGCGGATTTCTCGGGCTGGATCGGCCAAGAGGTGCGGGTCACCGCGCCGGTTCAGTTTTCCGACCAGCCGTTGACCTTGGATCTGCGCCCCGACCCTTCGGCCGATCAGGCTGTCCTGCTCACACTGGACCAATATGGCAGGGTCGTCACGCGCGAACAGGTCGGAACCGCGTCAGGCGCGGTTGAGTGGTTTGGCCGGGATGCGGCGGGGAACCGCCTGCCGCCGGGGCTTTATTCCTTTCGGCTTGAGAATATCCGTGACGGCGCGCCGATTTCCGAACGCCCGGTCGCGGCTTACGGTGTCGTTGATGAGATCGAGCATGATGGCGGCACCGTTCGGCTGGTGCTTGAAGGCGGGGCGTCGGTGGCCGCCGACACGGTTCAGGCGGTCAGGCGAGCGGCGCGATAATGGTAACGCGATGGGCAGCTTCAGGCGGCTTGGTGGCGGGAATGTCTTGGCCGTCAGCCTTTGGCTTCGGCGGCCAGAATGGCCCGCAGGCCCGAATCGTAGTCTGGATATTCAAGCTGATAGCCCAGCTTGTCGCGCAAGGCCCGGTTCGAAACACGCTTGGAATCCGCGTAAAAGCTGCGCGCCATGTCTGTCATTTCGGCGGTCTCGAAGGGCTCAGACGGCGGTGGCGTCATGCCCAGCAAAGCGGCGGCATGGGCGATAACGTCCTCGGGCGGGGCAGGCTGATCATCACACAGATTATAGATCGCGCCCGGCGAAGGCCGCTGGACCGAGGCCCAGATGGCACCGCCAATATCATCGCGATGGATGCGCGAGAAAATCTGATCGGGCTTGATCAGCCGCCGCGCAGTGCCGTTGCGCAGCTTTTCGAACGGACCGCGACCGGGGCCGTAAATCCCTGCCAGACGAAAGATGTGCAGAGGAAGGCCCTCGTCGGCAGCCAGTTCACGCCAGCCCGCTTCGGCGGCCAGCCGCGCTTTGGCGCGGGTGGTCGAGGGGGCGGCGGGCGTCGTTTCATCCACCCAGCCGCCGCGATGGTCGCCGTAAACATTGGTCGAGGACAGATAGCCGATCCAGAACGCCCGGGATTTTCGCAGATCATCCGAATGCCGCGCCAGCACCGGATCCTGGCCGCGGCTGGTCGGCACGCTGGAGAGGATGGCGTCGGCCTCACGAATCAGCCGCGCGATTTCCGGCTGATCGCGGTCCCAGTCAAGCGCCACGGCGCCGGCGCCGGTAACCCGCGCAGGGTCTCGCCGGGTTGTGCCGAAGACCCGCCAGCCACGCGCCACAGCCCGCTCCGACAAGGCGGCGGCGCTGTAGCCATGGCCCAGAATCACAAGATCCATCGCGCTATGCCCTCTGTGGTTCATGGACCGGAATGTCCGCCGCCCGGGCGGGCTTGTCCAGCCCGACCTTGGCTGTTTTCAAGCCCGCGCCATGTCGTCAAGAACCTCGGCGGCCAGCCTGAACGAGTGCAGCCGGGCCTCGGCGTCGTGGATCTGGCCGGTCAGGATCAGCTCATCTGGCCGATGCTGTTCGATCAGAGCGGTCAGCCGGTCGCGGATCACCGCCTTGTCGCCCACCGCCGACACCCGAAGCGCCTGCTCGACACCGCGCGCGGTGGCGCCGCTGATCTCATCGCCGACATCCCTGCGGGGCGCGGGCAGCTTGCCGGGGCGACCATTGCGCAGCCTCGCAAAGGCAAGCTGTTGGCTTGTTTGAAGAAATTGCGCTTGCTCGGTGCTGTCGGCGGCAATCACGTTGACGGCCAGCATGAAACGCGGGCGCCCCTCGCCCCAGTTGCTTGGCTCGAACCGCTCACGATAAACCGCGCGGGCCTCATCAAGCGCGGCAGGCGCGAAATGCGACGCGAACGCATAGGGCAGGCCCAGCATGGCCGCCAATTGCGCACCGAACAGGGAAGAGCCAAGCATCCAGACCGGCACATAAGTTCCCTGCCCGGGATGGGCGATGACCCGCGCATCGGCGGGCGCGTCGCCCAGATAATTCAGCAATTCGATCACGTCTTGCGGAAAATTCTCAGCCATATCCGGCGATTTGCGCAGGGCCCGATAGACCGCCCCATCGCCGCCCGGCGCACGACCGACGCCAAGATCAATGCGCGGACCGTAAAGCGTGGCCAGTGTTCCGAACTGTTCGGCAATCGACAAGGGCGAATGGTTGGGCAACATGATGCCGCCCGAACCGACCCGGATCCGTTTGGTCTGCGCGGCAATATGGCCGATCAGAACCGAGGTCGCCGCGGAGGCGATCCCGACCATATTGTGATGTTCGGCCAGCCAATAGCGATGATAGCCAAGGCCATCCGCCATCTGCGCCAGTGCGGTCGAGTTGGCGATGGCGGTTGCGGTGTCGGTGCCCTCGGGGACGGGGGCAAGATCAAGGATGGAATAATTCATTTTCTGTCTGCCGTTAACCTTTTCGCAATACTATCTAGGTATCAGGTCAGCGACTTGCCACATCTGGCGCGCAGTGGCACTCTGCGCGCCAACATGAAGGAGCCTGCCGTGACCGTGCCACCCAGATTGCTGCCGCTGGAAACGCCCGACCCTTCCGAGCGTGAATATTTCACCGACCCGGCCAAGGCGGTGGAACGGCTTGTCGCACTTTATGATCGCGCGACAGAGTTTCTGTGCAGCCGGTTTTCCCGCACCCTGTCCGGGGCGCCGCCGCAAGCGCGATACCGCGCCTTTTATCCGGAACTGCGGCTGACCACGACCTCACATTCGCAGACGGATTCGCGCCTGTCCTTCGGGCATGTGGCGATTCCGGGCACCTATGCGGCCTCGATCACCCAGCCCGGGCTGTTTGCCAACTATCTTGAGCGGCAGATCGCGCTGTTGATCCGGAACCATGGCGTGCCGGTCGCCGTCGGGGAAAGCGAAACGCCGATGCCGGTGCATTTTGCCGTCGCCAATGCGGATGTGAATGTCCCGCAGGAAGGGGTTCTGGATTTTTCCCTGCGCGACGTGTTCGACGTGCCGGATCTCAGCACGGTGAACGATGATATCGTCAACGGCGTGGCCGGGCCGATGCCGGACGGGACGCTGCATCTGGCGCCCTTTACCGCGCAGCGCGTCGATTATTCGCTGGCGCGGCTGTCGCATTACACGGCGACCTCGGCCGATCACTTTCAGAATTTTGTGCTGTTTACCAACTATCAGTTCTATGTCGATGAGTTTGAGGCCTTCGCCCGCCGCGCGCTGGCGGAGCCGGGGTCCGGCTATCACAGCTTTGTCGCGCCGGGGAACCATGAGATCACTACGCCCGACGGCGATCTGCCCGCATTATCAAAGATGCCGCAGATGCCCGCCTATCATCTCAAACGTGAGGGGAGCCAGGGAATCACGCTGGTGAATATCGGCGTCGGCCCCTCGAATGCCAAGACGGCCACCGATCATATCGCGGTGCTGCGGCCCCATGCCTGGCTGATGGTCGGTCATTGCGCGGGACTGCGCAACAGCCAAAGGCTGGGGGATTTCGTGCTGGCGCATGGCTATCTGCGTGAGGATCACGTTCTGGATGACGATTTGCCGGCCTGGGTGCCGATCCCGGCCTTGGCCGAGGTGCAGGTCGCGCTTGAACAGGCCGTCGCCGAGGTGACCCGGCTTGAGGGTTATGAGCTCAAGCGGATCATGCGCACCGGCACCGTGGCCACGATCGACAACCGCAACTGGGAGTTGCGCGACCATTCCGGCCCGGTCCATCGGCTGTCGCTGTCGCGCGCCATCGGGCTGGACATGGAAAGCGCGACCATCGCGGCCAATGGATTCCGTTTCCGGGTGCCTTATGGAACGCTGCTTTGCGTGTCTGACAAGCCGCTTCATGGTGAGCTGAAGCTGCCGGGCATGGCGACGGATTTTTACCGCACTCAGGTGGCCTCGCATCTGCTGATCGGTGTGCGGGCGATGGAAAAGCTGCGCGAGATGCCGGTTGAGCGGGTCCACTCGCGCAAGTTGCGCTCATTCAGCGAAACCGCTTTTCTCTAAACGACGTCGCGTCATGTCATGGAAAGGAAAAAATCGGGCAATCTTTCGCCGTAGCACAAGAAAAATAGTTGAAGTATTCTGAAAAAGCCTGTGTAGCAGACAGGATGCCCGAGAGCGGGCGCAGATCCCGCAAAGGGGCAACGAGGAGACAGACCATGGCACAAGCCACGAAACCGATGACCAAAACCCAGCTGGTGGCCGCTCTGGCCGAAGAAATGGGCAGCGACAAGAAATCCGCGACTGCGGCTCTGGATGCGATGACCGCCGTTGTGACCCGCGAAGTGTCTAATGGCGGCGCGGTGACCCTGCCCGGCATCGGCAAGATCGCCTGCCGCGCCCGCCCCGAGCGCATGGTCCGCAATCCGCAGACCCAGGAAATGATGAAAAAGCCGGCCGACAAACAGGTCAAGGTGACCGTCGCCAAGGCGCTGAAAGACAGCGTGAACAACTAAGCGCGCCGTTTTCCGTGATCTCAAGGCCGTCCCTGCGGGGGCGGCCTTTTTTGTGCTTTGGGGTTGATATCGCGCTACTTTTCCCTTGCAGCCCATGCCTTTCCCGGACAAGGTCGCAGGTCGCAGGTCGCAGG
>JAUNTZ010000018.1 GCA_030538425.1 Paracoccus sp. (in: a-proteobacteria) | reverse complement strand
ATAGCTGGTATGACCCCTATCTGGGCGTGGTCGTGATGATCCGCGTGATGGACGGCGTGATCCGCAAGGGCGATCAGGTCAAGATGATGCAGACCGGCGCGACCTATAAACTGGATAAACTGGCCGTGCTGACCCCCGCGATGAAAGATATTGCCGAATTGGGTCCGGGCGAGATCGGGGTTTTTACCGCCTCGATCAAGCAGGTGCGCGATACGCGGGTCGGCGATACCATTACCCATGAGAAAAAGCCGACCGATACCCCGCTTGCCGGGTTCAAGCCCGCGCAGCCGGTGGTTTTCTGTGGCCTTTTCCCGGTTGATGCGAATGATTTTGAGGCCTTGCGCGATGCGATTGAGAAACTCGCGCTGAATGACGCCTCGTTCAGCTATGAAATGGAAACCTCGGCGGCATTGGGTTTCGGTTTCCGTTGCGGTTTCCTTGGGCTTTTGCATCTTGAGGTGATCCGCGACCGGCTGGAGCGCGAATATGATCTTGATCTGATCACCACCGCGCCCTCGGTTGTGTTTAAATTGCATATGCGCGATGGCGAAGTGCGCGATTTGCACAATCCCGCCGATATGCCCGATCTGACCCATGTCGATCACATCGAAGAGCCGCGTATCAAGGCAACAATCATGGTGCCGGATGAATATCTGGGCGATGTGCTGAAGCTCTGTCAGGACCGGCGCGGTATTCAGCTTGATCTCACTTATGCCGGAACTCGGGCGATGGTGGTTTACGATCTGCCTTTGGCCGAGGTGGTCTTCGATTTTTATGACCGGCTTAAATCGGTGACCAAAGGCTATGCCAGTTTCGATTACCAGATCAGCGAATATCGTGAGGATTATCTGGTGAAAATGTCGATCCTTGTAAATGATGAGCCGGTCGATGCGCTGTCCATCATGGTTCACCGCGACCGGGCCGAGGCGCGGGGCAGGGTGATGGTTGAAAAGCTGAAAGAGCTGATCCCCCGGCATATGTTCAAGATTCCGATTCAGGCGGCAATTGGCGCGCGGGTCATTGCGCGCGAAACCCTGTCGGCGATGCGCAAGGACGTGACCGCGAAATGTTATGGCGGGGATGCGACTCGGAAAAAGAAGTTGCTTGAAAAGCAGAAGGCCGGCAAGAAAAAGATGCGCCAATTCGGCAAGGTCGAGATTCCGCAAACGGCCTTTATCCAGGCGCTGAAAATGGACAATTGAGGCGTCGCGCCTCAACCTTTTCTTAATCTTTGCCTGCTAGTCAGGGCGCATGATACGCATCTTGCCCCTGATTCTGTTTCTCTCTGCCTGCGCCTCGCAATCGACCGAGTTCTTTGGCGCATCGCGCCATGATATTGAGGCAGGCGGGCTTCGTTTCACCGTGTTTCACCTTGACCGCCGCGCCGAGGTGATCCGCCATGGCTATGTGAACCGCGCCGCGCGTGACAAGGTGCCCGGGCTCATGGTTCAGGCGGTGGAAACCGCGACCGGCTGCGCCGTTCGGCCCGGCAGTTTCCAGACCGGACTGCCCGGTGATACGGGCGTCGCGCGGGTGGCGCTTAATTGTCCCTGATCTGATCCGTGTCAAATCGCGCCCGGTGATCCGCTGCTAGATTGCGGGCGAATCATTTGCCGAAAAAGGGGCTGTCATGTCGCGTTTGTTCATTCTGTTGCTGACGATTTCCATGGGAACTCTGGCCGGGATCGGTGTGATCATCGCGCTTGTGGCGGGCTATGTCAGCGCGACCGGCATTCTGGTGGGCGCGGGGGGTGGTGCCGTCTTGTCGCTGCCGGTGACCTGGTTCGCCGCGCGGCGGATCGAGGCGGCCGAGGATGTGGGGCCGGACGGTCGCTAACGCCCGCTTGCATCGCGCCTATCGCGTAGCCCGATGTGAGGCGGGTTGCAAATGGGCTGTGGGTTGAGCTGCTTGGCAAGAGGGCTTGAGCCGCCCGCCAGGACCACACCGCTGTTGCGGATCGGCGGTTATCACAGTGCTTGGTAAGGGGTTTGGGGGTCGCGTTCGGCAGGCGGGACATGCTCGGGCAGATGCAGGCCAGTTGCGCTGTCATACGCGAAACTGATGCCCGAGGGTCGCGCGCTTCTGCGTCGTTGACACCGCAAAGCACGCGCATCCCAGATCTTTGCGGCTAGGCTAGAAACTCGGCCAGAATCTCGCCCGTCTCGACCGGCTTGTCGGCATGAAGCCAGTGGCCCGCTCCCTCGATCTCACGGATCTGCGCTTGCGGGAAATAGTCGCGGATCGCCTCGCGCCCCTGATCGCTGACATAATCCGAATCGGCGCCCGCCAGAAACAGGGCCGGGCCCTCAAAACGCGCCTTGGGCAGATCCTCGGGCCAGCCGACAAGCCTGTCCATCTGCGCATCAAGCACGTCAAGGTTCAGCTTCCACGCAGGCGGATCAGCTTTCAAATCAAGGCTTTGCAGCAAGAAAGCGCGTATGCTTGGGTCGTCCACGCGCCTCGCCAGCTGACGATCAGCGTCCGAGCGCAGCTTGCAGGCCGACAGCTCGATGCTGCGCATGGCCGAGATCAATTCGCGCTGCGAATGACCGTAACCCACCGGCGCAATGTCCAGAACGGCCAGACGGCGCAGCAGGTCGGGTTCGTTCAGCGCCATCACCATCGCAGCCTTCCCGCCCATCGAATGACCGACCAGATCAGCCCGCCCGCCATATTCGCGGATCACCGCCGCCAGATCGGCGCCAAGCGCGGCATAGGAGTGGTCATCGTCGTGAAAACTTTCGCCGTGATTGCGCATGTCCACCGAAATCACCTGACGCGAGACCGCCAGCCTTCGCGCCAAACCGCCCAGATTGCGCCCCGAGCCGAACAGCCCATGGGCCAGAATCACCGGCGGATGCGGGCCCGCCTCACCATTGATCGTCACATTCAGCATCATCGGGCCAGTCTAGCGCGGCTTTTCCTGCCGCGCCAGAGCGTCTAGAAAGGGCGCAAAGCAGATGAGGTCGCGATGAACTGGATCGAGGTCAAACCCCGCGCGGATGAGGTCGCCATGCTGATGGCCACGCGGCTTGGTGGCACAAGGCGCGGCGAGACGGTCGATCTTGAGATGATGATCCGCCGTCGCGGCGGCGCCTTGCCGCATAAGCTTTTGCGGCAGGCGCAGATCCTGCGCGAGGCCGAGCGGGTCAGCCATGCGCCCAAAATCGCCCGCCAGACGGATTTCACCGAGGCCGAGCGCGCCCATGCCGATCTTGTCGCCTATCTGCAACCTTTCGGGCGCATCTCGCGGTGGCAGGAGAGGGCGACGAATATCGCCGCCTCGATCCTGTTTGGCCTGCTTTTGCTGGGAATTCTGGTCGTCTGGCTGATGGTGCGGCAGGGGGTTCTGTAACCCCCCCGCCCGCTCGATCACAGCGTCGGATAAAGCGGGAAACGCGCGCAGAGCGCGGAAACCTCTCCCTGAACGCGGGCCTCGACCTCGGCGTTATTGCCCTCGCCATTCGCGGCCAGACCGTCCACCACCTCAACGATCCAACGGGCGATCTGGCGGAATTCATCCTCGCCAAAGCCGCGCGTGGTGCCTGCGGGCGTGCCAAGCCGGATGCCCGAGGTGACGAAGGGCTTTTCGGGGTCAAACGGCACGCCGTTCTTGTTGCAGGTGATATGCGCGCGGCCAAGCGCGGCCTCGGCGGCCTTGCCGGTCACGCCTTTGGGTCGCAGATCAGCCAGCATCAGGTGGTTGTCGGTCCCGCCCGACACGATGTCGATGCCGCCCTTTTGCAGCTCATCCGCCATCGCGCGGGCGTTACCCACGACGCGCGCCGCGTAATCCTTGAAATCGGGCCGCAGCGCCTCGGCAAAGGCCACCGCTTTGGCCGCGATCACATGCATCAGCGGGCCGCCTTGCAGACCGGGGAACACCGCCGAATTGATCTTTTTCGCGATCTCGGCATCATTGGTCAGGATCAGCCCGCCGCGTGGCCCGCGCAGCGATTTATGCGTGGTCGAGGTCACGACATGCGCATGCGGCACCGGCGAGGGGTGCTGTCCGCCCGCGACCAGACCCGCGATATGGGCCATATCCACCATCAGATAGGCGCCCACCTCATCGGCAATCTTGCGGAACGCCGCCCAGTCCCAGACCCGGCTATAGGCGGTGCCGCCGGCCACGATCAGCTTGGGCTTATGCTGGCGTGCGGATTCGGCAATCGCTTCCATATCAAGCAGTTGGTCCTGCTGACGCACGCCGTAGCTGACCACGTTGAACCATTTGCCCGACATATTCACCGGCGAGCCATGGGTGAGATGCCCGCCCGAGTTCAGATCCAGCCCCATGAAGGTATCGCCGGGCTGAAGCAGGGCCAGAAACACCGCCTGATTCATCTGGCTGCCCGAATTGGGCTGCACATTGGCAAAGCCCGCGCCGAACAGCTCTTTCGCGCGGTCAATCGCCAAATTCTCAGCGATATCAACATATTGGCAGCCGCCGTAATAGCGCTTGCCCGGATAGCCCTCGGCATATTTGTTGGTCAGGACCGAGCCTTGCGCCTGCAACACGGCAAGGCTGACGATGTTTTCCGAGGCGATCAGCTCGATCTCTTCGCGCTGACGGCCCAGTTCAAGGCCGATGGCGTCGAAGATCTCGGGGTCAGTCTGTGAGAGGCTGGCGGAAAAAAAGCTATCGCGGCTCATCGGGGTCTCCTGTGGCTGGTTGTCAGGGGTTTAGCGGCTTTTTTGAGGCGCGCAAAGACGCGATTGCGCTTGGCCTCTCGCAAAGGGCGGGCCATGATGCACGGCATGAAAATGCATTTTGTCGCCTCTGAAACCGAAACCGCCCAACAGGCGCTGCGCGATCTGTCGGGCCGCTATGGTCAGACGCCCCTGCGTGAGGCGGGCGTGATCGTGGCGCTTGGCGGTGACGGGCTGATGCTGAACGTCATGCATCGCAACAAGGGCCTGCCGGTTTACGGCATGAATCGCGGCACGATCGGCTTTCTGATGAACGATTATCGCGCCGATGACCTGCCTCAGCGGATCGTGGCGGCCGAGCAGACCGTGACCCATCCGCTGTCGATGACGGCGGGGACGGCGGACGGGCGCGAATATGCAGCACTTGCGATCAATGAGGTCAGCCTGTTGCGGGCCGGGCCGCAGGCGGCCAAGCTGCGCATCAGCGTGAACGGGCGCGTGCGGCTTGAGGAACTGGTTTGCGACGGTGCGCTGATCTGCACGCCTGCGGGCTCGACGGCCTATAATTATAGCGCGAACGGCCCGATCCTGCCGCTTGGCTCTGACGTGTTGGGCCTGACCGCGATTGCCGCCTTTCGCCCGCGCCGGTGGCGCGGCGCGATCCTGCCCAACAGCGCCGTGATCCGCTTTGACGTGCTTGAGACGGACAAGCGCCCGGTCATGGCCGATGCCGATTCGCGGCAGGTCGATTCGGTGCGATGGGTCGAGGTGCGCAGTGAGACCTCGATCAACCATCGCCTCCTGTTCGATCCGGGCCACGGGATGGAAGAGCGCCTGATGCGCGAACAGTTCGTCTGAGCCTTGCGCCGCGCGCGCCCCGCGCCGATATAGAGGCCATGAGCCTGCCACCCGGTTTCCTTGACGAGCTGCGCGCCCGCGTCCCGATCTCTCGTGTGATCGGGCGCAAGGTGACGTGGGATATGCGCAAGACCAATCAGGGCAAGGGCGACTGGTGGGCGCCATGCCCCTTCCATCAGGAAAAATCCGCGTCTTTTCATTGCGATGACCAGAAGGGTTTTTACTATTGCTTTGGCTGTCACGCCAAGGGCGATGCGCTGACCTTCCTGCGCGAGGCCGAGGGGTTGGAGTTCATCGAGGCGGTGAAGGTTCTCGCCTCCGAGGCCGGCTTGCCCATGCCCGAACGCGATCCCGCCGCCCGCGTCCGCACCGACCGCAACCAGCTTCTGCGCGAAGCCTGCGAGGCGGCCGTGCAGCATTACCGGCTTCAGCTTCACACCGGCGCGGCGCAGGCGGCGCGGGATTACTTGGACCGGCGCGGGCTGGACAGCGCCGCCTTGGAACGCTTTGAGATCGGCTTTGCCCCCGATCAGCGGCAGGGGCTGTTTACCGCGCTGCGCGCCAAGGGCATGGCGGAGGATGTGCTGATCGAGGCAGGGCTTGCCGCGCGGCCCGATGATGGCGGCGCGCCCTATGACCGGTTTCGCGGGCGCATCATGTTCCCCATCCGTGACGGGCAGGGCCGCGCCATGGCCTTTGGCGGGCGGGCGATGGACCCCAATGCGCGGGCCAAATATCTCAACTCTCCCGAGACGCCGCTCTTCGACAAGGGGCGCAATCTTTACCATCTTGGCCCCGCCCGCGCGGCGGTCGGCAAGGGCGCGCCCCTGATCGTGGCCGAGGGCTATATGGATGTGATCGCGCTTGCCCGTGCGGGCTTTGGCGGCGCGGTCGCGCCCCTTGGCACCGCCATCACCGAGGATCAGCTGCGGCTGATGTGGCGCGTCTCGCCCGAGCCAATTATCGCGCTTGACGGCGACGCGGCGGGGCTGCGCGCGGCGATGCGGTTGATTGATCTGGCCTTGCCGCTGACCGGGCCGGGGCAGGCGCTGCGCTTTGTGCTGTTGCCCTCGGGTCAGGACCCGGACGATCTGATCCGTGCGCAGGGGCGCGGCGCGTTTGACGCGCTGATCGCGCAGGCCCGGCCTTTGGTCGATCTGCTGTGGCAGCGCGCGACCGAGGGGCAGGATTTCGACAGCCCCGAGCGCCGCGCCGCGCTTGACAAGATCCTGCGCGACGCGATTGCGCGTATCCCCGATGACAGCACGCGCCACCATTACAGTGAGGCGCTGCGCGAACGCCGCTACGCGCTCTTCGGCGGCAGGCGGGGCGCGGGCAAGCTGACCCCTGACCGGCGCGAGATGCGGGCCGGGCGCGGCGCGCGGGCTACGGTGCCGGTTCTGCCGCTGACCCGCGCCACCGCGATTGCCGCCGGTGCCGAAAGCGAATTGCTGATCGAGGCGCTTGTTTTGGCGATTTGCGCGGCCCATCCCGGCCTTGCCGCGCGGTTCGAACCCGCGCTTGAGCGGTTGGAGCCCGCCGACCCTGACCGAGACGCGCTTTGCCATGATCTCTTGGCGGGCAGCCGCTCGGATGCGGGCGACCGCGCGCGCACGCGGATCATGGACGATCCCTATGTGCGCAACTCGCCTTTGCTTTTGGCCGGTTGCGCCCCCGAACATGCCGCCGAGGTTCTGGGCAACCTCCTGGACCAGATCGCGGTCAGGCGGGCCGCGCGGCGCGAACAGGCCCGGGCCGAGGATGAGATCACCGGGCTTGCCGATGAGGGCCTCACCTGGCGCGCCCGTGAAATTGCCCGCGCCAGAGTCCGCGCCGAGCGCCCCGAAATCGCCGATACAAGCGATATGGGCGAGGATAGCAGCGCGCTCTCGGCCAAGCTGCGCGCGGCGGTCGAGGGGCAGATCTGGCGCAAGAACCGGCCCTGACCGAATCACCTGCGAATCACTCCCCCGGCCAAGCGGGCTTGAGATTTTGGTGATTTGCGCCGGGCGGCGCTCTTGTTTAGAACGAGTTCAGCCCCATATGATTCGACCTGACCCCCGAATCACCAGCGAAAGGACCTGCTATGGCCGCCAAGGACGATGATCGCGCCAAGGAAGACGCCCGCGAGAACGAGGTTTCGCTGGATATCTCGCAAGCGGCCGTCAAGAAAATGATCGCTGAGGCGCGTGAACGTGGCCATATCACCTATGACCAGCTGAACGCGGTTCTGCCGCCCGATCAGGTCTCTTCGGACCAGATCGAGGATGTGATGTCGATGCTGTCCGAAATGGGCATTCAGGTCGTTGAAAGCGATGAAGACGGCGAAGAGGCTGAGGGCGGTGAGGTCATTCCGACCTCTGGCTCTCGTGAGGTGGCCGTCTCAAGCGCGGAAACCGAAAAGCTCGACCGCACCGATGACCCGGTGCGCATGTATCTGCGTGAGATGGGTAGCGTTGAACTGCTGTCCCGCGAGGGTGAGATCGCGATTGCGAAACGCATCGAGGCGGGCCGCAACACGATGATTCTGGGCCTCTGCGAAAGCCCGCTGACCTTCAAGGCCATCACCATGTGGCGGCAGGAATTGCTGGACGAAGACATCCTGCTGCGCGACGTGATCGACCTTGAGACGACCTTTGGTCAATCGGTCGATGATGAGGAAGGCGACGAAGAACTGGTCCCCGATGAGGCCGCCCCCGCCGAGCGCAGTGAGGAACGCGATGCCGATGGCAACCCCATGCCCTCGGATGAGGATGATGAGGATGACGGCGCGAACCTGTCGCTTGCCGCGATGGAGGCCAGCCTCAAGCCGCGCGTTCTGGAAACGCTTGAGGCGATTGCCCGCGACTATGAACAACTGGCCGACATGCAGGACCAACGCATGTCCGCGACGCTGAATGAGGATAACAGCTTTTCGGCGGGCGCAGAGGCCGCCTATCAGAAGCTGCGCGGCGAGATCGTCGAACTGGTCAACTCGCTGCATCTGCATAACAACCGGATCGAGGCGCTTGTCGATCAGCTTTATGGCATCAACCGCCGGATTCTGACCATCGATTCGGGCATGGTCAAACTGGCCGATGCCGCGCGGATCAACCGCCGCGACTTCATCGACGCCTATCGCGGCTCGGAACTGGACCCGACCTGGGTTGACCGGATGATGGACAACAAGGGTCGTGGCTGGCAGGCGCTGTTCGAACGCTCGCGCCCCAAGGTTGAGGAATTGCGCGGTGAGATGGCCGAGGTCGGCCAATATGTCGGCGTCGATATCGAGGAATTCCGCCGCATCGTGAACCAGGTGCAGCGCGGTGAGAAAGAGGCGCGGCAGGCCAAGAAGGAAATGGTCGAGGCGAACCTGCGACTGGTGATCTCGATTGCCAAGAAATACACCAACCGGGGCCTGCAATTCCTTGATCTTATTCAGGAAGGCAATATCGGCCTGATGAAGGCGGTGGACAAGTTCGAATACCGTCGCGGCTACAAGTTCAGCACCTATGCGACATGGTGGATCCGTCAGGCGATCACGCGCTCAATCGCCGATCAGGCCCGCACGATCCGCATTCCGGTCCATATGATCGAGACGATCAACAAGCTGGTCCGCACCGGCCGCCAGATGCTGCATGAGATCGGCCGTGAGCCAACGCCCGAGGAACTGGCCGAAAAGCTGCAAATGCCGCTGGAAAAGGTCCGCAAGGTGATGAAAATCGCCAAGGAACCGATCAGCCTTGAAACCCCGATCGGGGATGAAGAGGACAGCCAGCTTGGCGATTTCATCGAGGATAAGAACGCCGTCCTGCCACTGGATTCCGCGATTCAGGAGAACCTGAAAGAGACGACGACCCGCGTTCTGGCCTCTCTGACCCCGCGTGAGGAACGGGTTCTGCGGATGCGTTTCGGCATCGGCATGAACACCGATCACACGCTGGAAGAGGTCGGCCAGCAGTTCAGCGTCACCCGCGAACGCATCCGCCAGATTGAGGCGAAGGCGCTGCGCAAGCTGAAGCACCCGTCACGCTCGCGCAAGCTGCGGTCCTTCCTCGATCAGTGACGTTGCGGTTTATTAATTCGCGGAACCCGCTGAAACTCTTGCAAAACCTTGCCACGGTCAGCTAAGTTTCTGACGCTGTTCAAGGGGGCTTGTCATGGCGCTTGAATTTTTCCTGTATCGCAGCTCGGGCCGGTTTGACCGCTTCGATGCCGACTGTGATGAGATCATCGAGATCGCGCGCAAACGCAATGCAGAGCTGAACCTGACCGGCTTTCTGCATTGTGAGGACGGCATGTTCTTCCAATGGCTGGAGGGCGAGGCTGAGCCTTTGGCAACCGTGCGCGCCGCGATTGAACGCGACCCGCGCCATAGCGGCGTCAAGGTGATGATGGAGGGGCTTCTCGAAGCGCGTGAATTCCCCGCCTGGTCGATGTTCCGCTCGACCCGCACCGAAGGATCATTGCTGGAATGGGTGGCCAGTCGCGAAATTTCGTTGCGCGACCCGCTTGTCTATGGCCAGAGCCTGCTTGATTTCATGCGCCATATCTGCCCGCAATCCCGCACGGCTTAACCGCGCATTAACCGCTTTGCGTTGTTTTTCTTGCGTTTCACGCTGATTTGCCTTAGGGGTGAACCGTGAACATTTGAGCGGTGGCGCGATGTGACGGAACAATGGCAATCTCTTCTGGCCGATCCGGGTGTTCTTCGGTTTTTATGGCTGGGAACGGCGGCGTTGCTGCTGGTGATCCTTGTCGTTTTGCGCGACCGGGGGCGGAATCTGGCGCGCTTGCGCGATGATCTGGCCGGGCGCGATGCACGGATTGCTGAACAGGATGCTCGGCTTGAGGGCGCGCGCGATGCCGCGCGCGAGCTTGAATTGCAGGGCGGGCAGGCCCGCACCCGGCTTGAGGAACGCGATGCCGCATTGCAGCGCTTGGGCGAGGAACGCGACGGGCTGAATGACGCGCTTTATGCGGCGCGGCGCGATGTCTCGCGGCTGGAAAGCGATCTGGCGCAGGCCCGGCTTGCCGCTGAAAAGGACCGTGAACGCGCCAGCCATGACATTGACACGCTTCGTGGGCTGCGTGAGGAAATGACCCGTCATTTCAAGCTGATGGCGGATGAAACCTTGCAGGTTCAGGGCGACCGGATGCAGAAGGCGCATCGCGAACAGCTTGACGGGCTGTTGACCCCGTTTCGCGATCAGGTGCATCGGTTTCAGTCCGAATTGCAGGCCCGCAACAAGGTCATGGACGAAGAAGGCGCGCGGCTGCGCCAACAGATTGAAACGCTCCACACCCGGTCTGAGGATATCAGCCGTGAGGCGGTGGCGCTGACCCGTGCGCTCAAGGGCGAAAAACAACGGCAAGGCGCCTGGGGTGAGATGATCCTTGAACGCATTCTTGAGGAATCGGGCCTGCTGGCCGGCACGCATTACCATATCCAAAGCGGCTGGCGGGATGAGGACGGCGCGCGGTGGCGGCCCGATGTCATCATCCATATGCCGCAGAAAAAGATCCTGGTGATCGACAGCAAGGTGTCGCTCAACGATTATGAGATCTCGGTGAATGCCACTGATGCGGGCGAACGCGACGCCGCATTGCGCCGCCATATTCAGGCTTTGCGCAACCATATCAACGGCCTGTCGGGCAAGGGCTATCATCGCATTGATGAGGCTTCGGTCGATTATGTGCTGATGTTCATCCCGGTCGAGGGAGCCTTCTCAGAGGCGCTGCGGGCCGATCCGGAACTCGCCTCCTATGCGCTTGAACGCAAGATCGGGCTGGCCACGCCGACCACGCTGATGCTGACCCTGCGCACCGTCGATCACATCTGGACGGTTGAACGGCGCGAATCGAACGCAATGGAAATCGCCAGCCGTGCCGGTGCGCTTTATGACAAGGTGGCCGGTTTCATCGATTCGATGGATGCGGTCGGACGCGCGCTTGATCAGGCCGGGCGGGCGCATGGTCAGGCGATGGACCGGCTGACGCGCGGCTCGGGCAATGTCGTGCGACAGGTCGAGATGCTGCGCGAATTGGGCGCCCGCGCGCAAAAGAGGATCGAGACCGACCATGACCGCATCGACAGCGGTGAGGGCGGGCTTGCGCCGCCGGGAGAGGCTGCGGAATAGCCGCGCGGCGCAGGTGCAAGGGGCAGGCGCATCGCCTATCTGGTAGGTCGATCTTCGGACTACCCAAACTCTGCGCTGCCCGGTATAGTTCTGGCGGATCACTTTGCACAAACCACCAGATCACAGGTCAGGGGATACCAGGATGCGCTGCCCGTTTTGCGGAAATGTCGATACGCAGGTCAAGGATTCCCGCCCCGCTGAGGATAATGTCGCCATCCGCCGCCGCCGTTTTTGCGCGGCCTGCGGCGGGCGGTTTACCACTTATGAACGGGTGCAGCTGCGCGATCTTGTGGTGGTCAAGTCAAGCGGGCGGCGTGAGGATTTTGACCGGGACAAGCTGTCCCGCTCGATCCGCATCGCGATGCAGAAACGCCCGATTGAGCCCGACCGGATCGACCAGATGATTTCCGGCATCGTCCGGCGGCTGGAAAGTCTGGGCGAAACCGACATTCCGTCGAAAACCATCGGTGAGATCGTGATGGAGACGCTGGCCCGCATCGACAATGTCGCCTATGTGCGTTTCGCCAGCGTTTACAAGAACTTCCAGGACGCGGACGATTTCGACAAATTCGTCTCCGAGCTGCGGCCCGGCACTGAGGGATGACGCCCGATCAGCGCCACATGGCCCATGCGCTTGGGCTGGCGCGGCGCGGGCTTGGCAATGTCTGGCCCAATCCGGCGGTGGGCTGCGTTCTGGTCCGCGATGGCGTGATCGCGGGGCGCGGCTGGACGCAGCCGGGCGGGCGGCCCCATTCCGAGGCGATGGCCTTGGCGCAGGCAGGCGCGGCGGCGCGGGGCGCGACAGCCTATGTCACCTTGGAGCCCTGCGCGCATCACGGGCGCACCCCGCCTTGCGCCGATGCGCTGATCGCGGCGGGTGTGTCGCGCGTCGTCACCGCCCTGACCGATCCCGATCCGCGCACGGCGGGGCAGGGTCATGCGCGGCTTCGGGCCGCCGGAATCGCCGTCACCGAAGGCGTTCTGGCCGATGAGGCCGCCCGGCTTCAGGCCGGTTTCCTCAGCCGAGTGACCCGCAATCGCCCCTTTGTGATGCTGAAACTCGCGACCAGTTTCGACGGCAGGATCGCCACGGCGGGCGGAGAAAGCCAGTGGATCACCGGCCCCGCGGCGCGGCGTCACGCGCATATGCTGCGGATGCAGCATGATGCGGTGATGGTCGGCGGCGGCACCGCGCGGGCCGATCTTCCGTCGCTGAACGTGCGGGGGTTTGGCGCGGTGCGTCAGCCGGTGCGCATCATCATCTCATCGCAAGAACTGCCCGATCTGCCGCCCCAAGGGAAAGATCACGGCCCGCTTTGGCAGCTTGCGGGCGCGCCTGCGGAGATCATGGCCGAACTGGCCCGGCGTGGCATTACCCGGGTGTTTTGCGAGGGTGGCGGCGGGCTTGCGGCCAGCCTGATGCGCGCGGATCTGGTCGATGCTTTGGCGGGCTATACGGCGGGGGTAGTGCTTGGCGGCGACGGGCTGGCGGCGGTCGCGCCCTTTAACCTTCGCCGTCTGGGCGATGCGCCGCGTTTTGAGCTGGCCGAGCTGCGGCGGATCGGCCCGGACCTCTTCCATCACTGGCGCCGCCAAAGCCAGTCGTAACCCGCCAAAGCACCCTGCATTTTGGCCAGAATGCGCAGCCGCGGCCCCTGATGCGCCGCGCCCGAGGCGAGGATCTCGACCGCCGCCTCAGGCGGGCAGGGGCGACCCCGCGCGGGCTCGAAATAACGCGGATAGGCGATCAGCACCGCATGGGCCAAGGCGGCCAAACCGGGCCGCGCCACGCGCCGGGCGGGCTGCGGGCCAAGGTCTCGGGTCAGGCCCCACCCCGCATAAAAGGGCGCGCCCAAGGTGGTGACCGGCACGCCGCGCAGCATCGCCTCAAACCCCATCGTTGAGGTCAGCGTCCAGAGCTCATCCACCTGTTCGATCAGCGCCAGCGGATCTGCCCGCGCCGCGACCAGATCGGCCAAGGCCAGCGTATCATGCGGCACCGCGCCTGGGCGCAGCCCGGCCTCGACATCGGGATGCGGCTTGTAGATCACAAAAGCACCGGGATTCTCGTGCCGCACCCGGCGCAGCAGGGCGGCGTTATCGCGCTCAACCCCTGTCGCGCCCAGCCGGATCGAGGCATCGTCGCTGACCTGACCGGGGACCAGAATGCGCGGCCTGCCATCGCGGGGAGGAATCTCGGTCGCGCCCGCCGAGAGGTTGTATTTGCTGATCCGCGCCGCCTTCAGCGCATTTATCAGCGCCATCGCACGGGCCTCACCACCGGGCGGAGGGCCTGCGGCAATCAGGCGTTCCAGCCGGGATTCGCGGCTCGGGTCGTAATAGATGCCCAGATCATCCGCGACCAGAGACAGAGGCGGGACAAGCGCCGCGCCAAGCCCGCGTGAGCGGATGAGCCCGTCCTCAACCCGGCGCAGGGCGGGCGCGGCAAGGCCCGCCGCGCGACCTGCCCAAGCGAGGGTGACCTGCGCAGAGGGCTTGTCCGTGAACCGCACCCGAGCGCCATTGCCAAAGCCGCGCGCGATGGAAGCGCGTTTCCACAGCCGCATCCCATAGGCCAGATGGCCCGCATGATCCTCTCGCCAGGCCCGCGCCTCGGCCTCTAACTGGTTGATCGCGCCCGCAAGGTCGGTCAGCCGGTCGGCGATGGGATCATACCAGAGCGGCGCCAGCATATGCGCGGCGGCAAACAGCGTCTCGCGGCTGGCCGGACCTCGGCGCGGGGTCGGGGCCTCATCATCGCTGAGCCCCCAACCGGCATAGAAGGGCTGGCCGAAGAGACGCGGGCGGTGGCCTGCCAGAATGGCCTCATAACCCAGCTGAGAGCTGACCGCATAGACCGCCCGCGCGCCCGCAAGCAAAGCCCATGCCGAAAGGGCCGCGTCGTGAAAGATCTCACCCTCGCGCAGGTCTGAGGGCGTGAAGTGGCCCATCCGCAGGCCCTGCGCGGTCTCGGGATGGCTGCGAATCACCAGTGGCGCGCCCGGATGGTCCGCCCGCGCGGCGGCCAGCATCTCCTGAAAGCGCGCCCGGCCCGCCCCCATCAGCGAGGCATCGCTTTGGGTCTGGTCGATCACCAGAACATAGCCCGGCGCGGGCGCAGTAGAATCAGGCAGATGGTTGTTATATTTCGACAAATCAGCCGAGATCAGACGCTCGATCAGCGCCCCTGCCTGATCCTGCAACCCCGCCGCCCGGCCTGATGTGATCAGCGCCTCAATCAAGGAAGGGCGGCTTGGGTCGAAATGCAGCCCAAGCGGGTCGACGATCAGGCCAAGCGGCCCACGCCGCAAGCCGCGCAGCCCCGCCCCGGTCGCCCGCCCCGGCAGGACCGATCGCAGAAAGGCGTCCTCGACATGGACCAGATGCGCGCCCCGACGCGCCGCGATATGGCGTCCCCGCCACGCGGTCCCGGCCGCGCCCCAGATGCCCACCGCATCGCCGGGGCCCGGCAGGCCCAGACGCGGCCCCCATCCGCCAAGCGTCAGGATGCGCCGCACATCGCCGCGCAGGAAGCCGCCATTGAAAACGAAAAGCCGCCGGGGGGCGATGCCCCCGGCGGCGCGGTCATGCTCTGGCACCGTCAAGATTATAGCGCCAAGCTCAGTCGGTGATCCGTTGCAGGTTGGCGGCGGTCGAGGCCGATCCGGTGATCGCGCCAAGGATCTTTTGCCACTGCACATAGGGCGCCTCAGTCACATAAAGCGTATCGCCATCGCGCACCGCGAAATCGCGGGCCAGGAAGATGCCATTGGGCGCGGTCAGGTCAAGCACATAGATCACGCGGGTCGTGCCGTAAACCTGACGGCCCAGAACCGCGCTTGCGACCTGCGAGGGCTCATCGCGGAAGATGAACACGCCGGTCGGGTCGGCGGTCTGCGTGGACAGCCCGCCCACCATCGCGATGGCCTCGACCGCGTTCACGTCCTCATTGCCAAGCGGCACCTTGGTCTGCCCGCCAAGCGCACCAAGCGCGGTAAAGCTGCGCTGATCCTCTTCGACAAGGATGATGTCGCCGGGGCGCAGCGCGATGTCATAAGAGGGGTTGAAATAAAGATCGCTCAGCCAGACGCGGCCGGTCTCGCGGCCCCGCTTGACGGTCACCACCGCAACCTCGGGCGCGACATTCACGCCGCCCGCGCGGGCCAGCATCGAGGCAAGGGTGCGGGTCGGCCGCTCGATCGGGTAGACGCCCTGACCGAAGACCTTGCCCATGACCGAGACAGTCGCGCCGTCCCCCGCGACGCGCTGCACGGTGACTTGCGGGTCGGGGGTCTGGCTCGCGAGGCGCGAGGTGATGGTGCGGCGCAGCTGGTCGGGGGTCTGGCCCGCCGCGCGCACCCGGCCCGCATAGGGCACAAAGATATAGCCGTCGCTGTCCACTTGCAGCTGTTGCAGCTCGGTCGAGCTTTGGCCAAGGCTGGCCAAAAGCCCGTCATCGACGTTTTCCCAGATCATCAGGCCCAGAACATCGCCGGGCCGGATCTCATCGGCGCCGACCTGACCGGCGGCCAGAAAGGACTGGCTGAACCCGTATGAGGGCGTGAAATTCGCCGCCCGCGTCACCCGGTTATCGACAAAAACCACATGCGCATCGCCGCCCTGTTCGACCGAGCCGGAGAAGATCTCGCTTTTATTGGGGCCGGAACGCGGCAGGGCGCAGGCGCCAAGCGCCATGACCGCGACAAGCCCGGCCAGCATGGGAAGACGCGCGACGCGCCGCGCAAGGGAGAACGAAAAAAGCGACAAACCAACAACTCCTGTCCATCATCCGGGGCCTTATGACGGCCTTTAGGCGCAACCTAGCCGAGGCTTCGGCTCAATGCCAGAATTAAGCATGTTTATCAGCCGATATTTGCCTCGATCTGCTGGCGGCCATCGGCGGTCCCCGAGGCAAGCGCGTCATAAGGATCATCGCGGCGCAGCATCATATCGGCGACAAGCCGCAGTGCATGGCTTCGGGCCGGGCTCGAATAATAGCCGCCGGGCAGCTGGCTGGTTTCCAGCAGATAGTCACGATAGCGCCGGTAAAGATGGGCACTGGGGCGTTCAGGCCGGACGAAAAACGCGGCCAGATCCTGCGATGAGACCAGACCGGGCTTGTCATAGACACTATGGCCCATGGTCTTGACCGGCAACCCGCGCCAAAGCGCTTGCTGCGCCGCGGTGGAATTCACCGTGACCGCAGACCGCGCCTGCGACAAAAGCGGCGCCAGCTTGCCGCCCAGAACGTAATGCACACGGTGGCTGATCCCCAAAGCGCGGGCCTTCTCGATGATCCGCGCCCTCAGGCGTGAGCGGTCATCCTCCAGCGGATGGGCCTTGAACACGATATGATGGTGACGCGGCGCGTTGGTGGCAAAGGCCTCCATCACCCTATCGGTGAATTCGGGCATCTCGGTAAAATCGGAGTGGGCGCGGAAGCTGGCATCATGTTCCAGCTGCATCAGCACAAGCGTATAGGGAAACCCGCCGCGCCGGATGCGGCGCGTCTCGACCGCGCGGGTCACCGCGTGCGCGGGGGTCAGCAGCAGGCGGCGCAGGTTCAGGCGAAACTCTTGCCACAGGCTGATATCGCGATGGCTGCGATAGCCCGGAAAGTCGCGATTCATGGTCAGCACAAGGAAATGATAGAGCGCGCCATAGAACTTGTGCTGCCGCATATCGCCCCAATGGCTTGGCGGGCGCGGCGTGTCGCCCTGCGCACCGCGCAGCGCGGCCCGCATCTGGGGAATGTCGATCTGGGCCAGCCGCGAATAGCCGTTCGAGCCGCCGCGCTCATAGGTGATCCAGAAGGGGCGCAGATAGCCTTCCTCAAAAATATGGATGGTCAGCCCGCGCGCCCGGGCAATCTGCACCGCATCGGCATGAATCGCGCGCACATCGCCGTAAAGCGCGATATCGGTGACGCCTTTTTCCGTGAGAAGCCGGTCCAGATGCGCGGGCCAGTCCGCCGCGCTGCCCTGATGGCGAATCAGGTGATCCCGGTCGGACCAGAAAAACGCATCGCCCGCATTGAAGGCCACCCGCCAGACAGTCGCCCCCGCCGCCCGCAAATGCCCGCCCAATCGGTCAAAAAACGGGCCATGCGGGCCCTGAAGCAACAGGAAAACCCGTGACTGCACCGGAATATCGGGGGCAAGACGGGGCGCGACATCGCTGTCGAGAGGGGCACGGGGACGGGGCATGACGAAACTGGATAAAAGACATAAGCACTATATATCCACCTGTCTTTACATACATATCCGTCTTTTGGAACGCGCGATTGAGCCTGGGCGCGCCATTCGCGCAAGATCGTGTCCTGCACTGGCAGCGGGCACGGGCTTGGGCTAGTCTGGCGGGCGGATAACATATGAGGGCGCAAGCATGTTCACTGGCATCATCACCGATCAGGGCGAGATTCGCAGCATCGAGCAGCGTGGCGACATCCAAGCCCGGATCGGCTGCGGCTATGACATGGCGGGGGTCGATATCGGCGCCTCAATCGCCTGCGACGGGATCTGCCTGACGGTGGTGGCCAAGGGTGAGGACTGGTTCGAGGTGGATATCTCAGCGGAAACCGTGTCCAAAACCGCGCTTGGCGCGGGGCAGATGTGGCAGCAGGGACAGGTCGTCAATCTGGAGCGCGCCTTGCGTCTGGGGGATGAGCTGGGCGGGCATATCGTCTCGGGCCATGTGGACGGCGTGGCGCGGATCGTCGCGATCAGCGATGAAGGCGCTTCGACCCGCATCACCTTCGAGGCCCCGCCGGAGCTGGCCCGCTTTATCGCGCCCAAAGGCTCGGTCGCGCTCAACGGCACCTCGCTGACCGTGAATGAGGTTGAGGGCAACCGCTTTGGCGTGAACCTGATCCCGCACACGCAAGAGGTCACGACCTGGGGCCGCGCGAAGGTCGGGGATGCGGTCAATCTGGAAATCGACACTCTGGCGCGCTATGTCGCGCGACTGGCCGATTACCGCCCCTGACGACAAAGGGCCGCATCGCGCGGCCCCTGTTTCTTCTGCGCAAAAATACTCAGAACGGGCGCGGCAGCGCCCCCCGATCCGGTTAACGCAGGATCGAGCGGCCCGCATATTCGGCAGTCTCGCCCAGAATCTCCTCGATGCGGATCAACTGGTTGTATTTCGCCAGCCGGTCCGAACGCGCAAGCGAGCCGGTCTTGATCTGCCCGCAATTGGTCGCCACCGCCAGATCCGCGATGGTCGCATCCTCGGTCTCGCCCGAGCGGTGCGACATGACCGAGGTGTAACGCGCCCGGTCCGCCATGCGCACCGCGTCCAGGGTCTCGGACAGGGTGCCGATCTGGTTGACCTTGACCAGAAGCGAGTTGCCGCAGCCCTTCGCAATCCCTTCAGCCAGCCGGGCGGGGTTGGTCACGAACAGATCGTCGCCGACCAGCTGCACCTTATTGCCCAGACGCTCGGTCAGCAGTTTCCAGCCCTCCCAGTCATCCTCGGCGCAACCGTCCTCGATCGACAGGATCGGATAATCTGCACAAAGCGCGGCCAAATAATCGACGTTTTCGCCCGCATCGAGGGTTTTCCCTTCGCCGGCAAGCACATAGCGGCCATCCTTGAAATATTCGGTCGAGGCGCAGTCAAGCGCCAGCATCACGTCATCGCCCGGCAGGTAACCCGCCTTCTCAACCGCGCGCAGGATGAAATCCAACGCGTCCCGGGTCGAGGAGAGGTTCGGCGCAAAGCCGCCCTCATCACCCACGCCGGTGGCCAGACCCGCCGCCGAAAGCTCCTTTTTCAGCGTGTGGAACACTTCGGCGCCGACCCGGATCGCGTCGCGGATATTCTCGGCGCCCACCGGCATGATCATGAATTCCTGAATATCAATGGGGTTGTCGGCATGTTCGCCGCCATTGATGATATTCATCATCGGCACCGGCAGAACCCGCGCCGAGGTGCCGCCGACATAGCGAAACAGCGGCAGGCCCGCATCCTCGGCGGCGGCCTTGGCGACGGCAAGCGAGACGCCCAGAATGGCGTTGGCGCCCAGACGCGACTTGTTGGGCGTGCCGTCAAGGTCGATCATCAGCCGGTCGATGGACAATTGTTCTGCCGCTTCTTCGCCCAGAAGGTTCTCGGCAATCTCGCCATTGACGGCATGGACCGCCTCAAGCACGCCCTTCCCCAGATAACGGGCCTTGTCGCCGTCACGCTTTTCGACGGCCTCATGCGCGCCGGTCGAGGCACCCGAGGGCACCGCGGCGCGGCCCATCGTGCCGTCCTCAAGCGTCACATCGACCTCAACCGTCGGGTTGCCCCGGCTGTCAAGGATTTCACGGGCATAGATGTCAATGATCTCAGTCATGGGGGCCTCCTGCGATTTGGGCCTTCCATAGCCCGCAGGCGTCCGGCGCGAAAGCCGAAAGATCAGCCGATCTCGATATCGGCCCAGACCGGCAGATGGTCCGAGGCCCGCCGTGCAAGCGGCGTGTCCAGAACGCCGCAATCGCTTACCTCAAGGCGGCGGCTGACGACGATGCGATCAAGGCGCAGTTGCGGCATCGGCGCGGGATAAGAGGCGCCGGGGGTGATGACGCGGAACCCCTCGATCCCGTCCACGGCTTCCAGCCCGCGACTGTCATGCCATTCGTTGAAATCGCCCATCATCGCCACCGCGCCACCCGACAGCCGCGCAGCCTTTCCCGCCAGCCGGGCAAGCTGCGCCCGCCGCGACGACCGCGCAAGCCCCAGATGCACCCCGATCAGCGTGAATCCGTCGAGCCGCAGGGCAATCGCCCCGCGCGGCTCGATCCCCGGCAAGGGAAGGCGGCGGATCTGCGCTGTTCCGGTCAGATCGGGGCGCATCAGCACGGTCTGGCCATGCCAGCCAAGCGAGCTCTCGCCGGTGGTTTTCAACTGCGCGGGGACAAGCCCGGTCATCTCGCGGATCATCGCGCGGGGCAGGGCCTCGGGCCGCGCGCCAAAGCGGAAATCAACCTCTTGCAGCGCCACAAGATCGGCCCCAAGCGCCGCGATCACCTCCAGATTACGCTCGGGCGCGTGGAGGCCGGTCAGGCCACGGCATTTGTGCAGGTTATAGCTTGCCAGTCGCAGCCGCATCTTACGTCCCGCAAAAGGTGCGCTGAACGATCTGGGACGGCTGCGGCGGGTCCGACAGATCGTCCCATTCCGCGCGTGCCTCATAGGGCGCGCTCAGCGCCGCAAGCATACGATGAAAGGGCGTATCATCGCCCGCCACCGAGGCTTGAATGACCTCTTCGATCCGGTGGTTGCGCGGGATGCGCAGCGGATTGGCCCGCGCCATCAGCGCAGGGTCAGGCCCCGCTGCCTGCCACCGCGCCTGCCATGCCGCAAAGCCCGCGCGGTCGGTGAACGCCTCGCCCGCGCGTCCTGTGGCAAGGCCGTTAAAGACCCGGGTGAAATCGGCGCGGTCGCGTTCCATCAGCGACAGAAGATCCTCGATCAGCGCGGGGTCGGGCTGCGTCAGCCCCAGTTTCTCACCAAACCGGGCCAGATATTCGCGGCGGTAGATCTCGGGGAAGGCATGGACGGCGCGGGTCGCCTCCTCGATGGCGCGCGCCTCATCGCCCATCAGCGGGATCAGACAGGACGCGAATTGCGCGAGGTTCCAGACCGCGACATGGGGCTGCTCGGCCCAGGCATAGCGCCCGTGGCGGTCAATCGAGGAAAACACCATATCGCGCCGGAATCCATCAATAAAAGCGCAAGGGCCATAGTCGATCGTCTCGCCCGAGATCGCCATATTATCCGTGTTCATCACCCCGTGAACAAAGCCAAGCGCCATCCATCGCGCAATCGTCGCGGCTTGCCTTGCAATGACCTGTTCCAGCAGCTCAAGCGGGCTCTCGGCATCGGGGTAATGGCGGGCGCGGACCATTTCATAGAGGGCGTGGATCATCTCGACATCGCCGCGCGCCGCGAAATATTCAAAGCTGCCCACGCGGATATGGCTTGCGGCCACCCGCGCGAGGATGGCGCCGGGCAGGGCGGTCTCACGCTGCACAGCCGCGCCGCTGCGGACCGCGCCAAGCGCGCGGGTGGTCGGCACGCCCGCCGCCGCCATGAACTCTGAAACGAGATATTCGCGCAGCACCGGACCAAGCCATGCCAGCCCGTCCCCCATGCGCGAAAACGGCGTCCGACCCGAGCCTTTGAGTTGCAGATCGAACCGCGCGCCATCGGGTGCGATCACCTCACCCAGAAGCAGCGCGCGACCGTCACCAAGCTGAGGCACGAAATTGCCGAACTGATGCCCGGCATAGGCGGTGGCGATGGGGTCCGCGCCCTCGGGCACCCAATTGCCCGCCAGCATTGCCACGCCGTCGGGGCCTTCCAGCCAGTCGGCATCAATGCCCAACCGCGCCGCGAGCGGGCCATTCACCGCAATCAACGCGGGCGCGGGGCTGCCGCCCGCATATTGGCGCGCAAAGGCCCGCGCGGGAAGGCGGGTATAGGAATTGTCGAAACGGATCATCGGGGCCTCAAGCTGCATCGTGTTGATGTAGTCAGCCCAAGGCCCGCTGATAACCCCCGCCTTCAATGCGTGGCGCTGTTCGAGAACAGGTTGATGACCAGAACGCCGCCAATAATCATCGCGATGCCGATCAGGCTGGCCGTGTCCAGCTGATGCCCGAAATAGAACCGGCTGATGCCTGCGACGATGACCATGCCAAGCCCGCTCCAGATCGCATAGGCGATGCCAAGCGGAATGGTTTTCAGCGCATGGCTGAGCAGATAGAATGAGACCGCAAAGGCAAGCGCCATGGCAAGGCTGGGCCACAGCTTGGTGAATTGCTGGGTTTTTTGCAGGAATGTGGTGCCGATAATTTCCGCCCCGATGGCGGCGATCAGGAACATATAAGCGTGACGCATGAGGGAAAACCTTTGTGAATGCTGAAAGCCGTTTCTAGAAAAATCGCCTTTCGCCGTCACCATCACGATTTCGTGAGCGCCCTCTCACCGGCGCGGCGGCCTTGAACCAAGCGCCCGCCTCGCGTATCGCAAGACCCGTTACAGCAGGATGACACGCCATGAAGTTCCTTGACCTTGCCAAAGTCTATATCCGCTCGGGTGGCGGGGGTGCCGGCGCGGTCAGCTTCCGGCGCGAGAAGTTCATCGAATATGGCGGACCCGATGGCGGCGACGGGGGCCGGGGCGGAGATGTGATCGCCGAAGCCGTCGAGGGGCTGAACACGCTGATCGACTTTCGCTATCAGCAGCATTTCTTCGCCAAAAGCGGACAGCACGGCATGGGGGCGCAACGCACGGGTGCCTCGGGCGACGATATCGTGCTGCGCGTCCCGGTCGGCACCGAGATTCTGGATGAGGACGAAGAAACCGTGATTGCCGATATGGTCGAGGTCGGCCAGAAGGTGACCCTCGCGCGCGGCGGCAATGGCGGATTTGGCAACCTGCATTTCAAATCCTCGACCAACCGCGCGCCGCGCAGCGCCAATCCCGGTCAGCCGGGGGTAGAGCGCACGATCTGGCTGCGGCTCAAGCTGATCGCGGATGCGGGGCTTGTCGGCCTGCCCAATGCGGGCAAATCGACCTTTCTGGCGGCGGTCTCGAATGCGCGGCCCAAGATCGCGGATTATCCCTTCACCACGCTGCACCCCAATCTGGGCGTGGTGGGCGTGGATGGGCGCGAGTTTGTCATGGCCGACATTCCCGGCCTGATCGAGGGTGCCTCCGAAGGGCGTGGCATCGGCGACCGCTTTCTGGGCCATGTCGAACGCTGCGCGGTGCTGCTGCATCTGGTCGATGGCACGTCCGAGGATGTGGCGGGCGACGCGCGCACCGTGTTGACCGAGCTTGCCGCCTATTCGCCGGTGCTGATGGAGAAGCCGCGCATCACCGCGCTGAACAAGACCGACGCGATGAGCGAGGATGAGGTTGCCGAGCGCCGCGCCGCCCTTGAGGCTGAGATCGGCGGGCCGGTCATGGTCATGTCGGGCGTGGCCAAAACCGGCGTGCCGGAGGTGCTGCGCGCGCTTTGGTCGCAGATTGCGCCCACGCGGCAGGCGGCGGCCAAGGATGACGAGCCGTGGCGGCCCTGATGCCCGATCTGACCGCCGCGCGGCGTCTGGTCGTCAAGATCGGCTCGGCGCTTCTGGTGGGCGAGGGCGGTCTGCGCGGCGAATGGTTGCGCGCGCTTTGCGATGATGTGGCGGCGTGGCGCGCGCGGGGCGCGGATGTGGTTCTGGTCTCATCCGGCTCGATTGCGCTTGGCCGCCGGGTTCTGGGGCTTGCACCCGGTGCGCTGTCGCTGGAACAGGCGCAGGCGGCGGCAGCGGTCGGACAGATCCGGCTGGCCCGCGCCTATGAAGAGGCGCTTGCGCCGCATGGGGTGAACACCGCGCAGATCCTTGTGACGCTTGAGGATACGACCGACCGGCGGCGCTATCTCAACTCGCGCGCGACGATGGAAACCCTGCTGGGCCTTGGCGTGGTGCCGATCGTGAACGAGAACGACACGGTGGCCACCGATGAGATCCGCTTTGGCGACAATGACCGGCTGGCGGCGCAGATCGCCGTGACCATCGGCGCAGATCAGCTGCTGCTGCTGTCGGATGTGGACGGGCTTTATACCGCCAACCCGAAGACCGACCCTTCGGCGCAGCATCTGCCGCTGATCGAGCATCTGACCCCGGAGATCGAGGCGATGGGCGGCGACCCGGTCTCTGGCCTCTCGAAAGGCGGGATGAAAACGAAACTGATGGCCGCGCGCACGGCGGTTACGGGCGGCTGTGCGATGGCGATTGCCGAGGGCTCTGTGCTGCGGCCGCTGTCGGCGGTGGCAGAGGGCGCGCGGGTGACGTGGTTTCTGCCCGAAGGCGACCCCCGCGCCGCGCGCAAACGGTGGATTTCCGCGATGAAGCCGCGCGGCGTGGTCACGGTCGATCAGGGTGCGTCTGACGCGCTGCGGGCGGGCAAATCGCTGCTTCCGGCGGGTGTGACCGCGATCAGCGGCACATTCGGGCGCGGTGATCCGGTTGAGCTGCTCGGCCCCGACGGCGCGCGCCTGGCCTGCGGGCTGAGCCGCTATACCGCCGCCGAGGCGCGCCGCATCGCCGGTCATCGCAGCGATGAGATCGAGGCGATTCTGGGCTATGCGGGCCGCGCCGCGCTGATCCATCGCGATGATATGGCGATGCAGCTATAGGCGCTGCGGCCTCCGCTTCTCTTGTGTGAAAATACTCCGGGGTCCGGGGCAGCGCCCCGGAACGCTTAACCCGCCGAGGCGTGCTTCATCATCCGCCGCCCCATCAGCCGATAGGTGCTGACCGGGCGGGTATCCTCCGGCTCGGGCAGGGACAAAACCGCGCGGCGCAGAACGTCAATCGCATCATCGGACCGTGGCGGCAGGTCCGAGGGCGCGACGGGGGCGCCGACCGTCACCTGATATTGCTGGCGGGCCTTGTTCAGCACCTCATGGAACAGGGTCACGTCGCGCAAACTGGGATGAATCGCGTCGAACAGATAGAACAGCGCCGAGTTGCGCGCCCTTATGCGCAGCGGGATCACCGGCACATCCATCTTGCGCGCGATCATCGCCGCCGAGGCCATCCAGGGCCGCTCATGCAGGGTCAGCCCGCGTCGTTTCGCCAGCCGCCCCGAGGGGAAAATCAGCCCGATCCGCCCATCCGCCAGCCATTTGCGGGTCTGGTCCATCGTGGCGCGGGTCTTGGCATGGCTGCGCTTTTCCACGCGCCATTCGACCGGCACGATCATATCGGCCATTTGCGGCAGCACGCGCAGAATATCCTGATTCGTATAGATAAACAGATCGTCCCGCACCCGCCCGATCAGGTTATACAGCACGATCCCATCGGCAATCCCGGTCGGATGATTCGCGACGATCAGGGCAGGGCCGGTCTTGGGGATGTTGTCGAGCCCCGCGACCTCAAGATCACGGATGATCAGCCGGTCCATATGCGCGAAAATCTCAGCCGTGGGCGCGTCGCGGAACCGGGCGCCCAGATCAAGCGTCTGCGGATAACCCAGCATCCGCATCAGCGCGCGCCGCGCCAGATCGTGATGCCAGCGGCCCGAAAACAGCCAGGGCGCCCGTTCAGCGATGAGCGGGTCAAGGCGGGCCTGCATCTCGGCGCGGGCGTCTGGCAGTCGGTCCTTCATGGTCGCCTATATTGCCGGGCGGGCAGGTTGTGACAAGAGAGTTTGAGGTTAATCCTGACCGGCAATCCGCGCCATCATCTCACCCAGATTGCGCGAAAGGCCCGGATGGGCAAGAACCCGCTCAATCTCGCCCCGCGCGAGTGTCTGCCGCGCTGCGTCATACCGCCGCCAGCTTTCAAAGGCTGAGGACATGCGCGCCGCGATCTGCGGGTTCACGCCGTCCATCCGCAAAAGCCAGTCCGCGACAAAGCGGTAACCCGAGCCGTCGCTCGTGTGAAAGCCCGCATGGTTCGCCGCAAGCCCGCCGATCAGCGCGCGATAGCGGTTCGGGTTCTGCCAGTCGAAATCCGCCCGCGCGGCAAGGCGTTTGGCGACCGGCACCGCCGTGGCGGCAGGGGCCAGCATCGGCTGGATGGTAAAGAACTTGTCCATGACCAGCCGATCTTGGGCGAAGCGGGCCTCGAAGGCCTCAAGCGCGGCATCCGCGCGGCCAAGCCGGACAAGCGGCCCAAGCGCACCCATCCGTTCGGTCATGTTCGAGGCCGTGTCGAACAGCTTTTCAGCCCGCGCGCCCTCATCCAGATAGGACAAGAGCGACAGCGCGGCCAGCCGCAGGCTGCGGGCGGCGGCATCCTCGGGATCGGGCCGGTAAGGGCCGGGCCGCTCCATCCGCGCGAAGAGATCGGACAAGGCATCCTCATGCGCCGCCGCGATATTCTGCGCAAGGCTCTGCCGCGCCGCCGCAATCGCATCGGGGTCGGGGATATGGCCCGCGCGGCTCAGCGCGATGGCAATCGTCTCCTCACCCGGCAGGCTCAGGCACAAAGCGGTAAAGGCCGGATCATCCGCCGCCGCCGCGAGTAGCGGCCCAAGCGCCGCGACATAAGCGCCATCGTCACTGGCCCCCTGCGCCATATCCGAGAGGGTGCGCAAGGCAAGGTCATGGCCTGCCTCCCACCGCGCGAAGGGGTCGGTGTCATGGGCCAAGAGATGCGCAAGCCCGCCCGCGTCGATCTGGCGCGAGACCGTCACCGGCGCCGAAAACCCGCGCAACAGCGAGACCACGGGCCGCGCGCCAAGCCCGTCAAAGGTGAAGCTCTGCGCCGCTTCGGTCATCTCAAGCGTGGTGGTTTCGCGCAGCTCATCGCCATTCGGGCCGATCAGCCCGACCGCAAGCGGGATCACCCGCGCGGGTTTGTCCGGCTGACCCGGCGTCGGCGCGGTCTCTTGCGTGACATGCAGCACGAGACGGCCATCGGCCCAGTCCTCACGCATGGTCAGATGCGGCGTGCCCGCGTCAAAATACCAATGCGAGAACTGGCCCAGATCCCGCCCGGTCGCATCCTCAAACACCTTGAGCCAGTCCTCAATCGTCGCCGCATCGCCGTCATGGCGGTCAAAATAGAGCGCCATCGCCGCGCGCCAGCCGTCTTCACCGACCAAAGCGCGCAACATGCCGATCACCTCGGCGCCTTTTTCATAGACCGTCGCGGTGTAGAAATTGTTGATCTCCTGATAGCGGTCGGGGCGGGGCGGATGGGCCAGAGGCCCGGCATCCTCAGGGAATTGCCGCGCGCGCAGCGCCTTCACATCCTCGATCCGCTTGACCGCCGGTGCGCGCAGATCCTTGGTGAATTGCTGGTCGCGGTAAACCGTCAGCCCCTCTTTCAGGCAAAGCTGGAACCAGTCGCGGCAGGTGATCCGGTTGCCGGTCCAGTTGTGGAAATATTCATGCGCGATCACGCTTTCGATGCGCTCATAATCGGCATCGGTGGCGGTCTCGGGGCTGGCCAGAACCAGTTTGGAGTTGAAAATGTTCAGCCCCTTATTCTCCATCGCGCCCATGTTGAAATCATCGACAGCCACGATGTTGAACACGTCCAGATCATATTCGCGCCCGTAGACCTGTTCATCCCAACGCATCGACTTGATCAGGCTTTCCATCGCGAAACCGGCGCGGTCCTCATCGCCCGGACGCACCCAGACATGCAGCGCGACCTCGCGCCCCGAGAGCGTGGTGAACTGATCACTCACCGCGCGCAGATCCCCTGCGACAAGAGCGAACAGATAGGCGGGCTTGGGCCATGGGTCATGCCATTCGGCCACACCCGCCTCTTGGCGCAGCGGATTGCCATTCGAGAGCAGCACCGGGAAATCGCCGCGCAGGCGCACGCGGAATGGCGCCATCACATCGGGGCGGTCGGGGTAGAAGGTGATATGGCGAAAGCCCTCGGCCTCGCATTGGGTGCAGAACATGCCGCCCGACAGATACAGCCCCTCGCAGGTGGTATTGGCCTTTGGGTTGATCTCAACCTCGGCGGCAAAGGTAAAGCGGGCGGGCAGGGCGCGGGCCTTGATGGTCAACCGCTCACCCTCGCGGTCCACGGCATCCGGGGGCAGCGCCGTGCCGTCAATGGTGAGCGAGCGCACGCGCAGCCCCGCGCCGCCGTCAAGGATCAGGTCGCCCTCTGCCAGCCGTTCGAAATCAAGCTCGGACCGGACCACCGTTGCCGTCGCGTCAAGCGCGATATCCAGCCGCGTTTCCACCAGCCGGAACGGATAGGGCCGGTAATCGGCAAGAAGTTGCGTAACGGCATTTGCGGCTTTGGGTGCGCTTTGGCTCATGTTTTCGGGCTTTCGGCTGTTTTGGGGCGCCGGGAGGGAAAACCGGCGGGCTTGATCTTTTGTTAGTCCGGCGATAGCGCGCCTGCAAGCCGGACGCATCTTGTCTGTCCGTCCCGCGCTTTATCAAGAGAGAGAATTATGACCAATATCGATCCCAATCAGCCGAACAAGACCGAAACCTATGTCGCCCCGGTCGAACAGCGTCGTTCAGCCCTGCCGCTGATCATCGGCGTTCTGGTCGCCCTTGCACTGGCCTATTTCGTCGTCACCCGCATGATGGGCGGGAACGAGGTTGCGGTCGAGACCCCGACCGAGACCGTGACCACGGTTGAGACCGAAGCCGCTGAGGTCGAAACCGCGACCGAAACCGAGGTCGAGGCCGCAACCACCACGGTCGAAACCGAGGCTGCCCAGATCGAGGCAGACACCGCCGCCGCCGTCGAAGAGGCCGTCGAGGCCGCCCAAGAGGCTGCGACCGAGGCGCAGGCCGCCGCAAGTGACGCCGCCGCCGCCACGACCGAGGCCGCAGACGCCGCCGTGAACCATGCCGCGGGAGCCGCAGCCGAGGCCGCGCAGGACGCCGCCGACGCCGCGCAAGCCGGTGCCGATGCGCTGACCGACGCGCTGAACCAGGCGACCGGGGCGACCACCACGACTGCGCCCGTGACCGCACCCGCGACCACGACTGCACCTGTTACGGCGCCCGCGACCTCGAACTGATCTCGCGCGTGTAACAATCCGCCGCCGCAGCCGTCCTTGGTTGCGGCGGCTTTTTCATGCGCTTGCCTCGCATCGCGATGAGGATGCCGCAATGCCCTATGAGACCCGCGCCACGTCGTGCATCTCCGGCCCGTCGCATGCCAACTGGCTGCATCACGGGCTGATCTCTGAGGCGTAGGTGACGGCCGCAGTGGTCGATGCGCAAAACGCCGCCGATCCGGGTTATGCGCCCATGGCGCCCGGTTTCGACGGGTTGGCCTTTCAGGCGGCCTGTGATCTGATCTTCAAGAGCGCGATGCAGCCCTCGGGCGATACCGATCCCGTTCTCCACCGCCGCAGGCTTGAGGTGAAACGCTGATGAATACGCTGTTTGGACTGCCGAAATTCTGGATGATCCTGTTCGGGCTCGCAGGGATTGTGCTTGGCCGCGCGGTGGGGCCGCAGCTGCCCGGCTGGCTCAATGGCGCGGGCTGGCTGGTGGCGGCTTTGGGGCTTGGTCTGGTGATCTGGGCGGGCATGGTGATGCGCGCCAATCGCACCACGGTCATGCCGGGCCGCAGCCCCGATGCTTTGGTCAGCGGCGGCCCGTTCCGCCTGTCGCGCAACCCGATCTATCTGGGCGATGCGCTGATTTTGGGCGGGCTGATGATTGCCCTTGATGCGCCCGTGGGTCTGGTGGCCGTCCCGGCCTTCATCTGGCTGGTGAACCGCCGCTTTATTCCCGCTGAAGAGGCGATGTTGCAGGCGGCCTTTGGCGCGGATTACGACCTTTATCGTAGCCGGGTGGGGCGTTGGCTGTCCTTTGGTCGCACAGGCTGAGATTTTACGGATCATTCGCGGCCACGCGGCCTTGTGAACGATTGTTGCGCGGTGTTAGACACGGCCCGACGACCTTAAGCGAAGGGGGCTGCCTGTGAAGATCGGCGCGTTGAAGGAAACCGCAAGCGGAGAGGCGCGGGTGGCGATTACCCCGGCCTCGTCCGCGCATCTGAAAAAACTGGGGCATGAGGTATTCGTGGAGGCGGGCGCGGGTGCCGCTGCCGGTTTCTCGGATGCCGATTATGCCCGCGCGGGCGTGACGGTTGAGCCGGACGCGGCGGCGCTGACCGGCGCGGTCGATATCGTCGCCAAGGTCCGCCCGCCGGTGGATGCCGAGATCGCGCGGATGCGCGACGGGCAGACGCTGATCTCACATTTCTATCCGGCGCAGAATGCCGAATTGCTGGAGACCGCCCGCAAGCAGGGCATCACCACCATCGCCATGGACATGGTGCCGCGCATCTCGCGCGCGCAGAAGATGGACGCGCTGTCTTCCATGGCGAATATCGCGGGCTATCGCGCAGTCATTGAGGCGGCGAACAATTTTGGCCGCTTTTTCACCGGGCAGGTGACGGCGGCGGGCAAGGTGCCGCCCGCGAAGGTTCTGGTCGTGGGGGCAGGGGTCGCGGGTCTCGCCGCCATCGGAACCTCGGTCAGCCTTGGCGCGCAGGTCTATGCCTTCGACGTGCGCCCCGAAGTGGCCGAGCAGATCGAATCGATGGGCGCCGAATTCGTCTTCCTTGATTTCGAAGGCCCCGCGCAGGATGGTGCGGCGACGGGCGGCTATGCGGCGCCCTCATCGCCTGAGTTCCGCGAGAAACAGCTTGAAAAGTTCCGCGAACTCGCCCCGCAGATGGATATCGTCATCACCACGGCGCTGATCCCGGGCCGCGATGCGCCGGTGCTGTGGACCCGTGATATGGTCGAGGCGATGAAGCCCGGCAGCGTGATCGTGGACCTTGCCGCCGAAAAGGGCGGCAATTGCGAACTGACCGTGGCCGACCAGAAGATCGTGACCGAAAACGGCGTGACGATCATCGGCTATACCGATTTCCCCTCGCGCATGGCCGCCCAATCCTCCGAGCTTTACGGCAACAACATCCGGCATTTCATGGCCGATCTGACGCCGGGCAAAGACGGTGTGGTCAATCACAACATGGATGACGACGTCATTCGCGGCGCGACCGTGACCCATGACGGCAACATCACCTTCCCCCCGCCGCCGCCCAAGGTCGCGGCCATCGCGGCGCAAAAGCCCAAGGAAAAAGCCCGCGAGCTGACCCCGGAGGAGCGCCGCGCCGCCGAGGCGGACGCCTTCCGCGCGCAGACGAAATCGCAGGTCACGCTGCTGGTGGCCGGTGCCGCGGCGATGCTGCTGGTCGGCGCCTTTGCGCCCGCGTCGTTCTTGCAACATTTCATCGTCTTCGTTCTGGCCGTGTTCATCGGCTTTCAGGTCATCTGGAATGTCAGCCACAGCCTGCACACGCCGCTGATGGCGATCACCAACGCCATTTCCTCGATCATCATCCTGGGCGCGCTGATGCAGGTCGGCTCGGGCTCGTGGCTGGTCATGCTTTTGGCCGCGCTGTCGATCTTCATGGCGGGCATCAACATTTTTGGCGGTTTTCTGGTCACGCGCCGGATGCTTGCCATGTTCCAGAAATCGTAAGGAGAGGCTGCGATGGAATACGGATTTACCACCGCCGCTTATGTGGTCGCAGCCGTCCTGTTCATCCTGTCGCTTGGCGGGCTGTCGGGGCAGGAAAGCGCGAAACGGGCCGTCTGGTATGGCATTGTCGGCATGGCCTTGGCCGTGGTCGCAACGCTGATCGGGCCGGGTGCGGGCAACTGGTGGCTGTCGCTTCTGATGATTGCCGCCGGTGGCGCGATTGGCTGGGTTGTCGCGCAGCGCGTGCAAATGACCGAGATGCCGCAACTGGTCGCCGCCATGCACTCGCTTGTGGGTCTGGCCGCCGTGTTTGTGGGCTTCAACGCCGAGTTTGAGCTGATCCGTCTGGGTGAGATCATCGCGCTGATCCATGACCCCGCCCGCGCGCTGATCGACCCGCAGCGCAGCATGATCGTGATGGAGCAGGCGCAGCATCTGACCGGCTTTGCCGCAGCACTTGCCTATAAGACGCCCGCTGAGATCTCAATGCTGAAGGTTGAGGTGTTTCTGGGCATCTTCATCGGTGCGGTGACCTTTACCGGCTCGGTCGTGGCCTTTGGCAAGCTCTCGGGCAAGATCGACGGCAAGCCGAAGAAACTGCCGGGCGGTCATCTGCTGAACGCGGGTGCGGCGGCTTTGTCGCTGTTGTTCGGCATCCTTTACGTCGCGGGCGTGGGTCCGGCGGTGTTCTGGCTGATCCTGATTACCTTGCTTGCGTTCTTTATCGGCTATCACCTGATCATGGGCATCGGCGGGGCCGATATGCCGGTGGTGGTGTCGATGCTGAACAGCTATTCCGGCTGGGCCGCCGCGATGATCGGCTTTACCCTGTCGAACGATCTGCTGATCGTGGTTGGCGCGCTTGTGGGCTCATCCGGGGCAATCCTCAGCTATATCATGTGCAAGGCGATGAACCGGAACTTTGTCTCGGTCATCCTTGGCGGCTTTGGCGGTGAGACCGGCCCCGCCGCCGAGATCGAGGGCGAACAGATCGCCATCGACGCGGACGGCGTGGCCTCGGCTCTGAACGAGGCCGACAGCGTGGTGATCGTGCCGGGCTACGGCATGGCCGTGGCGCAGGCCCAAGGCGCGGTCAGTGAGCTGACCCGCAAGCTGCGCGCCGCCGGAAAAGAGGTGCGTTTCGCCATCCATCCGGTGGCGGGCCGTCTGCCGGGGCATATGAACGTGCTGTTGGCCGAGGCGAAAGTGCCTTACGATATCGTGCTGGAAATGGATGAGATCAACGACGATTTCCCGTCAACCGATGTGGTGATCGTCATCGGCTCGAACGATATCGTGAACCCCGCAGCACAGGACGACCCCAACAGCCCCATTGCCGGGATGCCCGTTCTTGAGGTCTGGAAGGCGAAGCAGGTCTTTGTGTCCAAGCGCGGGCAGGGGACAGGTTACTCGGGGATCGAGAACCCGCTCTTCTTCAAGGACAATACGCGGATGTTCTATGGCGATGCCAAGGATTCGATCAACGCGCTGCTGCCGATGATCGACTGAGGCGAGGGCCGATAAAACAAAACGGGCGCCCGATGTGGCGCCCGTTTTCATTGATGGCTAGAGGCTCACGGCCCGATATGGATGGGCGTGCCCTCGCGGATCATCGAGTAGATCTCTTCCATCTCGCTATCGGTCACGGCGATGCAGCCCACCGTCCAGTCGCGGCGCGTGGCCGCGCGGCCCTCGGGGCCCTGGCCATGGATGAAGATGTCGCGGCCCGGGTCCTGACCCATGGACAGCGCGCGGGCGCGGTCGTTCTCATTCGGATAGGAGACGCCAAGCGAGAGGTGATAGCGGCTGTTGGGATTGCGCCGGTCGATGTAATAAAGCCCCTCGGGCGTGCGGCCGTCGCCCTCATAATTCTTGTGGCCCGCAGGCGCGAAACCCAGCCCGATATTATAGCTTTTCAGAACGCGGTTGCCGCTGAGCAGATGCATCCGCCGCCCCTGCTTGTCCACCTGGATCATCGTGACCGGCGGGCCGTTATAGGTCCGGAACTTGCTTTGCGGCGCACCACAGGCGGCCAAAACCGCAAGCACAGATCCGCCCGCCATGAGTTTCAGGAAATTGCGCCGCATCGACTGCCCCTTTTGGTCATTATTCTGCGCCCGCATTGTCTCAAGACGGGCGCGAGGGCGCAACCGCGCGGGCGTTCACGATCTGATGACCGCAAAAGGTCGCAGCCGGGCGAATCGCGATTGTGCGGGGCAGGGGCTGCGGCCATGATGCCGCCATGAATCGCGACCATGACCACCCGCTGCGTTCCGATCTGGTGAACGAACTCCATGCCCGGCCCTCGCCGCGCGTCTCTGCGCCCGCGACGGCGGTCATGCTGGCCTTCAAAGAGCCGCAGGCCGCCCATGCCCGCGACCGGACCCGCGATGTCGCGCATCTGGCGGCATTGGCGCGGCGTCAGGGCGCGGTTGCGCCTGCGCCCGCGATCACCCATTACGCCGAACAGATGGGCCGCCACCGGCTGATCTGGGAAAGCCATACTGAGTTCGTCACCTATACCGCGATCAGCGAGGGCGCGCCCGCGCGGCCTTTCGATGCGGTGTCGGGCGCGATCTTTGCCGATGACTGGCAGGCCGCAGCCCCGGGCAAGCGGGTCACGGCGGTGATGGTTGAACTGCTGGAGATGCCCGCGGACGAACGCGCCATCCTGCCGCAGCTAGAGCGGTGGTTCAGCCGCGACAGCGTGGCCGCCGTGCAGGTGCTGGAGCAAAGCGCGGTGGTCGCCTCGGATTTCCGCATCGACCCCGCCGGATGGATGCGCATCGCGGTATTCGTGCGCCCCGAGGTCGGGCCGGGGCGCACCGGCCGCCTGTTACAGCGCCTGCTGGAGCTGGAAACCTATCGCGCCATGTCGATGCTGGGCCTTGGCCGCGCGCGGGATCTGGGCGCGCATCTGAACCGGCTGGACCCCGAACTGACCGGGCTTGTCGCGGGGATGCAGGACGGACCCGCCGATGCCACGCTTGACCGGCTGCTGGCGGTCTCTCAGCGGCTGGAATCTCTGGCGATGGGCAATGCGTTTCGCTATGGCGCGACCCGCGCCTATGAGGCGATTGTGCATGACCGTATTGCGGCGTTGCGAGAGGAACGCTTTGAAAACAGGCAGTTGCTGGCCGAATTTATGACCCGCCGCTATGATCCGGCCATGCGCACCGTGCAATCGGCGCAGGACCGGGTCAATGCGATGATCGACCGCGCGGGAAGGGCGGGTGAGTTGCTGCGCACCCGCGTCGATGTGGAACGCAGCGCGCAGAACCAGTCCTTGATGGAACGCATGGACCGCCGCGCCGATCTGCAATTGCGGCTGCAACACACGGTTGAGGGTCTCTCGGTGGTCGCGATCAGCTATTATGCGGTGGGGCTTTTGTCCTATATGCTAGCGCCTCTGGCGGCGCGGGCCGGGATCGACAAGGCGGTGGCGATTGCGCTTGCCACGCCGGTTGCGGTGGCTCTGGTCTGGCTGGGCCTACGCCGGATCAAGGCGCGGCTGCACAAGCCCGACGGCCCGCATTTGTGAATTGCGGCTGCCGGGGCAGGGGGCCATAATGGGCCCTCAACCAACCGGAGTTTGTCATGAAAGCCCTGCTCGCCCTTGCCGCTGTTCTGGCCCTGTCCGCCTGCGGCATCCCCTTCGTGCCGTTCATCTGATGGCGCGCGAATTGACCATGTATGGGCTTGGCCATTGCTCAACCTGCCAGAAGGCGCAGGCCGAGTTGCAGGCGGCGGGCTGGAGGGTCCATTTCCGCGATGTGAAGGACGCGCCCTTGTCCGAGGATGAGCGGCGGGCTCTGGTCTCCGAGTTCAGCGACAAGCTGATCAACCGCGCGAGCCTGACCTGGCGGGCCATGTCTGAGGCCGAACGCGCCGCCGATCCGGTCCAGATGATGGGCGAGCGGCCAAGCGTGATGAAACGCCCGGCGATTGTGCAGGGCGATCAGCGCTTCCTTGGCTGGACCAAGAACGTCAAACGCGCGCTTGGGGTTGAGGCTTAATCCGCCAGACGCTCAATCAGGGGCGCGAATCCGCTGATATCATAGCCCGCGCGGGCGGCGGTCTCGACGATATCCGCGACAGGCTGCTGCCCGGCCTGCGCCAGACCCCACAGCACGGTCGAGCGGTTGCCCGAACGGCAATAGGCAAAGGCGGGCGCGGTGGTCAGCGCGGCGCGGGTCTCATCGAGCATCTCTTGCGTGATATGGCCCGGAATATAGGGGATATGGACGTAATCCATCCCCGCCGCCCGCGCCGCCTCTGCCATCCGGGCCGAGTGCAATTCCGGCTCAATCTCACCATCGGGGCGGTTGTTGATCACGATCCGGAAGCCAAGGGCCGCGATCTTGGCCATATCCTCGGGCCGGATTTGCGGGGCAACGGTCAAGTCATCGGTCAGGCGCGTGCTGTCCATCAGGCATCCTTCCATTTGATCGAACACCCCATGGAGGGGGTTTGTTCGCGCGGGCCTTGGCCGCTGCGGGCGATCTGGGCCATCGCCTTAAACAACTCACGCCGCGCATCAGGGGGCGCGGGGTTGCGGCCCGAGGCATCCAGACGGCCACGATATTGCAGCTGGCCCGCCGCATTATAGCCAAAGAAATCGGGCGTGCATTCGGCCCCGAAGGCGCGCGCGACAGATTGGCTTTCATCATAGAGATAAGGGAAGGTAAAGCCGTGTTTCGCGGCCTCATCTTTCATCGCGCGGGGGCCGTCCTGCGGATAGCTGGCCACGTCGTTCGCCGAAATCGCCACCACCCCGATGCCAAGCGCCTGCAATTCCGCCGCGTCGCGGGTGATGCGGTCCATCACCGCCTGAACATAGGGGCAATGGTTGCAGATGAACATGACAAGCGTGCCATTCGGGCCGCGCAGATCCGCAAGTTCGTGCATCCGGCCATCGGGATCAGGCAGGGCAAAATCGGGCAGGGGGGTGTCAAAGTCGCAGACCGGAGGGGTGACGGCCATATTTACCTCATAAACTACTTTATATCTTGCTGTCAAGCCTTTGTTTTCATTCATCTTGATCGAAAACAAAGGCGTCGCCATCACGCCGCGCCCGGCCAATACCGCCATTCGGAAGATGATAGCCGATCATCGGCAAATCCTTGTCGGCCAGCATGGCCAGCAGGATCTTGCGGCTCTCGGCCGCCTGTTCCGGGTCTTGATCGGCGCCCGCGAAAAGCTCAGGCCGTGCGAAGGCGATATGCGCGTTGCCGATCGCATCGCCGACCACGACGATCTCATCGCGGACCAGAAATGACGTGTGGCCCGGCGTGTGACCTTTGGTTGGCAGCGCCTTGATATCAGGCAATATTTCCTCATCATCGTCAAACAGGGTCAAGGCGTCTGAGATCGCCTCGATCCGCCGCGCGGCACCGACCGCGAAGGCCACCCGATCTTCGGGAAGGCTGTCAATGACCTCCGGGTCCGTCCAGTAATCATGCTCGGCCCGCGACATGAAATATTGCGCATTCGGGAAAAGCAGATCATCGAAATCATCCAGAACGCCCCAGATATGGTCCGGATGGGCATGGGTGAGCAGGACATGGGTGACCTGATCAGGCGCGACACCGGCAGCGCTCAGCGCATCGGGCAACAGCCCGGCGCCCGGCACGAAATCGGGACCGGAGCCTGCGTCGAACAGGATCACCTCATCGCCGCGCCGCATCAGCGTGACATTGATCGGGTTTTGCACGCTGTCACCGATCCCGGCAGCGTCAAGGATCGGGGCGACCTCATCGCGCGACACGCCGGGACCAAGCAGGAAATCGACCGGCAAGTCGATATGCCCATCGCTAAGCGTCACGATGCTGAACCCGTCAAAGCCCGCGGTCGTCTGCGTCCAGCCGCGCGTGCCGATCAGCCCGAAAGCGGCGGCGGTCTGGATGATGCGGCGGCGTGAAATCTTCATGGCGTCCTCCCGATGCTGTCACCATTATCGGCAAGCATGGCCCCGGGTTCAACGCTCTTCATATGACATAATACATATTATTGAACTTACGGATGCATCTCGCCGCCCTTGCAGCCCTGCCGAGCATCACCTAAATCTCTGGGAACTGTGAAAGGATCGGCCATGGCAATGGAAGCTCAGGACATCGAAGCGTTGATCAGGGCCGCGTTCCCCGATGCGAAAATCACCATCACCGATCTGGCCGGTGACGGGAACCATTATGCCGCCGAGATCATCGACGAGAGTTTCCGCGGCCAGAACCGCGTCCAGCAACAACGCGCGGTCTATGCCGCCCTGGCCGGAAAGATGGACGGCCCGAATGGTGAGCTTCACGCGCTTGCCCTGACCACCAAAGCCCCCGAATAAGGACCAGATCATGAGTGATGCGAAGGCGCAGATTCAGGAAATCATCGACGGCAACGATGTCGTGCTGTTCATGAAAGGCACCAGTGAGATGCCGCAATGCGGTTTCTCCAGCCGCGTGGCCGGGGTGCTGAACTATATGGGCGTCGCCTATCGCGACGTGAACGTGCTGAGCGATGACGCCATCCGTCAGGGCATCAAGGATTTTTCCGACTGGCCGACCATCCCGCAGCTTTACGTCAAGGGTGAGTTCGTGGGCGGCTGCGATATCGTCACCGAAATGACCCTCTCGGGTGAGCTGGACCAGTTGTTCGACCAGAAATCGGTCGCCTATGACAAGGATGCGGCCGAGAAGATCCGCGAAGCCAACGCCTGATCGGGCAGCCTTTGCGCCCTGCCCCTAGGCATGGCGCAAAGGTCGGACATCAGACTTTTATATTATAATTTGAATATCATTGCCGGGTTTGCTATCGTGTCCCGACGCCATGATGTTGGGCGCTTGATTGGATCTTCTCATGCCATTGCGCGACCATGCCTTTATCGTCATTGAAAAAAACCCATTCTTTGCAACGGATATGCAGAACGGTTTGCTGGATGCCTGCGCGGAATGCGAGGTGGCCTCTTACCGCTTTCCGGTTGAGGCGGTCGCGGATATGGCGCGGATCTGCGGCCTGTTTACCGAGGCGGGCCGCCAGATCGTCATTCTGTGCAGCGCCGCCCTGACCGATATTGAGGCTTCGGGGCTCAGCCAGGCGGCGGCCACATCAAGCGCCGCAATGGTGGTCATGCAGGACGCGCCGGGGTCTGAGCGTGCGACAGAGCTTGGCTGGTATGTGCTGCAATCGCCCTTCACCACTGAGGCGTTAACCGATCTGGTCAAGATGCTGCGCAGCGCATCGGCGGCCGAGTAGGCGCGCAACAGGCAAAGGGGCCGCGTCATGCGCGACCCCTGCCCTGACATCAGCGACGATCGAAACTTTCGTAAAACTCGTAATCGTCAATCCCGTCCTCATCGGTGAGGAAATACTCCTCATCCGCATAAAACAGGTCATCGTCGCGTTGGCGCCAGTCCTGCAGTTTTGAGGCAATGGCAAGCCCGGTCGCGAATGCGCCGATCAGGCCAACCGCAGGCGCGGCCTTGTGCTGCGTCGCGCGATGGATCTGTTCGCGCGCCGCCTCATAGTTTTCCTCAGTCAGGCCGATGGAACGCGCCGCCGGGGCCACCGTGCCACGGGCAAAGCCCTGCACGCGCGCCTCTGTATCATCGGCAAAGCGGTTGGCGGTCGCCCCCACCTTGTCGATCATCCGGCTGACGCCCTTTTCGGCGCTGTCGAGGGTCTCACGCGCGCCGGTTTTCACCTTGTCGATGGCGGTATCCGCCGCCATGTTCAGACGCGCCGAGATTTCCTTGCCCAGTTCCTCGGGTTTCGGAGCCGTATGGCGCGGTTTCCCGGCCATCAGGATCACGACAATGGCGATCAGCACGAACACCCCGCCAATGGTCAGCGAAGCATACATCGACCCCCAGCCGAGTTCATGGGCCAGAAAGGTCCAGAGCGCGGCCATCAGGAACCCGGCCCCGATCACCATAACCACGCCTGCCCCGGCCTTCATCGCGGTGCGTCGCACCGTGTCCGTCAGGGCAAGCTGCATGTTGCGGAAATAGTCGAGCATATCGCCCCCGAACCCTTAGCGACGTGCGAGGATCAGGCCGATCAGGAAGCCGACGCCGGCCGCGATGCCCAGAGCCTGAGCCGGGTTGCGGCGGACCATGGTTTCGACTTCGTCGTAATATTCGCCAGCATATTCAGCCACTTCATGCGCCTTGCGCTCACCCGCGCGATAGAGGCGACGGGCCTCGTCCTTGGCGACTTCGGCATATTCCTCGCCCATTTCACGGGCTTTGTCGGCATATTCGCGACCTTTGTCCTTGGCGTTGTCGAGCAGCTCGGCGCCCTTGTCCTTGGCGGTCTCGTAGGCCGAACGCGCGTCATCCGCGACGTCTTTCGCCTTGTTCTTGGCGTCGTTCGCCAGTTCCTTGGCGTCGTGTTTGGCTTGGTTTGCGGTTTGATCCATGTTCGCCATGATGTGACCCTTTCATTCGGTAGACGTTAGGCTGTTATGTGGGCTTAACGTCTTAAAACGAATGTCGTTCCCGCCTGTTGAATGATCTTTGTCAAAGGCGGGAAAGGGGGTGGGACAGGCCGTTCAGGATTGCCAGGCGGGCTTGCGCTTGTCGAAAAAGGCGGCGATGCCTTCGGGGGCCTCATCGCCTTCCCAGACCTTGACAAGCGCGTCGATGCTCATCTCGACAGTGGCCTCGTCGATGCGGGGGCCAAGCGCGCGGGCCAGCTGTTTCGCCGCCGCCACAGCGCCCGGGGCGCATTGCAGATAGGGGGCGACCTCGGCCTCGATGGCGGCGTCCAGATCGTCGGGCGCGACCGCGCGGGCGGCAAGGTTCAGCGCCACGGCCTCATCCGCGTCGAACAGCCGCGCGGACATGAACACACGGCGCGCGCGGTCCTCGCCCATGCGGGCCAGAACATAGGGGCCGATGGTCGCGGGGATCAGGCCCAGCCGGGTCTCGGTCAGCCCGAATTTCGCGTGATCGGCGACAATCGCCACATCGCAAACCGCCATCATGCCGATGCCGCCGCCAAAGGCATTGCCCTGCACCCGCCCGATCAGCGGCTTTTCCAGAAGGTTGAGCGCGCCCAGCATCCCCGCCAGTTCCCGCGCCCCTGCCCTGCGGGTCTCGGCATCTGCGCGCATCTGGTCCTGCATCCAGCCCAGATCGCCGCCTGCGCAGAAGGATTTCCCCTCGGCGGCCAGAATCACGACGCGCACCGTTTTGTCGGCGCCAAGCTGGGCTGCGGCCTCGGTCAGCTCTCGGATCATCTGCGCAGAGAGGGCATTATGCTTGTCGGGGCGCGCAAGGGTCAGCGTGGCGACCCCGCGCGGGTCGGTTGTGATGCGGATGGTCTCAAACATGGCGGGTTCCTTTTTACTCGGCGCGGAGGCTTTGGGCGAAGCGGGCGGCCTCGGCGATGATCTCGGCGTCAAGCCCGGTGGTGTAGCCTGCGGCGGCCAGATGGGCGGCGACGGCCTCGGTCGCGACGTTGCCCTTGGCGCCGGGCGCATAGGGGCAGCCACCAAGCCCGCCCACGGCAGCGTCGAAAACACGAAGGCCACGGGCAAGGCTCGCGTCGATATTCTCAAGCGCGCGGCCTGCCGTGTCGTGGAAATGCCCGGCGAGCTGCTCGGGCGGGAGTTCGTTCAGCACCGCCCCTAGCATCGCATCGACGGTCTCGGGGCGGCCCTGCCCGATCGTGTCGCCAAGGCTGATCTCATAACAGCCCAGATCACGCAGCGCTGCGGCCACGCGGGCGACATTCTCGGGCGGCGTCGGGCCGTCATAGGGGCAATCCGTCACCACCGAGACGTAGCCGCGCACCGGGATGCCGTCCACCCGCGCAGCCTCAGCCACCGGCGCGAAGCGTTCCAGGCTTTCGGCAATCGTCGCGTTCAGATTGGCGCGGGAAAACCCCTCCGACGCACTTGCGAAAATCGCGATCTCATCGGCGCGGGCGGCTCTCGCGCCCTCGTAACCCATGAGGTTGGGGGTCAGCACCGCATAGGACACGCCATCCGCGCGGCTGATCCCCGCCATCACCTCAGCCGCGTCGCCCATCTGCGGCACCCATTTCGGGCTGACGAAAGAGGTCACCTCGATGCGCCGGAACCCTGCCCGGGACAACAGATCGACAAGCGCGATCTTGTCCGCCGCCGGGATCAGGCGCTTTTCGTTCTGGAGCCCGTCGCGTGGGCCCATTTCAAAGATTTCGGCTGTTTGCGTCATGATCTCGCCTGCGTTGGACCGAGGGAGGGGGCGCTGCCCCCGCCGCCCTGTGGCGGCCCCCCGGGATATTTCGGGACAAAAGACGGGGCGCTCAGCCCTCATCCTCTTCAAGCCGGATCAGCGCCGCGCCGGCCTCGACCTGATCACCTGCAGCGGCCAACACCTCGGCCACGACGCCATCGCGGGCGGCGGTCAGGGTGTGCTCCATCTTCATCGCCTCAAGAATGGCCAGCCGGTCGCCGGCCGCGACCGTGTCGCCGGGGGCCACGAACACCGCCTTGACCAGTCCGGGCATGGGCGAGAGGGTCAGCCCGCCGCCCGCCTCATCGCCCGCGCGGGCAAGCGGATCAAGGGGCGTCAGCGTGACCGGACGCCCGCCAAAGACCGAGACCCCTGCCCCATGCGTCACCACCCGCGAGCGGCGCGGCGCACCATCCACCCACCAACGCCCGCCGGTCTGTTCGATCTGGTGCGCAGTCCCGTCGATGGTCACGCGCGCGCGGCCCGGGCCAAGCGCCTCGATCACGGCCTCACCGCCTTCCCATGCCACGGTGCGGCGCAAGGGCGCCCAAAGCGTCTCACCCGCCTTGACCTGCGGATCGGCCAGACCGGCAAGGCCAAGCGCGGCAAGCGCGACCGAACGCGGGTCGGGCTCAGCGGCATGGGTCAGCGCGTCGATATCGCGCCCGATCAGCCCGGTATCGACCTGACCCGAGCGCAGCCCCTCATGCCGGGTCAGCGCGATCAGGAAATCGACATTGGTCACGCTGCCCGCGACCTCGGTATCGACCAAGGCCGCCTCAAGCGCGCGCAGGGCGATGGCGCGGGTCGGACCCCATGTCACCACCTTGGCGATCATCGGGTCATACCACGGGCTGATCGTGTCACCCTCGCGCACGCCGGTCTCAATCCGGGCGTTTTCGGGGAATTCAAGATGGGTGAGCGTGCCGGTGGCGGGAAGGAAACCGGCGGGGACATCCTCGGCGTAAAGCCGCGCCTCAAAGGCGTGGCCCTCGATCATCAGGTCATCCTGTTCGGCGGGCAAAGGCTCACCCGAGGCGACGCGCAGCTGCCATTCGACCAGATCGACATCGGTGATCAGCTCAGTCACGGGATGTTCGACCTGAAGGCGGGTGTTCATCTCCATGAACCAGAACCCGTCAGGGCGCAGCCCGTCCGAGCCATCCACGATGAACTCAATCGTGCCCGCGCCTTTATAATTGATCGCCTCGGCGGCGCGGACGGCGGCGCTGCCCATCGCTTCGCGCATTTCGGGCGTCATGCCGGGCGCGGGGGCTTCCTCGATCACCTTCTGGTGGCGGCGTTGCAGCGAGCAGTCGCGCTCAAACAGATGGACCGCGCGGGTGCCGTCGCCAAAGACCTGCACCTCGATATGGCGGGGCGAGGTGATGTATTTCTCAATCAGCACATTGGGGTTGCCGAAGGCGGTCGCGGCCTCACCCTGCGCCGAGGCAAGGGCTGCGGCGAAATCCTCGGCCCGCTCGACAAGGCGCATCCCCTTGCCGCCGCCGCCTGCCACCGCCTTGATCAGCACCGGATAGCCGATCTGCCCGGCCTGATCTGCCAGATGATCCGCGTCCTGATTGTCGCCCTGATAGCCCGGCACGACCGGCACGCCCGCCTCTTCCATCAGCGCCTTGGCCGCGTCTTTCAGCCCCATGGCGCGGATCGAGGCCGCCGAGGGGCCGATAAAGACCAGCCCCGCCGCCTCAACCGCCTCAACGAATTCGGGGTTTTCGGACAGGAAACCATAGCCCGGATGAATGGCCTCGGCCCCGGTCTCAAGCGCGGCCTGAATGATCGCGTCGCCGCGCAGATAGCTGTCGCGGGGGGCGGGGCCGCCGATATGGACGGCCTCATCAGCCATGGCGACATGGCGGGCGGCGCGGTCGGCATCGGAATAGACCGCCACCGTCGCCACGCCAAGGCGGCGGCACGAGTCCATGACCCGGCAGGCGATTTCGCCGCGATTGGCGATCAGGATTTTGCTGAACATGGCGAACCTTTATCTGTGAGTGCGAGGACCGGGGGTTTTCCACCCCCGGACCCCCGGAGGATATTTGCGGACAAAAGACTACATGCGGAACACGCCAAAGCGCGTGGGCTGGATCGGCGCGTTGAGCGAGGCGCGCAGGCTCAGCGACAGAACCTGCCGGGTTTTGCGCGGGTCGATGATCCCGTCATCCCAGAGCCGCGCCGAGGCATAAAGCGGGTGGGACTGGCGTTCGAACATCTCGATGGTGGGGCGTTTGAACTCGGCCTCTTCCTCGGGCGACCAAGTGCCACCCTTGCGTTCGATCCCGTCGCGTCGGACGGTGGCAAGCACGCCTGCCGCCTGTTCGCCGCCCATGACCGAGATGCGCGAGTTGGGCCATGTCCAGAGGAAACGAGGGCTATAGGCGCGGCCCGACATGCCGTAATTGCCCGCGCCGAAGCTGCCGCCGACAAGCATGGTGATTTTTGGCACATTGGTCGTTGCGACCGCCGTCACCATCTTGGCGCCGTGGCGCGCGATGCCTTCGTTTTCGTATTTGCGCCCGACCATGAAGCCGGTGATGTTTTGAAGAAAAATCAGCGGGATATTGCGCTGTGAACACAGTTCGATGAAATGCGCGCCCTTGATCGCGGCCTCGGAGAACAGCACGCCGTTATTGGCGACGATGCCGACCGGGCAGCCCTCGATATGGGCGAATCCGGTGACAAGCGTGTCGCCGAACCGGGCCTTGAACTCATCAAAGCGTGAGCCGTCCACGGTACGGGCGATGACCTCGCGGATATCGTAAGGGGTGCGCAGGTCGCCCGGGACCACGCCAAGGATCTCTTCGGGGTCATAGGCCGGATCTTCGGGCGATTGCCACTCGACCGTATGCGGGCGCGCGCGGTTCAGATGCGAGACCGCGCGGCGCGCAAGGGCAAGCGCATGGGCGTCGTCCTCGGCCAGATAATCGGCCACGCCCGAGAGGCGCGTGTGGACATCGCCGCCGCCCAGATCCTCGGCGCTGACCACCTCGCCGGTCGCGGCTTTGACCAAAGGCGGGCCTGCCAGAAAGATCGTGCCCTGCTCGCGCACGATGATGGTAACGTCGGACATGGCGGGAACATAGGCCCCGCCTGCGGTGCAAGAGCCCATCACCACGGCGATCTGCGGGATGCCCTTGGCCGACATCTGCGCCTGATTGTAGAAGATGCGCCCGAAATGGTCGCGGTCGGGAAAGACCTCATCCTGATTGGGCAGGTTCGCCCCGCCCGAATCGACCAGATAGATGCAGGGCAGGTTGCATTCCTCGGCGATTTCCTGCGCGCGGAGGTGCTTTTTCACCGTCATCGGGTAATAGGTGCCGCCCTTGACCGTCGCGTCATTGGCGACGACCATCACGTCCTGCCCATGCACCCGGCCAATGCCCGCAATCACGCCCGCCCCCGGTGCCGCGCCGTCATACATGCCATGCGCCGCCGTCGCACCAATTTCCAGAAACGGGCTGCCCGCGTCCAGAAGGTTCGCGACCCGTTCACGCGGCGGCATCTTGCCGCGCGAGATATGGCGTTCCACCGCTGCCGCGCCGCCACCGGCTGCCGCAGCCTCGGCGGCGGATCTGGCGGTCTCCAACAGCGCCAGATGCGCGTCGCGATTGGCGCGGAAGGCGTCGGAATTGGTCAGGACGGCGGAGTTGAGCTTCATGGGGTCGGACCTTTCGAAAGGGTGGCATGAGGGGGCCGCGTGTGCGCCCTCTTATTCTGGGTCATGGCGCGGATCATGGGGCGGCCTCATCGCGCTTGCGCAATTCGCGGCGCAGCACCTTGCCGGTGACGGTCATCGGCAACGCGTCAAGGAACGCGATTTCGCGCGGGTAGGAATGGGCGGCGCACAGCCGTTTGGCATGATCCTGCAAGTCGCGGGCCAGATCGTCAGAGGCCGGAAAGCCCTCTTTCAGCACGATATAGGCCTTGACGATCTCTGTTCGGATCGGGTCGGGCTTGCCCACCACGGCGGCTTGCGCGACGGCTTTGTGGCGCATCAGGCAATCCTCGATCTCGGAGGGGCCGATGCGATAGCCCGCCGAGGTGATGACATCATCGTCGCGGCCCAGAAAGCGGATATAGCCATCCTCGATCACGCCACGGTCGCCCGTGACCATCCACTCACCCCGGAACTTTTCGGCGGTGGCCTGCGCGCGGTTCCAATAGCCCAGCATCATCGAGCCCGCGCCGCGACGGATGGCGATATCGCCCTCACCGTCATGCGGGTTGCCCTGTTCGTCGATCACACGCAGATCAAAGCCCGGCACCGCCTTGCCAATGGCACCGGGGCGCGGCGGGAACATTGAGGCTGCGGAAGAGGCGACCATATTGCATTCGGTCTGGCCGTAAAATTCGTTGATCGAGAGACCAAAGGCCTGCTGGCCCCATGCCAGCATCTCAGCCCCCAGAGGCTCTCCGCCCGAGGCCACGCTGCGCAGGCCGGGGATGCGCGCATCGGCGGCCTTCAGCAGCTTGAGCGCGGTGGGCGGGAAAAACACGTTGCGCACGCCGCAATCGGCGATGAGGTGGGCTGTCGCCTCAGGCTCGAACTTGGCCATGCGCGCGGCGACGACCGGGATGCCAAGCGCAAGGGCGGGCATGGCGACATCGAACAGCCCGCCGATCCAAGCCCAGTCGGCGGGGGTCCAGATCACATCGCCCGGCTGGCCCAGGCCGTCATGGCTCATCTCAACCCCCGGCAGATGGCCGGTCAGCACGCGATGGCCATGGACCGCCCCCTTGGGCGCGCCGGTTGTGCCTGAGGTGTAGATGATCAGCGCGGGGGTCTCAGGCCCGGTCTCGCGGATCGTGAAAGGACCGCCATCGGGCAGCCCGTCCTCAGGCACGATCACCCGCAGATGGTCGAAACCGCGCAGGGCCTCGCGCCCCTCGGGGTCGGCAATGACGGTGGTCACGCCCGCATCCTCCAGCCGCAGGGCCAGAGCCTCGGGGCCGAACAGCTTGAACAGCGGGATCGAGATCGCCGCAGAGGCCCAGACCGCCAGATGGGCGGCGGCGGTCCATGCGCTTTGGGTGCGCAGAACGCCGATACGCTCACCCTCGGCGGCGGCGAGGGCATAGGCAAGCCGGTCGGTCATCGCGGCGAGTTCGCCATAACTCACCGGACGGGGCGCGCCGTCATATTCGATGATCGCGACCTGCGCAGGGTCATGGGCAAGGCATTGTCCGGCCATATTCAGCCGCGCCGGGAAATCCCAGCGAAACCCCGCGTAGAGCGCCGCGTAATCATGGCCGACAAGGGTTCTCATTGCAGGCCCGCCTCGCGTTCCAGAACAAGGGTTTGCGCGGCGGTCTCACGGCGCAGGCAATCGCCATGGATCACCCCTGACAACGTGCCGCCGCTGGCCGCCTCTGCCTCCTGCGTGCAGGTCGCATCGCGCGCGGCAATCCAGTCGCGTTGGCGCTGACGCAAGGCGCCCTCACGGCCCTGCGCGCGGGCCTGCGCCATCGCCTGTTGATAGGTCGCGTTCAGGCGCTCGTCCCAATCGTCAAGCGCCCAGGCGATGCAGGTATTCATGCCATATGTGCTTTGCGCAGCCTCTTGCGCCATACATTCCGAAAACCCGGCATCGGTGCAATCGGCCCGGGCCTCGCCCGTGGCGCCGTCCAGACAGGAAGCAAGGATTGAGGGGTCATAGACCGGGTCATCCTGCGCAAAACCCACGGACGGACAGGCCAGCAGCGCGGCGATCAGCGCGATACGATATGACATTGAAACCTCCCTACCCCCTTCTGTTCTAGCGCGCCCATCAGCGCACGGCGTCGCTTTCATATTGTTGCAGCCAGACAGAGTGCTGCGCGGTCAGCCTTATCATGCAATCAAGCGCAGCCGGGCCGCCTCCGGTGCCCCCGCCCCAACGGCTGCGCTCATATGCGCAGGCCGCGTCGCGAAAGCGGGTCCAGCTTTGTTCCATCTCGCGCAACAGCGGGGCCTGAGCCTCAGCCGCCGAGCCAAGTTCTGCCATCTCTTTGTCCGTCGCTTCAGACGCGGCGAGAACGGCCTGATAGGACTGGTTCAGCCTTGCGTCCCAAAGCTCATATTCCTGCCGCAGACAGGTCGCGATGGCGACGGTCGAACTGCCGCCCGACGCCTCCAGACAGGCGCGTGAGACAACTCCGATGCAGCTGTCCCACGCGGAGAGCTGATCCTGCGCCCGCGCCCCGTCCAGACAGCCATCAAGCAGCGCCGCAGCGTCCGGCCCCGCGCCATCCTGCGCCGCAGCGGGTGCGGCAAGAACGGCAAGACAGAACGCAATTCGCTTCATCGCCCGGCTCCGCTTCGCGTCTCGTCAGGTCAGCCCCATCAGCTCACGCCCGATCAGCATCCGGCGGATCTCCGAGGTGCCCGCGCCGATTTCCATCAGCTTCGCATCGCGGAACAGGCGGCTGACCACGCTGTCATTCAGGAAGCCCGCACCACCCAGAGCCTGCACGGCCTGATGCGCCTGCACCATCGCCTGTTCGCTTGCGTAAAGCACCGCGCCTGCCGCGTCCTGACGGGTCACCTTCCCCGCATCGCAGGCCCGCGCGACCTCATAGACATAGGCGCGGGCGGTGTTCAGCGCGACATACATATCGGCGA